>CAYVRT010000003.1:0-159328 GCA_964453115.1 uncultured Anaerolinea sp. | reverse complement strand
TCAGGGTGGCTAACGCGCAATCCCATCGTCGCCTCTTGCTGTTGTCTGCTCAGGGCGGCTAACGCGCAATCCCATCGTCGCCTCTTGCTGTTGTCTGCTCAGGGCGGCTAACGCGCAATCCCATCGTCGCCTCTTGCTGTTACCTGCTCAGGGTGGCTAACGCGCAATCCCATCGTCGCCTCTTGCTGTTACCTGCTCAGGGTGGCGGAAAATCAGCCCATTTTTCAGGTATAATCACCCAAAAGATGAAATTCCCCAACAACCCCATTTGTATTCTTGGCGCCGGTGAACTCGCCAGCGGCGTGGCATTGCGTTTGTGGCGGGCTGGTTTCCCAGTCTGGATGACCGACCTGCCAAAGCCACTCGCCATTCGCCGCACCGTTTCTTTCAGCGAGGCCATCTACAACGGACAAACCCGGGTCGAAGAAATCACCGCCCAGCGCCTGGAAGACCCCACTGCCATCCCTCAGCTCTGGGCCGCCGGCCATTTACCCGTCCTGGTGGATGAGACGGCCAGCAGCCTTGAGGTGCAACAAGCCGCCGTGCTGATTGACGCGCGCATGGCAAAACGCAATTTGGGCATTCGCCGCGGCCTGGCACCCCTTGTCCTGGCGCTGGGGCCCGGGTTTTACGCCGGACAGGATGCAGATGCAATCATCGAGACCAATCGCGGCCATTTTTTGGGGCGCGTCCTCTGGCAGGGCTGTGCCGAGGCCGATACGGGTACCCCGGGCGAAATGAGCGGCCTGCGCTCAGAACGGGTACTCTATTCACCCTGTGCCGGGGTTGTCACCAGTTCACTGCAAATTGGTGACCGCATCAGCCTGGGGCAAACCATTGCCTGGGTAGATGAAACGCCGGTCATCAGTCGCATCAGCGGCGTGCTGCGCGGCCTGATTCACCCTGGTTTGCACCTGCCTGCCCAGGTGAAGTTGGCCGATGTAGACCCACGCAGCAATCCGGCCTATTGTCACACAGTCTCCGACAAGGCGCTTGCCATTGGCGGCGGGGCACTCGAAGCCGTACTACACGCTCGGCCTTAAATCGGCGGGGCGCCTTTTGCGGCGCCCCGTTTTTGTTTTGGTGTCTAAAAACCTTCTAGCTTTGAAAAATCGGCCACCCCATCTGCCAGTGCAGCCACGCGCTGTAGCAAACCGAGCCGATTGGCGCGCACATGCGGATCTTCCGCCATCACCAGCACAGCCTCGAAGAAGCGCTGAATGACCGGCATAATGGGCAGAAACACGCCGAAGAAATCATCCATTGCACCAGGCCGCCGGGCAACCGTTTCGGCCACCTGCAAGGCGTGCAGCAGGTCCATCTCTGCTGTTTCCACGCAGTATTGCGCCTGCACCTCAAAGCGCTGTTTCTGATCACGGGTGATGCGCACACAACGCGCATACGTCGGCAGGATGGTTGCCCAATCAGGGCGCGCCATCCAGCCCGCCAGCGCATGAACCGCGCCCGCTGCTCCGGACGGGTTGTGTGCTTGAACTGCCAACACAGCTGCAACCACATCATAGCGTGCGCCCTGCTCCAGCAAATAGCTTTGCAGGCGTCCGGCAATGAACTCCAAACAGGCCGCCTTACTTTCTGGTGTTGCCACAATCGGCAGCCCGGCAGCAGCCAATTCCAAACCAGCCCGCAGGTCAAAATCCAGCTCACAGCCAATCAACATCTGCACCAGCGCCAAGGCTGCACGGCGCTGAGCAAAGGGGTCCTTGGCCCCGCTAGGTGCCAGCCCAGCCGCAAACAGGCCAGACAACGAATCGAGCCGGTCCGCCAGACCAATCAGCAACCCGGCCTGCCCATGCGGCAGGTCATCACCCGCAAAGCGCGGCAGATAGTGTTCCGCAATCGCCTGCGCCACCGCCGGGCTTTCACCGCTGTTCAAGGCGTAGAAGCGGCCAATCACCCCTTGCAGCGAGGTCATCTCAACCACCATATGCGTCACCAGGTCAGCCTTGCACAAATGCGCAGCCCGTTGTGCCACGGCCAGTTCGGCCTCGCTGACGCCCAACAGCCCGGCCAGCGCTGGCACCAGGCGCTCAATGCGCTGCGTCTTATCCAGCATGGAACCAAGCTTGAACTGGAAGGTCAGCGTCCCCAGGCGCGGCAAGAAATCTTCCAACTTGTGCTGAGAATCTTCTTGAATGAAAAAGGCCGCATCGGCAAACCGGGCGCGGACAACCTGCTCGTTGCCATCTGCCACCACATCCAGAAAACGGTCATCCCCATTGCGTACCACGACAAAGCGCGGGCGCAAGCTGCCATCGGAAGCAAAGACCGGAAAATAGCGCTGATGTTTTTTCATCACCGAAACCAAGACCTCCGGCGGCAGGCGTAAATGCACTGCATCGAACGAACCCGTCAATGCCTGCGGCGCCTCCACCAGGTTGGTCACCTCGTCCAGCAAACCCTCATCCATCCGCTGCGGGTCGCCATCTGCGGCAAGAATTTGCTGCCGAACCTGCTCCGCAATCACCGCCCGACGTTCTGCCGCATCAAGCAGCACACCCTGGGCCCGCAATGCCTCAAAATAGGCCTGCGACGAGGAAACAGGCAGCGTCTCTGGTTCGTAAAAGCGGCGGCTGCGCGTGCAACCAGCAGCCTGCAAACCAGCGTAACGGAAGGGCAGCACCGTCTCACCCAACAGCGCCAACAGCCACCGAATGGGACGCGAGAAGGCCACCCCGCTGTTATTCCAGCGCATCACCTTATCGAAACGCAGCCCGGCCACCAACCCCGGCAGCGCCTCCAGCAACACCTCCGCCGCCGGACGCCCGCGTTCTTCCACCATTGCCGCCACATAGCGCCCGCCATCCATCTCCACAACCTGCAAATCGGTCACAGATAGGCCCTTGCCGCGCGCAAACCCCTCTGCCGCCCTGGTTGGACGGCCATCAGCATCGAAAGCACGCTCTGCCGGCGGACCTTTAACAACCTGTGTGCGGTCGGGTTGTGTCGGCGAAAGTTCCGCCACCGCCACCACCAGGCGGCGCGGCGTGCCAAACACGCGCACCGCGCCATGTTCCAGGCGCAGTTCCTCCAACAAGGCCGGCACCCGTGTGCGCAGCTGTCCCAAAGCCATCTCCAAATCGGCTGCTGGCAATTCTTCCACGCCAATTTCGAGCAAGAAATCGGCTGCCTGTGCTGGCGCTGCGAGCAATTGCCCGGCTGCGACGGGGGCATCCACCGCCGCGATCGCCATCCAGGGAAATTCCAACGCCTGCCGCTGCGCCACATAAGCTTCAGCCACACGGCGCGAAAGGTCACGCATTCGCGAAAAGAGCGCCTGCCGCTCGGTCACGCCCACTGCGCCGCGCGTATCCAGCACATTGAAAGCGTGCGAACACTTCAACACATAATCATGCGCCGGAAGAACCAGCCCCTGTTCCAGCGCGGCTTCGGCCTCTGCCTCAAACAGATGATACATCTGCCGCACGCGCTCCACATCCGCCGCCTCAAAGTAATACTTGCTATGCTCATACTCACCCTGCAAGTTCACATCGCCATAGCTACGCTCAGGACTCCAACGAATGTCGCGAAAATTGCGCACACGCTGCAAAACCATCGCGATGCGCTCCAGGCCATAGGTAATCTCAACCGAAACCGGGTCCAGCGCCATCCCGCCCGCCTGTTGGAAATAGGTGAACTGCGTAATTTCCTGACCATCCAGCCACACTTCCCAGCCCAGCCCCCAGGCACCCAGGGCCGGCGACTCCCAGTTATCTTCCACAAAGCGAATGTCGTGCTGCGCCGGGTCAATGCCCAGGGCCATCAACGAACGCAGGTAACGCTCCTGCGGATCGCCTGGATCGGGCTTGAGGATGACCTGAAACTGATAATGCTGTTGCAGGCGATAGGGGTTTTCACCATACCGGCCATCGTCCGGGCGCACCGAAGGCTCAACATAGGCCACGTGCCATGGCTCGGGGCCCAGAACGCGCAGAATGGTGGATGGGTTCATCGTCCCTGCCCCCACCTGTGAATAGTAAGGCTGCCAGATCAGACAACCTTGCTCGGCCCAAAAGCGCTGCAGGCTAAAAATGATCGTTTGAAAATCCAACGGTTGACTCATACACACTCCACGCAGAGAAATCGAAGATAGCAGGTCATCATTATACCATCATCACCCGTCCTATCCGGCGCAGGATTAAGGTATAATCATCGCGTTGAAGACCCCAAAACCTGCCGCTCGCCTTTTCTCACGTGCTGGCGCCTTGTTCATCCTCATCATCACAAGCGCCCTGTTTAGCACAGCCATTTTTTGGCGACGGGTCATGCTGCCTGCTGACCAGGACTATGGCTCGCACATCGTTTTCGCACAGGCAATCCTCACCCAAGAGCATATCCCAAGCTACATTTTGGCCCATCCCATCTTCCAACTCTTGCTCGGTGGAATGGTATGGATTTCGCGCAGCCAGATTAACCTCTGGGACGCAACCATCCTGCTGATGACTGCCAGCAATGTGCTGCTCTCGGTAATTCTCTACCAGTGGTGGACGAACCTTCGACCAGCGTTGCGTTTTGGGCTGGCGCTCAGTCTACCTTTCCTTGCCCCGGTGTCAGGGCTGCTTTTTGCCGATGGTCAGCTCTATTTCGGCTACATCGGCCTCGCCAACTACCACAACCCCACCGTTCAGCTCCTCAAACCCTGGGCCCTTTTGCTCTTTCTGCTGGTCAGCAATGCATTTGTAGACGCGAAAAACAGCCCCTGGAAAACAATCGCCGCCGCCAGCCTGACCCTGTTCACAACCTGGATCAAACCCAACTACACACTGG
The DNA here is from genome assembly GCA_964453115.1 of uncultured Anaerolinea sp. Taxonomy (GTDB): domain Bacteria; phylum Chloroflexota; class Anaerolineae; order Anaerolineales; family Anaerolineaceae; genus JAIWNK01. The sequence continues at coordinate 154,543 of CAYVRT010000003.1, read as the reverse complement.
CCCTCCTCCCCGCCATCTTCCTGTTGGGCATCTGGTTCTACGCTCGAAAACGCCCCATCCACTGGCGGCTGCTGCTCTTTGGCTGCATTCTGCCGGGCGCAGGCAGCCTGGCCACACAAATGGCAATAGCCTACCTCATTCCAGAAGCAGACCCATCCGGCTTCATCCTGGCCCCTTTTCAGGTGGAGGCAGCTTTTTCCGACCACCTGTTGTTAAAATTCCTGCTCTCGATCCTCTTCCCGCTGGTTGTGTGGTGTGCCACAGACCGCCAAACTCGTTCCAACCCTGTCCTGCAACTGGCCTGGATCGTCTTCTTCATTAGCGCTGCCCAACTCTACCTGGTGGCCGAAAGCGGTGACCGTTTGTATCACGGCAATTTTCGCTGGGGCGCCCAAACTGCACTGCTGATCTTATTCGCCGTTTCAATTCGTCCGGCCTTCACCCGCCCCGGCTGGACGCCCCGCCTGGCCTACGGGCTGCACCTTGCCTCCGGTATTCTCTACTACCTTGCTTGCTTTTTCTTCGCACCTTATTCATAACAAGATTTGGAACCACAAAACCAGTTATAATGAGAGCATGAAACGATTGCTTCTTTTGCTCTGCCTTTTGGGGTTGCTCTGCTTTGCCCTGCCCCAACCGACAGCCCACGCACAAGACGACATCACCCCCGACCGCATCATCAATGCCTATAACCAGATGCGCGTGGCGCGCGGCCTGCGCCCGCTGGTCGTAGACCCGATCCTGATGCAAACCGCACAAGAAACCGCCGACCTGATGGCGCTCTACCACATGACGGATCATATCGGCAATGTGCGTGGACGGGTGATGGCTGCCGGATATGGCAATGGACAACAGGCCTGGGCCACCGAAAACTTTGCCATTGGCCCCATGTCGTTCGACTTTTTGCTGCAAGTCTGGTCGGATGATGCGCACATGATCCCTGCCGTCAACCCCAACTATCGTCACATTGGGGCCGGAATTGCCGAATATGATGGCTCGGTCTATTATATTCTCCATGCCGCCTACACCGTGAATGGCGATTATGTCGCCCCAACAGCATTCGCCGCCACCCAAGATCCCAACGCCATGGCGACCCTGTGGGTCTCGCAAATCGTCTACCCGGTGCAAACCAGCACGCCGCCTGCCGCCGGTGAGGCATGGACGCATACCGTACGCGCTGGACAATCCTTGTGGAGCATTGCCCTGGCCTACGATACGCACATTGCCGACATCGCCCGCCTCAACGGCATCTCCCTTGATAACCCGCTCATCTATAACGGACAAAAACTGCTCCTGCCCACCCCGCTCGTCCAGCCAGAACAAGTCGGGCTGACTGCTACAAGCCCCTCCACACCTGCCCTCAGCCCCCCACCCCCAGACTCGCCCAGCCAAACACCCCGCCCCTCGCCCACCCGCCCGCCTCCCACCCCCACCGCGACACTCTCCAGCTCACCCACCGCACAACCTGCCCCACGCCCAACAACTGAATTCCCTTTTGGCGCAATCATTGCCGGCATCGCCGGGCTGGGGCTGCTTCTGATCCTCATTGGGCTACGCACACGCCGTTAACTGGATGAAAAGAAGCTCTCAAAAACCAATTTTCATTCTCCTCGCAACCCTGCTGCTGGGTTTTTCTGCCTGGCTGCTGTTCAATGGCCTGGATAGCACAAGTCCTCGCTCCACTCCCACCTTCTCACCCAACGCCAATGACCCACACAGTTACAATTTACTGGCCGTCGGCGACATCTCAGAATGCCCCAAGCCCGGCGCAGCCATTACCGCCGCAATGCTCAAAGACCTTCCCGGCCCCATCCTGCTACTGGGCGACATCATCAATGACCCACACACCGATTTCCAATATCGCACTTGTTTCCTGCCGCTGTGGGGCGATCATATGGAGCGCTTCCACCCCGTGCCCGGCAACCATGATTACGACCAACCCGATGCCAAACGCTACTTCAAAACCTTTGGCCTCGCCGCCGGTGAACCCGGGCAAGGATACTACAGCTTTGAGATTGGAAGCTGGCATGTGATTGCCCTGAACAGCAATTGCGCCGAAATTGGCGGCTGTGGCCCTGGCTCGGCGCAATATGCCTGGCTGGAAAACGACCTGGCAACCCACACCAACACCTGCACCCTGGCCTACTGGCATCATCCGCTGTTCAGCTCCTCGCAAAAAGGCGGCGCCGAGGAACTGCGCCCCACCTGGCAGCTGCTCTATGATGCCAACGCCGACCTGGTGCTGAACGGTCACGACCACCTCTACGAACGGTTTGCCCCTCAAACGCCAAACGGCCAACCCGACCCGCTGCGCGGGATGCGCCAATTTATCGTTGGCACAGGCGGCTCAGAGCTGGGCGGCGTGCGGCGCGATCCGCCACCGACCGGCGAACTGCAAATTATGGGCGTATTTGGATTTTTGCAACTCACCCTGCACCCCAACTCGTATGATTGGCAATTCATCCCCCAGCCTGGCGCCACCCAAACCGATCAGGGTAGCCAGACCTGTCATTAGCCCGGAGCCACTTTGAAGAACAAGCCCCCCTCTCTCCTCCTCTGTTTCATCCTGATCTTCAGCCTCGTTTCCTGTCAGCGCAACACCCCTGCGCCCAGCACACCCTCAACCAGCGCGGAGCGCCTGCCCCCCACTGCTCCGGTCTTGCCCTTGCCAAACCCCAACCTGCCCCAAACGATTGAAACGGGCTACACCCTGGTTGGGGCCGGTGATATTGCTGTTTGCGGCCTGTCGCGCGACGATCAAACCGCCCATTTACTCGCCTCAATTCCCGGCACCATTTTCACCGCTGGCGACAATTCCAACCAGCAAGGCACACTGGAACAATACCAAAACTGTTTTGAGCCCAATTGGGGGCGCTTTAAGGACCGGATGCGGCCCGCAATTGGCAATCACGATGCCAAAGGCGACCTGAACTATTACACCTATTTTGGCGAACAGGCCGGGGCATCTGGCGAAGGCTATTACAGCTACAACCTTGGCAGCTGGCACATCATCGTCCTCAATAGCAACTGTGTCTATGAAGAAAATTGCGGCCCCGACACCCGCCAATATGATTGGTTAAAAGCCGACCTGGAGGCCCACCCAGACCTGTGCAGCCTGGCCTACTGGCATCACCCGCGCTTTTCCTCCGGGCTGCACGGCGGCAACCCACAAATAGACCCCTTCTGGCAACTCCTGTATGAGAGCGGAAACGAGATTGTCATCAACGGCCATGACCATCACTATGAACGCTTTGCCCCTCAAACCCCCTCCGGATATGCCAATGAGGGCGGAATCCGGCAGTTCATTGTTGGCACAGGCGGTGCATTCCTGCGCCCGCTCGAAAATGAACCGGCAGCCAACAGCAGCATCCGCATTGATTACAGCTTTGGCGTGCTGCGCCTCACCCTCTACCAGGAGCGCTATGAATGGAGCTACATAGATACAAGCGGCCTGACCCTGGATAGCGGTCAGGGAAGCTGTCACCCCTGATTGGGATAGGATTGGCGCACCTCGCGCAAGAAACGCGGTGTATTCAAGCTGCGTTCCAGCAAATAGGTACAATACTGCCCCAAGAGCGCTTCCATCTCTGCTCGAACGTTTTCGGGCAAGCCAGCCTGCTCCACCACCGCCCAGGTGCTGCGTTGCAAATGGCGCAGATATTTGAGCGTCAGCAACGAGATGGGCAGCGCCCCCGCCTGACTGCCACATGCCGGGCAAAGCGCCCCACCTTGCACCGGTGAAAAAAACTGATCCTGCGGCTGAATCAACCCACCACACTGCACACAGCGTGTCAGTTCCGGACGAAAACCGAGCAAATCGAGCAGGTGCAGTTCGTAATAACGCACCGCAACAAATCCATCCCGTCCATGCGCCACGCGGCCAAGCGTTTCAACCAGCAGACGATAGAGCAAGCGGTTTTCGCCCTCCTCGTAGCTAAATCGGTCCAGCAGTTCAATCACATAGGCAGCATACCCCGTGCGCAGCAAATCGGCACCAATGGGCAAATAGGCATCCACCGTCTCAGCCTGCGTCACAATCCACATCTCGCGCCCACGGCTAAGCAGCAGCACAGAGCGGGTGAAGGGCTGCAAATGCCCGGCCTTGCGCGAACGCAGCCGCCGCACCCCTTTGGCAATCGCCCGCAGTTTGCCCGCCTCGCGCGTGTAGAGCGTGAGCAAACGGTCTGCTTCGCCCCAATCGCTGTGCCGCAGCACAACAGCCTCCACGCGCAGGCTGCGCGGCAGTTCTGGCATAACCGATCAGCCCTCACCTGGCTTGAGGTGTTGCGGCGTGAAGGCCCCTGGCAGCAGCCCGGCGACCGTCGTCTCCAGTTGAATCTGGCCCTGGTCATTGGCAAGCAGCACAATCGTCTCCAACCCAAATTCGGCCAGCACCTGCCGACAAGAACCACACGGAGAGCCACCATTGGCTGTTACCACCGCCACCGCCACAAACTCCAGTTCCCCTTCCGAAACCGCCTTAAACACCGCCACCCGTTCGGCGCAAATCCCATCCGGGTAGGCCGCATTCTCAATATTCACCCCGTCATACATCTTGCCCGAACGGGTCAACAAAGCAGCACCTACGGCATAATGCGAATAGGGCGCATACGCCCAACGGCGGGCAATCCTTGCTGCCTGAACCAGGGTCTGGCGCATATCATCCGTCAGCATGAGAGTCTCCTTCCTCTTTTTCCACATCGTTGTTTGGCTTACGCGCCGCCCGCACCTGGCGAATTCGGCGCTCGGTGACAACCTCCATCGTCAACAGCCAGCCTTCCAGCAAGAGCTGTTCACCTTCAATCGGCACCCGTCCAATCTGACTGTAAATATACCCGCCCAGCGTATCAGAAAGCTCGCGCGTGAGATGCACATCCAGCGCGGCATTCACATCCTCCACATCCAATCGCCCATGCAGCAAGAATTCATCCGTCCCCACTTGCTGGCAAAACAATTCCTCGCTCTGATCATACTCATCGCGAATTTCACCTACAATTTCCTCAACAATATCCTCCATTGTCACCAACCCGGCCATCCCACCATACTCATCCACCACCACCGCCATATGAAAACGTCGCGCCTGCATCTCGCGCAACAGGTCATCCACCTTTTTCGATTCGGGGACAAAAAAAGCCGGGCGCAACAAGGATCGTAAACCGGTCGTCGGCTCTCCTTGCAACTGTGCCTTGAGCAAATCTTTGGCATAGAGCAGCCCAAGAACGTTATCAATTGCATCTTCATAGACCGGTAACCGGGAATGCCCGGATTGTATCACCGTCCGCACCGCCTCAGAGAGCGGCGCATCCACATTGAGCGCCATCACATCCATGCGCGGCACCATAATCTCGCGACAAATGGTATCACCAAACTGAAAGATGGAGTAAATCATCTGCCGTTCTTCTTTTTCCAGCCCACCTTGCGGGGCATCCTGCTCCACCCAATCTTTCAGCCCATCCTCGGTCACACCCGAAGCGCCGCGTTCCAGCTGCATGGGCATGCCCAAAATAGCCATCAAAATTTGGGTCAACGGGCGCAACAGCCCATCCAACCCAATTGCCAGGCCAGTCAGGTGCAGTGCGGCCCGTTCCGGTGAGCGCAACACAAAGCGCTCAACGCCAAATTCGCACACAGCCACCCCAAACACGCCCAACAAAACCCCGCCGCCCACCAGCCAGGGCAGCCAATCGGCTGTTTCGAAGCGCAGCAAGGTAGCCAAAGCAAAACCTACCTGTACGCCCAGCAAAAGATGCACACCAGCCAACAACAAACGCAGGGTTGCGCGCAAATGCGGGCGCTGTAACAATGCCAGCGTACGGTCCACCCGACGCGGCTGCAAAGGGCGCAGGTCCAGCAATTGCGCCTGACGAGCATTCACCAAACTGGAACGCAGGGCCGCGAACAACAAATCCAGCCCCAACAACAAACCCAACACTGCCCAAAACCAGGGACTATCCATGCGCCTCTTTCTTTTGCGAAAGTTTACGCGCTGGCACCCCCACCACCACCTCGCCGGGCGGCACATCGTGCGTCACCACAGCCCCAGCGCCAGTGCGCGCCCCCTCGCCCAGCGTCACGGGGGCCACGAGCATGGTATCGCTGCCCAAAAAGACATCCGCCCCAATTGTCGTTGGGTGCTTGTGCTGCCCATCATAATTGCAAGTAATCGTTCCAGCCCCAATATTGACGTTTTCACCAATCGTCGCATTGCCGATATAGGAGAAATGCCCCATCTTGACCCCTGGTGCAAGGTAAGAATCTTTCACCTCGCCAAAGTTCCCCAAATGCACCCCGCGCCCCAAATGAGCTCCCTTGCGCAAGTGACAAAACGGCCCCATGGTAACACCATCTTCCAGCACCGCAAATTCAGCCACCGAAGCCAACAAGGTACACTGATTGCCAACCGTCACACTCTCCAAAATCGTATTCGGGCCAATCTGACATCCGCTGCCAATCACCGTCTTGCCACACAAATGCGTGTTGGGATGCAGCACCGTATCGCGGCCAATTTGCACCTCGGCACCAATGTAAGTCGTTGCCGGGTCGAGCAGCGTGACACCTTCCATCATCCAGTGTTCATTGATGCGGCGGCGCAGAATCATTTCGGCCTCAGCCAGATGAAGACGGTTGTTAATTCCCACCGCCTCGGTCACATCCTCGGTGCAAAGGGCCTGCACCCGCGCCCCATCGCGCACCGCAATCTCAACCACATCGGTCAAATAATATTCTCCCCTGGGGGAAACCTGAATGCGGTGTAAGGCCTCCCAGAGCCACTCAGAGCGAAAGCAATAGACACTCGCATTCAATTCACGGATGGCCTTCTGTTGCGGCGTTGCCACAGCATCCTCAACAATTGCCAGCACCCGGCCATCTTCGGCGCGCACCACACGGCCAAAGCCATGCGGGTCGGGCAGTTCAACGGTCAGCATCGTCATCACGGCATCGCTCTGCTGCTGCGCTTGCACCAGGCGAGCAATCGTCTCGGGCCGGAGCAATGGCATATCCGCATAAGTCACCAGCACCCAATCACTCTGACCGCGCACCTGCGCCTCAGCCGCTAAAACAGCATGGCCTGTGCCAAGCTGCTGTTCCTGAATTACAAAATCGGCCGCCCGACCCACCACCCGGCGCACCGCATCTTCGCCATGGCCCACCACCACCATGGGATGCTCATCCAGCCCACGCACCGCATCCAGGGCATGCATCACCAATGGTTTACCAGCCAGGAGATGCAGCATCTTGGGCAGGTCCGATTTCATCCGCGTGCCATGCCCGGCAGCCAGCAAAATTGCACGAACGCTCATTTCTGCTCCTTAAAAAGAAACCAGGCACTTGGGAAGTAGGAGAAAAGAAAAAGAGTCACTCTCCAACATCCTTCCATGCCTCGGCCAAAATAGGGTTTCCTGTTCCAGGTCGTACGTAGCTGGGGCACCTGGATTCGAACCAAGATCCACAGATCCAAAGTCTGGTGTGCTGCCGTTGCACCATGCCCCAATTGCAGTCCGATTTTAACACAAATCGGGCAGATTGGCAACGAATTACCGGCAGGATTATCATCTGCCCGAAAAAGCCTTCTCTCCTGCGGCCAACACAAATAGCAGTTGACCTCGGCGGATTATTTTTGCTCATCATCCGGGGCAGGTGCCAGCCCAAGCTGGACAGCCTGCTCATAGGTAATGACATCCGGGTTGGTAACCATGCCTTTTTTCGACTGCACAGCATCTTCCCAAAACGAATTGGGGTCCGATGTACGCGCCGGCGCAGCCTGGGCCAGCAAAGCAGCCAGGGCCTCGGCAGCGACAGGGTCATCGGGGATGGGGTCTGGCTCAACCGGAGCCGGGGTGGGGGCGGGGCGCTGTGCATCAAAGGCCGCCAATGCCCCGAGCAAATCGGTCTCATCGGTCGAAACCGCAGCCGGAACACCCAGCATCAGCAGCAAGTCTTGCCGGGCCAGGCGAGCTTCTTCAACCGCAACCGCCAGGCGCAAGACACTGCGCCCGGCAGGCAAAATCAGCACCAGCGCAAATTCTCCGGCAGGCAAAATCAGCATATCATAGGCCACCCCCTGGAGTGCCAACAGCTCCTGCCGAGAATGAACGCCCATCAAGGTTGAAATCTGCCCACTGGAAGAGACCGCCGCCAAAATTGCCATTGCCCATTCATGCTCAAAGTTAAGCATGGGGAACTCGCCCGCCCCCGTCACCACCTGTCCTTCAGCATCCAAAAGGGCCACAGCCAGCGCGCCGGCCTCAATGTGCAGCTTCTCCATCACCTGTGCCAGTTGAGGAGGAAGGAGCTTTTTTTCAACGTGAACAACCGGTTCAGCAGGCAGTGCGCTCTTCTTCTCCTCGGGTTCAGGCGTTGTCACCGTCACCGGTGCTTCCACAGCCGGCGGTTGACCACCCAGGCCCAGCACCCGCTGCACCAGCTCAATCAAGGCTGGCATATCCAATGGCTTGGCAAGAAAGGCCTCGGCCCCCACTTCCTGAGCCTGTTTGCGGTTCCGCTCATCCTGCATTCCACTCATCATAATCAAGGGCAGGTCAGGGAAACGTTTGCGCAGCTTACGCGCCATTTCAAACCCGGTCATGCCAGGCAAACGCACATCGGCCAGGACCAGATCAAAGGAATGCTTGCCCGTCTCCAGGATCGCTTCCTCTGCCGAACGCATGTGAATCACCTGCAATTCGGGGCCAAGATCGGTGAAGGTCATTGCCAGCAATCGCCCAAGGTCCATCGAGTCTTCAACAATCAAAATTCGTTTCTGTGCCATACGCCCTCTATCTGAGTTCCTCTCAAATCAAAGGTGCGGCAGAATCGGAAAGGCCCTGATCAGCCCACCGGCGCTGCCGCACCCCAACACATCACAACCCCCGGCTCATTCGTCGCGCTGCGGGCGGGCATAGTACGCCGCGCCAACGATTCCCAGCATCAGGCCGGCCACCGTACAGCCAAACGAAAAGAAATTCAGGAAAAAAGTTGAAGGGATGACCTGCATCACCATCAACCAGGGCAGCACGGCGCCTGCCAGCACCAGCACAAACCCAATTACCAGAATCAAACGGGGGTCTTTTCGAATGATGTTCATTTCTTGTCGTACAACCAGCAAGAGACAAAATGCCCTGGTTCTGTTTCAAAGTCCACAGGGTCCTTCACGTCGCACACGCCCTTGATCATGTGGGCGCAGCGCGGGTGGAAATGGCAGCCGCTGGGCGGCTTGACCAGGCTAGGCGGTTCGCCCGGCGGCACGTCACGCATCACCAGGGCATTGTTGGCATCGGGGTCCGAGGTGGCCGAAAGCAGCGCCAGCGTGTAGGGGTGCTGCGGGTTGTTAATCAGCCGATCCACGGGCGCCTTTTCAACCAGCTGCCCGGCATACATGACGAAGATGCGCTCGGAGAAATAGCGCACGGTTGAAAGGTCGTGAGTGATATAAATCACCGCCAGGTTGTAACGTTCCTGCAAGCCGCGCAGCAGCTTGAGAATTTCAACCCGCACCGAAGCATCCAACATCGAAACCGGTTCATCCGCCACCAGCAGTTTGGGGCCAAGTAGCATCGAGCGTGCAATCACCACGCGCTGCTGCTGCCCACCGCTGAGCATATGCGGGAACTTGCCCAGGTAATCACTTTGCGGGAAGAGTTTCACCTCTTCCATTGCCTTAAGGATGCGCTGTTCGCGTTCCGCCGCGTTCTTGACGCCATTAATGATCAATGGCTCTTCCAAAATGCGTTTGACCGTCATAAAAGGCGCCAGGGCACCGTAGGGGTCTTGCTGCACATAACCAACCTGTGAGCGATACCAGCGAATGCCAGGACGACCCATTTCTGAAAGGTCCTTGTCCTCAAAAACAATCCTTCCCTGCGTTGGTTTGTAAAGCGAGAGGATGGCCTTCATCAGGCTCGACTTGCCGCAGCCGCTTTCGCCCACCACAGCAATCGCCTCGCCCTGATGCAGGTCAAATTTGACCCCATCCACCGCCCGCACATAGCCGGCATGGCCCAGGCCAAAGCGGCGCAGTTCAAACCAAACTCGCAGATCCTGCACCGAAAGCAACACCGGGCGGGAATCCGCCTTGGCTGTTTGGGCTGTTGCATTGGTCAACACTTGATCCGTCATGCTTTGCTCCTCTCCTACGCAGTATATAACCAACACTTAACCAGCCGCCCATCTTTGTTGACGGTTGGCGGTTCCTCTTTGCACTTATCAAACGCTTTGGGGCAGCGCGCCGCAAAACGGCAGCCAGAGGGAGGGTTGAGCAAGCTAGGCGGTTGACCGGTGATGAATTCCAGCTCTTGCTGCCCGCGCAAGCGCGGCACACTCGCCATCAATTTTTGCGAGTAGGGATGCAGCGGCGAAGCAAAGAAGTGGAAGGCATCGTTCACTTCCACAATTTGCCCGGCATACATCACCGCCACCTCATCCGCCAGTTCGCTGGATGTGGCAATGTCGTGCGTGATGAGGATGAAGCTCGTCCCCAGGCTCTTCTTAATCTGCTTGAGAACGTTCATGATGTTGGCCTGAGTCAAAACGTCCAATGCCGAAGTCGGCTCGTCCAGCACAATCAGTTTTGGCGATGTAATCAACGACATGGCAATCGCCACACGTTGACGCATCCCACCGCTCAACTCAAAGGCATAGCGGCCAATGAAATCTTCTGGCACACCCACATACTGGAACATTTTTCGCACCAGGGCAAACGCCTCGGCCTTCTTAATGCCCATGTGAATCAGCGCCGGTTCGGCAACCTGGTCACCGACCTTCAAAACCGGGTTCAGGGCGTTCATGGCTGCCTGCGGCACCATAGAAATTTGCGCCCAGCGCACATTTTGCCGATAATCCTCATCGTTGAGGCCCATCAGCTCATTGCCATCCAGATAGAGCTTGCCCGAATATGCCGCCACGTTGCGCGGCAGCAAGCGCATCATCGCCTTCGCCATGGAGCTTTTGCCGCAGCCCGATTCGCCCAGAATGACCATTGAACGACCAAAATCCAGGTCAAGGTCAATCCCATCTACGGCCTGCACGGGCCCGTGCGAGGTGCGGAAATGCAACAAAAGTTTTTCAACATGCAGTAACTTGTGATTCTGTGCCATGGTTTACAGCTCCCGTAGTCTGGGATTGAAGATGCGGTCGAGCGCAAACCCAACCATTGCAAAGGCCAAACCGGTCACAACCAGCAGAACCGCCGGTTCCAGCACCCAGTAATACTGCGCCTGATAGAGCGCCCCATTCGCCTGTGCATCATTGATGATCTTACCCCAGGTCGGCAGCACCGGGTCACCCAGACCCAGCACAGCCAATGAGGCCTCAAGAAACACAAACGACGGAATCAACACCACCAATTGTGGGATGATAAGCGGGATGATGCGCGGGATCAAGTATTGGAAGATGATCCGTGCATCGCTTGCGCCATAAGAACGGGCAGCCTCAATATAGGGTGACTCTTTAATCTGCATAAACACAGCCCGGTAGGTCTTAATCGCCGAGCCAAAAATGCTGAGCAGAATCGTAGCCCCCAAAATAACCCAGATGCTGCGGGAATAGAAGGTGCTGATCATAATCAGAATCGGCAGGAAGGGCAGCATCATATTGACTTCGGTGATGCGCTGAATGATTTCATCCACCACGCCACCAAACCAGGTCGCAACACCCGAAATGGACATCGTCGTCAAGGTTGTGCCAAGCGCAGCCAGCAAACCAAAGGCCAGCGCCACCGGCGTGCCCCACAACAGAGCAACGCCCAGGTCGCGGCGCATGTGATCGGTGCCAGCCCAACCCGCCAGGTTGCCATATAGCACCAGCTCAACATCCATATCGTTATCTTTCTCAAAGGTGAAACCTTCGATCTTAAGCTGATAGTAACCTTTGAGCGGTATTGGGTTTTCCTTGGTCGCGTTCGGGTCGTTAAACAGGCCCTTCTCGGCCGTCAGGCCGCCCAGGCGGCGCGTCAGGCGCTCATCCTGCGGCGGACGGAAGGTTTGGGTGCTCTTGATTGAGAAATCGCCCACCCGCAACTCACGTCCATCGGGGGTTAGCATGGTAATGGAAACATGCGGCTGTTTCTCGGCATAGTCCGCCTTGAAATACATGGACATGTCTTTGGGGAACTCGTCCGAATCATACTCAATCGGCAAGATGATTTCGAAGCGGTTAAAGCCCGAAGAGTCCACCGTTACCGTTTTCAGCGTCGGGTCTTCCAGCGTGCTAAAGAAGATCGTCTCAGATTTCTTGGTCGTGGTGAACCAGTTGACCCAAATCGGTGCAGCATTCTTGGGGTTCTTATACCAGATATCCTCACCGCCCCGCCACAACCGCAGCGCCTCGTTATAAGGGATCGAAACCACCGCATAGACGGAAATGAGCAGCAGAATGAGGATGATGACCCCACCGGCAATTGCTGAGGGGTAACGGGCAAGTTCACGCAAATTATTCTTCAGGTTTTTCATGATTTTGCCCCTTCGCCAATCTTCACCCGAGGATCAACCAGGGCGTAGATAAAGTCGAGCAAGAAAACCGTGATGGCAAGCAGGTAAGCAAAAATCACGGTCGAGGCGACAATCACCGCCGTGTCATACAAAGTCACAGCCTGATACAACACCCGTCCCAGCCCCGGCCAGCCAAACACCGTTTCAAAGATTGGGGCACCTGACCAAAGCCCAATCAAGGTCAGGGCAAAACTGGTGATGATCGTCGGCAGGGTTGGGCGCAGCACATAGCGGCGTTCAATATCGCGCGAGTTCAGACCCTTGGCCTTGGCCATTTCCACATAGTCTTCACTGGAATAAATCAGGAAGAAGGTGCGCCAGGTGAAGGTGCTGAGGAAGGTCTGACTGATGCCAATCGCCATCATCGGCAGCGCCATATGCTTAAGCACGCTCAAGAAGTATTGGAACTTGTCTTCTGGCGGGGGCGCATCCACCATACCGCCAAATGGCAACCATTTGAGCAGTGCGGCAAAAATCAGAATCAAGAAAATGCCGTAAAACCAGCCCGGTGCCGCCGAAGTTGGTGCCATGGCAACAATGATTTTATCAAAGATAGAGCCATAGCGCCGGGAAAGGAAGAGGGCCAAAAACAGCTCGACAAAGAACAAGAGCAGGCCCGTTGTGCCAAATAACATCAGCGTCGTTGGCAGGCGCTCCAAAATGATGAGCCGCACCTGGCGGGAGCCCGAATCACTGGACATGCGTTCAGCGCGTCCCAGGTTCAAGGTCATTGCACCTTGCAAAAACGAGACACTGCGCACCATAAAAGGCCGGTCCAACCCGGCTTTCTTTTCTTCCAGGTCAATCAGGCCCTGCATTTGTTCGGCGCGCACCTCAGCCGGAAGGTTCTTCAACACGGGGTCGTTCATGATGCGCAATGAAACTGCTTCGCGGATTTCGCCGCGCCGAATTTCATCTACATAACCACCCATGTTGGCAATCAAGATCGTCAGGTAAACCCCGAGTGTAATTGTTATCAGCAGGGTTACAAGCCTGACCAGCGCATATCGCCCGACGCGCGCCAAAGCGCTTTGCCCGCTTTTCTTCTTGGACGGGGTCTGCGCATTCGACGCAGGAACTTTGGGTTCTTCACTCATGGTACTTTGGCTCTCCGGGGGAAGCAGGATAGAAATCTGATAGGGGCATTGCTGCCCCTATCAGATTTAGCAAACTTAACCAGAACTAGGGAGCAACCGTCACGAACTCAAAGGTTGCGAAGGAGGGCGAGCTCACCAACAACGGCGAAACAGCCACTTCGATCTTGTTCGAGCCAGCTTCCAGGCCCTTGGTCACATCGGCGCTCAGGACAACCTGATATTGACCATCGGATACAGAAACAGCATCCGCCGTCGCAACCAGTTCATTCTTGGCGTTGAAGAGCAAGAACTTAACCTGACCGAGTTCAGCCGCCGGATAGGCCTCGTCCTTGAAGGTCACGAAGACATCGAAGCTCGCTTCGTTGCCAATCGTCACCGAGCCGGGGCCATCCACTTCCACGGTCGCCAGTTTGGGCTCGCCAAAGCCAGCCCACTTGTTGGCAGAATCGGGGTAGTCCTCATAGCGATCGAGGGTCAGGGTGCCTTCCACGGGGAAGACTTTGTTCAGGTAGAAGGGACCAGCACCAACCCAGAAGTGACCCTGGATGGCGTACCACTCGGCCAGGTTGGCCCAGCGGGCAGTCGCTTCTTCAGCCGTCACATATTCGCCCATCGTCGCAGCGAAGGGGATGTAGTTGTCGGCCTTGGCGCCCGTAATCGGGGTCTCGGCGCCTTCTTCGGTGCCATTCAAGTACTTCTTCAGGATCTCGAGGCTTGGGCCACTGACAAAGCTGGTCCACTCAATTTCCTTCTCGGTCGCCTTGTCGGCGCTGAAGGCCAGTTCACCATTCAATTCGGGCAGCATGCCCAAACCAACGGTGTGCCACGGGCCGGGGCCATAGGTGTACTGCGGCCACCAGGAGGTGACGGTCAATTCCGCATCCAGCTGATACAGATCATCGTAGGTGACGATGACCAACGGATCGGTGGAAACAACCTGCACACCCTTGAAGTGCGCCAGGAAGGCATCCAGGCTTTCGCCAGCTGCGGCATCGTACATCGGGCTGTCGGTCTTGCCGTAGTCAAAGGTCGTGATCATATTCATCACGAAGTCGCCAACGGAGACATTGCTGCCATCGTGCCATTTCATGTTGTACAGGTCAGCCGGGTAGTAGACGGTGACCTTGGTCTTGGCGGTCGGCAGGTCGGCGCCGTATTTTTCACCAGCGGTGATGAAGACCTGATTGATCGGATCCCAATCCACCCAGGCTTCAGCGGGGACCTTGATTTCCTTTTCGAATTTCAGGTCAACCCAGTCGAGGGTCTTGGTCATGGGCAGGCCTTCTTCGGCCACAACCTCGGCCTTTTCAATGCGCTGTGGGCGCACGAGACCGGTGTAGGGATCGTAGATGACGCCCCAGTCGCTCGTGGCGCGGATCGGCATCGAGTCGTAGATCCAGTTGCTACCGGCAACCGGGTTCCAGGGATCAACCAGCAAACCGGGCTGAGCAATCCGAATCGTGCCGCCGACTTCTTCCTTGAAGCGGACGGTGAAGGGCCACAACTGCGCACCGGAGATCGAGCCAGCCAGGTCATAGGTCACCTGGGCTTTGGCATTCATCGGGGCAAAGCTCACCTGATCCACCAGCCAAACGCGGACGGAATCTTGCAGCGCCAATTCCATCGCCTGCTGGAAGTAGCCATCGCGTTCTTCCATCGTCACGAAGTCATTGTTGCGCAGCTTGAGCGCCAAATCGTCGAATTCCTGGGTGGGGGTGTAGGCCTGGTGCAGAGCAATCGGGTAGTCGCGCGGGGTGTAGAAGAAGCTGAAGTTGCTGCCCTGATCGCGGCTCACAGCGGTGGTGATCCAGCCGCCGGTGTAGACATGCCACTGACCTTCCGCCGGATCGCTACCAACCCAAATCGGGGAGGCTTCGGAGCGGGTCTTGTACTGGCGGTCCACAGTGAAACCAACCGTCTCGAGCTGATTGGCAACATAGTCACCAATCGTCTTGCGTTCGTCTTCGGTGCGCATCAGGAAGATGATGGTGACCGGGGCATCCTTGTAGGACCACTTGCCGTCCTTGAGCGTGGCGCCCAGGGTGGTCATTTCAGCATCAATCACTTCCTTGGCCTTCTCAGGATTATAGGCATAGAAGGCTTCCAGCTTGCGCACATCGGCCACGTAGCGGGCATAGTCCGGGAACGCGGCGGTGATGGGCAGGAATTTGGCCGTTGCCAAACCACTGAGGATTTCCTGAACGATGTAGTCGCGATCCACCAGCCAGTTCATGGCTTCGCGGATCTTCGGGCTGCTGAAGGGGTTCAGGCGGCCATCGGTGAATTCGGGGCCAACCGGGTTGAAGGTCAATTCGTTGTAGGTACCAAACGAGGTGACGTAGCTCAAATCGGCATCGGCTTTAACCGTTTCGAAGACATTCGCATCGTCGCAGGTGAAGGCGTAGATATCAATTTCACCAGCTTTGATACGGGTCACAGCAGCTTCCTGCGAACCTTCTTCGATCATGACCACACGGTCTACCCAGGCGCCATTGCGATCAATGGGTTCGGGGGTCTTGATAACTTCGACCACTTCGGTCTTAACGGTTTCGACAACCTGCGTCTGAACAACCACTTCGGTCTTAACAACTTCGACCGTCTGGATGGTGGGGGTGCATGCAGAAAGCACCATCGCTGCAACCATCAGCAGCCCCATAACAATCATGAACTTCTTCATTTTTTCTTTCTCCTCCAACAAAGGTTAGAAAATAGGGTGAGTGACACAAACGTACATACAACATCCATCTCGTTCGGGGGGGACATCACCTCCTTTTAAGCTCGCAGCTAGAGGTTGAAAACTATTTACTGCCCAATCAAGGGCAAGATCTCAGCCGGTTTTAAGACTGATTGAAGGTTACTATAGCATAATCCAAAAACCTTGTCAAGAAAAATTCTGCCCGTTTCAAGGCGTACAAACGGCACCTGTTTTCCATTCCTCCAGGCTCCAAAATTCGCTCCGCCCGCCAACATCCATCATAAAACCACACAAATCGGGCCGCGAGACGTTCAAACGCGGGCGAAAATAGAGCGGCAGCGCCGGCAGATCCTGGACATAGAGAGCCTGCACCCCTGCCTGCGCCGACAAATAGGACCCTTCTTCTGGCAAGGTCAGGCGCGCCGCCCGACAGGCCGCATCATAATCTGGGTTAATGTAGCCGACAATGTTCCCGCCCAGCCAGGCGTTGGCCTGCGTGGGAAGCTGCCCGCTTTCATATAATGTACAGGGGGCCACACGCCCCAACGACCAGGAAAACTGCGCCAGTTCAAAGGCGCGCCCAAACAAAACCCCATCCGGCCCAGATGCATACAGCGCCGCCGGAGAAACCGGCAACACATTCACCTGAATGCCACACTGCGCCAGCGAAACCGCCACGAACATCGCCGCCCGTTCCGAGCGCCCGCCGGCCGGCGTTACATACTGCACCGAAAACGGCGTGCCATTTGGCACATTCTTCACCCCTTCGGCCAGGCGCGGCGTGTTCACATCGCCATCACTCTCCTTCCACCCCACCTCTTCCAACAGGGCTGTTGCAGCGGACGGGTCATAGGGCCAGGCTTGCAGCGTTTCATCAAACAATGGGTGTCCCTGCGGATAAAAGCCGGTTGGCACCTCGGCCAAACCACCCAACAAGGTCTTGCTCAATGCCTGCCGGTCCACACACTGCGCAATTGCCTGACGCACCCGCAGGTCACCAAAATAATCGGGCCGGTCGCTACCAGGCAGCACCGAGCCATCGTCATAAACCGCTGGCCGAATGCCAAAATGCAACATCTCCATCTCCGGCCCCTGCCCCACCCACAGTGCCAGTTCCTTGTTCTGCTGACCGCGCAGCAAGCGCTCGATTTGACTTTCCAGGTCAATGGATTGATCAAGCATATCGCATTCGCCGTTCAATAGCGCCGCCAAACCATTATCCGGTTGGGCTCCCAAAAAGCGATACACCAGAGCATCAAAATAGGGCAGCCCTTCAGCAGCCCGGAAGTAATTGGGGTTGGCCTGCAATGTGATGTGATCACCCGCCACCCACTCCACAATTTGATATGGCCCCCAGCCCAACGGTCGGCGGGTCACTTCCTCCGCGCTCAGCAATTGCTCAGCAGTGTAATTTCCATAGAGATGCTGCGGCAGCGGAATCCAAAACGCCTCAGCAAAGCGCGCACTGCGGTACCCCGGCTTGCCCACCCATTGGACTGTGTTTGGGTCAAGGGCGGTGTAGGCTGCGGTGCGGTCCACCATGCGTTTGTTGACCGGCGTATTCACATCCGCCGAAACCTGAAAGGAATAAACCGAATCGGCAGCCGTCAGCGGCACACCATCGGCCCATTTCAGCCCCGGCAACAAGCGAAAAGTGAGCGTCAGGGCATCCATCTCCACTGCGGCTTTGCCATCCCAGGCCAGGGCGCAGTCCTGAGCGGTGCAACCAGAGGGCAAATAGCGCACCCCCTGCGCCAAAACGCTCAAATTACCATCCGCATCCAGCAACTCATCGCCCGGGTTGACTGTCACCGGTTGATAGAGTGCATCACCATCCGCCAGAGCAGGCAGCTTTTCCAAAATCACCGCCACCGATTGACCGTTGCGTGTGTCCACTGGCCCATCATAGATTGCCTCCAACACAGCCCACATACTGCGCGCCGCACTCTGGTACAGGTACAGTGTCTGCGGCTCCTCGCCCAGGCAAACAGTCAGAACGCGCGGCGTGGGGGTTGGGGTTGGGCTGGGCAGCGGCGTAGCCGTTGGTGGCAACGGGCTGGGCGGCAATGCTTGTGTAGCCGTTGGCAAAGGCCCCGTCTGACAACCAGCCAGCAGCACAACCACGAATAAGCTGAGGAAAAACAAGCGTTTGAACATCCGCAAAACTCCATCCAAAAAGTTGTACCGCATTATAACACCCCGCAAGACAAAAAAACCGGTCTCTCGTTTGAGAGACCGGCGCATAACCAGCACAGAAAACAATCAGGAACCCTGCAAGCGCGGATCCAGCGCATCGCGCAGGCCATCGCCCAGGAAGGTGAAGGCCAACACCACCAATGAAACGCAGCTCGCCGGGGCCAGCAGCAGCCAGGGCTGCGTGCGAATTGCCTGCTGCCCTTGCAGCATCAAGTCACCCCAACTGGTGATGAAAACAGGCAGGTCATTCGGGTTGGTTGGCGGGCGCAGGCCCAGGCCCAGGTAGCCCAAAATGGCCTCGGTGATGATCATGCCGGGGATGGTCAAAGCAGCGATAATAATGATCGGGCCAAGCGAATTGGGCAGAATGTGCTTGAACATAATCCGCCCATCCGAAGCGCCAATGCAGCGTGCCGCCTCAACAAATTCCTTCTCCTTCAGCGAAAGCACCTGCCCACGCACCACGCGCGCCAGGCCAACCCAATTGACCAGGGCCAGGGCAAAGAAGAGCAGGAACAGCCCGTTCATTAATTGTCCAATGGGCGTATCGCGCAAGGCAATTGTGACAATAATGAAGAACAGCAAGTCAGGGAAGGCAAACACAACATCGGTAATGCGCATCAGCAGGTTGTCAATCCAACCGCCTCGGTAGCCCGCCAACATGCCAATCACCGTCCCAACAATCAAAATCACCATAGTTGGCAAAAAGCCAACCGCCATCGAAACGCGCGCCCCGTAAATGGTGCGAGATAAAACATCCCGCCCCAGCGTATCGGTGCCAAATAAGAACTGTATCTCCCCCGATTTGCCATTATAATTTTCAACCCAGGCGGCCGGCAAATAGCCCTTGCCCGAATTCATTTGCAACGGATTGTGCGGCGACAGAAAGTCGGCAAAGATTGCCACCAGCAAGAACAGAACCACAACCACAAAACCAGCCACCGCCGCTTTGTTGCGCAGCAAACGATAAAATGCATCTATCAGCAAATCCCGCTTGGGTTGTGCCGCCACATCCAGGCTGGCAATTTTTGCCTTATCTTGATCTGAAAGTGTTGTTTGAGTCATAGCAATCCTCTAATCCGTCAAACGAATGCGCGGGTCCAAGAAGCCATACATAATGTCCACGCTCAAATTGGCCAGCGCCACCAACAGCGCATAGACCAGAGTAGTGCCCATAATCATCGAATAGTCGCGCTGACCAATGGCTGTCACATAGGCCCGCCCCATGCCGGGGAAGCCAAAGATGCTTTCAATAATAAAGGAACCGGTCACCAGGCCCGCCAGGGCTGGGCCGAGAATCGTCACAACCGGGATCAAGGCATTCTTGATCATATGCCGAACGACCACCACGCGCTCCGCCAGGCCTTTCGAGCGCGCCGTGCGCACATAGTCCTGCCGCACCACCTCCAACATTGAAGCGCGCGTCATCCGGGCAGTGCGGGCCATGGTGCCAAAGCCCAACACCACCGCCGGCAAAATCCACACATCCACCTGGTCCCAGCTATTGGGAACAATGCTCACCCACCCCAACCCGCTGGCAAAAACCAGAATTAATAGCAAAGCAATGACAAAGTTTGGCACCGAAATGCCAATTGTGACAATGAACAAACTGAGATAGTCTATCCAGGTATTCTGCTTGAGCGCTGCAATAATGCCCGCCGGAATCCCCACAATGACGGCAAAGAACAAGGCATACACACCCAAACGGAGCGAATAGCCAAACTTGCTATACCAGAACGGCCTGTCTTCAGGCGGAGAAAACAGGTAACGTTGAATGGTGAGGCCTTTCATGCGATAAGAAATGCCCAGGTTGCCACACACTGCCCCACAGACAAATTGGCCCTTCGAATTTGTCCCACCAAACACATAGGTCGTGAACTGAAGCACAACCGGCTTGTCCAGTCCATAGTACTCCGAAAGCAGCTTCTGCGTTTTGGCATCCACCTGGCGAGCGGTTGTATCGCGGTCCCAGGGGCCGCCGGGCGCAGCATGCATAAGGAAAAAGGTGATTGTGGATACCACAAACAACACTGGAATGAGCCACAAAAACCGCCGAATTAAGAAGGTGGACATAGTGTATTCCTTGGCATAAGAGTGAACTGAAGGCCGGACGAGGCCGAAACCTGCCCGGCCTTCAGTCAAAAACAGACAGACTTAGCGACTACTTTTCAATCGTGATTGACAATGGGTCAATGTCACCCGGCCAGCCGGCATCCATCGGGGTCAGCTTGGCGCCCTTGATCCAGGGCTTCATCAGGTAGCTATTGACGTTGTTAACCATCATAATCACAGCCGCATCGCCAACCAACAGCTTCTGCGCCTGCAAATACAGGTCGGCGCGCTTCTCAGGGTCAAGCGTCTTGTCGGCTTCTTGCATCAGCGCGTCCATGTCGGGGTTGCTATAAGCATAGCGAGCAGCAAAGGACGAGGTCGTCATCCAGTAGACAGACAGCCAGTTTTGTGGATCGGGGTAGTCTGCGCACCAGCCGAGGTAGAAGACCTGCGGCAGGGTTTCCAGTTCCTTGGTCAGGGCGGTGTAGGCCGTTGGCTCAACCGGATCCAACTTAATCTTGACGCCCAGGTTGGTCGTCCACTGATTCGCCAGCCACTCGAAGCGGGCCTTGTTGCGGGCCGTGCCGGAGAAGGTCAGGGTGATTTCGGGCAGAGCTTCAAAGCTGCCATAGGTTGATTCGGCAATCGTGGCCTTGGCCTTTTCCAGGTCATAGGGCCAGCGGTCTTCGGTCTCATCGTAGCCCGGGAAGCCCTTGGGGATCCAGGTCAGGGTCGGCGAGCCGAGGCCCTTGAGGATGTCCGTCACCCAGGCCTGGCGATCAGTACCGTACGAGAAGGCCTCGCGCACTTTGGCATCGTCAAAGGGCGGCTTGTTCTTGTTCATGTAGAAGGCATAGGTGCAGGAGCCGGGGTAGATATTGGCCTGCTGGTTCAGCTCGGTATCCGACTGAACTGTGGACAGGTCTTCAGCACCCAAACCAACCACGTCGAACTCATCGTTCTTGTAGGCTTCAAAGGCCACAGCACCTTCGGTGATGTAGCGGAATTCGATGTCATACTTTGCCACACCGCGCCAGTAATTGGCGTTCGGGGTGTAGTAAGAGCGCACAAACGGTTCCAGAGTCTGGACGACGAAGGGACCATTACCAATGTGATACTTGGAGCTAAGCCACCAGATATCGCCGCCTTCTTCAATCAGTTCCTGCTTGGCGGGGAAGGTCACCCACAACGACATGACCGTGTGGAAGTAAGGTGCAGGCTGCTTGAGCTGAATATCCAGAACGATGCAGTCGGCATTTTCATAGTCGCCATCGCAGATATTGCCGGCGGTGTCTTTGGCGTGAATGCCAACACCTTCGGCAGCGCCCGTACCATCGCGCCACTCAGCCGCACCAATGATTTCATCAGTGATGCTGGCATATTCGCCCAGGGTTTCGGGGTTGATATTGCGCATGATGGAATAGTGGAAGCGAGCGGCATTCAACAGGCTGCCATCCGAATACTTCAGGTCCTTGCGCAGGGTGAAGGTCAGGTTCGTGGCATCGTCATTGTATTCCCACGATTCCGCTGCACCGGCCACGGTGTCGAGGTTCTCATCCAGGCGGGTCAGGCCTTCGTAGATGAGCTTGAGGTGAGCAATTTCATTGACGAAGGACGACTTCTGGGGATCAACCACATCCGGGAAGGATCCCAGGTTCACGCGCATCACAGGCGCCTCAACCGGTTCGGGTTGGGCAGGTTCGGGCGTGGCGGTGATAACGACCGTCTGACCTTCTTTTTCGACCACAACGGTTTTAACAACTTCCACCGTTTCGGGGGTCGGGGTGGCGCAGGAAGCCAACACCATGCTGGCAAGCACCAAAACCACAATCAGAGCAAACACTTTGTTACGCATCAACTTCTCCTCCAACAAAAAGTTACGATCTGTTTCGATCTTGTGAACAACGACCTGGAGAGCGACTCCAAACCTGGTGCGCTCAGCCTCACCTCCTTTCGGGGGAAGAATGGTTCGTCATGCTTTAACCATGTGGCAAGCCACAAAATGTTCCTTTGAAGTCTCGCGCCAGGCCGGGCGTTCCTGGGCGCAAATTTCAGCCGCCAGCGGGCAGCGCGTGCGGAAGCGACACCCCGAAGGCGGGTTGATGGGCGACGGAATTTCACCCTGCAAAATTTGGCGGCGGCGTTTTTCTTCGGCCACCGGGTCGGGAATCGGCACCGCTGAAAGCAAGGCCTGCGTGTAGGGGTGAAGCGGGTTGTTATACAACTCGTCGCGGTCCGCCAGTTCCACCATCACGCCCAAATACATCACCGCGATCCGGTTGCTAATGTGCCGCACCATTGAAAGGTCATGGGCAATGAACAGGTAGGTGAGGCCAAATTGTTTCTGCAAATCTTCCAGCAGGTTCACAACCTGGGCCTGAATGGAAACATCCAGAGCCGAAATGGGTTCATCGCACACAATCAGCGCCGGCTGCAACGCCAGGGCGCGCGCCACGCCCACGCGCTGCCGCTGCCCGCCCGAAAACTCATGCGGGTAGCGGTTGGCATAGGCCGGGTTCAGCCCCACCAACGCCAACAATTCTTCAACCCGTTTTTCCGAGTCTTTTTTGGTCATAATGCCATGAACAATCAATGGCTCGCCAATAATTTCGCCCACCGTCATGCGCGGGTTCAGGCTGGCATACGGGTCCTGAAAAATCATCTGCATCCGGCGGCGCATCAGGCGCAACTCCTCGCCCCGCATTGCCACCAGGTTCTTGCCCTCAAATTCCACCACGCCAGCGGTTGGGCGGTGCAACTGCAAAATTGCCCGTCCAGTGGTTGACTTTCCACAACCGCTTTCGCCCACCAGGCCCAGCGTCTCGCCACGATACACATTAAAGCTCAAGCCATCCACTGCTTTCACAGCCCCCACCTGCCGACGCACCAGGGCGCCCTTGGTAATTGGGAAATGCTTGACCAGTCCTTCAACCTTTAATAAAACTTCTTTTGTCATGCGCGCATCCTTCCCGTGGTCGTATCCACCCAACAGGCCGCAAAGTGTTCAGGCCCAACCTGCATCAGCGGTGGGTTCTCTTGCATACAACGCTCCACCTTATACTTGCAGCGCGGAGCAAATGGGCAAAGCGTGGGTTTGTGATACAAAACCGGCGGCAAGCCATCAATGGAAACCAGGCGGCGGCGGTCACTCATATCCACGCGCGGCAAGCTGCCCAACAGACCCATTGTGTAGGGGTGCTGCGGGTTGCCATACAAAGGCTTCACAGCAGCTGTTTCGATGATGTAGCCAGCATACATAACATTGACGCGCTCGGCCATCCCCGCCACAATCCCCAAATCGTGCGTAATCCAGATAATTGCCATCCCCAATTCATCACGCAGCCGCTTCACCAGTTCCACAATTTGCGCCTGAATGGTCACATCCAAAGCAGTTGTCGGTTCGTCCGCAATCAAAATTTGCGGGTTGCAGGTCAATGCCATGGCAATCATCACCCGCTGCCGCATTCCACCCGAAAACTGGTGTGGGTAATCGTTCAGCCGTTCCTTGGCGTTGGGAATTCCAACCAGGGTCAGCATCTCGGCCACCCGCTCATAGGCCTGTTTGCGGCTCATTCCCAGGTGCGTCTCCAGAGGTTCGGCCACCTGTCGGCCAATCGTCAGCACCGGGTTGAACGAGGTCATCGGATCCTGAAAGATCATTGCGATTTGCGCCCCGCGCACCTGACGCATTTCCTCATCGCTAACCTTGAGCAGATCTTTGCCCTGATACATCGCCGTACCAGCCGTCACCCGGCCAGGCGGCATGGGGATGAGACGCAGCATGGACATCATCGTGACGCTTTTGCCGCAGCCGCTCTCACCGACAATACCCAATGTTTCACCCTCTTTCAACGACAAAGACACACCATTCACGGCATGAACGATGCCCTCACGAGTACGAAACTGGGTTTCGAGGCCTTGCACATTCAGTAAATCTGCCATGCAATTTTGCCCTTCTGTTAAAAAACGTTTTAAGGTGGAGTTTGGCACAATTATAATGCAATTACAATAAAATGAGTATACTCTGAATTTTTCACCTGTCAAACCCCAAGCGACATTTATCAGCAGAAAAAGGAAGAAAATTATCTCGCACCCAACATTCCAGGTATAATTTATCTATCGTTTCACCCTCCGGAGGTCAACCCATGCTCCTCAAACCCACCCTGGCCCGTCTGCAAAAACTGGGCTGCGACTATGCCTTCTATTACCGGGCCGAGGGACAGCCGCCTGCCTATTGGGCAACCCGCGAACGCTTTCCCTCTGCTTCAATTATCAAAGTTCCCATCCTGCTCGCCTGGGTTCACCTGGAACGCAGCGGACAGGTCTCGCGGCACGAATTGTGCAACCTGGATGACGAGCCGCAGGTGCAGGGCGCTGGCTTCTCCTGGCTGCTGGCTGGGCGCAGCCTTCCCTATCAGGATGTGCTGCTGCTGATGATTGCCCTCTCCGATAACCTTTGCACCAACCTGGTGCTGCGCCACATTGGGCTAGAGCGCCTGGAACGCGTCTTCAGCGAGGCCCTGGGGCTGCAAGGCACACAGGTGCAACGCAAGCTAATGGATTATGAGGCCCGCGCCCGTGGGTTGGATAACTGGGTTTGCGCTCGCGACGCAATTCATTTCTACCATCTCATCCGACAGCTCAGCCCCGAAGAACGCGCCTGGGTCGAATCCATGCTGCTTGTCAACCAGGATGATGCGCTCTTCAAACGCAACCTGCCGCGCGATACGGTAGACTTTTACCACAAGACCGGCTCCATCCCCAGCGTGCTGCATGATTGGGGCTATACGCATGGAGCAGAATTATTCCTCTTCACCAGCAATGTCACCAATGAGCCGCCGGTTTTCGAAGTGTTTGGCAGGCTTGGGCATCTCCTGTTGAACGAAACGGCAGGGTAAAGAAGAAAGTTGCCCCCGCTCCAGGGCTGCTGCGCAGGCCAATCTGTCCGCCATGCGCCTCAATGATGCCGCGCGCAATGGATAGGCCAAGCCCCGCACCGCCCGTTGCCCGGCTGCGCGATTTTTCGCCGCGATAAAATCGTTCAAAGATGTGCGGTTGGTCTTGCTCGGCAATGCCCTCGCCAGTATCCGCCACTTCCAGCAACACATCCTCCCCCACCCGCCGCGCCGAAACAGTCACCCGCCCACCAGCCGGCGTGTGCCGCAAAGCATTGCCAACCAGGTTAGAAAGCACCCGGCTAATCCGCACCCCATCCAAACAAACCGCCGCAAGGCCTGCTTCCACCTGTCCTTCCAGGCACACCCCCTCGCGCCGCGCCACCTCCGAAAAGCTCTCCAATGTATCAGAAACCAGATCCTGCCAGGCGCAAGGCTGCAAATCCAGCTGCAATCCGCCGGCATCCAGCTTTGCCATCTCGAACAAATCATCAATCAAGTGTGCAAGGGTGCGAATATCCTGCTGCGCAGTGCGCAAATAGCGCTGCGCAGTTTGCGGGTCTTCCACCACACCATCTGCCAGCGCCTCCACAATGGCCCGAATCGAAGTCAACGGCGTGCGCAAATCATGCCCCACCCAGGCAATCAGTTCGCGGCGCAAAACATCCAGTTCACGCTGTTTTTGTTGAGCAGCATCCAACTGCTGCACCATTTGGTTAAACGTATCGGTCAAGGCCGCCATTTCATCCCGGCCCTGAACCGTCAGGCGCGTATCCAGTGCGCCGCGCGCCACACTGCGCGCCCCCTCCTCCAGCAATTGAATGCGCTCGGTGAGCGCAGCCGAAAGAAAAAAACCAACCGACACAGCAATGCCCGTTGCAAAGACCAGCAACACCGTTGCCAGCAGCAAATCATGCACACTGGCAAACATCATGCGCGCCGTCACCCAAACGTTTAAAAACACCAACCCACCCGCCAGAACATAGCCGCCCATCAATGTCCAACGCAGGCGCGGCGACCGGGTAATCCACCCGGCGCGATAGGCCAGGTAGGTTGCCAGAACCGAGATGAGCGCAGTGATGCTCATCAACAAACTCATCAGCGCAAAATCGCCCAAAGCCGGCTGAAACAGGATTGTGAACAATGCCAGTCCAAGCACCAACACGGTAAAAATACCGCCCAAAAAACGCTGCCATGGCATGGGAGAAAACTTTTTCATTGCACCCTCACGGCTCAAACTTGTACCCAACCCCCCACACAGTTTGCAAATGGCGTGGGGTAGCCGGATCAGCCTCAATCTTTTCGCGCAGACGGCGGATATGAACGGTCACCGTTCCCGGGTCAATATACTCCGTCTCGCCCCAAACGCGGTTCAGCAACTGTTCACGGCTGAACACCTGCCTGGGGTGACGCGCCAAGAGCCACAACAAATCGAATTCGCGCCCGGTCAGTTCGCGTTCCTCACCCGCCACCGTCACCAGGCGTGTTTGAGGGTCAATTTTCAGGCCATCAAACACCAGCGCATGTTCACTGCTTGCCGCCCCGGCCGCCCGCACCCGACGCAGCACGGCCCGCACCCGACTGACCAGTTCTTGCGGGCTGAAAGGCTTCACCATGTAATCATCCGCCCCCATCTCCAGGCCAGCAATCCGATCCATCTCCTCGCCGCGCGCCGTCAACATGATGATTGGCAGGTCGCTGCGCGCCCGCACCCAACGCGTAATCTCCCAGCCATCCGCACCGGGCAGCATCAGATCCAAAACCAGCAAAGCGGGCAACTGTTCCGCCAATAGATCCAGAGCGCGCCGGCCATCCGTTGCCCAAAGCACGCTATAGCCGGCCCGCCGCAAGTAGAGCTGAATCACCTCGCCGACACTCGGCTCATCCTCAACCACCAAAATCGTCTCATTCATCACGCACACCACCTCCCGCTTAAACAAAGCATCACTTTCAGAATCTTATCATCAATCCAATGGTTGCAGATCCACAATACACGCCAAATCTTACAAGCCCGTGAAGCAATTCTTACAAGATTCTTACCAGCGAAACCACCCTGTTCACAAACCCGTAATCCTTATGCAGTTTTTGTGTAATGCTTGCCGGTTATCCTTTTTTTATGTCACAATCTATTCAAAAGGAGAACCCAATGAACAAACCCGTTTCCATCTTCAGCATCCTGCTTGCGCTCTCGCTGCTGCTCAGCGCCTGTGCTACCTCGCAACCCGCCGACAGCGCCATGATGGACAAGCCCACCGACACCGCCATGATGGACAAGCCCACCGACACCACCATGATGGATAAGCCTACCGACACCACCATGATGGACAAGCCCACCGACACCACCATGATGGATAAGCCTACCGACACCACCATGATGGACAAGCCCACCGACACCACCATGATGGATACCCCTGCCTGGTACAAAGCCAACCTGATCCATGCCGCCAGCGGCGAAACCTTCCAAATTGACGATTTTCAAGGCAAAGTCATTCTGGTCGAAACCATGGCGCAATGGTGTTCCAATTGTCTCAAACAGCAAAAACAAGTCAAAGAACTGCATAACCTGCTGGGCATGAACAAAGATCTGATCAGCATTGCACTGGATATTGACCCCAACAGCAGCACCGATTCGCTCCAGCAATACGCAGCCAACAACAGCTTTGACTGGATCTACGCCGTTGCTCCGGCTGAAGTCTCGCGCGAGATTGGCAATCTCTACGGCGATCAATTCCTCAACCCACCCTCAACCCCCATCTTAATCATTGACCGTAAAGGGCAGGCACACCCATTGCCATTCGGCATCAAAAGCGCCGAAGAGCTACAAAAAATCATTGAACCCTACCTGAGCGAAGGAATGTAATCCCGCTCACGCCATTTCATCTCACCCCCAGGAGAAACCCCCATGTCTGCCGACGAAATCTTCACCTCCTTCACCCTTGGCCTGCTTGCCATGACCAGCCCCTGTGTTTTTCCGCTCTACCCCGGATTCCTGGCCTATCTGAGCGGCGGTCAGGCCAGCCTGGCAACATCCCGCAAGCGCTACTTGCTCGGCCTATTTGTTCTGGCAGGCGTCTTGACAATGATGCTGATCCTCGGCGCGCTTTTTGCGCTGCTTTCCATCTCCATCGGCAGCGCCCTTTCCATCCTCATCCCCACCGCCGACCTGCTGCTTCTTCTCCTGGGGGTGCTGCTGATACTGGATATCAACCCATTCAAGCAGCTTCCCACCATCAAAGTACCTGCGCTCTCTCACCCATTCGTCAATGCCTTTTTGTACGGGCTGCTCTATGGCCCAATTGCCCTGCCTTGTTCAGGGCCGCTGGTTGTTGGCATGTTCGCCTTCTCGTTAACCGCCGGAGAATTCTTCAGCAAGCTCTCCATCTTTTTCTGGTTTGGGCTTGGCTTTGGAACCCCGCTGCTGGTGCTTTCGTTCTTGGCCGGTGCCGCACAACGCTGGGTGACGCGCTTCTTTGCCAAAAATAGCCGCTGGGTCAACCTGGCAGGCGGCCTGTTGCTAATTGGCATTGCACTGTTTGACCTGTATAGCAATCGCGAACTGATTCTCACCTTTCTGGGAAATTAATCAAGGTTTGGGGCGTGCAGGCTGTTGCATCGCGTTGCTCACCGTGTTAAAATAAAGTATCGTATATTCACAGGCCCTGGGCTTCCAGGGCCATTCAGCCCCTTGTAACACCCACACGCCCGCCACGGGAGGCGCGTTTTATGTCGCGAATGATTGAAATGACCATTGACAGTGTGCGCGTCAGCCTGACCAATCAGCAGCGCATTGTCGTTCTGCGTGAACGAAACGCCGAGCGCTACCTGCCAATTTGGATTGGCCCCTATGAAGCTGAAGCCATCACCATTGCCCTGCAAGATATTGAAGTGGCCCGCCCCCAAACCCACGACCTGCTCAAGAACAGCCTCTACCGCCTGGGTGCGCGCCTGTTGCGGGTTGAAATCATTTCCCTGCGCGAAGATATTTTCTACGCCAGCCTGGTGATTGAATTGAACGAACAAGTCATTGAGGTAGATAGCCGCCCATCCGATGCCCTGGCCCTGGCTGTGCGCGCCCATGTTCCCATCCTGGTTGCTGAAGAAGTGCTAAAAATAGCTGGCATCATCCCCGAACAAGACCTGCAACAAGAGCCAGCCAATCAGCCGCAGCCCAGCAGCCCCGAAAGCGAAGAGCGCCTGTCCATTTTTGAAGATTTTCTGCAAAACCTGGAACTGGATGACCTGCCCCCCGAATCGCCCGATCAACCCCCATCCCCACCGGAACCAGACCGTTAACCATGTCGGACGTTTTGCCCCCTGAAGAAACCGCTGCACTCGAAATGCAGGCGCAGCCACACAGCCGCGAAGCGGAAGAGGCTGTGCTGGGCGCAGTGCTGATCAACCGCGAAAAATATTTTGAAATTGCCCAATTTTTGCAAGCCGATGATTTCTACATCGTGCGCAACCGTTGGATCTGGGATGCATTCCGGGAACTGAACGAAAAACGGATCGCGGTGGATTTTCTCACCGTCTGCCAGGAACTGGAAAAAAAGAGCCGCCTGAGCGAAGTTGGTGGCCCCGCCTACATCACCGCACTGATCAACCAGACCCCCACCTCGCTCCATGCCGAGGCCTATGCCCGCATCGTTGAAGAAAACTCGCTCCGTCGCCGCATGTTGACTGCCGCAAACACCCTGGCAAGCCTCGCCTATCAGCGCCAACAAAGCGTTGATACCATCATCGAAGAAGCCGAAAAAGCCGTTTTTGGCCTCAGCGAACGCCGCGTGCAGCACGACCTGCAATCCATCCAAACCGTGCTAAGCAGTTACTACGACCGGGTAGACCTGCTCTCACAGCGCGGCGACGATATTTATGGCGTGCCAACCGGCCTGATTGACCTGGATAAGCTGCTCGGCGGCCTGCAAAAATCAGATTTGCTGATCGTTGCCGGGCGCCCCGGCATGGGCAAGACCGGCTTCCTGCTCTCAATTGCCAAAAACGCCGCTCAGCGCTTCAAAAAGCATGTCGCCATGTTTTCACTCGAAATGTCCAGCGAGCAGCTTGTGCAACGCATCATCGCCCAGGAAACCGGCATAGATACGCAACGCCTGCGCACCGGCAAGCTGCAAGAAGATGAGTGGGACATCTTTACCCACGCCATTGATACCCTCGGCGAAACACACATCTGGCTGGATGACACCCCGGCCATCACCCCCCTCCAATTGCGCACCAAGTGCCGCCGCCTGCACATGGAGCATGAACTTGACCTGATCATTGTGGACTATTTGCAACTCATGTCCGGCGATGTGCGCTCCGATAACCGCGTCCAGGAAGTTTCCTACATCTCGCGCAACCTCAAGGTGCTGGCGCGCGAGCTAAATGTCCCCGTCCTGGCTGCGGCACAGCTTTCGCGGGCGGTTGAACAACGTGCGGATAAGCGCCCACAGCTCTCCGACCTGCGCGAATCCGGCAGCCTGGAACAGGATGCCGACATTGTCATGTTCATCAACCGGCCCGACGCGCTCGAAAAAGACAACCCGCGCCAAAACATCGCCGAAATCATCGTTGCCAAACACCGCAATGGCCCCACCCACCCCGGCATTGAACTGGTCTTCCTCAACAACCTGGCCCGTTTTGATAACGCCGCCCCCGGCCAGGCTCCCGCCCCCCCCGCCCCCGGTCTGCGCCGCCGATGAAAACCCGCCCACCCACCCCCTTTGCCGGTTTCCCAACCCGTTCGGCCAGTGTGCCAATCCCCGATGCATTCTTCACCCAGCTGCTGGCAAAAATAGATACCCTGAACGAACTCAAGGTTGTGTTATACACCTTTTGGGCCCTCAACCAGCAGGAAGGCAACGCTCGCACCCTGCGCTGGCAAGACTACACCAGCGATTCCCGCCTGCTTGGCAGCCTGCAGGCCCCCGCCGGAGAACAAGAAACCGCCCTGGCCGAGGCGCTTCATGCCGCTGTCCGGCGCGGCGTGTTGCTGCAAGCCAACCGTCAGGGCCAAGACCTGCAACAGGCCATTTTCTTCCTCAACTCGGAGCGCGGGCGCGCAGCCTTGAAGGCCTGGCAGGCAAACGCCTGGCAGCCCAGCCCCATCACACAGCCCACCCTTGCAACACAGCGCCCCAACATCTTCCAGTTATACGAAGAAAATATCGGCCCGCTCACCCCGCTCATTGCCGACCGACTGCGCGAGGCCGAAGAAACCTACCCCGAACCCTGGATTGAAGAAGCCGTGCGCATTGCGGTTGAACGCAACGTACGCAACTGGCGGTATATCGAAGCCATCCTCACCCGATGGCAGGAGGAAGGACGCGATGAATCCCATCGAAGAAAGTCTGAAGAAACTTCTCGGCGCTACATCGAAGGCGAATTCGGCGAATTCGTCGAACACTGAGCCGCACCACACTTCCCTGCCCGGCGACCCCAACTGCCCCATCTGCGGCGGCATTGGCTTTGTGCGCCAGGATTTACCCATCACGCACCCCGATTTTGGCCGAGCGCAAATTTGCTCCTGCCGACAGGAAGAAGTGCAACGCAGCACCCAAAGCAAACTCTATCAGTTTAGCAACCTGGAAGCGCTAGGCCACATGACCTTTGCTGCCTTTCACGAGCGCGGGCGGCTTGGCCTGCCCGATCAGCAAGCCGAATCGCTGCGTTTCGCCTTTAACCTTGCCCAGCAATTTGCCAGCCGTCTGGATGGCTGGCTGCTGCTGATGGGAAACAATGGCTGCGGAAAGACGCACCTGGCCGCTGCCATTGCCAATCAGGTCGTCTCGCTCAACGTGCCAACCCTCTTCCTCACCGTCCCCGACCTGCTCGACTGGCTGCGCTTTTCCTACCAGGCCGAAGATACTTCCTTTGAACAGCGCTTCGAAGAAATTCGCAATGTGCGCCTGTTGGTGCTGGATGATTTTGGCACCCAAAACACAACCGGTTGGGCGCAGGAAAAACTCTTCCAAATCATCAACCATCGCTACGTCAACCGCCTGGCAACCGTCCTGACCACCAATCTGGACTTGAACCAGGTAGAAAACCGCATCCGCAGCCGGCTAAACGACCCGGAACTGGTCAAAACGGTGATCATCACCGCCCCCGATTACCGCTCACCGGTCAACGAACAGCCCGATGAATCCATCTCCACCCTGCACATGCTCAGCGACCGCACCTTTGGCAACTTTAGTTTGCGCGAACGCGAGCCATTGAGCGATGACGAAAAGCAAAACCTGGAAAAGGTGTTTCATGCCTGCCAGCAATTCGCCGAAAAGCCAGCCGGCTGGCTGGTGCTGCTCGGGCGCTATGGCTGCGGCAAAACCCACCTGGCTGCGGCAATTGGCAATTACCGCTTTGGCCTGGGCGATAAACTGGTGTTTGTAGTCGTCCCCGACCTGCTCGACCACCTGCGCGCCACCTTCAGCCCTAGCAGCAGCACCTCCTATGACCGGCTGTTTGAGCAGGTGCGCTCAACCCCCCTGCTAATTTTGGATGACCTGGGAACCCAAAGCGCCACCCCCTGGGCGCGCGAAAAGCTTTACCAGATCTTTAACTATCGCTACAATGCCCGCCTGCCCATGATTGTCACCAGCGCGTTTGCGCTGGCAGATATGGATGAGCGAATCCGCAGCCGCATGTTGGATCGGCGCATTTCGACCATCTATTCCATCACAGCGCCGGCTTACCACCCGCCAGACAACCCACGCCGCGGACGGCCCAAAAAACTGCCCTAGTCCTCGTCGCCAAAGCGCAACCGCAAATAGGATTCGTAACGCTCCGGGTCAATCTCGCCACTTTCCACCGCCGCCACAATTGCACACCCTGGCTCGCTCTGGTGTGTGCAATCGTTAAATTGACATTGCGCCACACGGTCACGCAACTCGGGAAAGTAACCATCCAATTCTTCCGGCTGCGTATCCCACAATGAAAGCGAGCGCAACCCCGGCAGGTCTACCACAAAGCCGCCCCCACTCAAAGGGTACATCTGGCGCGCCACCGTCGTGTGCCGGCCGCGTCCGCTCCAGACACTCGTCTCGCGCACAGCCAGCCCCAACCCCGGCTGCACCGCATTAATCAAGCTCGACTTGCCCACCCCCGAAGGCCCGGCAACACCGGTTGTCTTGCCATCCATGCGCTCTCGCAGTTCGGCAATCCCCGTCCCCTCTTCAGCCGAAGTATACAGCACCGTGTAGCCCAAACGGGCATACAGGCCAAATATCTGCCGCGCCGTGCGTTTGCCCACCAGGTCAATTTTGTTGGCTGCCAAAATCGGCGGCAAACCCTGTTTTTCGCAAATCACCAAAAAGCGGTCTAACATGCGCAAATGCGGCTCGGGCTGTGCGCAGGCAAACACCAACAGCACCTGATCCAGGTTGGCAGCCAGCACTTGTTGATATTCACCGCGCGCCGAAGGGGCGCGCCGCACCAGGGCGCTGTGCCGCGGCTCAATTCGCTCAATCAGCCCTGTGCCTTCCGGCAGCAAACGCACCCACACCCAATCGCCCACGCTCAGCAAATCACCCTCGCTGCGCTCGCGCTTCAATCGCCCCCGCAGCCGGCAAAACACTTTGCGTTCCTCCACCAGGACGACAAACAAACCGCTGCGGTAGCCAACCAACCGCCCAGAGACCAGGTCAGGAGCAGGGGCAATCATGGCTGAGGCGTTTCAGAAGGTGAAGGCGTGCGGGTGATGTTGTAATCCGACTCCCAGGGATAGAGGGTGGAGGGACGGCCATTGAAATACACCTCCACCATCCGTCGAAAGATGGGAGCAGCAATCTCCGATCCTTCACCGGCGTTTTCGGCCACCACCACAATCGCCACATCGGGGCGATCGCTGCGGCCAGCCGCCGTATAACCGGCGAACCAGGCATGCGGCTTGCCGGGCGGGTCTTGGGCCGTGCCAGTTTTGCCATAAATCGGCACCGGCGCGCCAGCCATGGCGTAATAGGCTGTGCCGCGGCGGTTGGCAACCACACTACGCATGGCAGTGCGCAGCTCCTGCAATGTATTCTCTGAAACAGGAAGCTGCCCGCGCACCTCCGGCTTGAAAGAAGAAACCTCCACACCATCCGGCGTGGTAACCTTTTCAATTACCTGTGGACGATAGAGCGTGCCGCCATTGGCAATTGCAGCAATAAAATCCACCACTTGCAGCGGGGTAACGAGCAAAGTGCTTTGACCAATGGCAAGCTGTGCCGCCTCAAAATCAGTTGTTGGGGCAATGATATTGCCCGGGCTTTCGGGCAGCCCCACAATGCCGGTTGGGCTGCCAAGGCCAAAACCACGCCCCATATCCGCCAGAGCCGTTGTGGCATTCAGGCGGAACAACTCCACACCCACATGGTAGAACCAGGGGTTACAGGAGCGCATCAGCCCCTGCGAAAGGGTCAGCTCACCGCTTGGCGCAATTTCCTTTTCATATGTCCAGTCATACAGCGTCACCCCGGGCAGGTCAATGAAGGTATGCCCACAATTATAGACATCATCCACTTGAAACGCACCGGTTTCCAGGGCAGCGCTCATGCTAATGATTTTGAAGACCGAGCCAAGCGGGTAGGTACCCTGCGTGGCGCGGTTGAGCAGCCGGTTACGGTTTGGGTCGAGCATGGAAGCAAGCTGCCAGCTACTGTTGTAATTGTTCGGGTCAAACAGGTTCGGGTCAAAGCGTGGCGAAGAGGCCATCGCCAAAACCCGTCCGGTATCCACCTCCATGACCACAATCGCCCCATCAAAACTAGCAATTGCGCGTTGCGCCTCAATTTGCAAATCCTTATCCAACGTCGTATAAATGTTTTGCGAAGGCTGCGAAGGCACCTGCGCCAGGCGCGAGACATATTGCCCCTGTGCATCCACCACATACAACGAAGCGGCCCGCTGCCCCGCCAGCACCTCCTCGCCCCAATCTTCCAAACCAGCCCGGCCCACCCACTCATCGCCCACATAGCCCTGCTGTTGATATTGCTGCAATTCCTCTGCCGGAATGAGCTGCACATAGCCCGTGACGTGGGCCGCAGCGCCCAAATCGAGGTAATAGCGCGTGGTATATTTGCGCATCACCAACCCGCTCAGGCTAGAAAGCAGATCATATTGCGCATCCACATCCTGTGCGGCGGCCTCGCCCACCGGAATGTACCAATCGGGGGCTGCGTCTTTGTATGAATCGCGGATCGAGGGCTGTGTGCGCCCGGTCAAATCGGAGAGGCGCGCCACCAGCGTACCTTCACGATCGCGGTTAATTTGCCCCGGCACCAGCCCCAGCGCGTAAGCATCGGTCTGCACCACCAGGGCCTGCCCCGCTCGGTCATAGAGATTGCCGCGCGTCGGCGCTTTGGCATCCAGCACCAGACGGTTGCCCCCGCGCAATTCGGGCAGCACCACCCCCTCCTCCCACTGCACCCACCAGGCGCCCTCTACCAGGCTCAAATTCATCAGCGTCTCGCGCGTCAAAGGCCCAAACAAGGCCGTCTCATACGTAACGCGATACGTCACCTGAGCAGAAGTGGGGTTGGTGAGGATGGAGAGAATTTCAACCGTGAAGGATTGCATCGTCAACGCCCGGGCCGCATCACTGTGAACCTGTTGAAATTTTTCAAAGGCCACCGCATCGCGGGTGAGCGGGGTCAGCTGCTCGTACATGGCCGTATAATCTGCCGCCTGCCAGCTCGTCACATAGCGCTCAACGGCCGTTTTAACATCCGGGGCGTGAATCGTCGTCACCCCCGGCTCAGGCAATGTCACCTCAACCGTCCGAGTCGGTTCAGGGGGGGCAATGGTTGCCGTGCTGGTCGTACAGGCAGCCAGAATTACAACCAACAAAAGCCATAGAAAGCGTTTCATACCAGTATCCTCATTCGTAGCCAGGCTCGATACCCTGGGCTTGCAAAATCTGTGAAAAAACCGGGCAGCGATAGCCAAGCATCACCCGACAGGCAAGCGGAGCAGAAATATGGGGGCTGCGTCCGGCCCAGTGCAACAGCAGGGCCACATGGCAAAGCGGCAGCCCCACCACACAGGCATAACAATCCACAAACTGTTCCACCGGATGAAAACCAGGGTGCTGAATGGCATAGCCCCCGGCCTTATCCATCGCATCCCCCGTTCGAATATAGGCCACAATCTCCTGCTCGGTGTAATTGCGCATCGGCACCTCGGCACAATATGCCGTTTGCCAGAGCTGACCGCTCTGCGGGTCATAAAGCGCCACCGCACTACATACCCGATGCGTGCGCCCGCGCAACTGCACCAACATCCGTTGCGCATCGGCTTCATCTGCTGGCTTGCCAAGCAATTGCTCACCATCCACCACCACCGTATCGGCACCCAACACCAGCCAGCCCGGCAAAGCATGGTTTGCCACGGCCTGTGCCTTCTGTCCGGCCAGGCGGCTAACATAGGCCAGGGCTGTTTCTCCAACAGCCGGGGTCTCATCCAGGTCGGCTGCCCGAAAGAGCAGTGGAATGCCCATCCAACGCAGCAATTGACGGCGGCGGGGCGAATTGGAGGCCAGCAAAATCAAAGGTTCGGTCATTGGGGTTGATTCTAACACAAGAATAGCGCACCTCGCCGGATAGACTTGCCAATTATCCCACTGAATCAATGACACCTGATACCTGACGCCAGGCCACAAAATCACTACACTGAATAACATACCCCTTCCTTTCCAAGGAGCGATTTTATGTGGCTGTTCACAACCATCGGCTTTTATAGCATTGTCCAAAAACCCGGCCAGGATTGTTTGACCATTCGCGCCCGCGTTGCCGCTGACCTGAACCGCCTGCGTGAACAGTATCTGCCCGACCTTTCGCCCACCGAGCCAGAAGTGGTAGATTATCCCTTCAAAGCCACCATCAGCCGCGAGTCGCTGATGCGCGGCATGGAAAAGATCATTGGCGACATTAATTACAACGACTTTCAAACCGAGGTTGTGCGCCGGATGGGCTTTGAACGCGAGCATATCTATACTGAAATTTGGGATGTCCTGCACGAGCTAGAGCAAACCGCACACTAGCACCATGCAACAAATTGCCTTTGAGGGGCAAACATACCCCCTGCGCTTCACACTCTGCTTTCTCACCCGCCCCGGCAAGGTTTTACTGTTGCGGCGCAGCAGGCCGCCCAATTTGGGGCTGTGGAATGGTGTGGGCGGGCACATTGAACCCGGCGAAAAGCCGCTCGCCAGTTGCTGCCGCGAAGTACAGGAAGAAACCGGCTATCCATTGAAGCAATTGCACCTGAATGGGGTGCTGAGTTGGTCTGGTTTTGAGGGTGAGGATTGCGGCGCGCTGGTCTTTTTCAGCGCAGCTGCCCCGCCCGGACGACCGCACCCCACCGACCATGAAGGCCGCCTGGCCTGGAAATGCCAGCGCTGGGCATGCACCAGCAAACAGGTTGTGGATAATCTGCACACCATCCTGCCGCCCATCTTCGCTGGTCAACCACCCTGCGGCTACCATTTTGAATATTGCAATGGGCGCATCCTGCGTCAGGTGCGCTACCCCCTCTCAGCTGAGGCCCTCACCGCGCTTCACTCCGAATAGCCGCACAAGGCAATCGCACGCGGCCCCGTATGCACGCCCAAAACCGGCGACACAATCGAAGTCAACAATTCCGCCGGCGAAAATTCCTGACGCACCAGTTCAGCCAGTGCCTCTGCATCTCCAAAGGCCGCATTGTGCAGCACTGCAATGTGCAGCGGGCGGCTCGAGTCCACACGTTTGAAAAAATTGCGATAGAGCGTTTCAATCGCCCTGGCACGCGTGCGGGCTGGTTCCCCGGCCTCCACCTTGCCGGTTTGATGGTTAACCAAAATCTGCGGCTTAATCTTCAACACCTGTCCTAAAAAGCTGATTGCACCGCCAATTCGCCCACCAGCGAACAAATAATCCAGCGTATCCAGAGCGATGATGTAAACCAGGCTGCGCCGCACGCGCTCTGCCGCCGCCACCATTGCCTGCGCATCGCCGCCCTCCGCACGGGCGCGGGCCGCAGCCAGCACCTGCCATCCCAGGCTCATCGAATTGGAGCGCGAATCCACCAGGTGAACCGGGGCGGAAATCATACCGGCTGCCTGACGAGCCGATTCAATCGTTCCGCTCATTGCACTGCTAATCGTCAGTGCCACAATCTCTTTGGCACCCTTCGCCAGCGCGGCCTGAAAAGCCTGCAAAAAGTCACCCGGCGTGGGCAGAGAAGTCTTTGGACGCGCCCCCGGCTCACTCACCATACGAGCATAGAAATCTTCCGCCGAGACATCCACCCCATCGCGCAGTGTCTCATCCCCCCACAAGATATACAGCGGCACAACGCCAATTTCATATTGTTGACGGAGTGCCAGCGGCAGGTCACAAGTGCT
Source organism: uncultured Anaerolinea sp. (assembly GCA_964453115.1). GTDB lineage: Bacteria > Chloroflexota > Anaerolineae > Anaerolineales > Anaerolineaceae > JAIWNK01. Next base: position 115,772 of record CAYVRT010000003.1, on the reverse strand, counting down.
ATCCGTGATAATTGCAATTGGGTGATCCATTTTTAGCCTCGCATATCCAATTCAAAATAAAAAGGGGAAGCTCGTCAACAGCCAGGGTTGCAGGGCCAACAGGCCCACCCCAGCCAGGACGCCAAAAAACACGCCCGCCACCACATCCGAAAGGTAATGCACCCCCATGCGCACGCGTGCCAGGCTGACAAGCGGCAGCCACAACGTAACCAAGACCGAAAACCAGAGCGGCCCCAACCCCCAGGCCATCACCGCCAGCAAAGCCGCACGTGCCGCATGGCCGGATGGGAAGGAATGCGGGTCTGTGTTGCGATAAATGCGCCCCCAATCTCCCTCCGGACGGCGGCGGCGCACCAAAAACTTGATTGCCAGCACCAAAAACGCCAAAACGACAATCCCGATGCCCAACAAGGCAGCCCGACGATGCCAATCACCATTCCAATCCACCAGCCAGAGGATCCCCATCGCCATTGCCCAGAACCAGGAATCGCCCGAATGGGCTAAAAAGGCCTCCCAACGCCAGCGCCAGCGCTGCTCGGGCGCGACACGCAAGCGCTCCGAGAGACTCACATCCAGTTTTAACAAACCATCCACTGTCAACCACTCCTCGCGCTCAAGTCATTGCGCAGAATTTCCAATTGGTGCGGCTTATCCACATCCATCGCCATCTCTGCATAGGGTGTCAACAAGGCTCGCCCGCTCACACCCAACCGCTGTGCGACCATCTTTTCGGCCTCCTCCAGCGAAAGCTGCCGCAGCATGAGCAGGAACATGGTATCAAACCCAAACAGTGCGGCCTGACGCAGCGGACTTTTGCGCGTTTCCACCAATCGCTGCCAGATGGGTTTCGGGGTGCGCACCAGGTCAAGATGAATGCCAAACACATCACCGCCGCACACCTCCAGCCCCTTCAGGTGTGCATAGGTGCGCCGTGAATTGGGAAAACGGCGCTCCATCACGCTGCGCTCCACCATGGTATAAAAAACTTCTCCCTCATTGCCCAAAATCTGCTGCACCAGCCAATCCACCGCCTCGGTCGAAAGGGCAGGAATATCGGAGCTGAGCAAAAGCGCATGTTGTGCATCAGGTGCCAGGTGCAACACCTCGGCCCCAGCCGCCATCACATTCGCAACCATATCGCCCTGGTCCTCTACCAGTGCAACCAGTTTTGAACAGCTCCCCACATCACTGGCGGGCGGCAGGCCCACAACCACAATCCGTTCAACATGTGTTGAAGCACTCACTGCTTCCAGCACCCAGCGAATCATCGGCTTGCCCGCAATCTCCAGCATCGCCTTGTAGCCCCCCTGCGTCAATGCATATAAAGGCTCGTTCGGCAAAGGTCGCCCACCGGCGGTAATCAACACATTCATTGTAACTCCTGCACCTGCGGTGCAACCTGCGCCTCGTCCAACAAGTGCGCCAATTGGTCAAAATAATTCCCCGGTTGTGCGTACCGAACCGGTTGTTTCCAGCCTGCGGCAGCAATCAGTGCGGCCTCCATCACATTCGTGCCAAAAGAACGGCCATCCAGGACGGGCGTTGTTGTCACAAGTGCCTGCGCCCCACAATTGCGGAAGAAGGCACGGTCCTCTTCGGTTGTGGTATTGGTGACAAGAACCTTGCCCGGCAAATGGTCGGGCATGTAACGACGCAGGTAATGACAATCGCCGGCAATCACATCGGCCCACTCAAACCAGTCTGCATGGCGCGGGGTGCGCTTTTCCTGTTCCTTGCCCACCGGATAAATCCAGCGCAACGGAAAACGCAACACAACTGGCATCATCAGGCGCGCCAAAAAGCGCACCCAGCGTTCGCTGCGCAGGGCAAACGGCAAACCAAGAGAGAACAGCATATCCCCAAAGACACACTCACAGCCAGCCTGAACAAAGGCATGGCTCAACCCCCAACGGTCCACCGCCGTCAGAACAAAGACGCGCTTGCCGCGCAGCGAGAGGGCAAGCCGCTGCTCCATTTGCCGCGGGGCGCGGCTTTCCAGAACTGTCTTCAACCCGGTGCCATCCACCACCGGCGTATGCCGGACATCGCGCACAACCGATGCCGTGGAATGGATCGGATACCAGCGCTCGGCCACCCGCAGCCCCAAATCCGTCCCGCCCAGGCCAAAAGCATCTACTGTGCCATCCAATTCACGGAACAAACGCCTTGCTTCGGATAGATCCCCATCCGTCCCGCGGCGCTCCAATTGCACAGCCTGCCCCAACAATTCAATTTGCACCACTTTATCGCGCCGAACAGAACCAATGCTGATGCTGATAGCTCGTTTCAAGGCATTCTCCTTCAACAAGATGGACAGGTTGAGTATACCCCAAATTCAAACCCCGTGCAAGGCCAGGGCGCTAAAAAGCATTGCAATTGCGCTGCGCAGCCAGGGCAGCGTGCAAATCGTCACACCATTGCTCCCATCGCTGCCGATACACCGCCGCCCCAACCACCCGTTGCGCCAGGTCTGCCACCGTCCCAATCTGCTCCAGCGCACACTGTGCCACACAGCAGCGATACGCCTCCCAATCCAGGTCATCCACTTCCCAACACATCGGCACCTCCAGCAGCCCCGCCCGATAGACAGCCACCGCTCGCGTATGCCCATCTGTCAGCACCCAGCGTCCATCCAATTCCTTCACCGGCAGCGGCTCAAAATTCGACCAATCCTGCGGCTGGAACCACGCCTCCACACGGCTCAATTTCTCGGCAGAGATATACAGCTGCGAAGGCTGAAGCTGTAAAAGAGAAACCAATTGATCCGCCAAAGCACACCTATCCTCCAAACAACTCAAACCAGGCACCGCCACCTGCCCCGCCGCCCACTGACAGCAGGGCAGGTGCCATTATACCAGCATCCTATTGTTGCACAGATAGGGCTTCCAAATTCACCTTGGGCAGGCGCGCCGGAATGTCGCGCAGCGCATCCTCGGGCAGGTCATCGTTCTCCAATGCCCCATCCAGGTAAGCATGATAGGCAGAAAGGTCAAAATGTCCATGCCCAGAAAGGTTGAAGAGAATGACACGCCGTTCGCCCTTCTCGCGCGCTTCCAATGCCTCATTGATGGCTGTGCGGATGGCATGCGCCGACTCGGGTGCCGGCAAAACCCCTTCTGTGCGGGTGAAGAGAACCGCCGCATCGAAGACATCCAGTTGCTTAACAGCCACGGCCTCAATCAACCCGCGATCATACAACGTGCAAAGCGTGGGTGCCATGCCATGATAGCGCAACCCTCCCGCATGAATGGCGGGCGGCATAAAATCGCGTCCCAATGTGTGCATCTTGACAATCGGTGCCATGCCGGCCGTATCGCCATAATCGAAGGCATACACGCCGCGCGTCAGCGAAGGCGTAGCCGAAGGCTCCACCGCCAGCAAGCGCGTGCGCTGTCCGTTGCGCAAGTTTTCGCGCAGAAAGGGAAACGCAATCCCGGCAAAGTTTGAACCGCCGCCCACGCAGCCAATCACCACATCGGGATATTCGCCCGCCAGATCCATCTGCTTGAGCGCCTCTTCACCAATCACCGTTTGGTGCAGCAAAACATGGTTCAGCACCGAGCCAAGACCATATTTTTTGGCCCCGCCGGATCGCGCCGCAACCTCAACCGCCTCCGAAATGGCAATGCCCAACGAGCCAGGGCAATTCGGGTCAGCAGCCAGAATTTCGCGTCCAGCCTGCGTGGCATCGGTTGGGCTGGCAAACACCTGCGCACCATACGTCTCCATCAAAAAGCGCCGATAGGGCTTCTGCTGATAGGAGGTCTTGACCATATACACTTCCAGCCCCATATCATACATTTGGCAGGCCATGCCCAAGGCCGAGCCCCACTGCCCAGCACCGGTTTCGGTCGTCATGGCGCGCGTGCCACTAATCTTGTTATAAAACGCCTGGGCAACTGCCGTGTTAGATTTATGACTGCCGGAAGGCGAAACGCCCTCATACTTGTAATAGATGTGTGCCGGGGTATTGAGGGCCTTTTCCAGGCCGCGCGCCCGAATCAAGGGCGTGGGCCGCCACAGTTTATAGACCTCGCGCACCTCATCGGGGATCGGAATATAGCGCTCACTGCTGACTTCCTGCTCAATGAGCGGCATGGGGAAGAGCGCCGATAGAAAATCGGGCGTCACCGGCTGCATGGTTTGCGGGTTCAAAACGGGCGCAGGCGGCACAGGGTTATCGGCATTCACGTTGTACCAAAAGCGCGGAATATCGTTCTCGGACAATAAAAAGCGAATTGTGTCAGACATGGTTTCTTCTCCTTTATACGTTCGAAAGATTAACAAAAAAACACGCTCATCCCAAAGGGGACGAACGTGTTTCCATGTTCGTGGTGCCACCCCGGTTAGGCTGGCCGGTGGCTAAAAAAAGAAACCCCTGGTGAAAGCACACAGGGGAAAAAAGCCAGCCTCACTCTTTCGGGTACGGCAGGCAAACCTGCGATACCCTTTGCCTTGATAACGGTGGCAGCTCCGGCACAGGCTACTGGCAAATGCGTTTGCCCTGCAACTCCAAGGTCCATTCAACGCTGTCGTCCGTGCCGCTTCTCACCAGTTGCGGCTCTCTGGACCGGCGGTTCAGCGCCTACTCGTCCTCTTCAATGTCTTTTGGTTTCAATTTTGTATGATTATAGACCGTTTTTTACAATTGTCAAGACCGCCCCCCAAAAAAACGCCCTTTTGCTGCAAAGCCATGCCGATCAAGCCCACCCCCACTCCGAAGCCACTCCTTTTTTTTAAAGATTGCCAAATTCCGCCCCTATTTTACCCAAAAATGCGTATAATTATTCCATGAATCCTCACCTGCAAACCGCCATTGATGCCCTGCAAGCCGGGCAAAAACAACAGGCCGTCACCTCCCTGCGTCAGGCATTGCAAGAAGAACCGCGCAACCCCACCGCCTGGGTTTGGCTAGCACGCGCCCTCGATGACCCGCAAAAGCAAAACGATTGCTTGCAACGCGCCTTGCAAATTGACCCCAACCACAGCTTTGCGCTTTCAACACAAACCGAGCTAAACAATGCCCGTCCCGCAGCCCGCCCAGCCGCCCTGCGTTCGCTGCGCTACGAAGATATTGAAACCAGCAACCCATTTCAGAGCGGCGTTGGTGCAAGCACTGCCCCCACTTTCTCGGCAGACCCACAACCCGACCCTGAAAGCACAGCCCCGGCCTTTATTTTCGATGCCAACGACCCTTTCCTGAGCGCCGAATCACAGCCCGACCTATCCGTTTTTCAGCCTCAAAATGGCAATCCAGCAAACGCCCCGTTCGATTTTTCCGGGCGCCCGGCATCGCCCTTTTCCACCCATCCAGCCGAGACCATCGAACCCGCTGCGCCTGCTTTCTGGCAGGAGGCCGAACCACAACCAGCCGTTTTCTGGCAAGAACCTGAGCCGCAGCCCGAAGCCGAACCGCTTGCCTGGCAAGCCCCACAACCAGAACCGGAACCAGAGCCAACCCCCACCTTCTGGCAACAAAGCGAGCCCGAAACGCCGCCGCTTGTTTCCTCCTGGCGCGACCCTCAACCGGCTGCAAGCTGGAAGGAGCCAGAACCGGTCTACACGCCACGGCGCATGCCCTGGGAAGAAGAAGAAGAAGCTGAAGTTGCCCCACAACCCGAGCGCCGCAAAAGCAGCCCAAAATCGAAATCAAAGACCAAACCCAAAGCCAAGGCCAAACCCAAGCCAAAAGCCAGGTCAACACCCAAAGACCGACCAGACGTTCAGCCTGGTGAAATCATTTTGCGCATCCTGTTCATCCTCCTGGTCTTGTTTGGCATCATCATTGGCATCGTCATCTTAATGAATGGCATTCAACCTTAAGCCGCTTGCGGATGCCGACGGTGCTGCAAAGCCATCAGGCCAAAGGCCAAAACGCTAACCAGGCCAATCGTTCCAGCGCCATACCAGATGAATTGCGGCGCGAACAAATCGCTGAGCTGTCCACCCAGCAAAGGCCCAAACATCGAGGCAACCGTCCACGTCAGCCCATATAAGCCCATGTAGCGCCCGCGCTTATCGGTTGGTGCCAGGTTGGCAACATAGGTTGAAGAAGTAGGCACGGCAATTAGCTCCCCAAACGTCATAATCACCATACTCAACCAAAAGCCCCAGAACCCGGTCATCCAGGCAACACTGCCGCTGCCAAGCGCATAGAGCGCTGCCCCCAGAGTCACCATCCAAAGCGGAGAGCGGCGCCGGGCAAAATAAGTGACAAAATATTGCAAAAAGACAACCATCAAAGCATTGGTAACCGGGATAAAACCATACAGCCGCTCCGACAAGCCATAGTTCTGCTTGGTGTAAACCGAAAGCAACACCCAGACCATCGCGGCACACATCGAGGTTGGAATGAACGAGAGGACAAAGCGCACAAACTGCCCATGCCGCAGCACCGGCCCATAACCGCCAAACGCCTCACGCGGTTTTGGCCCATCACCTACCGGCAAAGTCTCACGCGCCATCGCCCAAAGGATCAGCCCATAGGTAAACAGGCCAGCTGCGGCACAATAAAAGGCAATCTCGTAGGAAGAAGCCGCCACCCAGCCGCCAATTGCCGGCCCAATGGCAATGCCCAAATTATTGCTCATGCGCAGCAACGAATAGGCCTCAATTCGCTTTTCGGGGACAATTAAATCAGCCGTCATTGCATCACCGCCAACACGATAAAGCGGGTTGAATGCACCCTGCATGCCCATCACCAAAGCAAATGCACCAAAGGTCTCGGCACGACTGAGCGCCAGGTACCCAAGCCCATTGCCCAGCAAACTAATCACCATCACCCATTTGCGCCCCAGCCGATCGGCAACCGGCCCCGCCAAGAACGAAAAAACCAACCCAACCGTTGCATTGAGCGAGGTGAGCAAAGTGGCCTGACTCAGCGGAAGCTCAAGCCGTTCGGTCACATAGATCATCATAAAGGGCCAAATCATGCTCGACCCAATTGTACTGATCAACATTCCAACAAATAAAATCCAAAACTGGCGCGGATACCCAACCCGCACTGCGGAAGGAAAGGATGCTGACATAAAAAAGATGCTCCTGCGTTCTTCAATTGTTGCCCAAAAGGAGTGCAGCATCCCGGTTGAGCAGGGGCCGGGTCTCCAGAACGACTGCCATCTTGTGGCAGGCAGACCAGTTCTTCCTCGCCGGAGTTGGCACAGATATTGTAACCAGGAAATGTACTGCGGTCAATCGTGGTAAAATTAGACAATCTTTTTTTGTTGGAGGCCTTATGGTCAACCCTGAACTACTTGAGATCTTGCGCTGCCCGGCTTGTGTGCGCGAAAAAGAAGGTCTGCTCGACCTGGTCAAAGATAGCTGGCTGGTGTGCCGTGATTGTGGGCGCAAATACCCAATTCTGGAAGATATTCCCGTCATGTTGATTGACGAGGGGGATAAATGGGTAACCACGCCGGTCGAAAGCCTGCCCGTTCCACCCCCAGCAATGGATTAGGACTGCATGGCTCACCCACGTCCTGCGCGCGCTCGTTCGCGCATCGTTTTCGATCGCACATCTGCCATTCTCCTGGCAGCTTTTGTGGTGCTGGCCGTCGTCACAGCCATTGCCGCCTACAACTTCATCCAGGAACAGATTGCAGGCTGGGAAATGACAACCCTGCCAGGCATCACCATCAAACAACCCACCCCCACCAACGACCCGAACCTGACCGTTCCACAGCCCACGCTGCCAAGCGGCCCCATGCAGCCGCAAGAAGGCCCAACCGCCATCCCATGGGATAAAACCCGTCCGGTCACAATTCTGGTCATGGGCCTCGATTACCGCGATTGGGAAGCTGGTGAAGGCCCACCGCGCACCGACACGATGATCTTGATCAGCTACGACCCGATTCACAATACCGCCGGCGTGCTTTCCATCCCGCGCGATATGTGGGTCAACATCCCAGGGTATGATTATGGCAAAATCAACACCGCCTATGCCATTGGTGAAGGCAGCCGCCTGCCGGGCGGCGGGCCCGGGCTGGCGGTCAAAACAGTCGAAAGTTTCCTTGGCGTGCCAATCAACTACTACGCCCAGGTAGATTTTGACGCCTTTGTCAAACTGGTTGATCACATCGGCGGCGTCAAGATTCACGTCACCGAGCCGTTAACGATTGACCCGATCGGCCCTTCGCCCAAAGTCCACCTTGAAACCGGCGTCTACACCTTGAATGGCGAACTGGCCCTGGCCTATGCCCGCTCCCGCAAAACAGAAGGCGGCGATTTTGACCGTGCCGGGCGTCAGCAAGAAGTCATTCTGGCATTGCGCGACCGCATCCTGCAATTTGACCTGCTGCCGGGCCTGCTGGCAAAAGCCCCCGCCATCTACAGCGACATCTCCTCCGGCATTCACACCAACATGACCTTTGACGAGGCGCTGAGCCTGGGGCTGGCAGTCTATAACCTGCCCAAGGAAAGCATCCACATGGGTGTGATTGGCCCAGATGCAGTACAATTTGGCAAATCGCCCGATGGCCTGGATATTCTCATTCCCATCCCCGACCAGGTGCGCCTGACCCGCGACCAGATCTTCACCGCCGGTGGGCCAATTGGCCCGGCGCTGGGCGGCGACCCCAAAACGCAAATGCAGGCCGAAGCCGCAACCGTCTCAGTTGAAAACGGCACCTCCGTCCCTGGGCTGGCTGAGCGCACGGCAGAATTCCTGATTGGCAATGGCGTCAATGTAACCTTGAAGACCAATGCCCAGTTGCGCGATCGCACCACCCTCTACATCTACGATGCCACCCCGGCCACAGCCGCCTACATCAAGCAAATCATGCAAATTGACAATATCCTGGTCATCTATTCCTACGATCCCGAAGCCGCAGTGGATATTGCCGTTGTGCTGGGCAGCGATTGGGCCAACGACAACCCCATGCCCTAACGCCGCTCCAACAAGACCACGTTTCAGGGTTGTTGAAAAGTCAATTGCCAACGCCCCCAATAGGGAACGCCATTCGCGTCTGTGCATTCGGGGGCCTGAAGGCCAGTTGCCACCTCGCCGCCATCCCCCACCTGCACGCCATAACTCACCCCAGGCTGCATGGTAAAATCGGCATAGCCCAGGCTAATTTCAGGGTACAGACCGGTGTAAAAAGTATCCGACCCGTCATCCCACGAAACAATGACGCGAATATTGGGTGCTGGCTGCCCGGCACCATCCAGCACCTGCACCTGAAGCAGCGCCAGCGTATCCCAACCGGGGATTGTTTCATCACATACCGACTGTTGATCCACAACCAGGAACGGAGCGCCCAGGGTTGGTGCCAGGGTTGGGGTGGCGCGCGGGGTAGCAGTGGGGCGCGGGGTAGGCGTGATGGTGACAGTTGGCACCGGCGTGGCGGAACGTACCGCCTGCAAAGCCGAGGGGTCGAGGGTGGGCAGAATGGCTGTCTGCCCGGCTGTGGGTGGAGTGGGGGAAGGTTGCAACGACTGCGGCTGTGCCAGCGCAGCTGCCATCTGTGCCAGGGCGCGGGCCTCGTCCAAATTGCCGCCCTGAGCAGCCATGCGGCGCGCCTGCTCAGCGAGCGCCTCGCGCGGGTTGGCATCGCCCAGAAGCATCAGGCGCGCCCAGGCACGCCCAGCATCTCCATCGGCAAAGTAGGCCTGCGCAATCAGGCTGCGGTAGCGATCCTTCTCTGCCGGAGCAAGCTGATTGGGCGAAGAATCCACAAACTGCAACGGCCAAACCAGCATCGCAATCAGCAGCCCAATCGTCACCCCAAGCAGCGCCCCCGTAAACAGAAACAGCCCACCGCGCCGTTCCTGCTGTTGACGGCGCTCACGGCGGCCATGCGTGGCAACCGGCGGCTGCTCTTCCACCGCGTCCGAAAAATCCCACTCGCTCATGGCGTTTTCACACCGGGCAACTGCAAAGCCTGCGCCAACTCCGCCAGGGTGCGAATATCCTGACTGGAGTAGCCATAGGTCTGCGCCTGAATGATGGCCTGCTGCACCATGCTGAGCGGCGTTGCATCCCCCAGGGCCTGCAAACGCTCCGCTGCCAGGCTGCGGCTGCCCTCCTGAGCATAGATTTCGGCAACCATCAACACATAATCGGTGCGGTAATCGCTGCGCAAACTGGAAAGCGGCAACCCGGCCTTGCCAGCGCGCGCCAGCGGCCCCCAGCCCAGGAAGAGGCCAAGCCCAATGCCCAGCCCAATCATCAACAAAAAGCCCAGCAAACGACGGGTGCGCACTGTGCGCTAATCCTTTGGCAGCATGGGCAGGCGAATCCCACCGCGCCGAGCCGCCTCAATCGCCTCTGGATAACCGGCATCGGCATGGCGTACAACCCCCATGCCAGGGTCGGTCGTCAGCACCCGTTCCAGCCGCCGGGCTGCTTCGGGCGTGCCATCGGCAACAATCACCATTCCCGCATGTTGGCTAAAGCCAATTCCCACACCACCGCCATGATGGAAGGAAACCCAGGTTGCCCCGCCAACCGCATTGATCAGCAAGTTCAAAATCGGCCAATCGCTGACCGCATCGGTGCCATCGCGCATGGCTTCCGTCTCGCGGTTGGGAGAAGCCACCGAACCAGCATCGAGATGATCGCGGCCAATGACAATCGGCGCCTTGACAATCCCGCGAGCAACCAGTTCATTGAACTTCAGCCCGGCCCGCACTCGTTCGCCATAGCCCAGCCAGCAAATCCGCGCCGGCAGGCCCTGGAACGGCACCCGCTGACGCGCCATCTTCAACCAGCGTTGCAAATGTGCATCCTCTGGGAAGAGTTCAGCCACAGCTTCATCCGTGCGGTAAATATCCTCCGGGTCACCCGAAAGCGCCACCCAGCGGAAAGGCCCCTTGCCCTCGCAGAACAACGGGCGAATATACGCCGGAACAAAACCGGGAAAATCAAACGCATTGCGCACGCCATGATCATAGGCACGCTGCCGCAGGTTATTGCCATAATCAAACACTTCGCTCCCGGCCTTCTGAAAGGCCAGCATCGCCTCCACATGACGAGCCATCGAATCGAGCGAACGGCGCTGATATTCCACCGGGTCACTGCGGCGCAGCGCCTCGGCCTGCTCCACGCTCAGGCCAGCCGGCACATAGCTCAACACATCGTGTGCCGGGGTCTGATCGGTCACCACATCGGGGATGACACCGCGCAACACAAGCTCAGGATAAATTTCCGCCGCATTGCCAATCAGCGCAATCGAAAGCGGCCTCTGATCGCGGCAGGCTTCCTCCACCAGCGTCATCGCCTCTTCCAGCGTATCCACCACCACATCCACATAGCCAATCTCCTGCCGCCGATGGGCGCGCGCCGGGTCAACTTCAATGCACAGCCCAACGCCATCATTCATCGTAATCGCCAGGGGCTGTGCGCCGCCCATCCCGCCCAGGCCCGCCGTGAGGACAAACTTGCCCGCCAGGGAAGGCCAACCGCGCTGTGTTGCCAGAGCGGCCAGCGTCTCATACGTGCCTTGCAGAATACCCTGCGTGCCAATATAAATCCAGGAACCGGCTGTCATCTGCCCATACATAATCAACCCGCGCTGTGCCAGGTCGTCGAAATGTTCCTGCGTGGCCCAGTGCGGCACCAGGTTCGAATTGGCAATCAGCACACGCGGCGCATCGGGATGTGACTTGAAAACCACAACCGGCTTTCCGGATTGCACCAACAACGTCTCGCTCTCCTCAAGCGTTTTCAGTGTTTCAAGAATGGCATCAAACGCCTCCCAGGAACGCGCCGCCTGCCCACGCCCACCATAGACCACCAGGTCTTGCGGGCGCTCGGCAACATCCGGATCCAGATTGTTTTGAATCATGCGGTAGACCGCTTCCGTCTGCCATGATTTACAAGTCAACTGCGTGCCGCGCGGGGCGCGCACTACCCGAGAATGGGACATGCCAACCTCCTCCATGAACAAAATCTTTTCTGGCTTGATTATACGCGAAAAGAGGCTGTCGGTGTAGTGTGCCGGGCATGATACAATTATTGGACGATGAAAAAGACTGCCCTTTCCCTGTTGTGTTTGCTGTTGTTCAGCCTGGTCTTGAATGGATGCAAGCAATCGCCCTTCCTTTCGCCCACCCCAACCGCCAGCGCCACAGCCACCATCACCCCCTCACCCAGCCCCACCCCGCCGCCCACCCCAACCCCCACCCCCCTGCCAGCCGTGCGGGCCGCGCGTGCCGACCAATACCTGCTCAATGGCGACTATCTCGCTGCACTGAACGAATTTCAGGCCGCCGCGCTGAATGCCACCGATAACGAAACCCAAATCCACGCCCAAACCGGGTTGGCTGCCGCCTACCGATTGACCGGCAACTGCCCGCAGGCCGAACAAACCCTGCAAACCCTGCTAACCGCCTTCCCCAGCCACCCACAAACGGCCAATGCCTGGTACCTGCTGGCCGAATGTCAGCGCGCCCGCAGCGACTCGCTCGCTGCGGCACAGTCCTACGCCAACTACATCGCCATGCGCCCCGGCGTACTGGATGATTTTATGCACACCCAGAGCGGCGATACCCTGCTGGAAGCTGGTGAATGGAATGGCGCGCTGGCTGCCTATCAGGCCGCGTTGCGGGCCGGTGCCAACCCCGACAGCCTGGCCTTTAAAATAGGGGAAGTCTACACCGCACAGGGCGATTTTAATAGCGCTGTGCGCGTCTACATGTCGCTCTACGAAAGCACAAACAATGACTATACCAAAGCCGAGGCCGACCTGCGCGCCGGCCAAACCTACCTGCGCCTCAACCTGCCAGAACAGGCCTATGCCCGTTTCAACGATGCCGTTTTCAACTACCCACGTTCCTATGCCAGCTACCTGTCATTAATTGCCCTGCTCGATGCCGGGCAGCCCGTCAGCGACTATCAACGCGGCCTGGTAGATTATTACGCCGGGCAATATGCCCTCTCCGCCGAGGCCTTTCTGCGATACCTGGCTGCGGAACCCGACCACGATGGCAGCACCCACCATTACCTGGCCCTGGCCCTGCTAGAAAACGGACAGGCAGAAGCCGCCGTGGAAGCCTGGCAGGCCCTGATTCGCGACCATCCCGATGACCCATTTTGGGCCCAAGCCTGGGATGAAATTGCCTGGGTGCAGGCCGAAAAACTGGGCAACTTGCTAGCGGGCGCCCAAACCCTGCTAACCTTCGTTAGCGATAACAAGCAAGCCGAGCAAGCCCCCGCCTACCTCTTCAGTGCCGCCCGCATGCAGGAACGCGCCAATGCCCTGCCCAAAGCCGCCCAAACCTGGGAACGAATCCTGGACGAATATCCCACCGCCCCAGAAGGATACCGCGCCTTGTTCCTGGCCGGCATCACCCGCTACCGCATGGGCGATTACGCCGCCGCGTTGACAACGTTCCAGCGCACGCGCACCCTGGCAGTTGAGCCAGAAGACGCCGCCATGGCGGGGCTGTGGATTGGAAAAACACATCAGGCGCTTGGCAACCAGGCCGAGGCCGAAAGCGCCTGGCGCATGGCGGCGGCTACCGACCCCACTGGCTATTACAGCGAGCGCGCCGCTCAGCTGCTGCGCGGCGAAGCCCCCCTCACCCCCCCCCAATTCTACGACCTGGCCTATTCACTGGAGCGCGAACGGCCCGCCGCCGAATCCTGGCTGCGCAGCACCTTCAACCTGCCCGACGAGACACAGCTCAACGGCCTGGGGGCGCTGGGCTCAGACCGACGCTGGCAGCGCGGCCAGGCATTTTGGGAACTGGGCCTCTACCCGGAGGCCAATAGCGAATTTGAGGCCCTCCGTCTCGCCGTCCAAAGTGATGCCGCCGACTCATACCGGCTGCTGAATGCCCTGCTGGAACACGGCATGTACCGCTCCGCCATCCTCACCAGCCGCCAAATCCTCGACCTTGCCAACCTGAGCGACGCCCAAACCCTCAACGCGCCACGTTACTTCAACCTGGTGCGCTTTGGAGTCTATTACCCTGAACTGGTGCTGCCTGCCGCACAGCAATATGCGTTCAACCCAATGCTGTTGCTCAGCGTCATTCGCCAGGAAAGCTTCTTTCAAAGTTTTGCGCGTTCCTCGGCTGGAGCACGCGGCCCCATGCAAATCATGCCCGCCACCGGGGCCGAGATTGCCACCTTTTTGGGCTGGCCGCAGGGATACACCGCCGAAGACCTCTACCGCCCGGTAATCAACATCCCCTTTGGCGCCAGCTACCTCGACCGACAACAGCGCAGCTTTGATGGCAATCTCTATGCAACCCTGGCTGCCTACAATGGAGGGCCCGGCAATGCCGCTGCCTGGCTGAGCGAAGCCCCCAACGACCCGGACTTGTTCCTGGAAATCATTCGCTACAGCGAAACCCGCAGCTACCTGACCCGCGTGGCTGAAAACTTTTTCATTTATTCCACCCTCTACCAAAGGTCACCATGAACAATCCTCGCCAGACCCGTCCCATTTATGACCAGATTGCCGCCGATTTTGCCGCACAAACCATGCAGGTTTCGCCCGGATTGAGCGCATCGGCACAGCAATTTGCTGCCGCGCTGCCACCACAGGCCCGCCTGCTCGATTTGGGCTGTGGGCCAGGGCGCGATTTGGCCTTCTTTGCTGCTCATGCCCTGCGCACCTTTGGCCTTGACCTGTCACGCGGCATGTTGCGCCTGGCAAAACGCACCACCTCTTCCGCCCTGATGCAAGGCGACATGCTGGCCCTGCCGCTGCCTTGCGCCGCGTTGGATGGCATTTGGTGCTGTGCTGCCCTGCTGCACCTGCCGCACAACCTGGCAACGCCGGCACTCCAGGAAATGCGCCGTGTGCTGCGCACGGGCGGGCTGCTCTTCCTCTCCGTCAAAGAAGGTCAGGGCGAAGGCATGGAGGCAGACCCAACCAACCCATGGCCAGCGCGGTTCTACGCCCGCTATACCATGGAAGAAATGGCCGGCCTGCTGCAAAGCAATGGGTTTGTCATCAGCGAGCAAACCAGCGACCAGGCACCCCACACCCATTGGCTGCGCTTTCTTGCCACCGCTGCATGACCACCCGCCTGCCACTGCTCTATTCAACCACCCACACACAGCACGCCCCGCCAACCGAGTTCAGCCAGGGCGCGCTCATCCCCTGCTCCGATACACCAGAGCGGATTGAAACCATTCGCCAGGCACTGCAACAGGCCAACCTGGTTCAGGAATACCCAACCCGTCAGCCCGAAGATTGTCTGGCAGCCTTGCAAGCCATTCACGACCCGCGCCTGCTCCACCACCTGGCACAGCGCAGCGCAGCCATGCCCGAGGGTCACTATTGCTACCCGGAACGTTTCGACTTCCGCCCCGCTGCCCGAACCCGCTACCCTGATGGAGCCTTCGCCTTCGACATCTTCAGCCCGATCGGACATGGCACCTGGCCAGCTGCCCTGGCTGCCGCCGGACTGGCCTTGCAAGGCGCCGACCTGCTGCGCAGCGGCTGGCGCGCCGCCTATGCGCTTTGCCGTCCGCCCGGCCACCACGCCGAATGGGGAAAAATTGGCGGCTATTGTTACCTGAACAATGCTGTTCTGGCTGCCCATCGCCTGCGCAGCCTGGGGCGGGTTGCCCTGCTCGACCTGGATTACCACCACGGCAATGGCAGCCAGCAAATGCTGCGCACCTGCCCCGAAATTGCCATGGCCTCACTTCATGCAGCCCCGCCGCAGGTCTACCCCCACACCAGCGGTTTTGCAAGCAAAAACGCCCACAACACTCGCTTCTTCAACCACCCCTTGCCCGATGATTGTGATGGGCAGGCGTATCACGCCGCCCTCCAGCGGGCGCTGAGCGCCTTGTGCCGCTTCCGGCCCGCAACCCTGGTCGTCTCACTTGGCTTCGACACCGCCCAGGCCGACCCAACAGGCGGGTTTTGCCTGCACCCAGCCGATTACGCCGCCTTTGGCACAGCATTGGCCAAGCAGGGCCTGCCCACCCTGTTTGTGCAAGAGGGGGGCTATGGCCCTGCAATTGGAGATTGTGCCACGGCCTTCGTTGGTGGCTTTTTGGGCTAATCGAGCAGCAAGCGGAGCGGCTGTTCAAGCACCTCGGCCAGCGCCTGCATAAACTGCGCCGCCTCGACCCCATCCGTCACGCGGTGATCCGCCGAGAGGGTCGCCTTCATGCGCGTGCCAACTTGCACCTGCCCTTCAACCACAACCGGCAGACTGCGCGCCGATCCAACCGCCAAAATGGCTGCTTCGGGCGGATTGATGATGGCAGCAAAATTCTCAACATCGAACATGCCCAAATTGCTAATCGAGAAGGTTGAGCCTTCAATATCCTCCGGGCGCACCTTGCCGGCCCGCGCTCGGGCCGCCATTTGCTTCACTTCTGCCGAAATGCGCCGCAGCGATTTGCGATCCGCATCCTTACAGACCACCGTCAGCAGCCCACCCGCCACCGAAACCGCAACCCCCACATTCACCGAGCCATGCCGCAGCAATTCATTGCCCACAATCGAGGCATTCAGGTTCGGATAACGGCGCAGGGTAAGCGCAACTGCCTTGATGATAAAGTCATTGACCGAGAGCTTTTCTTCCTCTGGCAGGGCCTGATTGACCTGCTTGCGCAGCGTCAACAAGGCTTCCACATCATATTCATGTGTAATGTAGAAATGCGGCAGGGTTTGTTTGGCCTCCACCATCCGCCGACCAATGGCCTGGCGCAGCTTATCCAGCGCCACACGCTCGCCCGAAACAGCAACCGAAAGCGGCTGCACAAGCGGTGCAGCCTGCGGCTCGATGGCAACAATTGCACTTTGCGGCGCAACTGCACCGGTCAGGGCGGTTTCCACATCCCGGCGAACAATTCGCCCGCCCGGACCGCTCCCGCGCAGCGAGCGCAAATCCAGGCCCCGCTCAGCCGCCATCCGCCGCGCCAGGGGCGAGGCCTTAACCGTCCCTTGCGGCTGCCCTTCCTGCGCCTGAGCCAGAGGAGCCACGCCCGTTGCCGCATCCACCAACACAGCATCTTTCTGCACCACATCCGCCACCAGCGGCACAGTTTCCAGCGCTTCACCGGGTGCGCCAATCACCGCAATCGGCTGCCCTACCGGCACCGAAGTTCCCTGATCCACCAGGTGCTTCAACACCACGCCATCAAACGTAGATTGCACCTCCACCGTCGCCTTATCGGTCTCAATTTCGGCCAGCACTTCCCCTTTTTGCACAGCCTCGCCCTCGTGCTTGACCCAACGCACAAGCAGCCCCTCGGCCATATCAAAGCCCAGTTTGGGCATGGTTACTGTCTCAGCCATTACAGCACCTCCTTCACCGCCCGGATGACATCTTCCACCTTGGGCAGCGCCATCTGTTCCAGGGCACGGTTATAGGGCAAAGGCACCTCGGCCTGTGCCACGCGCCGGATGGGCGCATCCACATAATCAAATGCTTCTTCATAGATGCGCGCCGCCACTTCGGCGCCCACACCAAATGACTTCCAACCTTCTTCGACAATTACAGCCCGGTTCGTCTTGCGGAACGATTCCAATACCGGGTCCATATCCAACGGGCGCAAGCTGCGCAAATCCACAATCTCAACCTCAACCCCTTCCTTTGCAAGCGCATCGGCAGCCTTGAGCGAAATTTCCAGCATCTTGCTATAGGTAACAATCGTCACATCTCGTCCGGCGCGCTGGACAGTCGATTTGCCAAGCGGGACAATGTAATCGCCCGCCGGAACCTCGCCGCGCGTCTGATACAGCGTGGCATGTTCGATGAAGAAAATTGGGTCTCCGCTGCGGATGGCAGCCTTGAGCATGCCTTTTGCATCTGCCGGGGTGCCCGGTGCAACCACCTTCAGGCCGGGAAAGTGCGCAAACAAAGCATCGGGCGTTTGGGAATGGGTAGCGCCCAACTGCCGACCGCCACCGCCCACCGTGCGGATGACAAGCGGCAGGTGCATTTGCCCGGCAAACATATAGTGCAGCTTGGCCGCCTCATTGACAATGTGATCCATTGCCGAAAAGGCAAAGTTAATCGTCATCAGTTCTGCCACCGGACGCAAACCGGTCATTGCTGCGCCAATTGCCGCGCCGACAATGGCCGCCTCGGCAATCGGTGTGTCACGCACCCGTTCAGGGCCAAAATGATCATAAAAGCCCTTTGTCACCGCATAGGTGCCACCCCACACCCCCACTTCCTCGCCCAGGATGAAGACTTTGGGGTCACGTTCCATCTCTTCCCACAAAGCCTGTGAAATCGCCTCACGCATTGTAATTCTCGCCATGTCTGCCTCCCTATTCCTCTACGTAAATGTGCTGGAACAATTCTTCCGGGCCTGGCTCAGGGCTGGACTCGGCAAATGCCACTGCCGATTGCACCTCATCCGCAGCCGCGTCATCTTCGGCGTTCAACTCCACATCGGTTGCAACCTTCTGCGCCAACAAATACGCCCTGAAAACGCCAATCGGGTCGTTTTCCAGCCACTGATGCACCTCATCTGGGCGGCGATAGCGTTCCGGGTCGCCCATCGAATGGCCGCGGAAGCGATAGGTGACAATTTCCAAAAATTGTGGGCCGCTGCCAGAGCGAATTTCTTCCAACATCTCCAGCGCTGTTTGCCGCACCGTCATCAGGTTCATGCCATCAATTCGTTTGGCTGGCATTCCATAGCCGCTGGCCTTTTGCACCATCTCCGAAACGGCTGAAGCACGTTCCACCGCCGTTCCCATGCCATACAAATTGTTCTCGCACACCCACAGGACGGGCAGTTTCCACACCTTGGAAAGGTTGAGCGCCTCATGAAAATAACCAATGTTCGAAGCGCCATCGCCAAACATGCAAATCGTCACCCCATCGGTCTTTTGATATTGATCGCCGAGCGCCAGCCCGGCCGCCAATGGCAAATGTGCGCCAACGATGGCATGTCCGCCCCAAAAATTCTTGTTCACATCGGCCATGTGCATCGAGCCGCCCTTGCCGCGCGAGCAGCCGGTCGCTTTGCCGAGCAATTCGGCCACCACCTCATTCGCCGAAAGACCGCAATTGATGGCAACACCATGATCGCGATAGGCTGTGATGACACGGTCTTGCGGGCGACGGGCCGAAATCAGCCCCGTGCTGACTGCCTCCTGACCAATGTAAAGATGCAAAAAGCCGCCAATCTTGCCCTGCTGATATAGCTCAGCAGCTCTTTCCTCCAACCGACGGATGATGACCATCTCGCGGTATAAGCGCAATAGCTCCGTTTTCTCCATAGGAAACTCCCTTGTCTCAGGAAAATATCAGGTCTTGATAAAGAAATTATACCGCAGCCCGTCCAAATTTGCGCCGCGCGTAGCAAGTTCCGGGCAAAATTGAGGTATCAAAAAGCGTCCCCTGCAATGCAGGGGACGCCTCGGTACAGGCCAGAAACCAGCCTTCTACTTGCCGTGCTTAATGGCAGCCTGCGCCGCAGCCAGGCGCGCCACCGGCACACGGAAGGGCGAGCAGCTGACGTAGTTGTTGCCCACCAGGTGACAGAACTCAATCGAGTCAGGATCGCCACCATGCTCACCGCAAATGCCAACCTCGAGTTCGGGGCGGGTCTTGCGGCCTTCTTCCACAGCCATGCGCATCAGGCGGCCAACGCCCTCGCGGTCCAGCGTCTGGAAGGGATTCTTCGCCAGGATGCCTTCTTCCACATACTTGATCAAGAAGTTGCGCTCAGCATCATCACGGCTATAGCCAAAGGTCATCTGCGTCAGGTCATTGGTACCAAAGGAGAAGAACTCGGCCAGCTTGGCAATCTCGCCCGCCGTCACAGCCGCACGCGGGATTTCGATCATCGTACCAAATTTGTAATGGAAGCTAACACCCTTCTCTTCCATGACAGCCTTGGCAATCCGCTCCAGGCGTGGCTGAATCCACTTCAACTCGGCCACAGTGCCAGTCAACGGGATCATCACTTCCGGCTTGACGGTGACGCCGCGCTTGGTGCAATCAGCCGCCGCCTCAAAGACAGCGCGCACCTGCATCTCAACGATTTCGGGCATGTAAATGCTCAGGCGCACACCGCGCAACCCCATCATCGGGTTGCTCTCATGCATTCCACGGATCGAGGCGAGCAATTTTTCCTTCTCGTCCAGGCCCTTGGTTTCGCCCTTGACGTGCATGGTGATCACTTCTTCAAACAGCTTTTCCTCATCGGGCATGAACTCATGCAAAGGCGGGTCAATCAGACGAATGATAACCGGGTAGCCATCCATCGCCTCAAACAGGCCATCAAAATCGGCCCGCTGATAGGGCAGCAATTCATTCAAGGCCGCCGTGCGTTCTTCGCTCGTCTCGGCCAGGATCATGCGCTGGACAATCGGCAAGCGTTCGGTCTCAAAGAACATGTGCTCGGTGCGGCACAGGCCAATGCCCTTGGCGCCATAGGAGCGAGCGCGGCGAGCATCCTTGGGATAATCGGCATTCGCCCAAACCTGCAAGCGCGCCGCGGCATCTGCCCAGCCCAAGAGGGTCATCAATTCCACCTGTTCTTCCAGGTTCGGCACCGTCAGGTCGAGCTTGCCCAGGTATACCTCACCTGTGCCACCATCCACCGAAATCCACTCGCCTTCCTTCACTTCCACATCGCCAACGCGCATCACGCGGCGTTCCAGGTCAATGCGCACGGAGGAAGCACCCACCACACACGGCACACCAAATTGCCGTGCGACGACTGCTGCGTGCGAGGTTGCACCGCCTTCGCTGGTCAGAATACCCTTGGCAGCCAACATACCATGCACATCGTCCGGCTTGGTGAAGGGGCGCACCATAATCACCGCCAAACCATGTTCCTTGGCCATGCGCTCGGTCGTGTCGGCGTCAAAATAAATCTGCCCAACGGCTGCGCCCGGCGAAGCATTCACGCCACTGGCAAAGAAACGGCCTTCCTTCTTGGCAACCTTCTTGCCCGCCTCATTGAACTGCGGGTGCAAAAGCGCATCCACCTGCTTGGGGGTCACGCGCAACAGCGCTTCTTTGCGGTCAATCAGGCCTTCATTTGCCATTTCAACCGCGATGCGAATTGCCGCTGCCGCCGTGCGCTTGCCATTGCGGGTTTGCAGCATCCACAAACGCCCGCGCTCAATCGTAAATTCCATGTCCTGCATATCCTTGTAATGCTGCTCGAGGATATCGCAAATCTTCAGGAATTGCTGATAGGCTTCCGGCAAAGTCTCGCCCATCTTTTCAATCGGGTCGGTGTTGCGAATACCAGCAACCACATCTTCACCCTGAGCATTGAGCAGATATTCGCCATAGAGTTTGCGTTCACCCGTCGCCGGGTTGCGCGTGAAGGCCACACCCGTGCCAGAATCCCAGCCCATGTTGCCAAAGACCATCGTCACAATATTGACGGCGGTGCCCAAATCATCGGGGATCGCTTCGGCGCGGCGGTAATCAATGGCGCGCTTGCCATTCCAGGATTTGAAGACAGCCTCGGTAGCAAGGCGCAGCTGCTCTTTCGGGTCTTGCGGGAAGTCGAAGCCCTTCTGTTCGCGCACAACCGCCTTAAATTTCTTCACCAGTTCCTTCAGGTCATCCGCCGTCAGGTCGGTATCGCTCTTGTAGCCCTTGGCGTGCTTGTAGGCTTCCAACGGGTCTTCAAACGCCTCATCGGCAATGCCCAACACCACTGCGCCAAACATCTGAATCAAACGGCGATAGGAGTCATAGGCAAAGCGTTCATTGCTGGTCAGGCGCGCCATGCCCTCAACCGTCACATCGTTCAGGCCAATGTTCAGCACCGTGTCCATCATGCCCGGCATGGAGAACTTGGCACCCGAACGGCAGGAAACCAGGAGCGGGTTATTCGGGTCACCGAACTTCTTGCCGCTCGCCTCTTCCACTTTTTGCAGCGCAGTTTCGGCCTGTGCCAGCAGCCCCTCGGGGAAGGTTTCGCCCGCCGCCAGGTAGGCATTGCATGCCTCCGTCGTCACCGTGTAAAACGGCGGAACGGGCAGCCCAATGCGCGTCATCTCGGCCAGGTTGGCGCCTTTGCCGCCCAACAAAGAGCGCACGCCATCCCACGAACCGCCAACATATGCGTCGGCCTGTTCCAACTCATTGAACAAATACACCCATTTCTTACTCATTCAATCTACCTCCATTTAAGAATCAGAACCCAAAATCGGGTTAAATGTCGTTTGACATTTGGCCGAATCTCAGCCACCAAATGTGACATTTTACCATGAATTGAGGGCTTAAACAAACGTTCATGCCCAAAAGATCGCCAGATTCACCCAGGCCTACCCAACCGACACCATTCCAGTGCAAATTGAAATGCAAATACAACCCCCAATTTGTATTATAATAAAACCCAGGGTTAGATACCAGACTCCAGGAGACAAACCATGAAAAAACAATCCTTCTGCATCCTATTGTTGATTGGGCTGATGCTGAGTTCTTGCAGCCTTGCAACCCCCCCCTCACCCACCCCAACCCCGACACACCCACCAACCGCCACGCCAACCGCCACCCCCACCATCACACCCAGCCCAACCCCCACACAAACCAAAACAGCCCGTCCCACCCCCACCCCCACCTCAATTCAAACCCAAAAACAGGTTCTCCCCGCTGTTGGCCTGTCTTTTGAAATGCCGTTCGGCTATCAAGCAATTCTTAATGAAAATACCGCCATCCTATCCAGCAACCTGTATCAAAATATATTCACCCTGGTTGCCTTCTCGCCAACAGCCACCGAGCAAAGCAACCCCGAAATTGCGCTCATCGGCTTCCTCAATTCCATGAACAGGAATGGTGCCACCCTGACATGGCAAGACCCTGCCCCATTTGAAATGGAAGCCATCTCAGGTCTGATGGTCAACGTCAGCGGCGAATTGGAAGGCTTCCCCGTCTATGGACAGGCGCTGTTGATCTCGGGACATGCCGATTTGGATGTTTTTCTGATTGGGCTTACCGCAGAAGATGGCGGCCAAAACTTCTGGCAAAAACAGGTGCAGCCCGAATTTGAAACGGTTGCCAAAAGCCTGAATTGGTCAGAAGAGACAAGCAACACCTGCTCCATCTCCACCGACCCAACCTATGGCTACAGCGAGGAAAACCCGGTTCGCGTTGGCGGCGAGTTTTTCAATGGCCCCTCGCGCGAGCGCAGCTTCCTGGATAATTTACGCGGCCCGAACGGCGAAACCCTTTCTTACCAGCGCACCGGCTCCATCTTGTCCGGCAACACCATCCTCGATGTCTATGTCCTTAACGGGCTGAGCAAGCCCATCACACTCTACATTGATATGTATGTGTATGAAGCACCCCAGGCACCCCTTGGCCTGACCTGTGCCGGGCCCTTCCCGCTCACAGCACCCTAAGCCTTCATCCGGCTCAGCCATTCCTCATCCGTCAGGCGAATGCGCAGCGGCGTCAATGAAACATAGCCCTGTGCCACAGCCCAGCGGTCGCTATCCTCATCCGGCTCGGTCAGTGGAATGGCAGAAAACCAGTAGTGCCGGCGGCCCATCGGGTCCTGGCTCTCCACCACCTTGCCATTATATTGCCGCACCGATTGATGCGTCCAACGAATGCCCTTTGGCTCTTCGGGCAGATTAACGTTCAACAGAGATGGCATACCCGACGCATCCATCAACACCCTCTTCAGCACCTCAGCAATGAACGGCTTTTGTTTTTCATAGGTCGGTTCCTCCCCATACACCCCCTGACTGAACGCAATCCCACGCACACCCAGCAGCACCCCCTGCTTGGCAGCAGCCACTGTGCCAGAATGCCAGATATCGCTGCCCATATTGCTGCCCAAATTAACGCCCGAAACAACCAGGTCAGCACCGCCCCAGTGAAACAGACCCATCGCCACACAATCGGCCGGGGTACCATTAACGCGGTAGGCCTCAAAACCTTTCAAGAGCTTAACCGGATGATACTTGAGCGGACGTTGAATGGTAATGGCATGTCCAACCGCCGATTGTTCAAAATCCGGGGCAAAAATCATCACCTCACCAAATTGTGCTGCCACCTCAGCCAAAGCCATCAGGCCCGGGCTGAAGATTCCATCATCATTGCTAACCAAAATGCGCATGCTCGTTTCTCCTCAGCTTTCGTATGGTTTCCATTTTATACCACCGCGTTAAAGGCTGGTTTAACAGCAGCTTAACGGGCAGTAAATGATCTATCTATCCCGTTGATTGCAGGCCTCAACGACAAAAGAGGGGCGCCCACCCCTGACTTCCATCCGTCAGCTTCGCTGATTAAGTCGCAGCGTTTTACAGAGAAATGGTTTCATGGCTTTCTTTCTTGCAACCTTCATGAAACGTCTCTTGACGTTCCACCTGCAATCGTGTATTATTTTTCTTGAGCGTGATTGTCCTCGTTCGGGTTGGTTAACCAGGATCCCCCCTCTTTTACACAATTTTCAGGATTCCGCTCAAGAGCATTAATCGGAGTGCTTTCATCTAAATCAACTCAGTCAAGGCATTTCACTAAAGCGTTGAAGCAAAAACCACATGAAGAAAATCCAGCCTGCCAAATATGCAATCAGCGAATTGCAAAGATCAACGACGCGGCTGTGGATCATATCGAACAATATTGGCTGGCGGGAAGCCCATTCAGAGAACACCGATTTACTCGCCGTTATTGAAATTCGACAAGATCGAAAAAGGAAGTTGACTAATGGATAGAGGGTATACATTAAAACTACTTCAACAAATGATAGGCGAAGATAAAGACTTCCGTGCCGGTCAGTGGGAAGCTATCGAAGCAGTTGCGATTAAAAAACAACATGCTCTAGTTGTGCAACGCACTGGATGGGGAAAGAGTCTGGTCTACTTTCTAGCGACAAAATTATTACGAGAGCAGGGTTCTGGCCCCACAGTCCTTATCAGTCCATTATTGTCGCTTATGCGCAATCAAATTGAAATGGCTGGAAGGATTGGCATTCGCTCATTCACAATAAACAGCACGAACAAGAAGGAATGGGCAGCTATTGAAAAAGCTTTAGCTCGGGATGAATGTGACTTAATGCTCATTTCCCCAGAACGGTTAAATAATGAACACTTCCTCAAAGAAGTCCTTCCAAAAATTTCTGGACGAATCGGTCTTTTTGTAGTGGATGAAGCGCATTGTATCTCCGATTGGGGGCATGATTTTCGTCCAGATTATCGTCGAATTGTGCGGATTGTTCAGATGCTTCCAGAAGGCGTCCCCGTACTCGGAACAACCGCTACCGCCAACGACCGAGTTATTGCCGACATACAATCCCAATTAGGTCCCGGGCTTTTGGTTTATCGAGGCCCACTTGCCCGCGAATCCTTGCGTCTGCAAAATATTCGGCTATCGAATCAAAGTGAAAGATTGGCTTGGTTGGCGAAGAATTTGCCAAAATTCAAAGGGAGTGGGATTATTTATTGTCTGACTGTTGCGGATACAGAACGGGTAACTGGATGGTTAAAACAGAAAGGCTTTTCAGCTGAGGCATATCATGCCGGCGATGACAGGAACATGGATCGGCAGGCATTAGAACAGGCATTTCTCAATAATGAAATTAAGATATTGGTTGCTACTGTAGCATTAGGGATGGGATTTGACAAACCAGATATCGACTTTGTTATCCATTTTCAACGTCCCGGTTCAGTTGTTGCTTACTATCAGCAGGTTGGCCGTGCTGGGCGTGCGGTAGATAGGTCGTATGGGATCTTATTAAGTGGCACTGAAGATGATGAAATCCAAAATTATTTTATTGAGTCAGCTTTCCCAAGCACAAAATTATTTGTAGATATCCTCCAGGAACTTGAAAAAAGCGAAGGATTGTCATTGTACCAAATTTTAGCCAAAGTCAACACCTCGAAATCAATGGCAGAAAAAGCGCTCAAGTTGCTGGAAGTTGACGGCGCGGTTGGGCAGACTTTTGATAGAAAACTACTTTATTTTCGCACGCCTAATCCATGGGTTCCAGAAACAGACCGAATTAATCGAGTCCTTGACTTGCGCAGAGCTGAATTAGCTCAAATGCAAGCTTATGTGGATCATCCTGACTGCTTGATGAAATTTTTGCTAAAAGCATTGGATGACCCAAACCCTGTTCCTTGTAAGCGATGTGCAAACTGTCAAGGAAAAGGTTTTTCTGCTTCCATACCGGATGAACTTGTGATTGAAGCAGAAAATTATCTAAAAGGAACACAAGTTCTCATCCAACCGCGCAAGCAATTTCCATTTGGTTTGTTTCCAGATCAAAAACGCGATATTCCAATTGAATTGCAAAATACTGAGGGTCGTTCATTGTGCTATTATGGCGATACCGGATGGGGAAAAATCGTTCAGACAGGAAAGTATCAAGAGGGTCATTTTCCTGATAAATTGGTTAATGCAGCCTCTCATTTAATTCGAAACTTATGGAACCCCGAGCCTTTCCCCGCCTGGGTTACATCAATCCCATCTACTCGGCACCCGAATCTTGTTCCAGACTTTGCAGCCCGTTTGGCTCAATCGTTAGGCATCCCTTTCCACCCAGTTTTTCAACGAACAAGCCAAGCTCCTGAACAAAAAAACATGCAAAACAACATTATGCAAGCCCGAAATGTGATTGGTACAATAGAAATAGTTCAAACAATCCCTCATAAACCGGTATTATTGGTGGACGATATTATTGATTCGGGGTGGACATTGACCATGGCAGGATACCTGTTAAGGAAAAATGGGAGTGGCCTTGTTTACCCATTTACATTGGCTCAGGCTGCCGGAAAGAATGGAAACGCATGATACTTTCTCCTGATTCTCAAGCCTCATTATTGCTTTGCTCACACCTTGCACTATCCTCATCAGTAGAGTATGCGCCGTTGACGCTTAGAGATTGGAATCCATTGGTAAAAAAGCTGCAATCCTTATCCATGCGTCCAGCGGTTTTATTGGGGATGAATACAGAGGAACTCAAGAACCTGCTGGAAATAACAGAAGAAGAAGCAGAAAGAATCACGCGCCTTTTACAACGGAGTGGATCCCTTGCAATTGAACTGGAACGTCTCGAATCTTTGGGAATTCATGTACTGACCAGAGCTGATGCTGATTACCCCGCTCGATACAAGCAGCGCTTGAAACATGCAGCGCCGACAATTCTGTTTTACGCTGGCGAAAAAGCGCTTTTAGGACAGCCTGGCATCGCAGTGATAGGTTCTCGTCACCTGGATGAAGCTGGACAGGCTTGTGCCGAATTTGTGGGCAATGCCTGTGGCATGTCTGGGTTGGTATTATATTCTGGTGGAGCGAAAGGCGTGGATACGATCAGCATGAATGCAGCTTTGGCTGCCCGCGGCACCACAGTCGGAATCTTAGCAGATAGCCTCGAAAAAGCAATTCGCAACCCTCAAAACAGAGCTGCGATCAGTCGTGGGGACATGTCTCTCGTTACTCCGTATTCGCCAAATGCGCCTTTTTCGGTAGGCGCGGCGATGGGTCGAAATAAGCTAATCTACTCTTTGGCAGATTACGCCATTGTAGTAGCCAGTGAAGCAGAAAAAGGCGGTACATGGGCAGGTGCTACAGAAGCATTGAAAGCGAAATTGGTTCCTGTTTTTGCTTTAGACCATCACGAAATGCCAGAAGGAAATAAGTTACTCATTCAAAAAGGCGCTTTACAGTTTCCACATCCTTTTCCAGAACATCATCTAAAATTAAAAACATGGCTGGAAGAGCAATCTTCCAAAATCAAACCTGATCCTCAGCAGCCATCACTTTTTTAAACTAAAAATCTTAAATGTTCATACACGCAGGCGCCAAAGACATTTTCAACCGCAAAAACAAAACATTTGCCCCCAACAACCGGTTTGATGCGTTGCCAGGCAAGAGAATTGGGCAGCCAACGCCAGCCGTTAACAGCAGCTTAACGGGCAGTAAAGGATGCAACATGCCGCACGCGCAGCAAGGCAATTTTGGTGCTATGCACAAAAGGCGCCGGGTCGGCTGCTGCCGCAGGGTGGTTGCCCAGGCAATCTTCCCCAACCGGCAGCAGGGCCTCAATTTCCAGACCACCGCCATCGCACAGGCATTGCAAAGTTGCCAGATAGTCACGCCCGCTGACAAACAAGGCATTGTTGATTGCCAACAGCCAGCCGCCGCTGCGCACCAATGGACGCAGGCGGTTGATCAGCCGCTCCATATCATTCTGCAAATCCACCCGCCCTTTCACCGAAGTTGAAAAGAACGGCGCATCCAGCACCACAGCATCAAACTGCGCCCCTGCCCGCCGCAGTTGCGCCGTGAGCGGATAAAAATCACCACTCAAGAAGTCGCTCCGTTGCACCGCCAGCCCATTCAGCGCGTAGCTTTGTTTGGCAAGGTTGAGGAACTGACGGTTTCGATCGAGTTGCACAACCTGCGCTGCACCCCCCGCCAGAGCAGCAACGCCCAGGCTGCCTGTATAAGCAAACGTATTGAGCAATGTTTTGCCAGATAGATTTTCTTTCAGCCAGGCACGCAGCAAGCGCGTATCCAGATAAAAGCTCGCATCCTGATTCATCTGCAAATCAAGTGCGTACCAAACGCCGTTCTCGCGCAGCCGCCGGTCTGGATTTTCGCCCCACGCCAGGCGTCCACGCCGGGCCTCAGGCTGCACCTCACCGCCCAGCGGCGGTTTTCGGTCTTTGACCAGCACAGCCCGCACCCAGGGAAAAAGCTCCCGCAGGCGCACGGCAAGCAAACCCAGCTGCCCTTCATTCAACACCGGCTCATGCCGGCTAAAGACCAGCGTATGCGCATACAGGTCAATCGTCAGGCCAGCGTAGCCCTCGCGAAAACCATCGAAGAGTCGCCGCGCCGCCCAATGCCCGGCATCGGCCTGCACATCGTTCAGGCGCTGCGCAGCAGACTGAACGATGTGCTGTTCAGCAGCCCGCTCGACGGCCTGTTGGTTGGGCCGCTCCATAGTCTCCTTCACTCACCCGATTCTGGAGATTGGACAGCCAACGAAAACCAGGCTGTTTCGGAAACCTTGCGGAAGCCAACCGCCTCAGCCAGGCGCTGCATTGCCAGGTTTTCACTGCTCGTGCCAACCTCAACCGTCATCAACTCCGGTTTGCGCGCCGGGTCGGCCTCTGCCATCAACAAGCGCAGTGCGGCGGTCAAAATTGCCCGCCCCAGGCTGCGCCCTTGAAAATCGGGGTGCACGCCAATCGGGTCGGTGTAGGCCACCTGCTGCTCCACATCCCAGCCACAAATGCAAAAGGCACAGCGCTGACCGTTGGGCGCAACGATCAACAAATCGAGCCTGGGGAGATAGCCCGGAGCGCGCATGATTGCCAGCCGTTCCTCCACCGTCATGTGATCGGTGCCAAAAGCCGCCCGGTGCAATTCCACCAGCGCTTCCACCTCGGCCTCACCCTGCACAGGGCGCAACACAAACCCCTCCGGCAGAGGACAATCGGCCAGGGGCAGCATCAACGGGCGTGCATAATGCAAAGAACGCATCGCCTGCGGCACAAAACCATGCCGCAGCAAGAAGGCGTGCCGCCAGGCGCTGCCCTCATCCATGCCACAACATGCATCCAGAGCCGATTCGCCGCGCTGCCGAATGCAATCTATCGCCCAGCCAACCATCTCGGCCTCGCGCTGCGGCAATTCCCCAGAGATCGGGCCGCCATGCAGCCCAGAGATCGGGCCGCCATGCAGCCAGGCAGGATCGGCCACCTCAAAGCAAAAATTGGCATACGCATCAACATACACAAAGGCCGCCGGGCTGCCATCTTCCGCCCGCCAAATGCGCAAGGTGCTTTGCACCTCTTCCAACTGCATCGCCTCTTCAAAATCCACAGTCACTGCGCCGTTTCGCATTCGCAGCTCAGCCAACAACTGCCGTGCGCCCTCAAGATCCTTCCAAAACGCATCCTGATTCATAGTTGCTCATCCTTCCTCGGCCCGACTTTGGGGCCGCTCTGCCAATTCACCAAAGCTGCCAGTTCCAAGGCCCGCACCCCATCTTCCAGCGTGCAGCGCGGCGGCTCCTGCCCTTGCGCCACAGCCAGCAGGTGACGGGTCTGCGCCAGGAACAGGTCATTGCGCTCAAAACCAGGCGGCGGGCTAACAGTTTGCCATTCGCAGCCCGGATTCTGGGCGCCAACCCGGTAACAATGCGCCGCGCCATCGCTCGCATCCCAGCGGATGCTGCCGTGTGTGCCAACAATTTCCAGCCGATGTACTGCCGGACGCTGCACATAATTGACCTGCACCCGCCCGCGCACACCATTCGCAAACAGCAAGGAAAACTCGGCCCAATCTTCCACCTCCATTTCCAGGTCGCTCACCTGTGCAGCGCGTGCCTGCGCCTGACTGACCTCGCCCAATAGCCAGCGCAAATAATCCAGCGGATGGCAAAGCGTGCGCGCCACGCCACCGCCCAAATCGGCCCGTGCGGCATAGCTCTGCCGGTAATCTTCCCAGGGGTGCCAATCCGGCAGATATTCGCCCCATTCTGCATTCGCCAGCAACGGGCGGCCAATGGCTGCTTCTTTCAACCAGCTGCGCACCTGTTGCAGCCCCGGGTGAAAACGGAATTGAAAGCCAACCAATAATTGCCCGCCGCCGCGCTGCAAGGCATTGCGCAGCTCTTCCACCTGTCTCAAATCTTCGGCTATCGGCTTTTCCAGGAAGATGGTGCAGCCGGCCTCTGCCGCCGGGATGGCAAGCGGCATGTGCAGGGCGGTTGGCGTTGCCACAATCACCACATCCGGGCAATGCGCCAGCGCCGCCTCAAGCGTTGTTTCCACCGGCAGCCCGGCCAATTCATCGGTTGGCAGGGTGCTTTTGCCGCTGCGCAACAGAACCACATCCCGCTCCCCCAGGGTAAGCAAATTGCGCAAGTGCCGCCGTCCAATCGAACCAAAACCGGCAATCAAAAAACGCATGGCCTCATTTCCCCTTTCTCGCTGCTTCCAGCGCAAGACGGGCAAGGAATTGGCCGGTACGCCGCCCGGCTGAACCATCGGTAAAGGTGACTTCATCCTTCAGGAACTTGCGCCGCGCTTCTGCGTCGGCCTGCGGGTCGAGCAGATAGCGGTTAATCGCCTGCTGCAAGCTGCCCTCGTCCATTGCCACCTGCCCGGCCTGCGCAGCGCGAAAACGCTGATGCGTCGGCCATTCGCCAATTTCCGAAAGCGCCAACGAGAACTTGCCCGGCGCATTCCAGCCCCCCGGCGTATCCAGGCATAGACCAATGATGGGCCGGTCATGGACGGCCGTTTCGACCACCATTGTCGAATAGACGGTCAAAAACACATCGGCATGCGCCATCATCGAGGCCTTTTCGGGCATATCCTCACCGGAATAGTAGCCCAGTTCTCCGCCAAGCGGCACCGGCTCCACCAGGTGAACGTGCGGCAGGCTGCGCACCAGTTCGCGCACACGCTGCGCCTCGCCCTCATACAGTGAACCAGGCATAAAGTGATTGGGGTGCAAGCGGATGAGCAACTGACAGGGCTGCGCCAATGCATCGCTGCTCACCAGGTGCGCCAGCGCCTCAATATTGCGATAATTCGGCGCAAACGTCACAAAGCTCGAAGCATAGGCCAGCAATTTTCGGTTCGGGTCAAGCCCATGCAGGGCGAAATATTCAGCGCGTGACATCTGCCAGGTGCGCCGGAAATAGCCATCATAGGAGGGAATGCCGCCGATATGCACCTGTTCCGGGCGCCAATCGGAGCCAAGCACCAGCTCTTCCTTTTGAATTTCCGACCAGCAGGTAACCCAATCTACCGGTGCGCCAGGCAAGCGATAGCTGGACGGATTATCCCACCCCACAATTGCCGCGGCTGTCTGAACGCCGCGCTGCGCTGCCTCGCGCAGCAAATAGCGATCCCAGCGCCAGCCAGGAGTGCTGGCAATTACCAGAGATGGTTGATATTTCTCGAACAAGGATGTATACAAACCCGGGATGAAGGCCATCTGCTGTTGCATCAGCCAGCGGCGCGCCCCGGCGCTGCGACGCAGCCGCCGAACCGCCATGCGCACCAGCGGCATGAATAATTTGGCACGCCGCGAAGCCTCAAACGCCATCTGCCGCAAATGCCCATCCATCGCATTGGTGTTAATGCGCTCCGAACCGCCCATCCAGCGCAGGAAGTGCAGCCAGTATTGCATACTATGTGCGTAAGTGTCAAAATAGCGCCGGCACTCAGCAAAGCGCAGACCTTCCACCGTCAGCCCTGGCTGCTCAAAACGCGCCGCAATCTGCTGCTTGAGGCCATCATCCGTCAGCAGCACCACCTCCAGCCCAGCAGAAAGCAAGTTCGGCAGCACATCGCTCTGCAAGAAGTAAACCACCGCCAACCCATGATCGGCGCTGATGAAAACACGTTTTGCAGTCAAAGCCATCGTCCTCCTCCGGCCTCAAGGCCGGTCGTAATACCAGCGAAAGATTGTATCGTATACCTTGAGCAGCAGTTTGCGAAGCGGCGGCCAATCCATCCACGGCCTGAAGCTGCCCCGCCCCGCCGAACGGCGGTCTGACCGGTCCAAACGCAGCTGCTCCGGAACGGTATTGCTCATATTCATTGCCAGGGCCTCTGTTGGCATCAGGCGCAGCAACCCGGCCGCATTAACGCGCTGATCCAGCTGCTTGACCTGCCCCATCGGACGATCCATCTGGAAGGGCAGGAACTGCGCCAGAGTCTGCTTACGGGCAGTGAACTGCCAGTGCGAAGCACCCACCAGAGCCGAAAGCCCCTGATAGGTCAGGCGCACATCCTGCGTGCTTTCATAACGCTGCCGAATTTCCTCCTCGGCCTGCCCCAGGCTCCGGTCAAACGCAAAGAAGGTTTGCCAGGGGATGAAGCTGCCGCGCTCAAGCGTCACACCCGGGGTTTGCGCGGCCCATTCCAGCGTCCGGCTGTAAAATTCTGGATTGGTGCGAAAAGGACGGGCCGTGACCATGCCAACATTCGGAAACGTTTCCAGCAGTTGCAGCGATTTAGCCAGCCAGCCCGGTGAAAACAGCACATCGCTATCCGCGTAACTGAGAATCTCACCCGGCGCGCCGGCAAAGAGGATATTCCACGCCCCCCCTTTGCCCAGGTTTTTGCTGGAGAGGAAGAGGTATTGAATTCGCCCCGCCCGCTGCTCAGTCAACAGCCAATCCTGCACCTCAGGGCAGCTTGCATTATCAAAGACCATCAAATCAAAATCCAGGCCCGGATCGGTGCGGGCACTTTGGAGGCACAGCTTCAGCACATCCAGCGCCTGTGCATAAAAGCCGCTCAGGAAGGGAATGTAATTCAGCACAGCAACCGTCACGCGCGCCGGCTGAGCCACCTGCTGCACAAATTTGGCCGGGTTTTGTCCTATGCGCATCCGTTGCCTTTCCTTTCTCGCCAGGCACGGCGCGGGTGAAACAGGGCATAAAAGGCGCGCCCCAGCCTGAGCGAATGCAGGCGCGTGACGGGCAAAATTTCGACCTCGCGCCAGAACTTCTGCCAGCCCGGTAAAGCCGGAAAGAGCCGCCCATTCACCAGTCGCCGGTCACAATCCAGCAAGGTGAAGCGCGTCACCCAGCGCCCACCCGCCAACCGAATATTCTCAAACGTTTCCGGCTGCCGATAATGCGGCTGTCCGCCGGGCAGATGACTGTAATCGTGGTTTTGATGCACAATCCACACATCGGCTGTTCCATCCACCAGCGCCCAGCCACGCCGCCGCGCCTCAAACAGCATCCAGTTATCCCAGCCGGCGCGCCCCACCACCAGCCCGGGAATCTGCTCAAAGCAGGCCCGCGGGAAGACGAAATAATCGCTCCCACCGCGTGGGTGCAGGCGTCCATCCTCTGCCAGGCGTTGCCGCAGGGCCGCCTGCCAAAGGCCCGAAAATTCGAGCGGCTCGCGCAGATCCAGATCCCAGCGCTGCCCAACCAGCAAGAAATGCGGCAATTGCGCAGCCAGCCGTTCTGCTGCTGCCAAAAAATCGGGCAGGAGCAAAATATCTGCATTGACATACGCCAAAAGTGGCGAAGTGCTGTGCTGACGGGCCGCCTGAAAGAGCGCCGGAATGAAGGGCGTGCCATGCGGGTTGCAGGCCACCTCCGGCAGCCAGCCCACCCCCAGGTCTGCTGCCGCTTGCTGAATGCCCTCCTCGTTGCCAATCACCAACACGCTCACATCCGGCCCCAGCGCCTTCCACGAGCGAATGGCGTTTCGCTGAATCGTTGCAATGTGCGGGTTGGTAAATGGCTTGGGCGCGGTGAAAATAGTCAGATGTTCGTTCATTGCTGCTCCCAACGGGCATCCACATCGGTCAAGGATTTATGCTGCACCCCGGCATTCAGCCCCTGCACCTCAGGGTGCGCCTGCCACCAGGCCAATGCCTCCTGCCAGGAAAACTCATCTTCCCGGCCCGCAAAGGCAGCAAACATCTGCCGCAGGACTGTCAAATCTGCCGGCGTGTCAAGCGTCCAACGCAGGCTGCCATAATCGGGGGCGGTGTGCAATTGCAGCACGCCAAAACGGCCCGGCGTATCATACAAATAGGGCATGACATGCTCACGCTGATAGGCCTGCGTTGCCTCGCGGGCGGCACGCTCGAGCGCCGTCATACGGCACACCTCCACATCCAGCCCAATCGGAAAGGTGCGTCGCCAGGGCGGCGGCAGACGGTTGCAGGCAAAATCGCAGCTCGGGTTTTTCAGCAATGCCTCAACCACCGCATCCACCACCTGCGGGTCAATCAACGGACAATCGGCTGTAATGCGCACCACCACATCCGCCTCCGCATGGCGCGCGGCCTGCACAAAGCGCTCCAGCACATCCAGCACACTGCCGCGATAGCAGGGAAGGCCCCGCTCCGCAGCCCCCAAGTCGGGCCGCTTCGCAGCACAGAACTCAACCAGCGGGTCATCCGCAGGGTCAACAGTCGTCGCCACCATCACCGCATCCACAAGCCGAGTGCGGCGAAGGCGCGCCACAACATGCGCCAGCACCGGCGCACCGGCCAGGTCCAGCAAAACCTTGCCCGGCAAGCGGCTCGACCCCATCCGCGCCTGAATGATGGCAACCACGCGGCCTTGTGCATCCATCCCTCACCGCTCCTTTCGGGCCAGTTCTAGCGCCATTTGATAGGCCTGAAGCAATTTTTGAAAGTTTTCGGGCCAGTTGGCGCGCTGCTCCGCCAGGCTGCGCCCGGCTCGCCCCATCGCTGACAGGGCAGAGCGTTGTTCCACAGCGTTCAAAATGCCAGACGCCAGCGCCTCTGCATCGCCATCTGGAAAGAGCCAGCCCTGCACCCCGGGCGTAATCCATTCGCGGTTGCCGGGAATATCCGAAACCAGCACCGGCAAGCCACTCGCCAGGGCCTCCATCAGCGAAACCGATGAGCCATCACTGTGCGAGGCGCTGAGATACAGGTCGCTGGCGTGATAATATTGCGGCAAGGCTGTCTGCGTCACCTGCCCGCCAAACACCACCCGGTCCAGCACGTCATAGCGCAACAAAATCTCGCGCAATTGCTTTGCCTGCGAACCGCCGCTCAACAAAAAGAGGCGCAGCTGTGGCGCATGTTGCGATGCCAGTGCGAAAGCCCGCACCACCACATCCACACCATAGAGCGGCTCCCAGGCCCGCAAACAAAGCAACGTAAAAGCATTCCCATCCCAGCCGAGCGCAGCGCGCAACGGCTCCTCAGCCCCAGCTTCATCCAATGCACCCGAAACTGGCTTCTTGGGCGCAAAACGTTTCAGGTCAACCCCCCAGGGAAACAGCACCGTGCGCTGCGGGTCAAAGCCAAAGGCAGCTGCCTTGTCACGCACGGCCAGACAATCGCCCAGCAGCACCGTCGTGCGCCGCAGGGCAAAGCGCGTGCGGCGCGGCTGCGCATCGGCATCCCGCAGCAAGTCCGAACCCCACGACATGGTCACCAACGGGCGAAACCCGGTCAGCGCCGCCAAAAAAGCCGCCGACTGCACCGGCCCGGCGTGAATCACATCCGGGCGCAACGAGCGGACCAAACGCCGCAATTCCCAGGCCAGCGCCGGATACTCGCGCAGGCGCACTTCGTCCCTTCCCGCGCCCCAGACAATCTGCTCCACCTCGGGCGGCAGCGGACGGTCTTCGCGCGCCATGCCGCGTTTTTCCAGCCGCAGCGAATGGATGGAATGCTCCGTCTCGGCCAGCGAGCTGAGAAAGCGGTGATCGTGCGTGGTGTAATCACGGGTAAAGTACAGAATGCGCATCAGCCCAAATCCGTCCAGCGCAATTCTTTGCCTGCCGGAATATCGCGCAGCGCCTTGCAGCCAATCACCTGCCCAATTTCGGGCGGCAAAATGGCCCCCGGTGTTGCCGGGCGCAGCACCGTCAGCATCTCGCGGCTGATTTCTTCACCCGCACGAAGATCCTGTGCGGCGCGCACACAACGACGCTGCACAATCACGGTCTGCTGTTCATTGTCGGCCACGCATTTATCTGCCGAGCCGAGCGCACGTTCCAGCTCGCGCGTTCGCTCCACCATCTCGCGCCAGGTGCGCGGGTCCATGGCGAAACCATGGTCCGGCCCTTCTCGGGTTGTGTCATCGGTAAAGTGCTTTTCCACCACCCGCGCCCCCAGGGCAATTGCCCCCAGCACCGCAGCATGGCCCGGCGTGTGATCAGAAAGGCCCAACACCACCTGCGGGAACATGATCGCATAGGTTTTGAGAACATTCAAATGCACATGGTTGAAGTTTTCCACACTGCCGGTGTAATTGGTGTTGCATTGCATCAAGACCAGTTGCGGGTTAATCGCCAGGATGGCATGAACAGCGCGCTGCACCTCCCCCATGTGCGCTGCGCCGGTCGCCAGCAGGACGGGCTTGCCCTTACGAGCAATATGCTCCAGTTCTTCCAGCCAGTCAATTTCACCAGAGCCAATCTTATGCGCCGGCACAAACGGATCCAGATGATCAACCGCCTCGAAATCATAGGGCGAGGAGAAATAATCAATCCCCACCGCGTCGCATTCGGCCTTGAGCGTCTCCGTCCATTCAAACGGCACCGATGCACCTTGATAAACCTCAAAAACCGATTTCTTCCAGCGCGATTGATGCGCTTGCTGTCCCCCCAGAGAGCGAAAACCATAATCGGAAACGATTTTGGCAGCCCTGAAATTCTGGAATTTGGCTGCATCGGCCCCGGCCTCTTTTGCCAGACGGATGAGCATTTGCGCCCGTTCCAGGCTACCATCATGGTTGGCAGCAATATCGGCAATGAAATAGGTGGGGTGCGAGTCCCCAACGAAACGCGAACCGATCTGGATTTCCATTGAATCACTCCTTGGCACTTGGGGGAATGGCTGCCAGGCTGCGAACCTGCGCCGCAAGCCCAGATTGCCACTCGGCATAGAAGCGCTGCAAACCGTGCGTCACATCGGGCAGCGGATGCCCCAAAGCAGCACGCAAACGGTCCACGCGCAACGTCAAATTGGGCGAGCGGGCAGCCTTTAGCCCGGCCTCGCGCCAGGAAATGGGCCGCACCAACGCCGGGTCAAAGCCAAATTGCTGCGCAAGGCGGCAGCCAAACGCATATTTGCTCAAAACCTCTTCGCCCAGGGTGTGATAAATGCCGGATAGACGCCGCGCCACCATCTCCAGCAGCACATCGCCCAGGTCAGCAACCTGCAAAGGGCGAAAGAGAACATCGGTAAAGCCATTGGCCGGTTTGCCAGCCGCCAGGTTGTTAAAAAAGAACTCCGCCAGGCTGCGGCTGCCGCCCAGGCTCCAACCATAAAAATTGACCCTTGCCACCCCGGCCTGCGGATTGGCAGCCAGCACACGCTCTTCCCCCTCACGCTTGGTGCGCGCATACACGCTTTGCGGGTTGGTCGGCTCCTGCTCATCGTAATCGCCACGCTGCCCATCAAAAACCGCATCGGTCGAGATGTGCAGCAAATAGCTGCCCTGCTGCGCTGCCCAGGCCGCCAGCTCACCGGGCAATTCGGCATTGACGCGCTGCGCCAGGTCGGGCTGCGCCTCGGCCTGGTCAATGTTCGCCAACGCAGCACAATGGATGATGGCGCGCGGGCGCACCTCATCGAGCAAGGCCCATGCCGCCCCCGGCTGTGCCAGGTCGCAGGTGCGCACCGCAAACGGCGGGGTGCGGAGTGCGTTGCGGTTGACAACGCCCAGCACATCTCCCCCTGCGGCAAGCCGCAAGCACAGGTTGAGTCCCAGCAAGCCACTCGCGCCCGTCACCAGCAATTCGTTCATGGCTGCCTCAGGCCTCGCGGCCATTCAGCACCGCTGCCTCAATGGGGGCAATGATGCCGCGAATCTGTTCCACGCTCAACCATTCCGTGTTGGTATTGCTAGCATAGCGAAAGCCATCCGGCAGCACCTGTCCGCACTCCTGCCAGGCATGACCAAACCAAAGCGCCTCGGCTGGCTGAACGACAAACATATCATCCAATTCCACCGTTGTGCGCGCCTCATCATCCGAAATTAACACCTCGTGCAATTTCTCGCCCGGACGAATGCCAACCGTTTCAATCGTTGCCTGCGGTGCAATTGCATAGGCCAGGTCCAGCAGCTTCATGCTGGGGATTTTTGGCACAAACACCTCTCCGCCGGTCATTTGCTCAATGCGGCGAATGACAAAACGCACGCCCTGTTCCAGCGAAATCCAAAAGCGCGTCATGCGTTCATCCGTGATGGTCAACACGCCGCTGGCACGCTGCTTGAGGAAGACCGGCACAACACTGCCACGCGAGCCAACCACATTGCCATACCGCACGCAGCTAAAGCGCGTCGCGGTTCCACCTGCATAGGCATTGCTCTGCACAAACAACTTCTCAGCCGCCAGTTTGGTTGCGCCATACAAATTAACCGGGTTGACTGCCTTATCGGTGCTGAGCGCCAGAACCCGCCCCACCCCGGCATCAATTGCCGCATCCACCACATTGCTGCTGCCGAGGATATTGGTCTTAATTGCTTCCATCGGGTTATATTCACAGGCTGGCACCTGCTTGAGCGCCGCAGCATGGATCACAACATCCACACCATTGAAGGCGCGGCGCATGCGCTGTGCATCGCGCACATCGCCAATAAAGTAGCGCAAATTGGGCGCATCATAACCGGCGGCGCGCATCTCGTGCTGCTTCAATTCGTCGCGGCTATAGACGATGATTTTTGCCGGATGATACTCATCCAGCAAGACACGGATCATTTTTTTACCAAACGAGCCGGTGCCGCCTGTTACCAGCACCACCTTATCCTGCCAATTCCAGTTTGTCATCTTACGTTCTCCCAAATTCAATCTTTGCGAATCACAATCAATGGATACTGACCCTTTTCACCAAAATAGGCCGGCCAGCGTTCTTCCAGAGCATACAGCAGCCAAAGCCACAAACGCCCCAACAACAGTGGGTGAATCACCGCCCGCAAAAAGCGCACACTGACGCTCCGCCAAACACCAATCTCCAGGCGCATCTCCTGCCCCAGTTCACGGCGCAGCCAATCGGCGGTCAATTTTTGCACAAATGTACCGGTTGCTGTTTTGCCTTGCACTATCTCTGCCTCAGAACGCTTCTGCTCAGATCCACCGGCGCTTTGCGGGGCGGTTGATTTTGCCGTGCTACGATGTGAGATTGCGCCCAGGCGCTCCATCAGCCGCACAAACGGCAGCCAGCGCTGCATCAGGCGCGACTCAGTCCAACCATTGACCACCACGGCACTCGTCCCGCGCCCCAACACCCGGTACAGCTCGCGATAGGCGCGCGGCTGCTGTGCAACCGGCAAATGGT
Organism: uncultured Anaerolinea sp.; assembly: GCA_964453115.1. GTDB lineage: Bacteria > Chloroflexota > Anaerolineae > Anaerolineales > Anaerolineaceae > JAIWNK01. The sequence goes on along the minus strand of CAYVRT010000003.1, from coordinate 76,148 downwards.
GCAGGGTATGCAACGAAACCGCCCCATCGAACACATCCTGCCGGAATGGCAAGTTCGCCACATCGGCCACCACAAACAGGCCATGCTCACCAATTCGCTGCCGCGCTTCTTTGAGCGCCACAATCGAAAGGTCGGCGCACACGCGGTAGCGATAGCCCTGCGAATAGAGCAGATACTCGGGGTATTGAATGGGGCCCGAACCAGCATCGAGCAAAAAGCGCCCCTGCGGTTTGAGGTGCCGCTTGACGCGCCGATGGCAACGGCGAATGTAGGCCGCCGAAACCGGACGCAGGTCTTCATAGCGCGCGTTTTGATAATGCTCGCCCTCTTTTTGCCAGCCGACCGCATCGTAAAAATGCCGCACCTGCTGCTGAACAGCCTCTGATGGTTCGGTTTGCCTCATGCCTGCCCCTCCCCACCCACCGGACGAGCCGCCCGCTGATAGACCAGCGGTTCCCCGGCCAGGTAAGAAAACGTGCGCACATAATCCGGGTCGGTGAGGGTCTTTGCCAACGGACGGGCATCCACATCATCCCACAGGCGCACCAGGTGCCAGGGGAAGGGCTGCGGAAAATCAAAGAAGAAATGGTAGGCATATTCCCAGGCGGTTTGCACCTGCTCATCGCTCAACCGGAAGGCCTGCGGACGGTCCATCATCTGCCCCAACATTTTGAAATAGGCCACCCACGAATCGGGGTCAAAAGTGAAGCCGCGCCCGCGATAATGCGTGCGCCCGGCCACCAGAACCGGCAGCCCTACCATTGCCATCTCCATCCCGACCGTCGTCGTATACACCAGGCCCAAATCGGCCACCTCGACCAAATCGTAGGTATTGACCTTATCCTTGGGCTTAATCAGGTGAATATGCTCCGGCAAACGCGGCAGCACCTGCCGCACCACATCCACCATAGATTGGCCGCGCGTCAGCACCTCGCCCGGGTGAACGCGAATGACAAGCTGCACATCCGGTCGGCCCACAAAATATTGCACTGTCCGGCTAATCCACTCCGCCATCGTGCGGCTGAAGACCTGCCGGCCCAACGTCAGGCTATCGCCCAGGACATTGGTAGCCAGCAGCACCACCGGACGTTCATCCAGCCCCAATTCGGAGCGCATTTTTTGCCCGCCCTGCGCCGGTTCACTCTGCCAGCGACGGGCAAAGTTCTGCCAGATGGTTGCCCGTTGGCGGGCCATCATCAGCGACTTCATCCGCTCCATCTGCTCCTCGTTCAAGGGCGTGCCACCCAAGGCCTGCCACATGGCATCCGTCTCCTGACGCATAATCTCCGAATTGAGCGCCAGCCAAATGCGCTGGCGCTGATCACCAAATTCATACGTCACAACCGGAATGCCCAGGTGCTGCGCCACGCGGTAGACAATCCCCATTTCCTGAATTGTGCCATTCGGGGTAATGACCGTGTCGGGACGATTGGCCTGCAACCAGGCCCGTGCCGCACATGCCGCAGCCGTATTGCGCTCCAAGCGCAGCGCATAGGTCTCATCAGCCGGGTCAAACTCCTCAATTTGCAGCGTATATTGGGTATCATAGGTCGAAACCAGTTGCACAGCTTGCACAATTTCATCGGGCAAATCGGGGTTGGTATTTCTGAGCAACCCGCTCCCCGCCCCCGAAGAAGCGGCAGTTGAATTCAAAAGGCAAACAGTCTGCACCAGTGGCGCAAGCTGTCCAAGCACCCGTCGAGCATAGACGCTTTGGCGGCGCAAATCAAACCGGTTAATTGGCTTGAGCCATTCGCCATAGGGCAAATACCCAAGCGTCACCCGGTGACCCTGAGCCGCCAGCCCGAGCGCCAGCACCGCAGCATGTTCAATCCAGTAATGCAAACTGGCAAAGATAAAAATGTGTCGCCCGGTGGGCGGCACCTGCCCGGCCAGCTGCTTCGCCTCACTGATCAACTGCGGCAAATGCTCCTGCAACCGTTTCAGCGAAAAGCGGGTCACAGGCCGTCCATTCTGACGCAACAGCCAGTACAGCTCTGCCGTAAAGGGCACCTCGCCCAAGAAACGCTTCAAGACTTCTTTTGTTGTCATCCTTGCACCGCCTCAATGCTCCAATCCAAACGCGGTCGAACCGCTCCAAGGCGCGGCTCCGGCCAATGCATCCCCGGCGCCCCCGCCGCATCCACACTAAAGGTCAGCGCCTGCTCATCCTGAAAATAGCGCCGCACACGATACGAACTGGCATTCACGCCCAGCACAAAACGCCCTTCGTTCAGCAAATCGGCTGGCAGGCGGCAGCGGCTGATGTAATGCCCCGCCGGACGAACCGCCATGCGCTCGAACTGCTCCGGCTGATCGGTATCAAAAGAAGTGAAAACCGCCTCAGCCCGCGTGCTCATCAGGTAGAGGCCAATCCGCAAACCGGTCACAGGCGCATCCAGCACATACTCAATCTCAATCTCCGCCATCTCGACCGAGCGCAAAGTATCCACCACCCGCCCCTGTGCATTGTGCAAACGAATTGCAATCGGGCGGAAGGGAGCGGCACTCGCCGGCACTTCATCCGCCGTCCAGGTGCGTTCGCCCATCTGCGCATACCCATTCGAAAGGTAAGCATCCACGGCCTGAGGGGTTGGAGCGCGCAACAACAGTCGCCCCTTATCAATTACCAACGCCTCTTCTGTCAGGCGCAAAATGGCCGACATGTTATGGCTAACAAACAGCACCGTCCGCCCCTGACTGGCAACATCGCTCATCTTGCCCAGGCACTTGCGCTGAAATTCCGCATCGCCGACCGCAAGCACCTCATCCACAACCAGAATCTCCGGCTCCAAATGGGCCGCCACCGCAAAGGCCAGGCGCAGATACATGCCGCTCGAATAGCGCTTGACCGGCGTATCAATAAACTTCTCCACATCGGAAAAGGCCACAATCTCATCGAACTTGCGCGCAATCTCCTGCCGGCGCATGCCCAAAATGGCCCCATTGAGGAAAATATTCTCCCGTCCGGTCAATTCGGGGTGAAAGCCGGTGCCAACTTCCAGCAGGCTGCCCACCCGGCCATGAATCTCAGCGAAACCCTCGCTTGGATCTGTCACCCGGCTGAGAATTTTAAGCAGCGTGCTTTTGCCAGCCCCATTGCGCCCAATCACACCCAACACCTGCCCCTGCCGCACCTCAAACGAAACATCGCGCAAGGCCCAAATCGTCTCCCCCCCCTGCCCCGCCGCCCGCCCCGATTGACCGTGGAGGGCATCGGACAATTTGTCGCGCAGCGTCTGATAGCGCAACCCCGACTGCGGCAAAGAACCCTCCCCCAAACGGTAGCACTTGCCAATTCCTTCAACACGAATCGCCACATCACTCATCGGCTACACCATATCCGCAAACAAGCGTTCCATCCGCCGGAAGTAGAACAGCCCGCTGACCAGAATCAGCAGCGCAATCCCCGCCGAAACGCCCAACATCGGCAAAAAACCCGGCTGCGGCGGCAAGCCCAGCAGCGCCCAGCGGAAGCCTTCCACCACACCTGTCATCGGGTTGAGGGCGTAAACCAGCCGCCAGCGCTCACCCACCGAGCTAGCCGGATAAATGACCGGGCTGATGAACATCCAAAACTGCGTCAGGAAGGGGATGACATAGCCCACATCACGGTAAAGGACATTCAGGGCCGAGAGCCACAACCCCACTCCCAGCGCTGTAATCAACGCCAGCAGCACCAGCAGCGGCAAGGCCCAAACCGCCGCCGTTGGCACCACCCCATAAAAGACCATCATTCCCAGCAAAACCACAAAGGCAATCGCAAAATCTACCAACCCGGAGAGGATCGAGGCCAACGGCAAGATGAGGCGCGGAAAGTAGATTTTGGTGATCATGTGATTGTTGGCAACCAGCGAGCGGCTGGCATCGTTCAGTGCTTTGGCAAACAACCCCCAGGGCAGCAGCCCGGCATACGAAAAAATGGGGTAAGGCAGGCCATCAGAAGAAACGCGCGCCAGGTTGCCAAAGAAAATGGTAAACACCACCATCGTCAGGAAAGGCTCCAGCACCGCCCAACTGACGCCCAACAGGGTCTGTTTATAGCGCACCTTCAGGTTTCGCCAGGTGAGAAAGTAAATCAGCTCGCGGGAACGCCACAAATCGCGCAAATTGACCGCCATCCAGCCGCGCGCCGGACGCAGATACGTCACAGGCAGGGTTGCTTTGACTTCGCCAGCAGGAGCAGGATGAGCAGACCTCATGCGTTGTTTTTCTCCGTACTGCGACTGTTCCGGTACCAATCAATCGTCCGCCGCAGCCCTTCTTCAAACCCCATCTGCGCCCGAAAGCCGAAGAACTGCTCGGCGCGGCTCGTATCCAGGGCGCGGCGCGGCTGCCCATTTGGCTTCTCCGCATCCCACACCAGCCGCCCTTCAAAGCCCGTCAGGCGGGCAATCAGCCCGGCCAGGTCACGAATGGAAATCTCCTGCCCTGAGCCCAGGTTGACCGGCAGTTCGCCATCATAGCCCTCAGCCGCCATAACAATGCCACGCGCCGCATCTTCAACATACAAAAACTCGCGCGTCGGCGAACCATCCCCCCACAACACCACCTCATCCCGCCCCGCTTCCCTGGCCTCCAGGCATTTGCGAATCAGCGCCGGGATGACATGCGAGCTATTCAGGTCAAAATTATCGCCCGGCCCATACAAATTGACCGGCAGCAGAAAAACAGCGTTATAGCCATACTGCGCCCGATAGGCCTGCGCCTGCACCAAAAGCATCTTCTTCGCCAGGCCATAGGGCGCGTTGGTCTCTTCCGGGTAACCATTCCAAAGCTCATCCTCACGGAATGGCACCGGCGTGAACTTTGGGTAAGCGCACACCGTGCCAATGGCAACGAATTTTTCCACCCCCGCCTGCCAGCTTTGGTGCATCAGCTCAACGCCCATCATCAGGTTATCGTAAAAGAACTCAGCCGGATGTTCGCGGTTGGCACCAATCCCCCCAACATGGGCGGCCAGGTGAATGATTAACTGCGGACGGGCATCCGCCAACATGCGGCGAATATCCTCCGGACGCACAAGGTTATATTGTTCAAAAGTGGGAACGAAAAGGTTCTCCCCTCTCACCCCGCGCCGGCGCAGTTCAGCCTGCACAAAGCGCCCCAAAAACCCAGCCCCACCGGTCACGCAAACGCGGCGGTCTTGCCAAAACGTACCTGAATCCACGGCCATGTTCACAGCATCTCCTTTCCATCATCGTGCTTTGGGTCGTCTTGCTGTCCATCCTTCCAAAACACCTTCAACCCGCGCACCAGCAAAACCGGTGCGCCATCCTCAACCAGTTCAAACCCCTGCTCCAGACAGGTCAAACGGGCCACATCCGCCACATCCCCTTCCCCCTCCAGGCAAAGGCGGTTCAGCCCGCGTTGATCGGCATCGGTCAGCAGCAGCAAAGTGCGCTGCCGCACCAAACGATACAGCGAAAACGAAGTTTGAATATAGTCCAGCGTCAGGCGCGCCCGCAGTGCCAGCCCTTCGGGCGTAATGATATAGCGCAGTTTGCGGCGTTCCACCCGCCGCACTTTCACATACCCCTTCTCCACCAGGCGTTTGAGATGCCAGTTGATTGTGCCAATCGCCACCCCAATTTGTGCCGCCAATGAGGCCTGTGTGGCATCCGGGTTGTGTTCAATTTGCTCTAGAATAATCAGGTCGCGGTGATTTTCGTTTGAGAGAGTCATAGGGCGTCCAATATTCAACGACTGAATTATAACCGCACCGCCGCAATCGGTCAAGGGCGGCCCACCCCATCGAGCCGCCGGCCATTTCGGTGTATAATGACTTGAAAACGACCATGTCCTCTCTTGCGCCTTCCAATCTTCGCCGCATTGATCCGCGCAGCGATTTGAACAGCATCGCTGACCTGATTGAAGTGTGCTTCAGCCACCAAATGGATGCCGATGGGCGGAATTATCTGCGACGGCTGCGCCAGGCAGCCCGCAGCGGCTTCACCTCCATCCATACACCGGCCGGGCGCGGCTTTGTCTGGGTGGAAGAGGAACGCATCGTCGGCAATGCCTCCCTCATCCCCTACCTCAATCAGTTTAAGCCCATCTACCTGCTTGCCAATGTGGCCGTGCATCCCGATTTTCGACAGCGCGGCATTGGCCGTCAACTGACTCTGGCGGCATTGCAAACAGCCCGGCAGGCCGATGCCAGCCTGTGGCTGCACGTCCGTCAGGATAACCCGCCCGCCATTCACCTTTACCAATCGCTCGGCTTTGTCGAACGGGTGCGCCGCGACAGCTGGAGCTGCGAGCGCATTCTGCCCCTGCCGGCCCCCAACGCCGAAATCACCATCCGCCCACGCCACCCGGCCGATTGGCCGCGTCAACGCCTCTGGCTGGAAGAAACCTACCCGCCCGCGGTGCGCTGGAATTTACCTTTCCAGCCCGAAGAGCTTGCCCCCGACCTGTGGCATGGCCTGCTGCGCTGGTTGAACGGACAAACCGCCCGGCAGCGCATTGCCTGGCGCGCCGGGGTGATGCTCGGCAGCCTGGCCTGCGAAGAAACCCAGGGCCATGCCGATGTCTTATGGCCGGCCTGCGCCCCCGGCCCCGATGAGGTGCCAACGCTGCTCGCCCTGCTCCACAACCTTGCGCCGCTGCGCCCGCTGGCTGTCAATTACCCCGCTGGACGGGGCGAGGCAGCCTGGCTGGCCTGCGGCATGACACTTCAACACACGCTGCTGTGGATGGAAGCCAGCCTCTGAGCGCGACCTTTTGCCCGCCTATGCGTAGATAGAGAAAAGGAGTCAGCATGAAAAACTTTTTAATTCGCCTTGGCATTAATGCCGTTGCGCTCTATGTGGCCGTTGCGCTGCTAAACGGCTCCTATCTCTACCCACAAACCGATCACTGGCTGGATTTCATCTGGCTGGCGCTCATCTTCGGCGTCGTCAATGCCCTGATCAAACCCCTCCTCATCGTCGTCAGCTGCCCGCTGCTGGTGCTGACCATGGGCCTTGGCACGCTGATCATCAATGCCGGGTTGTTCGCCCTCGCCGGTTGGATTGGCACACAATTTGGCGTTGGCTTTACGGTGAACGGCTTCCTGGGCGCTTTCTTTGGCGCGCTAATCGTCAGCCTTGTCAGCTTCTTCCTCGGGCTGTTCTTCAAAGACGAGAAGCGCTCGCGCCGCCGCTAAACTTCAGCTCGCTTCCCAAAACAAAAAAGGCCGCCCCAAAATGGGCGGCCTCTTGTTTTTCAGCAAAAACTTCACGGCAGGCTAAAACGCAGCAGCAGGTTATTGGCAGCATCACTGACCCAAACCCGGCCCTCGCCATCCACCGCCACACCGCTCGGCAGGCCAAAGCCATCGGGCAGGGTGCTATACTGTCCCCAACCGCGCAGGAATTTGCCATCGGCCTGGAATTGCAGCACCCGGTAATTCTCCGGGTCGGTCAGGAAGACAGTACCATCCGGCCCCAGGGCCACAAACGGCTTGTTCTCCAGCGATTGACCATCCCAGGCATCCACCGCCCATTCCATCACCGGCAGGTAGAGACCATTGCCCCCAGCTGAGAAGGTCTGCACCCGGTGATTCCAGGTATCGGCAACAAACACCAACCCCGAAGGCGCAACCGTCAGGCCAACCGGTTCATCCAGCGCGCCGAGTTTCATCCCCGGCTCGCCAAACTGTGTAATGAAATCACCCTGCGGACTGAAAACCACAATGCGCTTGTTGCCCGTATCGCTGACCAGCACCCGCCCGGCCTCGTCAACAGCAATGCCGCGCGGCCCCCAGAATGAGCTGCTCGAATCGGCCCCCCCAAAGCCCCCCCACAAATTGATGAATTCACCCGTCGCAGTAAAGTGCTGCACCCGGTGATTCCAGGTATCGGTCACATACACCGTCCCATCCTGCCCCACCGCAACCCCCCATGGCTCGTTAAAAGTCCCTGCCGGAGCCGTGCCATCCGCCATTGTTTCGGCAAAACTGCCCCACTGATGCAACACCGCCCCCTGTGCATCCAGGTGCAAAATGCGATGATTGCGCGAATCGGCCACATAGAGCGTGCCATCCGCCGCCACAGCCAGCGCCCGCGGGGCGTTCAGTTGCACCGCATCGCCCGGCTGCCCAAGCACCACATCGGGAGCCAGGTTGAGCAATTGTTCAGCATATGGATCCTCGCTCACCGCCTGCGCCGCCGGCTGCACACCATATTCCCAAATCTGCGCCACCACGTCTTTGCGCACATACATCCGCATCCGATCAGCCGGGTCCCAGTTTTCCAATGTCAGGGTCGTTCTGCCGGTTAATGCGGCATAGCGGGTATAGTCGCGGTTGAGCCAGATGTCGAAAATGGCCGCCCGGCGCTGCGGTTCAGAAAGGTCCTGCCACAGCCGCTCCCAGGTCAGGTTAAAATAATCCTGATTCGGCCACCACAGGCGCATATACTGGAACATGACGTAATCATCTCGCACAAGCGGCTCCACCCCGGCAATGTTCGTCTCGCCAACAATGATCACGGATGCATTTTGCAAATCGCGGGTTGGTTTATCGGTAAACCAGACCTTGTTGGGATAGTCACGGAAATACCACCAATAGGGATAAAGTGCCGCGCTATCATAGGCAACGACAATATCCTTGCCGCCGGTCGTGCGGCGAGAAATTTCTTCCACCTGCTCCAGGACATCCTTGGGGCCGCGCGCCGCGTGCGCATAGACCAGATATTCCTTGGCCGTATCATAGTTAATGTAGGAGGCCAGGAAAGCAGACCGAGCCGTCAGCACAGCAACGATGGCAAAGAAAAACACCGTTACAGTGCGCAGAATTTCCTTACCGCTCCAGGAGCGCGTCAACGCCACCAGCCCGCCGCTCGATGCGGCCAGCGTCAACGCCGCAAACAGAAAATTGGAAGTCGCATTCAATTGGGTAATTTCGTTTCCAGCAAAGGGCGGCTGATCACCCAACAGGCTGCCAAAAACCCCGGCAAACGAAAGCAAAAAGACCGGCGTCACCAGCGCGACAACCACCCCATTGCGCTCCAGCAATTTGCGCCAGTTGGTCGTATCCACCAGATAACCAACACCCCAGCCAGCAGCCAACAGCGCCGGCAAAGTGATATGCACCGTCAACCAGGGCATCTTCTCTCCCGCCACACTATAAGCAATCAGGCTCATCACCGACCAGAAAAGCAGCAACGCCATGGTTGGGATGGGTTGACGCTGCGGATGATAGGCCGCAATGGCCCGCTGATAGACCGTCTCAACCCCGTCACGCTCCACTGCGGAGGGCGCCGCCCAGGTAGGCTGTTCCTCCAACAGGGGGGCGGGCGGCAGTTCTTCTGCCAATGGGGCATGTGCTGGCGAATCGCCCGGCATGGTAGCAAATTGATTGTGCCGCCAGGCATAATAGACCGCCAAAATAAGCCCCAGAATCGCCAAAAACTCATAGAATGGCATTTGAATCAGCGCATAAAAATACCATGGCTGACTGCCGCGAAATTCACCTTGCTGCGAAAGCCAGTAACCCAACGCCCCCACAATGCCAGTAAAGAAGCCCTTGCCATTCGTGAAAAACGTGGTGTAAAGCACAACAAAAATAGAGTAGAAGACCGCTGCATTGTTCAACCACAGGCGGAAATTCCACAAATAGCCAATCACCGCCGAAACAGCCATCAGCAGCGCCAGGAAAATAGCCGTGCGCACCAGGCCCGTTGGGCCGTAATCGAGCGGGTCCCAATTTGTGCCAAGCAGCGAGCCAAGCATTTTGATCGGGAAAGCCGTCAACTGCGGCAGCACCAGGGTCGTCACCAGCAACAGCATCTCGAACGAGCGCAAATGCACCAACGCCCGCCAACTCAGCGTGCGGATGAGGCCTGCCAGGCCAAAGCCGCCCAAAACCGCCCCCGCCAGAACAGCAACCACCGCCCCAATTTCATACAGGCGAGTCGCATTCTCAGCCGCCTCCTTGCGCACCCGTGCATCCACCGCACCCAGCCCCACCGCAAACACCACCAGCAGCAATGCCGCAAGCAACAAACCGAGCGCTTTCATCACCTGCGAACGCACCTCGTCCGGCAAATTACGCGCCAGGGCCAACAAATCTCGCACCACCAGCAGAAGCAAAAAGATCATCAAAATCGCCGTATAGATGAACGAAGTCTCCTTGGTGCAAAAATGGAGCACCGTGACCGTCGTCAACAAATACAGGCTGCTGCGCTTCCCCTTCTCGAGATAATGCAGCACAGCGTAAATCGTCAGCACACCAAACAGCCCCACAAAGGCCTCGTTGCGCGTATAACGGCCATAAAACAGCATATAGGGCGAAATCATGAAGAACAGCCCACCCAACAAGGCCCCCACCCGTCCCAGATAGGGGCGGAAGAGGAACAACACACAGGCCACCGTTGCAATGCTGAAGAGCGCCGCCGGAATGCGGGAGGTGAAATCGTTATCGCCAAACAGGAAATAGGACAACGCCAGGAGATGGAATTGCATCGGGCCATGCGTGACCGGGTCATGGGCATAGCCGCGCCCCTGATACAGGTCATAGGCCGGCACAACATGATTCACCTCATCATGACTCATCACCCGTTCACCGACGATGTAGAAACGGCTGAAGATCGTCACAAGCAAAAGCAACGCCACCAGCAACCGCTCCACCGTCAGGCGGGGCAATTCCTTAAACAATGGCCGGTCAAGCCAGGTAGAATCTCCAGGCAACGTTTGGGGAGCAACATGATCATCTGTATGCAAAGTCATTGGGTCTTTGTCCATATACTAGAATAAAGCAACCCCACAGGTGGATTGCAATCCCTTATACTTTACTGTAAAGTCGCGTTTCTGACAAGTGTCGGCAAGGCGATTCTTTTTGCAGGAATTTTCCGCCGTAGGGTCATCAGGGGTGGATTTTGGCAAGGCGGGCTTCCCCTGCCACCGGGCGGGCCATTTGGGACGCCCGTACCGATTGCAGTCGCTCGCAAAGACATGCACAGGCAGCCCTCACCAACCGGGGGTAGGCAAACCCCGAAGGTTCTACCCTCCGACGCGGTTTTGTGGCATAATATAGACAAGGAACTTGCCATGCCGGATGCCGAATCTGCCGAAAAACCGACTGTCTATCTCCTGCACGGCGAAGATAGCCTGGCGGTGCGCGCCTTCGTTAACAATTTGCTGGCGCGCATGGGCGACCCGGGCATGGCAGAACTGAACACACAACGCCTGGATGGCAGCAGCAACAGTGATGAGGAACTGCGTTCCGCCCTGCACACCTTGCCGTTTTTGAGCGAGCGGCGGCTGGTGATTGTCGAGCGGCCATTGGCACGCCTCAACAGCGCACCGGCCCGGCAGCGCTTTTTGGCCCTCCTCGAGAGCCTGCCCATCAGCACCGCCCTGATTTTGCTTCTGCCGGATGAGAGCGATAGCCGCAAGGGCTGGAAGACCTACAACGAGGAGCATTGGCTGATGAAATGGGCGGTAACCCAAGGCGGACGGGTGATGCACCGCGCCTTCCGTTTGCCAACCGGCAGCGAGATGCCAGCCTGGGTGCAGCAACAGACCAAAAAGCTCGGCGGCCAAATTGCCCGCCCGGCAGCAGAGGAACTGGCCGGCCTGGTCGGGGGGGATACGGAACGCGCCAGCCGCGAGCTGGAAAAGCTGCTGGCCTTTGTCAATTATGCCCGGCCAATTGAGGTCGAGGATGTGCAAGAACTGGTGGCGTTCGGCGGCGAGACGGATGTGTTTGGCATGGTAGATGCGCTGGGGCAGCGCGACACACGCCGCGCCCTGCATTTGTTGCAGGCGCTGCTGCAAGAGCAAGAGCCTTTTCAACTATTCGGCATGATCGTCAGGCAATTTCGGTTGTTGCTGCAAGTGCGCGAGCAATTGGATGAAAACCGCCTGGGTGATGAACTGGCTGGCATGAAAGTTGCACCCAGAGCAATCATCAACAATCTCGCCCGTCAGGCACGCTGTTTTTCCATGCCCGACCTGGTTGAGATTTACCATCACCTGCTCGATTTGGATGAGCAGATGAAGAACAGCAATCTGGACCCCGTCACTGCCCTGAACACCTTTGTTGCCAGTCTGGCCTGAGGAGGCAAACATGACCCGTTTTTGGCCGCGCCTGACCGCCATCCTGCTTATGCTTGCATGGATTGGTTCTTTGTTCGGCTGTCACAGCCCAGCAGCTGCCGGGCCTGCGCTGCTGCTGACCCCGCCCCCTCCGCAGGCCGCACTCGAGGATGCTTTGAAGGAAGCCATTGTTACCCGTCAGGACGCAGTGATGGGCTTTGTTATCTATGAGGTGCGCATTGACCGGGTTATCTACGACCCGGGCGGCAACCTGGCCGTCTTGTGGCTGGCAATGGTGGACCGCGAAACCGGCCTGGTGCTGGAATCGGAACCGGGGTTGGCCATTGCGCAACGCGAGTCGGGCAACGCACCGTGGAAGATTTCGATGCAGGTGGATGGCGATTGGAATATCAAGCTCGAGAGTGTGCCAGAAACCTTGCTTTCTGCCGATCAGCAGGTGGCCTTTGCGGCACCGCCTCCGCAGGCAGTTGTGCAAACCTTTGGCGGCTACTACCTGCCCTGGGCCTATGGCACCTCGCGCCGCCTGACGCAAAGCATCGGGCATAAATACATTTATGGCAATTGCCCAACCTGCCTCTATTCCTTCGACTTTGCCGATGGCAGCATGTTCCCGCTCCTGGCCGCCAAGGGCGGCCTGGTCAAGTATGTCAGCTGGAGCTGCCCGAACAACGATCACAACTGCAACAATTACCTGGTGCTGGAAGATTCCAGCACCAACCCGATCAGCTATCAGCTATATTTGCATTTGGCCTACAACTCCATCCCGCCCGCTTTGCGGCAGGCCGGGGTGATTGTGCAGCAGGGGCAATTCATTGGCAATGTAGATAATACCGGTGCAAGCACTGGCCATCACCTCCATTTTCATGTTCACACAACCCCTGGCTCATGGTTTGGCACCTCACAAGACATCACCTTCCTGGATGTGGATATCAATGGAGGCCGACCGCGCATGTGTGTGGAAACGCAGCTTTCCTCTTCCCTGCCGGGTTGGTACCCCGATTGTCACGCAGGCGGCGATTGGTTTACCTCGGGCAACGTGGGCGCCAACCCACCTGCCGCCGGGCTGGTCATCCCGGCAGATGGCTCTTCCATCACGCAGCCAACCTTGACCCTGGGCGGTACGGCGACAGACAATGTCGGCATTGCCCGGGTTGAAATTCTGGCAAACTGGCAAGGCAGCTGGCAAACAGTCGCACCCATCGTTTACAATCCGGCGCAATCCAGTGTCACGTTTGTTTCCAGCGTGGATTTGTGTGCATTGAACATTGCCAACGGGCCGGTGGATTTTGCCGTGCGCGCCTGGGATGTGGAAGGCAATGTTACCCCGGGGCTGCCCGGGGTGCGCTCGGTGGCGAAGAATTTCGCCTGTCCACAGCAAGTGCAGACGAGCTGCGACCCCGGCCCGAACGAGGTGACGTTATTTGCTGAGCCAGGCTATCAAGGTGCCTGTCAGGTGTTCGATGCCACAACCAACAATGGTTCAGGCCCCGGCTGGTACAGCGCCTCGAATTTGGGGCTGGTGGGCAACAACAACGCCGCCTCGCTCAAGGTGGGCAGCGCGGTTCGGGCCGTGGCCTATGATAACAGCAATTTCACCGGGCGTCCGGCAGCCTTTGAAAGCAATGATGCCAATTTTGAGGATGACCGCCTGGGCGGGAACGACCGCCTTTCGGCCTTGATTGTCCAGCCGCTCAGCACAGCGCCCGATGCGCCGGTGATTGATTCGCCGCGCAATGGCACCAACCTATCGCCCACATCAGCCGATTCGTTGGTCGCCGCCTGGTGGCGCGGCTCGGCGGTAGCATACCAGGCCAGCTTGAGCGGGCCGGTCAACAAAAGCACTCCCGGCTGGGTCAAGCTCAATCACTGGTCGCTCGGTAGCCTGCCGCCTGGCAGCTACACCCTGACGGTGCAGGCGCGCAACAGCGGCGGCACTTCGCAATCCAGCCTGCAATTTAGCGTCGCCGCCGGCAGCCTGCCAGCAGATGCGCCCGTTTCCCTGCCCTATCAGGTCAATTTTGAGAATGGCGCACCGGGCTGGGTGGCAAACGGGGTCTGGCGCCTGGCCCAAACCACCGACACCCTGCCGCCCCTCGGCAATGCGCTCTTGAACCTGGATGACGACGTGGAGTTTGAGCAAAAAAGCATTGAACTGACACAGTCCAGCCCGGGACAATCGGCACAGGTGCAGGCCGCCAATGCCTACTGGGCCTCGAACAATGGCATGGATTATGCCAACAGTCAGGTGTGGGGCAGCGATTTGACCTCGCCGCCGATTCAAATTCCTGCCGGCAGCGCCTGGTATTTACGCTTCGATACCTACACGCACACAGAAAGCTCCTTCCCCACCTGGGATCGTCGCCTGGTGCAGGTTTCCGTCAATGATGGCCCGTTTGAAGACCTCTACCCGCTTTGGGATGAGCCGCAGCAGTTTTGGGGCAGCAGCCCGGCACTGAATCTTTCGCCCTACGCCGGTCAAACGGTGCGCATCCGCTTTCACTTCGATACCATTGATTCCTATTACAACAGTTATGGCGGCTGGTGGATTGATAATTTCCGCATCACCAACGAGTCCCCGCCAACAAGCTGCCTTGACCCGCAGCCAAACGATGACCCAACACAGGCCCTGCCCCTGCTCGCCAATCAAACGGTCAGCGGGCAAATTTGTGCCGCCGGGGATGTGGACTTTTACCGCTTTGACGGCCTGGCCGGGCAGCAGGTGGCCTTCGATGTAGATGCACAGTCCATTGGTTCGGCGCTGGATGCCTACCTCTACCTGTATGATGCGTCGGGAGGGCTGATTGTTGGGCAAGATGATGAGCTGCCATACGAGATCATTGACCCGCTGCTTGGCTACACCCTGCCGCAGGATGGCAGCTACTACATCAAAATCAAGGCCTGGAATCATCCCGGCGCAGGCGGCGCAACCTATGGCTACACCCTGCGCGCCGTGCAGGACGTGCAACCGCCGCAGATTGTGATCAGCACGCCGAATGGCAACATCATCCCTGCCGGGGCGTTTACCATCACTGCCAACGCCTTTGATGAAGGCGGCAGCGGCCTGGCGCGGGTTGATTTTTATATCCATCGCCCAAACTGGGAGACCCATCAATGGGTCTTCCTGGGCAGCGATGCCAATGGCAGCGATGGCTATCGCTGGACCGTGGACCCGGCACAGCTTGGCTCGTTGGTTGGCGGCGCCTTGTATGCGCGCGCGGTGGATGGAGCGGGCAATTCCTGGGGCGATTTGCGGGTTGGGCTGCAAATTGGCGGCGATTCGACGCCGCCACAGCTTGCCTGGCAACCGGTCAGCAACCCGCTCCCCTCTTCGGCAATCCTGTTGCAGTGGACGGGCAGCGATGCCGGGTCGGGGCTGGATCGCTATGAGTTGGAATATCAGCTAGCCGGGGCAAGCTGGCAAACCTGGGGGAGCCTGAGCGCCGAGACGACACAGGCCTGGTTCCTGGCTGCACCCGGCACCATCTACAACCTGCGCCTGACGGCCGTAGATCGGGCCGGCAACCGCGCCAGCGCCGTGCAAACGCTGGTCTTCGATATTGCTTGTGCGCCAGATGCCTTCGAAGATGCCGATGATCTGCCAGGCAGCGCACCGTTGAGCGAGCTGGAATGGAGCGAGCATACCCTTTGCCCGGCGCAGGATGACGATTGGTTGCGCGTCATCGTCACGCGTGATGGCCTCAGCGCCCAGGCCGAACCATTAGGCGGCGGCGCAGCGGTCATTCTTGAATTCTATGATGCGAGCGGGCAGGTGCTGCTGGCAAGCCAGGCAGCAGGTGGATTGGAACAGCCAACCTCCCTGGTACGCCCCTTGCCGCCCGGAGAATATCGCCTGCGCATTCGTCCGCTCTACCCCACACTGGCGGGCAGTGCCGCCCGCGTTCGGGTGCGGGTGGTGGATGGCTTGTTGCTCTTCCTCCCCGCCATTTTGCGTTGAAAAAGGAGCAAGACATGACCCGAAAACAAATTCCCTGGCTGATATTGGGTATCTTTTTATCTCTTCTGGCCTGCCAGGCTGGCACAGCCATTGCCCCAACCGCCACATTGCCGGCAACCCCTTCAACCGAGGCATTTCATGCAACCGAAACCCCGGTGCTGGCAACAGATACCCCCCCACCCCCAACCGCAACCCCGCAGCCAACACCCATTTTGCCGGTTTTGCAACCCATTGGCCCCAATACGCTCGATTCTTTAACCCTTCTGGCACAATTGGGCGCCGGTGAACTGCTCGCCGTTGCCTGGTCTCCTGATGGGCGCTTTGTCGCGGCTGCAACTGGCAGCGGGCTTTGGATTTTGGATGGACAAACCCTTCAGCAAACCTTGTTCCTGCCAGCCCCCTATCCCCGGCGAATTGCCTGGAGCGCAGATGGCACATGGATTGCCTCTGGCAACGACGAGAATACCCCGCTTCAGGTCTGGAATGTGCCAGGCGGACAGGAGCAGATTGCCATCCCCTATGCGCATGGCCGGATAGATGACCTGACCTTTAATGCGCAGGGGGAACTGCTGGTGGCCGGCGTCAAGGCATTGGATACATCCAATATCAACACCTACAAATTGGTCACCTACCTGGATTGTTATGACCCGCAAAATGGTCAACAAAAGACCTCCGTCTCGCTCATCAATCCCAAAAACAAGGCCCTCGGCCTGATTCCCTCCTACACTCAGGATGCCGCACTGCTACAAACAATGGCGCCGAAAAGTGATGGCAGCATGGACATTGCCTGGTGGGATTCCAGAACCGGTCAACTGCTGTTGGAAAAAAATGTCCCCCTGACAACTGCACTGCCGCTGCCAACCGTTGGCGGGCGGGCCGTCTTCTTCTCCCGCAACAACCGCTCCCTGGTGCAGGTGCTGGATTTGAAGAGCGCAGAAAGCACCGAAATCGCATTCGGAGAGAATGCCGACCGCGTCGGCCTGGATCGTACCGGCGCCTTGTATGTCATTTTGGATGCCGAGTTACGCCTCTATGACCTGCAAACCGGTCAGGTGACCCAAACCTTGCCCGCCCCATCGCAAAACAGCCTGGCTTTGGGCTATTTCAGCCCGGCGTATGAGCGCATGGTGTTGAAAGAGGGCGCAACTTTGACCCTGCGGACCGTTTCGGGGGGGGAATTGCTCGCCAGCCTTCCCAGCTTCTACGAGCGCTCCGATTTCCCCATACTAAGCGCCAATGCAAAAACAGTTCTGACGCAATCCGGTTACCCGGCGCGCAACGATGTCCACATTCGCTTATGGGATGTGGATACCCTCAGCGAACGCTTTGAGCAGCCCAGGTCGGACTATGGCGCACAACCCTGGCTGGTGATAGACCGCCCGCAGGGCGGCTATTGGCTGGCACGGAGCGGCGAGGTGGGCTTGTATGCCCTGGATGAGAAGGGCGAACTGAGCGAGATGCCTGAGTTTGGCGGTGCGCCAATCCACGTCCTGGCAAGCAGCCAGGATGGGCATGTGTTGATGATTAACAACACCATTTGGGATGCCGATTCAAAAACACAGCGCGCCGAAATCCCGGATATTACCGGGTTCCCCACCACCTGGGTTGCACAACCGAATGCCGATGGCAGCCGGGTGCTATTCCGTGACGAGTCGTATCTCCTGGTTTGGGATGTGGAAGCAGAAAAAGAGATCTTTCATGTACTGACGGAAGTGCGGGAGCCAACCTTTAGCCCAACAGGCAAACGGCTGGCCTTTTTCAATGCCGATGAGGATACGGTTTCAATTTGGGATGTGGACGCGGGGCAGAAAATCGCCGAGCAAACCCTGGCTGGGCGGCATCTCGCCTCGCAATTCAGCCCGGATGGGCGTTTGCTGGTGGTGAGTGTGACGGACGCTGGATTGTATTTCCTGGATGCGGAAACGGGAGCGGTGCTTCGTCACCTGCCAGAAGCTGGAGCAATGGGGCTGGATTGGAGCGCTGCTGGTGATTTGCTGGTGACAAGTCAATATGGCGTGATGCGCTTCTGGGGCATTGCCGCACCGTAAGGAGACGGATGAAAATTCTTCGCCTGGTGAGTGGCTTGCTGGCGCTGATGTTGGTTGCAGCAGGTGTAGCACTAACGCCACCACCGCCGCAACACACCTTGCAGGCGGCATTGCGTCAGGCAGTGCAAGACCGGCAAACGGATGTGCTGGCCTTCGTGGTCTACGAGGTAGCGATTGACCGGATGGAGAGCAGCCGCGACGGACGCACAGTTTTGCTCTGGCTGGCACTGGTGGAGCGCGAAACTGGGCGCAGGCTGGCAACCGAGCCAGGGCTGGCCATTGCCCAACAGTTGGGCGCAAACGTCAATGACCCGGCTGCCTGGAAGCTGACCTTGCAAGTGGATGCCGACTGGGCCGAGACGTTGGCTGCCCTGCCGCAGGAACTGCTGACAGCCGACCTGAAGCAAAATTTTGCTGCGCCGCCCGCCCCGGCTGTGCAACAGCCGCTGACCTTCAGCGGTTACCGCCTGCCCTGGGCGCCGGGGCGTTCCAAGCTCCTCGAAGGCAGCATCGGGCATTTTCTCATCTATTTCTCCTGCCGCTATGAATCCGATTGTTACTATGCCTATGACTTCGCCGATGGGACAATGTTCCCGCTCCTGGCGGCGCGGGCTGGCGAGGTGTGGCGCTTTTACGATGGCTGCCAAAATGGCGATCACAGCTGCTCAAATTACATCGTCCTCAAGGATACAAGCACCAATCCCACTTCCTATCAGCTCTACCTGCACATTGCCCATGCCTCCATCCCGTCCGGGCTGCGCAGCGCCGGAGTGCCGGTTTTGCAGGGCCAATACATTGCGGATGTGGATGATACCGGCTACAGCACCGGCCATCACCTTCATTTTCACGTCTTTACCAACCCCACAACCTATTACTGGGGCCCCTCGGTAGATATTACCTTTGATGATGTCAGCATCAATGGCGGGCGACCGCGCACCTGTTACGAAGCGCAGAACTGGCCGGAATATGGCACGGAATGTCTCGCGGGCGATGGCTATGTTTCCGGCAATCTGGCTGCCTATCCGCCGAGCGGCGGGTTGAGCGCACCGACGCACGGCACAACCCTGAGCAGCCGCTGGCTAACGGTCAGCGGTTGGAGCAGTGACCGCGAAGGGGTGCAGCGTGTCACCCTGCTGGGGCGCTGGGCCGGCAGCTGGCACGAACTAGGCAACGCCCCAACAACGGCCACCTTTGAGACAACCCTGGACCTGTGCGCATCCGGTGTTCCGGTTGGGCCACTGGACCTGGCCCTGCGCATCGAAGACCGGGAAGGCAATCAGCTTGGCCCACTTTCGGCCCGCTCACTGCTCAACAATGCCATGTGTGCCCAAAACAGCGCCCCGGCCTGCATCCCCGATGACGATCAGGCCGCCATCTTTGCCGACGCCAATGGACAGGGCAATTGCAAGGTCTTTGACCTGGGCGGGTACAATTCGCCCGGCGAATTTGGCAGCATTGGCAACAACAACATCGAGTCGCTCCGGGTAGGCCGGGATGTGCGCCTGGTGCTGTTTGCCAATGGCTATTTCACCGGTCGCGAGGAGAGCTTTGAGACCGATGACCGCAACCTGGCCGATAACCGCATTCAGGCCAATCAGGTCTCTTCGCTGCGTGTCCAAGCGCGCAGCACGCTGCCGCCTGCGCCACAGTTGATTCTCCCCAACAGCCCAACAGCTGCCGATTCGCTCACCCTCTCCTGGCACAGCGAGGGCGCATTGCGCTCCGCTGCACAGCTCTATGGCCCAAACGATGCACAACTCTTGTTCGCCGAACAACCCTGGGCAGAACAGGTCTTTTGGTCTGTTGGCAGCTTGCCACCCGGCAGCTACCGCTGGCGCGTGACGGTTGAGAACACGGCCGGCAGCAACAGCGCTGAAACCACCTTCACCGTTGCGCCGGGCAGCCTGCCATCCCATCCGCCGCACAGCCCGCCCTATCAACAGGACTTTGCAGCCCAACCGCCAGATTGGACGTTTGGCAATGGCTGGGCCTGGCGCACTGCTGCCGCTGCCTTTGGCGATGGCAGCAGCTATGCCGGGGCCGGGGACCTGACCTCGCCGCCGATTCTCTTGCCGGCCGGGGGCAGCTATGGGCTGCGTTTTTTGCAGCAGGTGGGGGTGGAAGACCGGCGCACCTTTTGGGATCAGCGCCGCTTGCAGCTCAGCCTGGATGGCGGCCCGTTTTTCGACTTGCCAGATGGGCTGCTGATTGGGCAACCCAATGGCCCCTGGCTTGAATCGCCAACCTTTGATCTTTCGGCCTATGCCGGGCAAACCGTGCGTCTGCGCTTTCACTTCGACACCCTGGATGAACAATTCAACCTCGGCGCCGGCTGGTTGGTGGACAATGTTTGGGTGGGCGAATTATCCTCCCCGCCAGCTTGTCAGGATCCGCTTGACTGGCCCACCCCAACCCTCACGGCTGAAATTTGCCCAAACGGAGATGTGGATGTCTATCCAATCGCCGGGTTGCAAGGTCAGGCTTTGTTGGTGCGCAGCAGTGGCCTGCCGCTGCAATTGGAACTCCTCGATCCGCAAGGGCGCTTGCTGATGACCGGAGAGGGGCCGCTTTTCTCTGTTTTACCGCAAGATGGCGATTATTCTCTGCGCCTGATGGCCGCCAACCACCCCGGTGTGCAAGGCAGCTACACGCTGGAGCGGCTGGTGGATGATCTTCCGCCCACGCTGACCTGGCTCTTCCCCAACCTCAATGGCTGGGTGCCAGGCGCTCAGCCCTTCACCATTGCCGTGCAGGCCGAAGATGCTGGGAGCGGGATAGCCTGGGTAGATTTTTACTGGCGCAGCCCGGATGGGGTAAACGCGATCTGGCTGCCATTGGGCAGCGATGCAGATGGCAGCGATGGCTGGACGGCCTGGCTCGACCCAACGCTGCTCGGGGAGATGCACAACAGCGCCCTGGTTGCCATTGCCGTAGACGCAGCCGGCAATCGCCATGCTGCCTGGCTGCTGTGGCTGCGCGTGGATGACCAACCACCTCTGCTCAACCTGACGCCGCTGCCCGAGGCGAGCGCTTCAACGGCGGTGCAACTCACCTGGCAGGCGCAGGATGCGCAAACTGGCCTGGCGGCGCAAAACCTGGCCTATCGTTTGCTGCCGAATGGCAATTGGCAGCCCCTGCCACTGCACCAGGCCCAGCGCAGCACCTGGTGGCTGGGAAATTTTGGCGATGCGGTTGAATTTCGCCTGGAACTGATGGATGGGGCCGGCAACACCACCACGCAAACGACGCGCACAACCCTGGAGGCCAATTGCAGCCCCGATGCAGCCGAAGATGGCGACGATTTGCCAATCGCGGCCCTGCCTCCCGAGGCCCTCTCGCAGCGCAACCTGTGCGGCCTGCAAGATGCCGATTGGGTGGTCTTTCAGGCAGAGGCGGAGAGCGACCTGGTGTTACAGGCCTTTTCATTGGGTGGCGGGGCTGCCGTGGAACTGACCCTGTTTGATGAAACCGGGCAGGTTCCGCTGGGCAGCTGCCGCTCATCCAACCTGGGGCAGGGCTGCGCCTTGCGCTGGAGGACATTGGCCGGGCAGGTCTATCGGGCGCAGGTGCTACCCTCGGAGCCGCGCCTGGCTGGCAGCAACACACACTATCGCTTGCTTGTCTATCTTCCGCTCGACCTGTTTTTGCCTATCCTGGTGCGCTAAATGAGCCGCAACCGCATGGCGCTGGGCACGTCGCTAAAGCCAAGCTGTTCATAGACGAAGCGCCCCTCAGCACTGGCATGCAAATAAGCGCTGCCGACGCCGTTCTGGCGCAAATAGTCCAGAATGGTATTCATCAACGCTTTGGCAATCCCCTTGCGCCGCCAGGCCGGGTCTACATAAACGCTCAAAATATAGCCCTCGCGTCCGGTGATGTTGCGCAGGCCCGGCGGTTTGCTATGCAGGATGACCGCAGCCGAACCGATGATCTCACCGGCTGCTTCAACCACCCAGGCCAGAAATTCACCGCTCGGAATGGCATGTTGGAGATAGTCTGCGGTTGGCTGGCGCAGGGCTTCAAGACGCTGCGGCTCTACATCGGGGGACATGTCAAGAAACATATCCAACCGGCGCTGAACGAGGGTTGGAATGTCTTCAGCAGTAGCGAGACGAATTGTCCAGGTTGAAGATTGCATGGCAGGCTCCTATTCCGCAAGGTCAAAGATGAGTGCCTGGAACAAAACCAGGTCGCTGCTTGTGTCACGCAACAGGCAGGCAAAGGGGCGGTCAAAGGTCAATTCAAGTGTTTTTGCGGGTCGGGCGCCGCGCGGCATGGCAAGTGCCGTGGCAGCTGCGGCCTCACTGCCTTGCTCGTTGACTTCCAGGCGGGCCTTGTGCAAGGCCCGATGGATGAACAGCCCGCCGGTTGCCATGCCGCTGAAATCGGCGGCCTCGCCAAAAGCAGAGGCAATCCCGCTGGCTTGCAAGGCCGGGATCAGATCCAGCCGGCTCTCCAATGCAAAGCGCGGCAGGCGCAGCTGAACGCTGCGTGCTGCAAAGACTGGCAGCGGTTGTTCAAACACATTGGCCGGGCTACCCTGGCGCGGCAGGAACAACTCCATCCGAAAACGTCCGCTGCCATAAGGCAAGGCTACGGCCTGGCAATGATCATTCTCCAGCACCGAGATGCGCCCTTTTCGCTGCATGAAAGAGACCGGCTGCGGCTCGCCGTCGAGCGGGTGGAAATTCCCCGGCACAGTGGATTGCGGGTCAAAGGGGCGTTGCCATTGTCCTTTGAAATAGAGGGCATTGACCAGCACGAGCAACGCGCCAGCCAGGTCAGCGGCTTGCAGCAGGTCGCCAATTTTGCCACGCGTCTGCTCAGATACCCAGGCATTGATGCGCTCGGCTGTTTCGGACGGCTCGCCCATGCGCTCCAGCCCGGCACCCAGGCTGTGCTGACAGCGCGCCACAAATTCGGGCATGAGGTCTGCGGCTGTCCACAGGCCATTGGCGCTGTGCAGAGTCACCTGCGGCTCCGTCTGCGACAGGCGCAGCAGCGCTGCCCCGGCCGTCAGGGCAGTTTCGCTGTCCATCATCCCCAAACCAAGCACCGCGCCCAGTTCAGCAGCCGTTTGCTGTCGGGCGCCGCTCCAGGCCATCAGCAGGGCAGCAAGGACACTGGCCGGAGAAAAGACCAGGTTTTTGGCAGGCTCTGTCTGCGCCCAATGACGCAACAGCCGCAGCCCAAAGGCATTCCAGGCAGGGGCAAGGTTTGGAGATGACATGGCAATTTCCTTTACTTGTAGCCGAGGATGGCGGGGCGTTTTTCAGCCCAGGCCAGGGCATCACGCACCGCATCTTCAATGGACAATTGGGGCTTCCAGCCCAGCAAACGGGCAGCAGCATCAGCATTGGCATAGGCACCGGCCACATCACCGGGGCGCGGCGGCATTTCACGCTTGTTGATTGGGTGACCAACAACGCGCTCAAAAGCGGTCACCAGTTCGCGCACGGTTACGCCATTGCCAGAGCCAAGGTTAATTACCAGATAATTGCTCGCACCAGCCTCGCCAGCGCGCTCAAATGCGGTGTCAAAATCGGTCAACGCCAGCACATGTGCATTGGCCAGATCCCAAACATGGACATAGTCGCGGATGCCTGTGCCATCGCGCGTCGGCCAGGTTGTGCCGGTAATGTCAAAATGCGGCACTTTGCCAATTTCTGCTTCAACCATGCGCGCCAGCACCAGCGACGGGTTAGGGACGTGAATGCCGGAACGCAGCCTGGGGTCGGCACCAATCGGGTTGAAGTAACGCAGGGCAATGCCCTTCATGCCATAAGCATAGCAAAAATCCTTCAGCACCATCTCCATCATATACTTGGTGCGGGCATAGGGGCAGTTCGGGCGCAGCGGCGAGTCTTCGGTGACCATGAAGCCGGGGACAGTGTCATAAAGCGAGGCCGAGGAGCTGAAAACAACCCGCTTGCAGCCCACTTCGTTCAGGGTATGGAACAATTCAACCGATTTGGCAACATTCTCACGATAGTATTCGTAGGGTCGTTCGGTAGATTCAGGGACGATGATCAGCGCCGCACAATGAACGGTAGCGTAGATGTCGGGGTGTTCGGCAAAGATGCGCCGCACTATCTCGGAATCAGCGATGTCGGCATGATAGAAGATGCGCCCTTCAGTGAATGCTTTTTGGCCGGTGATGAGTGAATCGAGGATGATGGGGGTGTGTCCGGCATCTTCCAACGCCGAAGCGATGGTGCTGCCAATGTAGCCGGCCCCGCCGGTGATCAGAAATTTCATGCAAAACCTCCGTGAAATGAAAATTAGCGCCCCGTCGGGCAGGGCAACGCGGCCAGCGCCGCCTGCTGTTCGGGGCTATCGGGTGTTTGTTCGCCAATGCGCTGCCACAAAGCACAGAGCGGCGGCTGCATCAACGGTGTAACGGATAGGGATTCCTGCGTCAACTGCACGGCTTCCTGCCAGCGGCCCACATGGGCATAGCCTTCAATGAAGGGCATGCGTTCCGCCGGGTCGTTGGGGTAATCGCCCAGCGCAAAGGCAGCATCGCCCAGCACAGCAACCGCCTGCCAATCGCCCTGCTGCCGGGCCAAGTCGGCCTTCGCAACATAATAGCACCAGCCATGTGCCGGTTCGCTGCCATATAGCGTAGGTGGCAACTGTGCCGGCGGCCCGTTGACAATCCAGCGCGTGTCAGAGAGGGTCGCGGCCTCACGCAGCTGCGCCGGCAAGGTTTGATTATCGCTCTCAATCGCCGGGTCAAGAATGCGCAAACAGCCGGGCGGGTTGAAGTAGAAGGCCACAACTTGATCCGTGCTGCCATAGAAATGTGCGGCCAGATAATCCTTCTCAATTGCCAGGCCAGGCTGATAGCGTTGCAAAACGCTATCCTCTCGCACGGAAGGCCAGAGCAGCAAATATTCGAGGGTTGGTTTGGGGTCCGAGCCGCTGTAGATCCAATTCAACGGCGCAGTGAGGGAATTGTCGGAATAGGCGCGCATTGGCAGGTCGTTGGAGAGCAGCATCGTGCCGGGCTGAATGGCGGGGGCGCGCCAGCTCAGCTGCCAGAACAGGCTGCGTTGCATCGCCCAATCGCGGCGGTAGGCATTGGCGTTCAAAAATTGGGCACCGATTGAGAAAGAAACCAGCACCGGCAAAATCAGGCTTGCCAGCAGAGCGCCCTCTCGCCGCCGGGTGGCGAGGCGTTCGAGCAGCCCGGCAACCAGCAAACAGCTACCAAACATAAAGGGCAGGGTGAAACGGTCGTTTGGAAAGGTCAAGCGCGGCGGCAACCCCGTCAGCCAGAACGGACCGCCGGCAATCAACAGCCCCAGTGCGCCCAGTAGCGCTGGTTGCCAGGAGTCACCCGCCCGAGAGAACGAGCCATTGGCAGGCTTCCACCACAACACCAGCAGCCCCAGCAAACTGCCACCCACCAGCGCCGCAAAGAGAAGCGTGACCCGGCTGCCATCTTCAGGCGTTGGCAGAGAAAAAGCATGCAGCCAGGCCTGCACACCGGTCACCCACAGCGAGCGCAGCACCTCGCCCGCCAAAGCAAAGAGGTTCTCCAGTTTTGGCTGATAGTTTTGCGTTTGATAGGGAAAGAAAAAGGCCCGCCAGATGCCAACGCCAACGAAGGTCAACAGCGGCAGGAGCAGGTGTGGGCTGCAAAGCGGCCCGTTCTGTGGGCTGCGAAGCGGCCCGTTCTGTGGGCTGCGGAGCGAACGCTGCTCGGCGGGGAACTGCATCATCAGCAGGGGCAAGCGCAGCAATTCAAGCAGGAAGAAATATTCCATCGTCAGCAAGTTGAGGATGCTCAACAACAGCGCCAGCACCAGCCAGGCCGCTTGAGCAGCCCGGCGCGTGGCTTGCAAGGCGCGCAGGCTCGCATAGAATGAAAACAGCCAGGCCGAAATAACAATGAAGAAATGCCCATACATCAAGCCAATGAATTGCTGTCCAAACCCGGGGTAAACCAGGAAGAGCAGCGCACACCCCAGCGCAAGCTGCGGTCGGCCCGGCCAGGCACGCCGCACCAGCAGCCAACAGGCCAGCGCGCTCACCCAGCGCCAGGCCAGCCCAAACAACTGCCAGGGCCAGGGAGTGGTGGTAGGAATCAGGCTGGTGCTGAATTGATAGAGCAGCCCCCAATAGGGACGATTGGTTGAAAAATAACGCTCCAGGCCAGCGCTGCCATACTGTTCCGCAATCCAGGCAAAGGGAAAATCATCCCAATAGAAACCCAGGCTACCATCCAACAGAGATAGCAGCCCATAGCTGAGGATGGCTACTGCCAGCAGGACAAATGGCGCCCCAGCGCCGAACAAAAAGATGCGAAGCGGCCCGTTTTGTGGGCCGCGAAGGCGGTTGAGCAAGCTCATCGCTGCTGCTCCTCCTGCTGCAAAAGATAAACCGGGCGGTGTTTGACCTCGCGAAAAATGTAGCCCAAATACAGGCCGATGATGCCCAGGCTGCTCATCACCAGCCCACCAACAATCAACAGCACAAACATCAGCGAACTCCAACCAGGCGCCAGACTGCTGGTTTGGCCGGTGACCCAAAAACGTAGCACATAAACCGCCTCAACCAGTGCGAGCAACAAAAACAGGCCGCCAAGCGTTAGCACAGCATAAAGCGGAACGAGCGAAAAGGAGAAAATCGCATCCAGCGCCAGGCGCAGCATCTTGCGCAGCGAATATTTGGAGCGCCCCGCCAGGCGTGCCTGGGGAACATAGGGCAGGATAATTGTCCGATAGCCAATCCAGGCCACCATGCCGCGCAGGAAACGGTGATATTCCGGCATTTGGCGCAACGCCAGCAACGCCGGACGGGCCAGCAGGCGAAAATCGCCCACACCCGGCGGAAGGTTCGTCTCGCCAATCCAATTCAACAGGCGGTAGAAACCATCCGAAGACCACCGCTTGAAGACCCCGCCCCCTTGATCGGAGACACGCTGCGCCAGGACAACCTGATACCCCTGCTCAGCCAGCGCCAGCATCTCACCAATTCGCTCCGGCGGATGTTGACCATCGCCATCCAGCGTGATGACAAAATCAGCCTCTGCCCGATCCAGCCCGGCAGTCAGTGCGGCCTGATGCCCAAAATTGCGGCTCAATTCCAGCACTTGCAGGCGCTCATCCTGGCTGGCAAGATAACGCAACACAGCGCCCGTTCCATCACGCGAGCCATCATTGATGAAGAGAATGCGGAACTGCTGCGGCAGCCCGGCAAGCGCCCGGCATAGCCGGGCATGAAAGGCTGGCAGGGCAGCCTCTTCATTATAAACTGGAATGACCAGGTCAACCGTCGTCACAGATTACCCGCGCACAAAGTGCGGCAGGGGGTTGGGGATTTCAAGCGATAATTCCACCAGCCCGGCAAACTGACCGTCCTGATACCAGGGCGACTGGAAAATAAGTTTGTGAACGCCGTTCTTTTCAATGCTGTACACATTGGTGCGCGGCGCTTCAAGCAAGGATTGCAGTTTGCTGCGTGCTGGCTCGGGGTGACAATCCAGCAAACTGCTGCCAATCAGCGCCGCACCGCCATCTTTGGCAAAAGTTTGCGCCGATTTGTCGTTCATGTAAAGAATCATGCCCTGGGCATCACATACGGTAATGGCAGCAGGGAATTGCTGCGTCCAATCGGGAACAGACATGGTATCTCCTAGGGTTCAAATTCCAGCACTTCCCAGACCCATTCTTCATCCAAAACCTGCGGATCGTCATAGGTAATGTAGAAAGGGTAACCCAGGTCAGGGTCGTAACTGACACTGAGCAGTTCACTGCCCGGGTAGGAAAGTGTGATTTGCACTTTTGTGAACAGCGCCGGAACGGTGTAATCTTCGGCGACATAGGGAGCAACCTGACAGGTGCGGCCTTCGTTCGGCGCCGGTTGACATTCAGCACTGCTTTCAATAACAACACCATCCTTAACACGCAGCGTGATGGTTTGCAAATGCCAGAGCGAAGTGGTGCGCAAGGTCAGGCGATAACTGCCTGGGCCTTTTTCCTGCCAGAGCGCCCGGGCCGCGTTCAGGTTCTCGTAATGCAGCCCAACAGCAGTGGCAACCGGAAGATTCGGCGGCTGTGTGCCGGGGATGGGAGTGGGGAGCGGAGAAGAAGGCTTGCAACTGCTCAACAACAACATCAACACAAACAACCAGGAAAACCAGGGTTTCATGCTTCTATTTAACCACGAGGACAGGAATTGGTCAACCATCCATTTCGAGGTTGGATGCAAAACAAGGCATAAAAAAGGCGCAGCCAGGTGGCTGCGCCTTTGCAAAGCAAGCGAAATTAGAGGGTTACTTGCCGAATGACCATGACGACTTTGCCCATAATGCGCAGGTGCGAGGGGTCTTCAATGTAGATGGGCTGCATGGTGCTGTTGGCCGGTTGCAAGCGGACGCGGCTGCCCTCACGGTAAAAGTATTTGAGCGTTGTTTCATCCCGGTCAT
The DNA here is from genome assembly GCA_964453115.1 of uncultured Anaerolinea sp. GTDB lineage: Bacteria > Chloroflexota > Anaerolineae > Anaerolineales > Anaerolineaceae > JAIWNK01. The sequence goes on along the minus strand of CAYVRT010000003.1, from coordinate 47,665 downwards.
CGAGCCAAACGGCAACCATCTCACCATTGTTGGCCTCTTGCACAGAGCGCATGATGACAATATCACCATCATTGACCATCGCATCAATCATCGAGTCGCCGCGCACTTCCAGGGCAAACAGTTCGCTGTTGCGCTCGCTGCGAGGCAACATGGAGCGGACGACATCCACACTGCTTTCCGGGTCGAAATAACTGCTGCCGCTGTTGGATGGCATGGGGATGGGCGAACCAGCCACGATGGGGCCCAAGACAGGAATGGTAAGCACATCTCGCAGTGCTTCGCTGGTGTCGCGCACAGCCCGCGTGAGCTTGGCAGCTGGCGTGGGGGAATAGACCGGATGCAAGACGCGAATGCTGCGTGAGACGCGCCCTTCCCGACTGATATAGCCCTGCCCTTCCAACTGATTGAGGTAGTAATCCACCAGAGAGGTAGACTTGACACCAATACTATCGCCAATCTGCCGGATGGAGGGCGAGTAACCGTGCTTTTCCTGAAAGCTGGTCAAAAATTCCAGGATTTTCAATTGCCGATCACTCAGGCCTTGCGATCTTCGCACCATCTCATGCTCCTTTTCTAACAGAACACTTGTTCATTGACAATATCATACACGAACAAGTGTTCTGTGTCAAGGGGCAATTTGGCAATTGTAAACCATTTATAAGGAAGAAAGCCTTGTAAAGGGAGTATAATCTAAACGGCTGAACCATTCTATCCTCTTCTCAGGCCGAACCAATGAAACTTCCTTTTCGCTCACCATCTACAACCCCCTCACAATTTCGAACCTTATTGCGTTGCTTTGGTTACCTGCGCCCCTACTGGAAAACGGTCGTTGGTGCCTATAGCATGATGTTGTTGATTGACCTGATCAACATGCTCAACCCGCAAATTATTCGCTGGGCAATTGATCAAGGCATCCTTGCCGACACGGCCACCCCCCTCACCTTTTCCGTCCTCGCTTTGCTGGGGTTGGTGCTGGTCAAAGGCCTGCTGACTTATTTCGAAGGCCTCTGGACAGAGGTTGCTTCGCAGGGTGTCGCTTATGATCTGCGCAACGAATTGCAGCGCAAAATTACCCTGCTTTCGTTTTCGTTTCACGATCAGGCCGAAGCAGGTGACCTGCTGTCGCGCGCCATTCAAGACGTGGAACGGATCCGCTTTTTGACCGGACGGGCGACCTTTCGAGTCATTGAAGGGGTGCTGCTGATGCTGCTGACAGCCGGGGTGCTGTTGACGATGAACCCGCGCCTGGCCTTGCTGGCAGTGCTGATCATTCCCCTCCTGGCAGTGCAATCCGTCCGCTTTGGGCGCATCTTCCGCCCACTCTCAATGCAGATCCAAAAACAACTCGGCGTCCTGACGACGCGCATTGAGCAGAATTTACGCGGCGCCAGGGTGGTTAAGACCTTTGCTCAAGAGGAAGCTGAAATTGAGCGTTTTGAGCAGGAAAATCGGCGCTGGTTTGAGCTTTCGGCCACCTCGGCGCGCTTGCAATCCTGGAATATGCCCCTGCTGCACCTGATTGCCAATTTGGGCAGTGTTGCCATTTTGGGCTATGGCGGTTTGCTGGTGATTGAGGGCAACCTGAGCCTGGGCGAACTGGTTGCCTTCACAACCTATATGGCGCAATTGATTTCACCGGTGCGCTTTTTTGGCATGATCTTGCCGGCCATCACCATGGCGGGCGCCTCGGCAGAACGGGTATTTGAAATTCTGGATTCGGTGCCCGACGTGCGCGAGGCCGAAGATGCAGGCCTGTTGCAATTGACGCGCGGCCATGTGCGCTTTGACCAGGTTTCATTCGCTTATGGGCGGCATGATGATGTGCTGAAGACGATTTCGTTTGAGGTACAGCCCAACCAGGTTGTAGCGCTGCTTGGACCAACCGGCTCAGGCAAAACGACGGTTGTCAACCTCCTTCCGCGCTTCTACGACCCAACCGATGGGCGCATCTTGTTAGATGGTCAGGATATTCGCCAGGTCACGATCGCTTCCTTGCGCGGGCAAATTGGCATGGTGCTGCAAGAGACAACCCTCTTTGCCGCTTCCATTCGTGAGAACATCGCCTTTGGCCATCCGGATGCAAGCCAGGCCGAGGTAGAAGCGGCAGCGCAGGCTGCACAAGCGCACGACTTCATCATCCGAATGGCGCATGGCTATGATACGAAGGTGGGCGAGCGCGGGGTGACGCTTTCGGGCGGGCAGAAACAACGCGTGGCCATTGCTCGCGCCCTGTTAACCGACCCGCGCATTCTCATTTTGGATGATGCTACCTCCAGTGTGGATGCCGAAACAGAGCATCTCATTCAACAAGCACTCGAACGCGTGATGCAAGGGCGCACAACCTTTGTCATTGCGCACCGCCTCAGCACGGTGCAGCGCGCCGACCTGATTTTGCTGCTCGACCGTGGCCGCCTGCTGGCACAGGGGCGGCACGAAGACCTGCTGCGCAGCTCCCCGCTCTATCAGCGCATTGTGCGCGAACAATTGCACCTCAACGAAAGGAGGGCCTGACATCATGGGCTTTGGCATTGGCGCTTCTGGTTTTGGAATGGGCCCGCGCGGGGCATTGGAAAATTTTGCCGGCGGGGAAGATGAACGCGGCAAGGTCTTTAATCGTCGAGTGGTGGTGCGGTTGCTGGCCTATTTGCGCCCCTACCTCCGTCAGATGACGTTTGCGTTTTTATCCATGCTGGTCGTCACCGGGTTGACGTTGTTAATGCCATACCTGCTGAAGGTGGTGGTGGACGAAACCATTGCCGTTGGCGACCGGGCAGGGCTGATGCGTGTTTCTGTTGGCCTGGGGCTGGGCTACCTGGTCCTCTACCTGGCTTCTTCCATGCAACAATACTGGCTTTCGTGGGTGGGGCAGCGCGTGCTGGCAAACCTGCGCAGCGATTTGTTCCGCCATTTGCAACGCCTGTCGCTCGGCTACCATGATACGCACATCGTGGGCGTGACGGTTTCTCGGGTAATGAACGATGTCGCAACCATCAATGAGCTGCTCTCGCAAGGTGTCATTACCCTGATGGGCGATTTGCTGGTGCTGATTGGGATTGTAGTCATCATGTTGACGATGAGCCCGCGCCTGGCATTGTTGACCTTCATCGTTTTGCCCCTGATGGTTCTGGCAACGGTGTGGTTTTCGCGCCGCGCCCGGCAGGCCTTCCGCGAGACGCGCACGCGGGTGGCGCGCGTGGTGGGCGACCTGGCCGAGGATATTGCTGGCGTGCGCGTGATTCAGGCTTTTGGACAAGAAGATAGCGCACAGGAGCGCTTCAATCAGGTCAATCGGGCCAATCGCTCGGCGCACATTCAGGCCATGTCATTATCTTTCATCTTTTTGCCGATGATTGAATTTCTGGGCATGTTGGCAACAGCGATTGTGCTGTGGTTTGGTGGGCGGGCTGTGGGGGCCGGTGAAGTAACACTCGGCGTGCTGATTGCCTTTCTATCCTATGTCACGCGCTTCTTCCAGCCCGTGCAGGAATTGAGCCGCCTCTACACAACTATGCAATCGGCGATGGCAGGCGGGGAGCAGGTGCTAAAACTGCTCGACACGCCGCCCGATGTCCAAGATGCATCAGACGCGCAAGAAATGCCGCCCGTTGTCGGCGAGGTGGTCTTTGAAAATGTTGGCTTTCGCTATCGCCCCGAACTGCCCGAAGTGCTGCGCAGCGTCAACTTGCGCATTGCGGCAGGGCAGACAGTGGCCCTGGTTGGCCCAACTGGTGCTGGCAAAACTTCCATTGCCAACCTCTTGGCGCGCTTTTACGAAGTGAACGAAGGGCGGATTTGTGTGGATGAGGTGGACATTCGCTGTGTGACGCAACGCTCGCTGCGCCGGCAAATTGGCATTGTCCCGCAGGATGCGTTTCTCTTTTCTGGCAGCATTGCGGAGAACATTCGCTTTGGCCGTCCGGATGCAGACGATGCACGGGTGGAACAGGCCGCCCGGCTGGCCAATGCGCATGACTTCATCGCCGCCAAACCAGCCGGCTATCAAACACGCATTCAGGAAGGGGCGTCCAACCTGTCGGTTGGGCAGCGACAGTTGTTGTGCATTGCACGCGCCATTCTGGCCGATCCGCGCATCCTCATTTTGGATGAGGCAACCGCCAATGTGGATAGCCTGACGGAAAGCCTGATTCAGGATGCGCTGCGCACCCTGCTAAAAGGACGCACCGCGGTTGTCATTGCGCACCGCCTCAGCACAATTCGCAACGCCGATTTAATTTGCGTGGTCGAAGATGGGCAAATCGTGGAACAGGGCCGCCATGAAGAATTGCTGGCACGCGAGGGAGCCTATGCAGCCTTGTATCGGCGGCAGTTTGAGGAAAGCGCAGACTAGAACAACCAGCTCAAGTCGCGTCCAATCAGCAATTCTTGCATCAGGCTATGGTGCGTATTTTTCATCGGAATGCTACAGTGCATTAATCCATGCTGTTGGGCCAACTGTTGAACCCCAGCAGAGTCATCATACGTCATCAGAAAGTCCCCCGCCAAACCTTCGGCAAGATGAAACAACTTATTGTGATCAAGGCAGGAGTGACGGTACAGGCGTGACCCTGCACGTTTACCGTCCGCCGTATAAGGTGGGTCAAGAAAAAAGACTGCTTCTTTTTGATGCGCATATTGCTGGAGAATGCTCATTCCATCTCCATGGATAAAGCGAATGCGTCCTCGAATTTGTCCAATTTCTATGATCCGACGGCTAAGAGTTTGTGGATACCAGCGCGAAAACAAGCCGCGACCATTTTCGCCATGCCGAATTTTTCCCGCCCCAGAAGCCAAAATGCCACCGCGTTGGGTTCGATTGCGCAAAATTGTTTGAAACGCGCGCTCATGGCAGGAAGTCGGTGGACAAGCAAGAGCCTTTAACAACGCCTCTTCGGTCGCCGTGAAACTTACAATTTGCTGCGCCAGCGATTGATAGTCACCTTCCAGGATTGTCTGCCATACAGCTGCGACATCTTCGTCGAGCTCCACAAGGGTAACGTATCGAGCAAGGCCTTCAAAGGCAGCAGTCAGGCCAATAATTGCGCCGCCAGCAAACGGCTCAACCAGCTCTTCAGGTGGTTTGGGCTGTTTTAACAACCATTGCCGAATGACCGGTACAAGCCATGTTTTCCCACCCGGATAGCGAAAGGGGCTGCGCTGCGGAACAGATGCAACATTGACTGCCTGACCAGTTTGCGGCTTTTGAAACAGGGAAAGCTGAAAAGTTTCGGTCAGCATGATCATTCCTGTTCAAATTCTGTCATAGGCAGTACGCTGGATGATTTACCACCATCCAGCTTTTCTTCTAGTTTGCGTTGTAAATGCTGGATAAAATCCTCCACAGAGCCAGCCTGACAAGTGGTCAACGTCTCTAATGTGGGATCAAAAGCGGTGTAAATGGATTGTGTCAGGGTTAATCTGTACTGATTCCGATTGGGATCTAACTTCAAATCATAAACCAGCCACGCCATATCTGCTCTTGTTTGTTCTGTTTGAGGCAAAGTTGGCAAACTGTTAAAAAAGCTATTATCAATAACGATTGCAGTTTTCTTTTTCCATTCCTTCAAAATCCCGCCTTTGTACATCAATTGTGGAGCAAGTCGTTTGCGTGAAGAAGAAAGATAATCCGGCCGGGGAGGATAAATTTCCTCGCCAAGCAGGGCATAATGACGTTCTGGATTTTGCATGTAAAATTCAAACAGGTTGCGAACATTGCCTGAAATGTAAACAGCCTGAATCTCCACTGCTCCAAAATCCATCACCTGTCCATTTTGATCGTACGATACAAGAACAAGGTCAAGGTTGCCGGCTGAGCGTCCTCTTTGATCGAGAAGACGCACCTCTGTCAGGGAAGTCCAGTGACTGTTTGCCGGGAAAAAGAAATGCGCTGCATCTTCAGCAATTTGCCAGCGTTCTCGAAACCGAATTGGGCAAGTAATTACAGTATTTTCACCCTCTAATATACTACATACACCGAGTGGATTCTTTGCTTTATCTTTTGTACAATTGGGAACCCGATTTTGATATGGGCAAAGGTAATTACAGCGATGGCGATTGGCTTCGCTGGAGAAATTATTGAGAGGAAAACCAAACACTTCTGCGAGTGGTTGACGAGACATGGGATAGGTATCCTTTTAAATATTGTACCGCAAAAGATGTCCGCTGAAACGACAATTGTGGTTTAATGGATTGAAGAAATAATGCAAGCAGCTTCAATGTTTGGAATTGGAGTGTGAATCATGCGAGTCCGCTTCAGGATCATCTGGATTGTTTTGCTCGTTCTAACAGGCCTGTTGCTATTGGGCGTGCCAATTGCAGCCGGAGCTTCAACAGCCCTGGACTATTCGGGCAAGTGCTATGGTTTTACCGATGGCGCATGGGATTGCACAGCCTGGGAATATGCCCGGAATGAGGCATTTTGGGCCAGCATGATTGTGATGCCATTCTTCTTTGTGCTGTTGGCAGCCTGGTTGGCGGCCCTGGGGGTGTGGTTGTTGCGGCGGCGCAGTTCAGAACGAGACCGCCTGCCGCTCTGGCTGGCATTGCTCGTTCCCGCACTGGCTTTCCCGGGTGGATGCTTGTTGATTTATGGCCTGTCACTTCTTTCGGGTGGATTGTTGAACATCAACTCATTCTAACGTTTGCCCAACAGAAAGCGCAGCGGCAGATGCACACGTTCGCGCCAGGCGCGTTCGGAATGTTCGGCACCCTCAAATTTGAGCGTCAGGCAATCGTCCTTCTGCACATAGCCAGCCCGGAGCAGGTGCGCATCCATCCGCTGTTGATAAGGCTCATAATCAGCATCCAGAGTTTCAGTCCCAAAATCAAAGTACAGGCGATGGCTGCCAGGGGGCGGCAACAAATCGGCCATCGCATCCACCAGTGCGTTCTCACCAATCGTCCAATGTGTGGAAACGCAGCCCGCACCGCCAAACACCTGTGGGTAGCGTGCCAGAGCATAGAGCGAAATCAGCCCGCCCATGCTGGAACCCATCACCGCGGTTTGGGCCTGTTCGGGGCGGGTGGCGTAGGTCTGGTCTATAAACGGCTTCACCTCTTCGACAATAAAGCGCAAATAGGCATCGGAAGTGGGGGGGCCGCCAAATTCCTGGCTGAAACGGGTTAAGAAAGCAGCGTTTTCGGGTCGCAGCAATGGCGCCGCCGGCATATAGTCGCGCCGCCGGTCCGGCGTATTCCAAATGCCAACGATGATCAGCGGCGCCATCTCCTGAGCGGCTATCAGGCGCAGGGCAGCTTCAATTACCCCCCAATCCACGCCACCGTAGGCAGTGGCTGGCTCAAACAGGTTTTGCCCATCGTGCATGTAGAGAACCGGATAGCGGTTATGGGGTGAATAGCCCGGTGGCAACCAGACATCTACCGGGCGCGGCGCAACCAGCGCCGATGAAAAGGGTTTGTAATGAATCAACCTTCCAAGCGGAGTGGGGGTAGACATGAGCGCGACTTTCCTTTCAATAAACTAATTTTGAATCGGGGGAAAATGAATCGAAATCGGGTGCAGGGTACTGACGAGCAAAGCAACCGGCACGGCAAAAACAATCGGTAGCAGCAACGCAAGCAAAACCGCCCACAGGGTGGGGCGGCGGGCGGTCAGGCGCGAGGGCAGGCTTTCGGCTGGCAGGTAAACCATCAACCCATAGGTAAAAATCCAAAAAGAAAACTGCAACAGGGCTTGCGCTCCGCCATAAATGGTTTCGGCCAGCAGGCCCGTGATGCCAAACAACAAAAAGACCCCTGCTGGTCTGAAATCCCAAAATTTTAGCAGCCAGGCCCAGGCAATGAACATGGGAATGAAAACCACCACGCTATGGCAGCAAACCACGTCCCAGTAATTGGCCGAGGCGGTGATATAGGCCGCACCCACTGGCACGCCAAACAGCGGTGCAGCATTGGTCATGCCAGTGCTGATTCCCTCTTCAAGCAGCGCAAGCACTGTGGCAAACAGCACAAAGCGCACAGCCCAGGGGAGTGGCACCTTACCCACCGCCTGTCGAATCAACACCCGCAGCCGGTAGAATAGACTGCCTCCGCCCCCAATCCACAGCACCCCCAGGCCAAGCGCCATTTGCAAAGTAGCACGTGCGTTGGGCGGCGAATTCAACGCCACAATCAGCAGGAAGAGAGACGAGAAAACCAGCCAAACCGCCAATCCACCAATGACAAAACGCATGAATTGATTATATCGCAATCCGCGCGGGCGTGTTAGAATCACGGCCATGCCTCGTTTGCAGCCCCACCGCCCGCTTGGACAGGTGACGCGCGGCAAGACGGCCCAGAACCGTCTGCGCCGGGTGGATGTATTCACCTTGCTCTATGCTGGCGAGTTACTGCGTCGCCGTGTGCCGGGCGTGGAACGGGCCTTGTTTGTAGATTTGGGCTATGGCGCCGAGCCGTTCACAACCCTGGAGAGTGCCGCCCGTATGCGCACCTTGAATCCGTTACTGGATGTGCTGGGCGTGGAAATTGACCCGCAGCGGGTGGAAGTAGCCCTGCCCTATGCCGATGCGCACACCTTTTTTCGGCTAGGAGGGTTCAACCTGCCATTGCAGCCAGGCGAAACGGTGCGGGTGCTGCGCGCCTTCAACGTCCTGCGCCAATATGAGGAGGCGCAGGTGGCCGAGGCGCACGCATGGATGGGTGCCGCACTGATGCCGGATGGGTTGCTGATTGAAGGCACCTCTGACCCGTTTGGTCGAGTGTGGGTTGCCAACCTGCTGCGCCGTCAGGCAGACGGCCTGGCGCCCGAAGGGCTCTTATTTGGCACCAATTTTCATTGGGGCTTTGAGCCGGGCATCTTTCAACCGGTGCTGCCCAAAAATCACATTCACCGCATGGTGCCAGGCGAAGTCATCTATGATTTTATGGAAGCCTGGAAAGCAGCCGCCCGACAGACGATTGCATTTCGTTCGTTTGGGCTGCGGCAATGGTTTGCCGCCAGCGCACAACGCCTGGCTGCCGATGGACGCTACTCGATTGAGACCCGCCCGCGCTACCTGCGGCGCGGTTTCTTGTTGTGGCGCCTGCCGATGGTTAATCCTGCGTTGTGAAGCGTTTGATACAGGGATTGATGAGCAGTTGACCAATCAGGCGCTGTTGGGCGCCCGGCCTGCCCAGCAATGTACAGTGCAGGGTAATTTCACTGTTTTCTTTTGACCAACGTTTTTCCAACACGCGCAAGGAACTGTTGCGCAGCAGGTCTTCCACGCTTTGCATCAGGCCCTCGTTTTCATCCCCCGTAATCTCGTAGCTGTGTACCTCGCGCAGATTATCAATCCAATGCTCAATTTTCGGGAAGAGCCATAACACCAGGATGATGAGGGCTGTTGCAGTGGCCGCAAGCACGAAATTACCCGAGCCGGTTGCCATGCCAATCGCTGCCGCCAGCCAGACGATGGCCGCAGTTGTCAGCCCAACAATTCGGGCACCATCGCGCAGGATGGCCCCGGCCCCCAGAAAGCCAACCCCGGTGACAATCTGCGCGGCAATGCGCGCCGGGTCTGCCTTGGGGGCAAAGCTGAGCGAAACCAGGGTGAAGAGGGCAGCACCCAGGCAGATGAGGATGACGGTGCGAAACCCGGCGGTCTTGTCGCGGAATTCGCGTTCCAGGCCAATCAGGCCGCCAAGCAGCACGGCAAACAACAATTTGAGGATATCGCTCCAGACAATGTCCATTCTTATGCTCCATTGGTTTTTAAAGAAGTAGCCTCGCGGCCGTAGATGCGCACCAACAGCACCGCCGCCAGGATGACCCCGCTGCCGAGCAGTTGCTGCCCGGTCATTCGTTCGCCCAACACCAGGTAGGCCGTGATGGCCGTCATGGCTGGTTCCAGGCTGACGATCAGGTTGGCAACGCTGGAGGGCAAAATGCTCAGGCTGACGTTATAAAGACCAAAACCGCCCACCGTGGGAAGCGCAGCCAGCAGGAAAAGAATTCCCCACCCGGCCAGCGCCGGGCCAAGCCACAGCAAAGCCCCCGTCCCCGGCAGAGGTGCGCCGGGCAACAGGTTGACCGGCAGCAAGAACCCAGCAGCAAAGCCAAAAGTATAGAGCAGGGTCGTCCAGGGGTTAAGGCCGCGCTGCGCGCTGGAACGTCCCATCAGGCTATAGGTGGCATAGCACAGCCCGGAACCGATCCCGGCTGCAATTCCACTAGCCTGCAAACTACCCGGCGCTGCGGAGGATAGGCCCGAAACCAAAACGCACCCCACCAGGCTGAGCAGAATGGCAACCATCTTTGCCCAGGTGAGCGGCTCTTTGAAGACCAACCAGCCCAGCAGCGCAGTAAACGCCACCGAACAATATACCAGTACTGTTGCAACTGCGGCGCCATTCTGCGCAACCGAAAGCGTCCAGGTAGCGTTAAAAGCTGCCAGCACGGCGCCGTAGACCAGCAGGCCCGGCAGGGCAGCCCGCGGCACACGCAACAACGCCGGGCGCAATCCCGTGAGAATGGGGATGAGCGTCAGAACGACAAAGACATCCCGCCAAAAAGCCAGCACCAGGGCCGGCAATTGATAGGTTTCGGTCAGGTAGCGGATGAAGATAGCCGTTGTGGAAAGCAGCGCCGCGCTGCCAACAGCCGCCAGATAACCGCGTGTCCATGGCGCTTGGGGTGCGGGCCGAGAATCAAGCATAGTCCTTGCGGAATACCAACACCGGGCGAATGGTTTGGAAGCCGCTATGTTCATAGAGCCGGAAGGCCGTGTCGCGGTAATTATCAGTTTCAACATAAACTTTTGCAACGCCCAGGGCCTGCATTCGGCGCAGCACCTCAGCCAGGACAACCCGCCCCAATCCATATTGACGAAAATCGGCATGACAGCCCAGGGGTTCAATTTGCCCTATGGATTGTCCAAGCGAATTGCCATTGAGCCACCCCACACAAAACGCAGCCAGCCGCCCATCCGGCGCCTCAACAACCAGGTCCAGCTCCGGTTCATAGCCGGGCTGTTGCAGCGTTCGCAGCCGCCAATCCAGGGTCATGTTCTTCGTGCCAAAGACGGCCTGATGCAACTCGACATAGGTTGCGGCCTCTTGCTCGCCGCGCAACGGCCGCACCTGAAAGCCAGCCGGAATGCGGTAGCTAGCAATTGGACGGTCAGCGGGGCGCTCCATCCAGACTTTGCTCCACGAATCTTCGCCACAATCGGCCTGGTTGGCAAAACCAGCGGCTTCGAGTTCTTGAATGCGCGACTGCTGATCGGCAAAGGTCATCACAAACCAGCACGGCAATTCCCAGGCGCTGTGCTTCATTGCCCGAGCGCGTTCATCGGCCCATTGCAGCACCTGCGCATCGAGCCAGGCCGGGCAGGTGAAATCAATCGTCCAAAATGGTTTTTGGAGCGCCGCCCAGCCAATCAGTTTCTGGTCATCATCCACCCAAACAGCCAGGTTTTGCGGCTCCTGGATGGCCCAGGAACTGAGGCGATAGGGCAGGTCGGTGTTGCGCAAGTGTTGATCAGCCAGTTCGCGCGCCAATTGCCGCATGGCGGGCAGGTCGTTCGCAGTAAAAGGCCGTTGTTGAGCAAACATGATTGGGCTTCCTCCGGACTGTTAATCATAGCACCAAGAGGCTGAACTGTCAAAAAACAAACGCCCCAGGCAAACCTGCTGCCTGGGGCGTTGAGGTTGGGAGAAAATATCAGGCGGTTTGGTTTTGCAGCGCCTGCTGCCGTTCCAGGCGATAGCCAAGCATGCGTTCAATAATGCGCAGCATTGGCAAATCATCCGGGGTAATGAGCGAAAAAGCAGCCCCATTTTTCATCATGCGGCCTGTGCGGCCAATGCGGTGCGTGTAAGCATCCACTGTATCCGGCATGTCGTAGTTGATGACGTGTGAGATTTGCGCCACGTCCAGCCCGCGGGCAGCAATATCGGTTGCAACCATAACCTTAATCCGTCCACTGCGAAAGCCATCCATGGCCTGCTGACGCTGATTTTGGGATAAATTGCCCTGCAGCGAAGTGGCCGAAAGCCCGGCCTTACAAAGCTGCGTAGAAAGTTTGCGGGCGCGGTGCTTGGTGCGGGTAAAGATCAGCACCTGCCCTTGCCCGGCCTGCGGCAAGAGCGCCATCAGTGCGGCATACTTTTCTTCTTGCTGCACCGGATAGACGGTTTGGCGAATGGTTTCAACGGGTCGCTCAATGCCAATTTCTATCCGCACCGGTTGGTGCAAAAAGTCATCGGCCAGGCTGCGCACTTCGGGCGGCATGGTGGCTGAGAAGAGCAACGTTTGCCGTTCAGCGGGCAGTGCGGCGGCAATCCGGCGCACATCCGGCAGAAACCCCATATCAAACATACGGTCGGCCTCGTCGAGGACGAGAATTTCAATTGCCCTCAAGTCCACCAGCCGTTGACCCATCAAGTCGAGCAAACGCCCCGGACAGGCAACCAGGATTTCAACACCGTTTTGCAGGCCGCGCACTTGCGGCCCCATGCCAACGCCGCCATAGAGCGTCAGGCTGTGCAACCCGGTTCGTTTGCCAAGCTGCTGAATGGCCTGATGGGTTTGCTCAGCCAACTCGCGGGTTGGGGCAAGAATCAGGGCGCGGGCGCGCTTGCGCGGGCCGTTGAGCAGGTGCTGCAAAATGGGCAGCACAAAAGCGGCCGTTTTGCCCGTTCCGGTTTGAGCAAGGCCCAACACATCCTGACCAGCAAGGATGGGTGGGATGGTTTGTTCTTGAATGGGGGTGGGGGTCGTGTACCCGGCAAAAGCAATGCCCGCCGCAATCTGCGGGTGAAAAGAAAAAGAGTCGAAATTCACAAAGTTTCCTTCTGGCTTACGATCGAGCCAGAGGAGTCTCAGGCTCAGAGATTTTTAATCGCAGGCAACCAGCCCAGTATACCACATTTTAGAGCCGCGCGCCGATTGGGTTTACTTGATTTGCCCGGCGTATTTCTGGCGGAATTTGGCAACTTTCGGGGCGATGATTGCCCGGCAATAGCCCTGCCCCGGGTTACGGGCAAAGTACTCCTGATGATAGTCTTCTGCCGGGTAGAAATTCTTCAGCGCAACAACCTGCGTAACAATCGGACGATCCCACAGCTTTGCTGCGGTTAATTCAGCAAGCACTTGCTCGGCAGCTTGTTTTTGCTCCGCTGTATGGTAAAAGATGACCGAGCGATATTGTGTTCCAATATCATTGCCCTGCCGGTTAAGCGTCGTTGGGTCATGAATGCTGAAGAAGATGTGCAGCACATCTTCCAGGCTGATTTGGGTCGAGTCAAACGTAATTTGAACAACTTCAGCATGGCCGGTCAGACCACTGCACACTGCTTCATAGGTCGGGTTGGCAAGCTGCCCACCGGCATAGCCTGAGATGACATCCGTCACACCGCGCACACCATCAAACACGGCTTCGAGGCACCAAAAGCACCCGCCACCGAGGGTAATTTGGGAGAGGGAGGAGTTGATCATTCAAGTAATCCTTTCGCACTCATTATCGCACCCTCTCCATGGCGTGTAAATAAGCTGTATCAGGTTGTTGGCTGAAGAACCTTGATGTAGCAGCGCCGACGTTTATGCTGACGGTGAACAAAGTGCTTCCACTGTGCCTGAACACGGGCATTGGTTTCCAGTTCCGGGTTGCTTTCGGCCTTTGTGTAGCCGCGCCGGATAAACGCATGTTGAATTTGATCCATCAGCACCGCGTTGAGTCCCTTGCCTTGATAGGCAGGGGCAATTGCCACCAGGTAGAGATCGGCACGGTCGTTTTTGCGCAGCGCACCCATCAGATGCAAAAAACCAAACGGCCACAAATGCCCATCCGCTTTTTGCAAGGCGCGGGTCAGTGAAGGCATGGTGATGCCAAAGGCAACCACCTTATCATTCTCATCCAAAATAACTGGCACCAGGTCGGGCTCAATAAAACTGAAGTATTCTTTGGTGTAACTTTCCATTTGTCGGGCAGTGAGCGGCACAACGCCATACAGGTTCTGATAAGCCTCGTTGAGCAAGTCGAAGATTTGGGGCGCATAGAGCAGCAGGTCTTTTTTGCTGTGTGCCTTCAGCACGCGCAGGTGATTGCGGCGCAGAACAATTTCAGCCAGCCGGGCAATGTCCTCATTCGGCTTCTCGGGCAGAGTCAGTTCATATTCCACCCAATCCGTATCTTTGCTATAGCCATGCTGTTGCATGTGCTGCGGATAGTAGGGATAGTTATAAAAAGTGGAAAGGGTTCCCATTTCTTCAAAACCCTCAACCAGCATCCCCTCGCGGTCCAGGTCGGTAAAGCCAATTGGGCCGTGAATAGCGCTCAGACCAAGCGCTTTTGCCCAGGCCTCGACCGTATCGAGCAGGGCCTTAGAGACCCGCGGGTCATCAATGAAATCAAACCAGCTAAAACGCAGATAGGCTTGCTGCCATTTTTGGATGTGACTGCGGTTGAGAATGCCGGCAATCCGCCCCACAATTTTGCCCTGTTGATAGGCCAACCAGTAGCGCGCCTCGCTGTATTCAAAAGCCGGGTTACGGTCGCGGCGTAAAGTGTTGAGTTCATCGCTAATCAGCAGCGGCACCCAGTACGGATTATTGCGGTACAACCGATAGGGAAAAAGGATAAATTTGCGCAGGTCGCGCAGAGTCAATACTTCCTTAACTTCAATGGACATAACACTTCTCGAATAAGAACAGGTTTGGCGATGGTACGCCTGCCTAATTTTACTCCAATTTGGGTAAGATAGCGATTCATGCGCCGCTGTGACCGGGCAGGCCGGGTTTCAATCCAGGGCCTTGAGTTTCGCGTCAAATCCCACTTCGCATTCCTAAATCACTTAATTTTAAGTTACAATAAAGCTCATATTTTGGTGTCGCAGATGCGCACACCAGGCTAAAAAGGAGCCATCTGTGTATTGGACGCCCGCTGCCATTGGGTACATGATCCAGTGGATTTTGGCCCTGCTGATCACAAGTTACCTGCTGTGGCTGGCGAGACGGCCATCCATTCCTGGACACTTACGTTTACTAATCGGCTTCTTTGTCTCGCTGACGTTTTTTCTGGTGTTTTTATGGGGTGAAGCAGCTTTCCTTTCCAATAGTCGGATGGTTTTGCTTTTAATTAACCCCGCCCTGGCAATTGGCCTGGCCTTTTTGTTACAATTTTCCTACCATTTCCCATCCTTGCCCGAGCGCTGGCGGCCTGAAGCGCGGGTTGTGCTGGCTGTGAGCATCATCTATGCACTGGGCGAGGGCGGCTACGCGATTTATCGCTTCATTGTTCTGGTTGGATTGCAGCAAGTCTTATACCGCCCCAACTGGAGCGATTACGTGTTGGTGACATTGTTCTTGTGGGTGACGGTGGTTTTTTCGCGGCAGCTGTTTTTGCAATGCCCCGGACAGCCCCGGTGGCGTGCAATTTTACACCCGCCAACTGCCGCCGGGCGCGGGCTGCGTTCGTTTGTGTGGATTTTTTTACTGGCAGCATCGCTCAACCTGTTTAACATCCTGCGCTCTTTTTACCTCTTGCCCGTGGCGCTGGTGAACAGCGTCATCTCGGTTGGGATTCTGGTTGCCATGTTTGCATTTGTACTGGCCTACCTGGGGGCGCAGCCCTTGCCAACCTCGTTTATCACCTATTTCTCGGGTATATTTTTGGTGGTTTTGCTGGTCTTTTTGGGCGTGGTTGCCTGGGTCATCACGCCTGCGTATGAGAATATTTTTCAACCCATGCTGCCTGTGCAGCGCTCACTGCGCTTTACCCCCAACCCCGCAGGCGGCTATGATATCACACAAATTCCATACGTCTTTGAGCCAGAACTGGGGCAAAACTTGCAACTGACGGATGGGCCATTGGCTGTGTGCAGTGAGGGCATCAACTTCCCGTTCGACTTTTATCAGCGGCGCTATGAGCAATTGTTTGTATGCAATGACGGCACCATCGGGTTGGGGCATGCACTATCCTATCGCACCTATCAGTTTGGATATGGGGCGGGCGCAGCAGTGCTGATGCCGCTCTTGATGGACTGGGACCCCACCATCAGTGAGGGAGCGGTCTTTGCCCGTCAGGAGCCCGACCGACTGATCATCACCTGGGATCGCCAGCGCGGCTTTCGTCACCCTGAAATTGAGTGGAGCTTTCAGGCCGTGCTGTATACCGATGGCAGTTTTGTCTTCTCCTACCCGCCGCTTCCAGAAACGACCTCGCAGAATTTCTTTTTCCGCTCCAACGATGAACCCGGAGCAACCTTTTGGGCCATTGGCGCAATTCCCGAACGCCAGCTGTTGGGTGCTGCGCCCGAAACAGTGTCTTTGCCTCAAAACGGGCAGGTGCTGCGCTCTGGGCCAAACGGCGCCCTGCACGATTTTCAACTGGATTTTCGTCGCTATTTAAACGTCTTGCTGCTGCCATTTTTCTGGCTGGTGCTTTTGGCCTGCCTGGTGACACTGGCCGGTTTTCCGCTGCTCTTGAATAGCAACCTCATTCAACCCCTGCGGCTCTTGCTTGAAGGCGTGCAACGGGTAGAGGCTGGTGAGTATCGTTCCCCAATTCCTTTCCGTTCGCTGAATGAGCTGGGCTTGTTAACCCGGTCGTTTAATCGTCTGGCGGGCCAATTGGCCGATCTGATTGATAACCTGGAGGCCAGGGTACAGCAGCGCACGGCTGAATGGAATGCTGCCAATGCCCGGCTGCGCTCTGAAATGGAAAATCGCGAGCAGGCACAGTTATTGGTCATTCAGCAGCAACGCGCCCTGGCTGCCTTTGATGAACGGGAACGGCTGGGACGCGACTTGCACGATGGCATGGGGCAGGTACTTGGCTATTTGAACGTTCAGGCTCAGGCAGCACAGACCTTGCTGGCAAATGGGCAAAACGAGGCAGCGGCGGCCTCCCTGCATCAGTTGGCAGAACAGGCACGCCTGGCACAGGGAGAGGTTCGGCGGCACATTTTGGGCCTTCAATCTGCTCCCGGCACGCAGGAGCAGGGAGATTTTCTCTCCACCCTGAAGGATTACTTGCAACAGATTCGGGCGCGCTATGAGATGGCAGTCCACCTCTGGTTTCCAGATCAGATGCCTTCCTCACCTTTCCCACCCAAGGTTGAAGAACAGGTATTGTATATCCTGCGCGAGGCGATTGGCAACGCAGCCAAACACGCTCAGGCGAACCGAATTGACATCAGCTTTGAAAGCAGCGAGGCTTCCTTTCACATCACGGTCGCGGATGATGGGATTGGATTTGTGCCGGGGCAGCAACCCGGCCCGAATGAGACCGGACAGCATTTTGGCCTGCATGTCATGCGGCAGCGCGCCGCTCAAATTGGGGCCAATTTACAAATTGCTTCGCAGCCAGGCGCTGGAACGCGCCTGCACCTGAATGTGCTGCGCATGGTTCCATCCGAGCATGAGCAGGGGCAGTCGGGCATAGCCGGGTTGCGTGTGGTTTTGGCCGATGATCACCCGCTCTTCCGTGATGGGTTGCGCAACCTGTTGTTGACGCACGGTGTTAATGTGGTTGGCGTGGCCGTGGATGGACAGGAAGCAATTGAAAAAGTGCAGGCTTTGCAGCCTGACCTGGTCATTCTGGATTTGAATATGCCGCGCTGCAATGGGCTGGAAGCCACACGCCGCATCAAAGCATTCAACTCGCAAGTGCGGATTGTTGTTCTGACAATTGCAGAAGATGAGAAAGTCTTGCTGGAGGTGCTGCGCAGTGGTGCTTCTGGCTATTTATTGAAAAACCTGGAGGCCGGTCAATTTTTCCAACTGTTGACCGACCTGATGAATGGAGAAGTGGTTGTACCACCCGCCATGGCACGCCATATCCTCAGTGAACTGGTCCACCCAACGCCCGACTCCATTCCACAGTCAGTCTCTGCTGCACACAATCAGCCAACCCAACCGGTGATGGCACAGCTCAACCCACGTCAGCTGCAAATTTTGCAGCTGGTTTCGCAGGGAATGACGTATAAAGAGGTTGGCGTGGCCCTGGGCGTAACCGAAAAGACGGTCAAGTATCACATGGGGCAAATTTTGGAACGCCTCAATGTCCAAACGCGCGCCGAGGCAATGGCCTATCTCTGGCAGCAAGATAAGCCACCTTCCAACCACTAATCCAGCGCCTGTCACCCCCATAGATTGGGGGTGTTTTTCGCATCCACTTTGCAGAAATGCAAGGTGAACGGCGATTAGACCTTTTTTAGCCTTAAGTCCAGTGACTTTGTCGGGGGGTCTGGTTACTATACCCATAGTCATTTCCGTTCATTTACAAGCAAAGGTATGACATGCGGCACATTCTGATCTATGGCACATCCATTTTTCTCACTTCACTGGCAAGGCAAATGCAAGACTTGCCCGATCTGCGTGTGACGGTCCGCCAGGATCTGAACGACCTGGGCGACCTGGCAATCTTCCATGCCGTGTTGGTAGATTTCAACGACCCGGCCACTGGCAATGTGCTGCAATTGCTTCGCACCCGACCCGACCTGAAAGTAATTGGCGTCAATGATGCAACCGGTGCGCTAACGATCCTGGTGGGGCAGGTCTACCTGGCCCACAGCCTGACAGATGTCGTATTTTATTTAAACCAGGTTTGAGCCTGGAAAGGAGGTTGTGTATTGAGGTGTACTTCTTTTATGGCGCGTGATGAATTGTGGATCCAACAAATTGTTGATAATGAAAACAGGAGAGAAAAATGAGTACAAAAACTTGGCTATGGCGTTTCTTATCCGTCTTGATGGTCTTTGCTTTGGCGTTTGGCGGGCTGGGCATTTCTGTCCGCACCGTTCTGGCTGCTGAAGAAAACCTGGGCGGGGTTGCAACCTTGGGCGACCTGCGCGTGCATGTGCGCGACACCCCCGCCGGCTCAAGCGGCCTGAACAGCGGCATTTTCACCATCTACCGCTACAATGGTTCAACCTGGCAACAGCAAATCTATGGCCCATATTCAAAGGATCAGCGCCTGTATGTGGATGGCACAGGCTACCGCTTTGGGAACTATTATGGCGTCGCTGGACAGCCGCAATTCACCGCCACCAGCAACGTCAAGTCTGGCAACACCATCACCACCACCTGGACGCAAGGCAGCTTGCAAATGGTGCAGTACATCACCTATGATCCGGGCAATGCCTTCTACTATCTGCGCTGGGAAATTACCAACAATGGCAGTTCGCCTCTCGCTGACCTGCGCTTCTTCCATGGCGAAGACACCTACCTGGCAGGCGGCGATTCAGGGCAAGGCTTCTGGAATGCCAGCACCAACAGCATCGGCTCGCAAAAGCTGGCTGGCGGCACCCTGCAACGCATGGTCTTGCAGGGCGTCACGACGCCCTACGCTTATGAAAGCCGCAATTTTTCGAATGTGATCACCAGCGTCAATAACAACGCCTTGACCAATGCTATTGACCCTAACCTGATAGATAATGGGTATGCGCTTGAATGGCGCTCAGCCAGCCTGGGCGTTGGCGAAACCTGGACCATTCGGGCAATTGAAAAGTTCACCAGCTCCGATGCCGACACAGTCCTTGTTCTGGCCCCAACCCTGACGGAATGTGAGGCGGGGCAAGTTTGCCAAATGCAGTTCACGGTTGAAAATGTGACCGGCAGCCCGGTGGATGTCAATCTTTCGGCGCTGAATAGCGCTGGCTGGACGACAGTCATCAGCCCCACTTCGCCCGTCACCATCCCTGGCAACAGCACCATTACCGTGGTGGTAAGTGTCACCGTCCCGGCTGGCACGCCCAATGATACCACCGCCAATGTGACGTTGACGGCCACGCCCACTACCGGCACCCCCTCATCAGATACGGGTGTTGTGAATGTCCAGACGGCAGAAGAACCCCTCTCGCTTGACATTCCAACCGTCAGCGTGGATTACTATGGGCTTTCTCCGGCGGTTGTCATTGCTCCCGACCTGGTGATTAACGGCAACGATCCGGCCACGCTGGACGGGGCACGCGTGTTGATTGGCGCTGGTTTTGACGCTGCCAATGACCGGCTGGAAATCAACGGCACAACCAGCGGCACCATTGGCGCCATCACCTATGCATACAATGCCTCGAGCGGCATCATGGCGCTGGATGGTGTGGACACGCTGGCAAATTATCAGGCAGCTTTGCGCCTGGTAACATATCGCAACCTCAGCAGCCCGGCCTCGGCCTCAACCCGAGCGGTGGAATTCTCGCTTGGGGCAGCATTGTCCTTCTCGGACAATGGTCACTTCTACCGCTACTTCCCATCTGCTGGAATTGACTGGCCAGATGCCAACACTGCGGCCAACGCCAGCACCTACTTCGGTTTGCAGGGCTATCTGGTGACGATTACCTCCGCAGAAGAGAACGCTTTTGCCTTTGGTAAGATCCAAAACCAGGGCTGGATTGGTTCCAGTGATGACACAACCGAAGGTGTCTGGCAGTGGGTGACCGGCCCCGAAGCCGGCACAACCTTCTGCATTGATAGCGGTGCTGCAGACCCGAACCCAACCCCCAGCCCGAACTGTGTCCCACAAAGCGGCGCTTACGTCAATTGGGGGACGGGTGAACCCAACAACTCGGCCAGTGGCGGTGATGGCGAAGATCACGGACACTTCCTTGGCACTGGCAAATGGAATGACTACCGCTATGACAACAACACGATTGTTGGCTATGTGGTTGAATATGGTGGCATGGCCGGCGATCCGGAGGTCAACCTGACCGATATGGTGACCGTCAATGTGCTGCCAGCCAATGAGCCATTGGTTCTTGAAAAAACCGCCGAAGACCTGAACGGTGCGCCGCTGCGCCCGGGTGATACAGTGCGTTACGTCGTTACCGTAACCAACGATGGAACGATTGATCACACCAATGTGGTGGTGACAGACACCTTGCCGGATGGTGTGACCTTCGTCTCGGCAACCCCCGTTGCCACATCTGGCCCCAACCCGCTCGTCTGGGATGTCGGCACACTGGAGCCGGAAGATGTCTGGACGGCAACGATTCTGGTGACGGTGGATGACGACGAGCTTTCCATTGGTGGCAACACGGCAACCGTGGATAGCGACCAGATGGATGAAGAAGAAGTGGGCCCGATCCTACCGCCGGGTGGTGGTGTGGTGGTCCCGTTAGCCGACTTGCAGGTAACGATTGCCCTGGAGCAAGAACTGTATCAGGTGACCTACACCATCGTCTACACCAACGCTGGGCCAACGCATGTTGAAGGCACCGATATTACGGCCGCTTTCCCCGCCTCGATGAATGTAAGCTGGACCTGTGTTGCGGCTGGTGGCGGTGTTTGTCCGGCGAACGGCACAGGGGACATTGCGGAGCAGGTAATTTTGCCGTCCGGCGGCACACTTACCTTTACCGTGCAGGGAATGTTGCAGAATCAGCTATCGCCGGTGAATGCCGAGGCAACCATCGAAATTCCAGGATATATGGAGGATCCGAACCTGGCCAATAACGTGGCTCAACTCATTCGCTATCGCCTGGTGCTGCCCATCATCTGGAAACAGTAAATTTCGTTTTTGACGACAGGGGGTGCTTTCCCCGGCAGAAGAGAGACTGCCGGGGATTTTTTTTACCAGGTCTCGCTGTGAATGCGGGCCGGGTCGAAACGCTCGGGCGTGTCACGCTGCTCGGCAGGGTGTCCAATTCCAACCATGCCAATCGGCACAATCACATCCGGCAGGTGCAGTAGTTTGGTCAGGGCCTTGGTGAACAAAGAAACAGGATAGACACCGCACCACACAGCGCCCAACCCCAACGCATGGGCCGCCAGAAGCATGTTTTGGATGACAGCAGAGCAATCTTCGGCCAAAAAACCAACCAGCGGTTGGCGCAGTTTATCGCCACACACAACCACACAACAGCCTGCCTGGGGCAGCATTTTGGTATAGGGCTGATAGCGGGGAATGGTTTCCAACATTTGCCGGTCGCGGATGACAACGAAATGCCAGGGTTGGCGGTTCATGGCTGAGGGAGCATAGCTGCCGGCGCGCAGAATGGTTTGCAGCGCCTCTTCGCTGACCGGTTCGCCGGTATACTTGCGAACGCTGCGGCGGGTGAAAATAGCTTCCAATACGTCCATATGCGAATCCTCCAGATGAAAAGGTCCCCTTCATTCTATCACACGTTCGGCAGAGCGATTTTGTAGTATCATTGGCGGCATGAATGCGCGTTGGAAAGGCTTGCAACAAGGGCTGAAGCGCCTGCCGTCTTGGGCGCGTTGCCTGGCCCTTAGCCTGCCGCTCGCCCTGACCTGGTATCTGCTGCTCTATGGGCGCTATCCTCTCTATGTTTCGCATGTTGGCTGGATTTATACCGCCGGCGGCGACATGTTGATGCATCAGTTTGGTTGGGAATGGTGGCGCAACGAACCCTGGCACTGGCCCCTGGGGCAAATTGAGCGCTATGGCTACCCTTTTGGCACCTCCGTCGCCTTTCTGGATGCCATTCCGCTGGTTGCCATTCCGCTGCGGCTGCTCTCCCCCTGGCTGGAGCAACCATTTCAATACTTTGGGTTGTGGGAACTGGCTTCGTTAATCGGGCAGGTGTGGGTTTCGCTGCTGTTGCTGCGGCAATGGACGCGTTCCCCCTGGCTGCAAGCCCTGGGCGCTTCGCTGTTGGTGCTTTCACCGCCACTGTTGTTTCGCGCCTTCTATCACAGCTCGCTCTCGGCACAGTGGATTGTGCTGCTGGGCATCTGGTTTGTGCTGCTGGAATGGCGCGGGCGGCTGTGGCGCTGGGCCTGGCCGCTGCTCTTCCTGGCAGCGGTTTGGATTCATGCCTATTTCATCCCAATCCTGATGCCGCTTTGGCTGGTGGGGCTGTTTTTACGCGCTTCGGCCTTGCAACTGCGGCGCTGGACGCTGCTGCTCGATGGAGCAGTAGTGCTACTCGTCCTGGCTGGCGGTGGGGCTGTGATTGGACTGTTTGGGCTGGGCCTGTCCAACTCAACCGATATGGGCTTTGGCGTCTTTTCATGGAATTTGAATGGCTTCTTCAATCCGCTGCATTTTGCCTCAGCCTACCTGAAAGAACTACCAAAAGGCAGCGGCGGACAGTATGAGGGGCTGAGCTATTTGGGGCTTGGCAACCTGCTCATCCTGCCGGTGGCGCTCTACCTCTTCCTGGAACGCCGCGAATGGAGCGGACGGCTGCGCCTGCTGCTTGGCCTGGGGGCAGCAGCGCTGGTGCTGATGTTGTTTGCCCTGTCCCATGAGGCCTATTGGGGCGAACAATTGCTCTGGAAGGTGAACTTGCCGCAAACCGTCTTGCAGCTGTTTGGCCTCTTCCGCGCCTCAGGGCGCTTCATTTGGCCGGTTTTCTATTTGCTGGTGTTGTTTGGGCTGGGCATGGTGCTGCGCCATCTGCGGCATCCCGAATGGGTGTTGGTGGTGGCGCTGCTTGCGCAATGGGCCGATTTGCAACCGCTGCGCGAGATGCATCACCAAACCGGGTTCGTCACCTATCAATCGCCCTTGCAATCCCCATTTTGGGCGCAGGCCGCACAAACCAATCATCATCTCGTCATCATCCCAGCCCGCCGGTTAAAGCAGCCGCAAGAGCCGCTGGCAATCTACGCCCAGCAAAACGGGCTGACGCTCAATTTGGGCTATTTCACACGCAACGACGCGCAGGCCTTTGCCAACTATGCCACGCAGACCTGGCAAGACCTGCAAACTGGACAGGCCGATGCCCGCACACTCTATGTGTTGACCGACGAAGAATGGGCCGTTGCTGCTCCCCAAGACCTGTATCGCTGCCAGGTGGATGGGTTTGCGGTTGTCTTCAGCGCCCAAAACCCGCTTGCCGCCGCACTGACCCCCGAAACCGCCGCGCTGTGCCGCTCACCATCGCCCTGACTATTCGTGAACGGGCGGGCCTATCAGCAACTTGATCAATGCATCCACCGCACCGCTCACGCCGCCCAGAAACAGGCCAAACCCCAAATAGGGCGCAAACAGGGTCATAAAATTCCAGATGGCGCCAAAGGTGCTGAATTTGTTGCTCGACACGTTCGTTTCGATCAGAAAGTCGCGCAAATGGACGATTTCACGACATTGCGACATGATTTTTTCGCTCCGTCCGAAGCGCTCAATTAAAAATTGCAGGTTAATCTGATTCGTGCAAAGGCCCATCCACAACAAAAAAGCCCCAAACGCACCAAAGCTGACACCAATCATCAGGTGCTGCCATGTGTGTGAACGCTGCACCTGATGTTCATAGCGTTGGCGTATGTGCTGGATATATTCAACCGCTTGCGGCCATTTCCAGCCGGTTCGGTCACACAGCATCTGAATCAGGTCGTTTTCTTCCTGATGGCGCTTGAGCTGATTCAACACCCAGCCTCGCAACACTTCTTCCTGCTGCGAGGTTGGCTCGGGGTCAGGATGGGAACTTTTCATATCCGTATCATACAGGATTGGCCAAAAGTCGTCAAGCTCATAATGGTATAATTCGCTGGCAAAGGAGGCCCGAGCATGGAACCTGGTGCAGTGGACGAGTGGGTGACTGAAGCGCGCGAGCGTCCGCAGTCAGCCGAGGCAATGTTGCGCCTGATTGCGCAGCGCTTGCAGCAACTAAGCGAGGAAAACGAGCAGCTGCGGGATGAAAACATTCTACTGCGCAGCGGCAAGCGTGTGGCTGAATTGGAAAGCCGCATTGCAACCCTGGAATATCAACTGCAAACATTGCAGCGCCAATTTTCGGGGGTTTCGCCGGTCTCGGGTGCGGCATCAGCAGCCTTGGCCTATACACCGGATGGCCGGGTGTGGCGCTGCGACCTGCCGGATGAAGGCGGCGAGGCCGGGCAGATCCTTGCCCGCCTGCCCGCCGAATTGTCTGCCAGCCTGTGCGTAGCCGCAACCAGCGAGGAATTGTTGCTACTTTTCGATAGCGGGCGGGTGCTCACCTTGCCGCTGCAAGACCTGCCAAACCAGGGCAGTCAGTGGCAAGCCGAGGCGCGCGGCGAGGAAAAACTGGTTTGCATTCTGCCCATTGGACGGCTCTCGCTCTTTCGCCTTGCGGTGCAGGTCAGCCGCCGCGCAGCTGTGCGCGCGGCGCGCACAACCTACCTGGCAAACTGGATTGGGCGCGGCAATGTTGGCACGGGGGTTTTGTCATCGCTTGACCGCACCTGTGCCATGACACTGTGCGCCGATGATGAGCGGTTGGTAATCGTTTCGCAGCAGGGTGTTTTTTGGAACATAGCCGCCGGCGCCCTGCCCTACAGCCCACAGGAGGCACTCCGCCTGGCAATCAACGACCAGATCATCGGCGCCTTTCCCATGCAGCACAAACCCTTTGTGCTGGCACTCACCCAAAATGGCAAAGTCTTTCACCGCCCAGCCGACTGGCTGGAAGCAGCCCACAGCAT
Organism: uncultured Anaerolinea sp.; assembly: GCA_964453115.1. GTDB lineage: Bacteria > Chloroflexota > Anaerolineae > Anaerolineales > Anaerolineaceae > JAIWNK01. The sequence goes on along the minus strand of CAYVRT010000003.1, from coordinate 22,359 downwards.
GGGCAGTCAGGGGCAGGCCGTTCTTTCCCCCACCCGTTTGCAGGCCGGGCTGCGGATTGTGTTTGCCGGAGCAGTCAGCGAGACCGATGCAGGCCTGACGCTCGAGCAGAGCGGTGACCTGTGCCTGATGCCTGTGCGCGAGTGGCTGGACCGCGGCGCCCTGGCTGACAAGAACCTGGTTGCCGCCGCTGTTTTTACCCCAGGTCAATGAGGGCGCATAGATGATTGAAATTGGGCTGGATTTTGGCACATCCAATTCGGGCGCGGCTGTTTTTGATGGACAGCAGGTGCGCATTCTGCCGCTCGACCGCCGCAGCCTGCTGCCACAGGTGGTCAAGACCATCCTCTACCTGCCGCGCAGCCATCAGCCGTTAATTGGACAAGAAGCGATTGAAACCTACTATCGGCACAACGTCAACCGCCCGCGCCGCTTTGTGCGGCAATGGGTCGGCGAACTGGAATTTCGCGGCGCCGATATGTTCTATGTCCGTGACCTGTATACTCAGGTAGATGAACTGATGCCGGGGCGGTTGCTGCAATATCTGAAGACCGCGTTGCGCTCCGGCTATGCTGGCACACAGGTCTTTGACCGCTATTACAGCCTCAAGGAACTGATTGCCATCTATTTGGGGTTGCTCAAACAGCGTGCCGAGCAGGAACTAGGCGAGACGATTGGCGGGGTGATGTTGGGCCGTCCGGTGCGTTTTTGCGAGCAAGATGGCCCAGACCAGCAGGCCGAAGAGACACTGCGCCAGGCAGCGGAGCAGGCCGGTTTTGAGCGGGTGCGGTTTGAACTGGAACCCGTGGCAGCCGCGCGCTTTTATGAACGCAGCCTCTCACAGCCCAAGACAGCCCTCATCTTCGATTTTGGCGGCGGCACCCTCGATATGACCATCCTGCGCCTCGGCGACCGAAACGATCGCCGAGTATTTGCCAGCCGCGGCGTGGGCATTGCTGGCAGCGACTTCGACCAGGCCATCATTCAACGCCGCATGGCGCCCTTGTTTGGCAGCCAAACCCCCAACCTGCCGCCCGAAGTGCAGGAATTGATTGCTGCGCTGGCCGATTGGAGCGCACTGCCCGACCTGAGCACACCGCGCATGCAAACAGTTCTGGGACGCGCCATTCAGCAAGGGCTGTCGCCAGCACGCCTGAATGCCCTCCAGGCCCTGGTGTTCAACGACCTGGCCTTTTCGTTTTATCAGGCAGTCGAGCAGGCCAAAATTGCCCTCTCCGAAAGCGGCGTGACAACCCTGGATTTGCAACAGGGCGCATTGCGCCTGTGGTATCTTTACACCCGGACACAGTTTGAACGGGACACCGATTTTGCCTACCAGCAAATTGAGGCCGCACTTCGCGACGTGCTGCACGATTCGGGCCTGACAGCCGAAGAGGTGGATGTGGTGGTGAAGACCGGCGGTTCATCCAATGTACCGCGCTTCACTGCCTTACTGGAACGCACCTTTGGCACTGCAAAAGTACAGGCTTCGGATATCTTTGGCAGTGTCACGGCCGGGCTGGCAATTTGTGCCAGAGAGGCGCACGCGATATAATATCCACAGCTTATCTTTGGAGGCTTGCATGACCTATCCGCTGATTCAACGCGAACTAACCATTCACCTGCACAATGGCAGCTGGTATGCCCGTCCCATTGAGGACGAGAGCGGCATTTTGGGGCCGGTGGATTATGGCTGGCGGCGCTATAACCTTTATCCCGATAGCTTTACCTTTGGCGAGGGACTGCTGGCTGGCAGCAGCATTCCGGGCTCGCGGCGGCTTGTGCTGTGTGGCTGGAGCCCACAGTGGGAAGGCTTCTACATCTCCAGCCTGGGCGGAGCAGCCTACACCTTTCATGGCGTGGGCATCAATTATGTTGCCCTGCGCGGTCAGGCGGCACAAACAAGCGTGCTGATTCTCAACCATCGCCAGGGGCAGCTTTCGGCGCGCCTCGAACCCATTCACCCCGAGCCGATTTGGAACGGGTATGCCGACCCGCAAGGGGAGCCGCTGCTTGGCTTTTTTGCCTTGCAACAGGCCATTTATGATCGGTATGCCGGAGAATATGCCGAAAACCGCCCGCCGCGCGTCCTGTGCGTCGGGCCAGCCGCCGCCAACACGCCCGAAGGCGCAATTGGCTCCAGCCCGGTGCGCAAAGGCAGCTTTAGCGCCGTGGTAGATTGGGCCGGGCGCGGCGGCCTGGGCAGCCGTTTGCTGCAATATCACCGCATTGCCGGCATCATCTTTGGTGGCGAGTGGGAAGACCCCGACCTGCGCGACTCGGCTGAAATTGACGCCTACTTTGTCGAACATTTTGGCAAGCGCACCATCCAGGCCGACCTGGCAGCAACGGAAAAATATCGCTATGTGCCACAATTTGAAACCGGCGGCACGTTTGGCGTCAATATGCGAGACCTGAACGAGCGCATTCTGAGCTTCAACTATCGCAGCATCTATGCCAGCGAGGAACAGCGCCTGCGGCAACACCGCGATTTTATCCTGAATCACTACCTGTCGCAGTTCAATGAAGAAACCATCCGCACCAAGAGCTTTCAGCATTGTGGCGAGCCATGCGCCGTGGTGTGCAAGAAACTGAACGGACGCTACAAAAAGGATTACGAGCCCTATCACACCCTGGGGCCGCAAACCGGAATCTTTGATCAGCGGGCCGCCGAAGTGCTGAACGACTATGTGGACGCAATGGGCCTCGATGCCATTCAAACCGGCTGCACCCTGGCCTGGATCATGGAACTGATCGCCGATGGATGGATCGAGCCGGAACAGTTTGGCTTTCCGCCAGCCACGCAGCTCAAATTTCACTTTTGCGATGATGTCTCAAAGTTTGACCTGGTCAACGATAGCCGCAAGAATGCTGACTATGCCCTTGCCATGCTTCATGCCATTTTGTTTGATGAGCGGGCCGCCATCTTCCGCCAGGGCATGCGCGCTGCCGCCCGGCAGCTTGACCAGCAATTGGGCATCCGCAGCATAGACCGGGCCGTTTTCATCTCGCATGGCGAAAGCGGCTACATGGCGCCCAACCAATATTGGACGCCGGGCATGCTCAGCCCAATGCCAATGATGGGAAAATATTTCGTCTACTACGGGGTAGATTTTCTGCCGCCAGAGGTGTTGGGGCGCAAAAACGTGGAGCGCATGACTTATGAGCTATTCAACGAAAATTCAGGCATTTGTCGCTTTCACCGCAAATGGGCCGAGGTGATTACCGATGAAATTCTGTGTGCTCACTATGGCCTGGATGTGGATTACAAAGCGCATCAATTTCAATTGGCATACGAAATTTATCAGCGCGAGGCACCAAAAGCATCGCCCTGGGAGTGTGAACGGCTGCTGGATTTGCTGATTGGCTTCCTGGAGCAGTGGCGTGCGCACGGGCTGCAAGATCCGGTTCTGGCGTCCTGGTTGCAGCGCTTTGCCGAAGATAAACAGGCCGCCGGGCGCGCCTTTTGGGAAGAGATTCGCCGAGGCATTGCCGCCGGTTTTGCCGCCGGACCGCAGACTGTGCCGAATCAACTCAGCGAAGGGCAGAAGAAGAACCTTAGCGGATGAGGCGCGTCTTTTCCGAGCCGATGGGGTTGGAAGAGATGACCTGTGCACCACGCTGCATTTGGCCCTGATAGGGCGGCGGCCCAGCCACCGCCTGCCAGCCACTCAACAACCAGGGAAAATCCGGGTTGATGGGCAACCATTCGCCATTGTATTTGCGGGCCAGGTGGATGTGTGTGCCGGTTGCAATCCCGCCCTCACAAGAAGGGTGACCAATTCGGGCATTGGTTTCCAGCCAGGCGCCAGGCGCAACCCGCTCGGCGGCGGCAATGTGCAGGTATAACACAACCCAGCCGCTGCCCTCGTTACCGTCACCATCCAGGTCAACCAGCACCGAGCCGCGCCCCGCCCGCAGCACCAGCCCCGGTGCAATCGCCGTCACCCAGGACGTGGAAACGCCACACGCTTCGGCCTGCGGGTCGGGCGGGGCAAAATCGAGCGCAGCGCGCGGGCTGCCCGCATTCCAGGCGATGTGCGGCCCGGCGGTAAAATACCAGCCCTCCCCTGCCGTCCAGGGCAATTCCCAAACCGGCTGTGTAAAGTCATTGGGGAATTGGGCGTTGGCGCGCAACCAGGGGTCACCAAACCGAGCAGCATAGAAGGCCGGAAAACCCGTTTCGCCATAGAGGGCGCGTTCAAAGTCAAGCCGGCTGTAAAGCTGCGCAAACAGGGTTTGCAGACCCACACTGCCCGGGTTGAGCGGTGCGGCGAGAGCGACCGGACTGCCATCCAAAAATTCCAACTGATGCAGCGAACCATCGCGCCAGCCATAATACCCCAAGGAAAGATAGCGGGCAGTCAGCACCAATTGCCAGTAAAGACCCTCGGCCCCTGGCACCGCAAAGCCCATCACCGTCTCGGCTGGACGGGTTGGCTGCGCCGAATGCACCCAGCCAGCCTGATAGTCCAGCAGCCCGAGCAACAAGCGCGGGTTGAGCGAATTATCATGCGCCACGCGCTGCACAATCTCCGCACCGCTGAGCGTCTCCCCTTTCACCGCTTCGCGGTAACCGCTCAAGTATCCGCCTGCATCGCTCACATACGCCGCAACATCAAAGCCCGCAGCAGAACGGCTGTAAACCAGTTCGCTATCCGGCAGCAAGGCATCGGCATAGGGAGCAGCAGGTGAAGTGAGAAAGCTCAGGCTAAGCCCGGCAGGCAATGGGCCGGTTGCTGGCAAGTTGGGTGGCAAGGACGGGGGCAGACCGTCAAAGCGAGCCTGAAGAGCGCTGAGCGTATCACCGCTTTGGGTAAGGTATGCAAACGGCCCGCCCGGGTGTGGGCGCGGCGGCCATTGCACCGCCGGGACAGTTGGCACACCGGTGGGGGTTAAGATAACAGGAAAAGACTGGGTAGGGGCCGAGGCAATCAGGGTTTGTTGCACCGCGGTAGAGACCGCTGGCGGCAAACCGGGGGGCGTGGCAGTCGGTGGCAGGTTGCAGGCCAGCAGGCTCAGCAGCAGGAACAGAGTTGCAAACCGCAGGCGGCGTGGATACATGGCCTGATTATAATCGGAAAGGGCGGGCGAATCCTGTCCGATTGGATGAAAGGAGCGCCATGCAACCGAGGAAACCATGCTAAACTTAAGTGCATTGAACGACAACAATCCCCTTCCCGGGGTGAATGTATTGGCAGTCGTTCGGACTGGAAGTTCGGTAAACTATTTTTGGGAAGGCTGGAGTGAAAAACAAGGTTCTACTACCGCTTGAGTCGCCCCTGGCAGACTTGCAAATCGCCGGTGGCAAAGGCGCCAACCTGGCACACCTGGTTCGGGCAGGGTTGCCTGTGCCACAGGGTTTCATTATCACCACGCCTGCCTATCGCCAATTCATCGCCACCAATGGCCTGGAGGCGCACATAACTGCCCTGTTGGCAGGGGCTGAGAATGCCAAAGCCGATGAATTGGAGTCCCTTTCAACGCGATTGCGCGCCCTCTTTGACCCAACACAGCTGCCGACCAGCCTGGCGCAGGCCGTGATGCGTGCTTATCACGCCCTGGGGCAGCCACCAGTGGCGGTGCGCTCTTCTGCCACGGCTGAAGACCTGCCAGAAATGTCGTTTGCTGGGCAACAAGACACCTACTTGAATGTGGTGGGAGAAAAAGCCCTCCAGGAGGCAATTGTGTACTGCTGGAGCAGCCTGTGGACAGCCCGCGCCATTGGCTACCGGCAGCGTAACCACATCCCCCATGCGGAAGTTGCTCTGGCGGTGGTGGTCCAGTGCATGGTGGAAAGCCAGGTGTCGGGGGTGCTTTTCACTGCCAACCCGCTCAGCGGTCTGCGCAGTGAGACGGTGATGGATGCCACGCTGGGGTTGGGCGAAGCGCTGGTCTCTGGGCGGGTTGAACCCGACCACTATGTGGTGGATATGACACAGGGCAGGATTGTCTCCAAAACCCTGGGCGCCAAGCGTCTCTCCCTTCACGGAGAACAGAGCGGCGGGATGTGCGCAATGGAAGCTGACCGCAGCCAGATTCAGGCGCTGCCGGATGATGCCATCCTGGAATTGGCGCAGTTGGGCCGTCAGGTGGATGCACTCTATCCCTTTCCACAGGACATTGAATGGGCATGGCAAAACGGAAAATTTTACCTGCTGCAGGCACGTCCCATCACCGCCCTCTTTCCCCTACCCGAAAACCTGCCCACCGAACCGCTCAAGGTGCTTTTCTCCTTTGGGGCTGTGCAGGGCATGCTGGAACCGATGACGCCCATCGGGCGCGATGCCATCTGCGGTATCGTGGCTGCGGCTTCCTCGCTATTTAGAATCCACGTCACCGCTGAAACCCAGCGCGTGTTATACACCGCCGGAGAACGCCTTTGGGCCAACATCACCACCCTCATCAGGAATTCCTTCGGGCGCAAAGCCGCACAAACCGCGTTGGGGTTGGTGGAACCCAGCGTGCGCCAGGCATTCGAGCAAGTAATGGATGACCCGCGCTTACAACCCGACAGACCAGGCATCAGCCTGCATGCTGGCATACAATTGGCACACTTTTTTCTCCCCCTGGCAGGAAAGATTCTGCTCAACCTGCTTACTCCGCGCCGGCGACGGCGCCTGATTGTCGAAAATGGAGAGCATTTCCTGGAGAACATCCGTCAGGTAGCCAAAGGTATTGATGGCGATGCCTGGCAAAAACTGGCACAGCGTGTCGAACTGTTTCCTGAACAAATCCAAAATAACTTGGGGCACATCTTTTTGCTATTTGTGTCGGGCGTGGCGTCGGGCATGGCTTCGTGGAATGTACTCAACACGCTCGCCTTTCGTAAAAAGGAGCAATTGAGCGCCGAAGAGAAGCAAAAGCGGCGCGACCTGATAATGCAAGTCACTCGCGGCATGCCCAACAACCCCACCACCGAGATGGACCTCACCCTCTGGCAGATGGCGAAGCGCATTCGGCAGGATGCTGAGGCGTGCCGCCTGTTTCATGAACAAAGCGCAGCTCAATGCGCCGCGCAGTATCAAGCAGAAACCCTGCCACCGGTGGCAATGGAAGCAGTGCGCACTTTCCTGATGCGCTATGGCGGGCGAGGATTCGGCGAGATTGACCTGGGGCGCACGCGCTGGGCGGATGACCCAACACACGTCTTTGAAATGCTGAGTAGTTTTTTGCGCATTGAAGATGAAAACTCTGCTCCCGATGTTATCTTTGCGCGCTCGGCCCAATCCGCTGAAGCAGCCGTGACAAAAATCACCGACCTGGTGCGCCTCGAGCGCGGAGGATGGTGGAGATCCCATCTGGTGCGCTTCTTTGCCGGAAGGGCGCGCCTGTTGATGGGGCTGCGCGAGAGCCCAAAATTCTTTGCTGTGCGCATGATGAGCGTCATACAGCACGCCCTGCTGCAAAGCGGCAGGGAACTGATGCAAATGGGCGAACTGGAGCAGCCCGATGACCTGTTCTTCCTGACCTTCCTGGAATTGCGCCGCTTTGCTGCCCGTCAGGAAGGAGATTGGCACAGCCTCATCCGTCAACGCAAAGCCTCGTACCAGCGCGAGTTTCAGCGCAGGCAGATTCCGCGCCTGCTGCTCAGTGATGGACGGGCATTTTACGAGGGCATGGCCACCCCACAGGGAGCAGAGGGTGTTGTAATGGGCAGCCCGGTATCTCCCGGCGTGGTGGAAGGGCACGTGCGCGTGGTACTTAACCCCAGCCAGGCGCATCTCCAGCCAGGAGAAATCCTCGTATGTCCTGGCACCGACCCCTCCTGGACGCCGCTTTTCCTCTCCGCCGGAGGGCTGGTAATGGAGACTGGCGGCATGATGACACATGGGGCCGTTGTGGCGCGCGAATACGGTATTCCTGCCATCGTCGGGGTTGACCGGGCAACCCTGCGCTTCCACACCGGTCAGCGCATCCGAGTGAATGGGTCAAACGGACAGATTCATCTTTTGGATAGCAAAGACGCGGCAGCACAATAATACTGCTTGTTTAAGAGGTCAGGATGAAAATCTGCCTTATTCCTTTAAAAATAGAAATCAGAAACCCGTCGGTAAATTTACTTCATCTTCAGACAAGATTGGCGGAAATGAGCCTCTATCAGCCGGACCTGATCTGTTTGCCAGAATGTGCTTTTACAGGATACCTGTACAAAACACAGGATTTTGAAAGGTTTGCAGAACCCATCCCAGGCAAAACAACGGCAATGGTTTCAAGAATCGCTCAGGAATACAAATGCTATATTTGCTTCGGTTTGTTGGAGAAAGGACAGGCGGGCGTTTATAGCTCCGCCGTGCTTTTGGCCCCATCCGGTCAGGTTGTCCATGTGCACCGCAAAATCATTGAGCGTCCGCCGTTTGCCGTAGGCGATCAAGTCCGCACTGTGGATACTGAGTTTGGTAAAATTTCCGTGCTTTTGTGTGGCGACTTATTTCACGACGAGGTAAAAGCGAAAATTAGCAAAGAAATCGCCTTTTTTATCCTACCATTGTCTCGGAGCTTTGATGGCAAATCGCCCGATATAGACCGGTGGCAGAGAGAAGAGCGTCAAGCCTACCTGGATGAAATCAGAAAAATCGGCAAAACATCCCTGGTTGTCAACTCTTTAGAGGATGCGAATCAACCTGAAGCGTCGTTTGGTGGAGCAATGGTCGTCAGTTCAGATGGTGTGGTTCTGGCAGAGGCAGAACACGGAACGGATCAAATTCTCCTGTACGAGCTGGAGAGCAATCACTCAAAAAGCCGCTAGATTGCTTTCAAAGCCCTTTGCCAGAAACCGACCAGAGACGCAGACAGGAAGAAAATCACCATGAGAACCGGCGCGTTGAAGGTCAGGTGTGAAAGCTGATAGGGGGTGAAGGGTTGCAACCAGCCCTGCGCCGCGCCCCAGGCAGCCAGCCAAACCAGCGCCGAAACCAGCGCCGCTGCTGCCAGCCCCGGCCAAAGGCCCAGGCCACAGGCAATCAACAGCACCGGCAGCAGATAGGCAATGCTGCCAATCTCGCCCAGGCCATAGGCAAAGACATCTGCCGTCACCATCAGGCCGAGCAGCGCTGCCAGCAAGCCGAGTGCCAGGCGCGGGCGCGGCCCGGCCAGGGCAGATAGGCCGCCCAACAACAGGGCAAAAACTGCCCCAACCAGCACCGTTTCACCCTCCAGGTCGCCACTTATCAGCCAGGCCAAAATCACAACCAGCATTGCCAGGCCCAGCCCGGCACAGCCAAAGCGCACCAGCTGCCGCCGGGCGATTTGCAACCGTTCTTCGTTCATTCGTCCTCCCGTTTCATCATTCCCTGCCGCCAGGCAAACACCGCCGCCTGTGTGCGGTCAGCCAGGTGCAGTTTGCTGAGAATGTTGCTGACATGCGCCTTGACTGTCTTCTCACTCAACACCAGGCGCACCGCAATTTCGGCATTGCTCAGCCCCTCAGCCACCAAACGCAACACCTCTTGTTCACGCCCGCTCAAATCGGCATAGGGGTTTGCCGAATCAACACCCCCGCGCAGCTCGCACACAATCCGCGTTGCCACACCAGGGTGCAAAACCGCCTCCCCGCGCCCGGCAGCCCGCACCGCATCGGCCAGGTCTTGCGGGTCAATATCCTTCAAAAGGTAGGAAAGCGCCCCGGCCTTAATCGCCGGAAAAATCTGCTCATCCTCATGAAAGGAAGTCAACACCACCACCTGTGTGCGCGGGCTAACGCGCCGCAAGCGCCAGGTCGCCTCCACCCCATCCATTTCCGGCATCACCAGGTCCATCAAGGCCACATCGGGGGCCAGCTCTGCGGCCAGGCGCACGGCCTCGGCGCCCGAAGCCGCTTCCCCCACCACCTCCAGGTCGGGCTGAGCATTCAAATAGGCGCGCACGCCAGCGCGCACAATGGCATGGTCATCCACCAACAAGACGGTTATTTTGCCGTTCACTGCCGCACCGCCATCGGCACCCAACCATTGAGGCGCGTCCCGGCTGCATCACTCTCAACGCACAGTGTGCCGCCCAGAGCCTGGATGCGTTCCTGCATCGAGGGCAGCCCCAATCCATGCCGCACCTGCTGCACATCGAAACCACAGCCATTATCCGAAATCAGCAAACGCAGCCCGCCCTCTTCCAAACGCAACTCCAGACTGATGGCGCTCGCATGACTGTGCCGGGCAACATTCGCAAAGGCCTCCTGCACAACGCGAAAGAGGGCCTGCTCGGCCTCGGCGGAGAGGCTGAGCGCCGTCGGCAGGCGCAACAGGACATGAATGCCCTGGCTGCGCTCCCATTCGCCAACAAACTCAACCAGCCCCTGCAACAGGCCGCGTTCCTTCAGCTGCACCGGACGCAAGGTTTGAATCAGGCCCGTCAATTCCTGGCGCGATTGCCGGGCCAGGCCTGCTGCTGCATCTACCTGCCGGCGCGCCTCGAGCGGGTCTTGCTCCCAAAGTGATTGCGCCGCGCCCAAATTCATGCTGATGGCGAAAACCTCCTGCTTGACGCTATCATGCAAATCGCGCGCCAGGCGGTTGCGTTCCTCTAACATTGCCAGTTCCTGACGGGTTTGCATCAGCGCCTGCCAATCGTCGGCCATGCGGTTCAGGTCGGTCGCCAGCAGGCCAATTTCATCCCCGCTGCGGTCCTCAATGCGCACCGAGAAATCGCCCTGCCCCCAGGCAGCGGTGATGTGTGTCATGCTGCGCAGACGGCGGGTGAGGCCGCGCGCCACCAACAGGCCAAACAAAATGCCAATGGCCCCGGCCAGAGCGCCAAAAAACAGGGCGCTGGAAAGCGAAGCCTGAGCCACAACACCCAACACCTCCCAGGTGCTAGGACGCTGCACCTCAACCAACACAGCCCCAACCACCTGCTTTTCCGCATCCAGCACAGGCACAGCCACCATCACTTGCGTCTCTTTCAAGAAAACCAGGCGGTTTTCTTCTTCCTCCCCGCGCAGGGCATTGTTCAAAATCCGCTGTGCGTCGGCATCCAGGTTCGCCTCGGGGCGCGAGCTGACCAACACCTGCCCATTACGGTCTGTAATCAGCCCAAAACTATCAGCGCCCACAAATCCAGCAAAGGCCACGCCCTCACCCGGGTTACTGACGCCAATTTGCAGCCCGGCATCGCTCATCAAAAGCTCCATCCAGCGCTGCAAAACCAGCACATCGGGCGGCTGAACGGCCAGGGCCGGTGCCAATTGCCGAACATCGGATTGCAAGGCCACCAAAATGAGGTTGCCATACTGCGGCATCGAGAAGATCATCTGACTGCTAAAAAACATTGCCAGGCCAAGCAGCAACGTCAGCACCACCACCGTTGTTACCATGTAACTGAAGGCCAGTTTCCATTGCAGCCGCCGAAAAACCGAGAAGAAACGTCTCACCATACCATCATTATACTGCCTGTTAAGAAAAGATTGGCCGCCCCCTGCCAGGGAACAAGGAGCGGCCCCAGAATTCAAATGCACAAATCTTCATTCATAGCGCAGCGCCTCCACCGGCTGCAAACGCGCCGCCCGGTTGGCCGGGTAGAAGCCAAAGAACAATCCAATGGCAGAAGAGAAGAGGGTCGCAATTAGAATTGCATCCAGGCCAATTTGCGGCACCAAGGAATTGCCGCCAGCCCTGGCAAAATAGCTAAAAACAAGGCCAATCAGCCAGCCGAAGAAAATGCCAAGCAAACCGCCAGCCAGGCTGAGGGTTGCCGCCTCGGCCAAAAACTGAAGCAAGATGTCGCCGCGCCGAGCGCCAAGCGCCTTGCGCAGACCAATTTCGCGCGTCCGCTCTGTGACCGAAACGAGCATGATGTTCATAATGCCAATCCCGCCCACCAGGAGCGAGATGGCAGCCACCCCGCCGAGGAAGATGGTCAACGTCACCATAATCTGATTGACGGCGTTGAGCATATCCTGCGGAACAAAGACAGAAATATCGCTCAAGCCCACCGGAGTCTGATGGCGAATGCGCACAATTTGCTGCACCTGTTGGGTTGCCTGTTTCACCCGGTCGGCGCTGCGCACCTGAACGGTGATAAAATCCACCGCATCGCGCGGCGAACGAATCGAGAGGCGCGTCTGCATCACCGAAATGGGCAGCAAAGCGGCGTTGTCCGTCTCAATGAAGCTCAGGTTACTGCCAGCCGGTTTGAGGATGCCAATGATGCGAAAAGGCTGCCCATCAATCCGCACAGTTTCGCCCACCAAACCGGTCTCACGCCCAAACAACGATTTTGCAAGGCGCGGCCCCAGCACCACCACCGCACTCTGCCCCAAAACATGCTCTTCCTTGAGCGGGTCTCCCTCGGCCAGTTTGAGGTTGCCAAGTGCAAAGTAATTAGCCGTCACACCATAGAAACTAACCGTCTGTGTTTTGCTGCCTGCGCTCAAGGTTGCCTGCCCCATCGTCAACCCGGCCACATCGGCCACATCTGGCGCTTGCAGCGGGTCAGACAGGGCACGCAAATCGCCCATCGTCAGCGATTTGGGGTTGCGGATTTCGGGGTCGGGGGCTGAAAAAAGCATCAGCGTTGTTGAGCCAATGCCAGAAAGCTGATCACTGACCGAGGCTTGCAAACCGCGCCCAAGCGAAATCATGGCAATGACTGCCGCCACGCCAATCACGATCCCCAGAATCGTCAATGCCGAGCGCAATTTATTCACCGTCAGGCTTTGCAGTGCTTCTACCATCGCCTGTCCCAGATTCATTGTGTTGCTCCTTCCACCTTGCCATCGCGAATGGTGATGCTGCGCTGCGCGCGTGCGGCAACAAGCGGGTCATGCGTGACCAGGATGAGGGTTGTGCCGCGTTCGCGGTTGAGTTGCAAGAGCAAATCGAGAATTTCACGCCCCGAGCGGGTATCCAGGGCACCGGTTGGCTCATCCGCCAGAATCATGGCCGGGTCGTTGACCAGGGCACGGGCAATTGCCACACGCTGCTGTTGACCACCCGAAAGTTCGGTCGGCTTATGGTGCAGCCGGTCACCCAGCCCAACGGCCTCCAGCGCAGCGCGAGCGCGGGCGCGGCGCTCGCGGCTCTTGCCGGCATAACGCATCGGCAGCTCAACATTTGCCAGCGCCGAGATGCGTGGCAGCAGGTTGAAGCTCTGAAAGACAAAGCCCACCTTGCGCCCGCGAATGCGGGCCAGGGCATCATCGCGCAGGCTGGAAACCGGCTCGCCATCCAACACATAGTCACCACTGGTCGGACGATCCAGACAACCGAGGATATTCATCAATGTAGATTTGCCCGAACCACTCGGCCCCATAATGGCGACCACCTCGCCAGTCGCCACGCGCAGCGAAACCCCATTCAGCGCGTTGACCTGCACCTTGCCCATCCAGTAAGTTTTGGTCAAGTCATCACCGGCAATTACCCAATGATTGGTTTCGGTTGCCTGCATCTCATTCTCCTGCGCCAACCGTGAGCATTGAATTGCTTTGGGTTTGCATCTGCATCAACAAATCGGGGTTGAGAACAATTGCATCGCCTTCCTGCAAATCACCGCTGATTACCTGGCTATACACCTCGGAGGAAATGCCCAACTGAATCGGCACTGGCTGCGGCAGGCCCGTGCCGCGCTGCACAAACACCACCCGCTCACCATCCAAAACGCGCACAGCCGCATTTGGCACCAGCAGCACATCTTGAACGTACTGGGTTTGAATCCGCACCAAAGCGGTCATCCCCGATTTAATCGCCTCATCCGGCTCAAGCACCTCAATCACAACCGGATAAGTGACCACGCCCTGGCTGCGCTCACCGCTCATGCCCACCTGAAGCACCCGCCCGGCATAGGATTGGCCCAAAATCGCATCAAAGCTAAGGCTAACCTCGGTGCCTTGCTGGATGAAATTGATATCCAACTCAGAAATTGACACATCCACATACAGGTGTGAGCGGTCTTCCATCTGAAAAGCCAGGCTGCCCGGCGTCACCAGGTCTCCATCTTCCACGCTCAGCCGGGTGATGATGCCATCAAACGGTGCGAGGAGGAATTGCTGTTCAAGCGTCATCTGGGCTGCCTGCAAGCGCGCCTCAGCAGCCCTCAGCTCATCCGCTGGCACACCGTCTTTGATGCGGTCATTCTTGTATTGCGCATCGAGCAGCTGCGCCTGTGCCAGGGCAAGCTCGGCATCGGCCAGCGCCACTTCACTGCTGGTTGGGGCGCTGGTGAGATACGAGAGGTTGGCATAGGCCAGATCGCGCTGTTGAATGGCCTGCGAAAGCTGCTGCTGTGCCATGGCTCGTTCCGGGTCACTGGGCGGGCGGTCATCCACCATATCGAAGAAGCGCTGTGCATTTGTGACCGCCTCATCGGCCAAAATTACCTCAGCCTGAGCCGAATCGAGTGTCACCTGCGCCACCTGCCGCTGTCCATTGCCAAACGCACGCCGCTTGCGTTCCGCCTTTTCCAGCGCCTGTTGTGCCTGCACCAGGCTCAGCTGCGCCTCTGCCTGCTGAAGCGCATTATCTTGCAGGTCTTGCAGCTGTTGCTGCGCCTGAATGAGGTCCACCTGCGCCAGCACCAGGCTTTGCGGCAGGCTATCCGGCGCAATGCGCGCCAGTTCCTGGTCACGGCTGACGGCGCTGCCAATGGACAGGTCTTGCACCTGCACCCGTCCACCCACCTGCCAGGTGAGCGAGGCCTGATGCGCAGGCCGCACGGCACCATTGGCAACCACAAACGCCGAAAGCTCCCCTTTCTCTGCGAGGGCGGTCTCAAACTGCATTGCCTGTTGTGCGTTTTGAATGGACGCACAACCGCTGCTCAACACCAGCACCAACACCATTGCAAACGAGAAAAACTTGTGCTTCATCATACCCTTTACCCATTGTAAGATTTTTCTCATCATACAAGGAAGGGCTGCGGTGCGCATCGGTCTAGAGACCGAAAGAGAGACCGACTGCAAGCCTATTTCACATCCCGTCACTCCTCCGGGTCAGGCAGCCGCCAGTTGAGGCGCACCGCCAGCAAGCGCACCACAACAACCACAAAGATGCCAATCAGCGTCGCAACCGAAGGCAAAACATTCCAGCGCAGCAAAATCAGGTAAACCCAGGTCCCAAGAAAAGCACAGGTCGCATAAAGCTGCGTACTGCGGGCAAACACCACCGGAATCTGATTGCACAGCACATCGCGCAAGATGCCACCAAACACACCGGTTGCCACGCCCATCAGCGAAGCAATCAACATTGAATCCTGCGATTGAATACCAAAACTTGCGCCAACAATGCTAAACACCCCCAGGCCCAGCGCATCCGGGATGAGGATGGAGCGCGAGGTTAGCACCAACAAGCCGGTCGAATAGAAGGTAATGAGCGCCACCAGGAAGGCCAGCCAGGCATAGGAAGGCTCAAGCACCCAAAAGACGGGCATGCGCCCCAACATCAAGTCTCGCACCGTGCCACCGCCCAGCGCGGTAATCAACCCGATGACGCACGCCCCAACCACATCCATCTTTTTGCGGCGCGCCTCCATCACCCCCGAAACCGCCCCTGCCACCACGCCCAAATAGGCAACCGGCACAATCAACCAATCTGTAGACATAGAACTCTCCATCCATTCAAACTGGGCCTGATTCTACCAGAAGCAGAGTAGCTTTTTTTACAATTTTAGGGTATCCTTAAGCAAAATCTTTCTCAAAAAACGATATTCTCAAGGAGGAAATCGTGATCAAAGAAACCATCAAAGAAGCTGAACTGCGCATGAAAGGCGCACTGGAGGCGTTGGAAGGTGATCTTTCCGGAATCCGCACCGGACGCGCCAGCCCGGCCCTGGTGGAAAAAATCCCGGTAGAATACTACGGCAGCCCCACCCCGCTGATGCAGCTTGCTTCCATCAGTGTGCCAGAGCCGCGCGCCCTGCTCATCCGCCCCTTCGACCCAACCACGCTGCGCGCCATCGAGCGCGCCATTCTGGCCTCAGAGCTGGGGCTGACGCCCAACAATGATGGCAAAGCCATCCGCCTCAACCTGCCCCCCCTGACCGAGGAACGCCGCCGCGAACTGGTCAAAGTGGTCAACAACCGGCTGGAAGAAACGCGTGTTGCGGTACGGAATGTCCGCCGCGACATCATCAAAGATTTGCGCGAATTTGAGCACGAAAAGCTCATCTCAGAAGATGACCTGAAGAAAAGCGAAGAAGAATTGCAAAAGCTGACCGACCGCATGGTACAGCAGGTAGATGCAATTGGCGAGCGCAAATCCAAAGAAATTATGGAGGTCTAACAAACACCGATGAGTGACGCCCCCCACCCCTCTGAACTGCCAGCGCTGAAGAAGGTGCCACGCCACATTGCCGTAATCATGGATGGCAACGGTCGCTGGGCAGCGGCGCGCGGCCTGCCGCGCCTGGCTGGTCACCGTGCCGGCACCGAAAACCTGCGCAACGTCATCCGCGCCTGCGTGGAATTTGGCGTGCAGTATATGACGATTTATGCCTTTTCTACCGAAAACTGGGGGCGGCCAAACGATGAAGTTGAAGGCCTGATGCACATCCTGGAAGAAGTGATTGACAAAGAATTGACCGAATTGCACCACGAAGGGGTGCAATTACGTCATATTGGACGGCTGGAACGCCTGCCGCGCAGCCTATCAGACAAAGTGCGCCGCGCCCAGGAACTAACCTGCGACAATCAGCGCCTCACGCTGTGCATTGCCTGGAACTATGGCGGACGGGATGAAATTGTCTGCGCCGTGCGCAGCCTGCTGGAAGCTGGCACACAGCCCGAAGCAATCAGCGAGCAAAAAATCAGCGATGCCCTGTTCACCGCCGGCATTCCTGACCCCGACCTGATCATCCGCACCTCCGGCGAAATGCGCATCAGCAACTTCCTCATCTGGCAGGCGGCCTACTCAGAATGGTATGTCACCCCTGTTTTGTGGCCGGATTTTGGACGGCTGGAGTTATACCGGGCCTTGCAAGACTATCAGAGCCGAGACCGACGCTTTGGACGGCTCTCGGACTGTGAAGGCAAACCGGATGCTGCGTGAGCGCGTTCTGGTTGCGCTGGCGATTTTGGTCATCAGCCTGGTGTTTGTTTTCCTGGGCGGGTGGGCATTTTCTGCCTACCTGACCATCATCCTGTGCATTGCCGCCTGGGAATATGGACGCATCTTTGCCGCGGGCAGCTATGCCCCCAACCGCCCCCTGCTGGTGGGCGGGGTGGCGCTACTCTGCCTCAGCCGGGCTGCCTTTGGCCTGGCGGTCAGTGGCGGGCTGCTGGGCCTGCTCACCCTGCTGGCAATGGCACTCCACCTCTTTGCCTATGAGCGCGGCGTGGAAAGCGCCGCGCTGGATTTTGTCATCAGCCTGGGCGGGCTGCTCTACCTGGGCTGGATTGGCAGCTACCTCATCTCGTTGCGCGCCCTGTCCGATGGCGACTGGTGGCTGCTCCTCATCGTTCCGATTGTTGCCCTGGGCGATAGCGGGGCCTTCTTCATCGGTCGCGCATTCGGGCGGCACCCCCTGGCAAAACGCCTTAGCCCCAAAAAAACCTGGGAAGGCTACCTGGGCGGGGTTGCCTGTGCCATTTTGGGCGGGATGGGCCTGGCAACATTGTGGCACTTCGCCTGCCCAACCATCACCCCCGTCCTGGGGCTGGGGTTTGGGGCAGTGCTTGGCTTCTTCACCCCCCTCGGTGACCTGGGCGAAAGTATGCTCAAGCGCCCCTTTCAGGTGAAAGATTCGGGCCGCCTCTTACCGGGGCATGGCGGCATCTTCGACCGGATTGATTCGTGGCTATGGGCCGGGTTCTTAGGCTATTACCTGGTCTTGTGGTTCGGTGCGTAACAGTCCGCTCACGCGGGCTGTTTTTTTTCTATCATTGGTTCTTGGGAGGAGGAGCGTTATGATGGATACCAAACCGACTCGTAACCTGGCATTGGAACTGGTGCGGGTCACCGAAGCAGCGGCCTTGGGTGCCGGGCGCTTTATGGGGCGCGGCGATAAGATGGCCGCCGACCGGGCTGCCGTAGATGGAATGCGGCTGATGCTGAACACCATCGAAATGGATGGCGTGATTGTCATTGGTGAAGGTGAAAAGGATCGGGCGCCCATGCTCTACAATGGCGAGCATCTGGGCAGCGGTCAGCCGCCACAGGTGGATATTGCCGTTGACCCAATTGATGGCACCCGTCCACTGGCATTGGGGCTGAATAACTCCATCGCCACGGTTGCCCTGGCACCCCGCGGCTCCATGTTCAACCCCGGCCCATTCATGTACATGAACAAAATTGCAGTTGGCCCCGATGCCCGCGACGTGATTGATATCGAAGCGCCCCCAACCGAAAACCTGCGCCGCATTGCGCGCGCCAAAGGCGCCAACATCAACGACCTGACGGTCGTCATCCTCGACCGCCCGCGCCACGAAGCATTGATCAATGAAGTGCGCAAAGCCGGGGCACGCATCCGCCTCATTCCGGATGGTGATGTCGCCGCAGCTGTCATGACCGCCATTCCCGAAACCGGCATTGACGTGCTGATGGGCGTCGGCGGCACCCCCGAAGGCGTGCTGGCTGCCACCGCCATGCGCTGCACCGGCGGCGCCATCGAAGGCAAGCTCTGGCCGCGCAACCAGGAAGAAATTGACAAGGGCAAAGAACTGGGCTACGACCTCAACCGCGTCCTGACAATCAACGACCTGGTCTCTTCAGAAGATGTCTTCTTCGCTGCCACCGGCATCACCAATGGTGACCTGTTGGATGGGGTCGAATACTTCCGCGATGGCGCCCGCACCGAAAGCCTGGTGATGCGCGGCCTGACCGGCACCGTGCGGCGCATCATCTCCACACACCGCATCAGCAAGCTCTCACAAGTCAGCGCGCTGGAATACTAACATCCCCTCAAAAAAAACCTTCCCTCCCGGCGTGATTCGGGAGGGAAGGCAACTCAAGAACTTGTTGGTCAGGGAACCAACACAAACCGCTGTTTACTTGATTTCGTAGGTGATGTTGGCATCCGCCGTAATCACCATCTGCCCGGCAGCAATCGGCACATCCATCATCGGCGCAGCCATGGCACCGCCTTTGGCATCATAGTAGTAAGGCGTGGGGCCACCAGAGGCATAGACATTCAGGGATTGAATCTCGCCCAGGCTCAGGCCCGCGGCAGCAGCAATTTCTTGCGCCTTGAGACGGGCATCTTCAATCGCCAGGCGGCGAGCTTCCTTTTCGGCATCGGCGCGGTTCTCAACATCGAACGAAATCCCGTTAATGGTGTTGGCACCGCTGCGCACAGTTGCATCGAGCAAGTTGCCCAGCTTTTGCAAATCGCGCACTTTGACGTAGACGGTATTATCCACCGAGAAGTAGTTGCGCACAATTGTGCCATCGGGGCCATATTGCTGCTGCGGATAGACATTGAAGGCAGTCGTCTGAATATCCTTTTCATCCACGCCCATTGCCTTCAATGCATCGGCAATCGCCTGCGCCTGTTCGTTGTTCTTATTCAGCGCATCCGTCACCGTATCTGCTTCGGTATGAACACCAACATTGATGTAAGCAATATCTGGCACAATGTAAACCTTGCCACTACCGCTGACGTTAATCTGCCGCACGGGCGGCTGATTTCCCGGCACAGCTGCCGAGCCACAGGCCGAAAGCATCGTCACCAGCAGCACAGCAACCAACAATACAGAAATCTTCTTACTCATCTTGAACTCCTTGTAGGTTGAATTTTGAAACCTCATTGCCATCCAGACGTTCAAGGCTCGTAAAAAGTTCCCAACCATGCTTAGCGAATGACAAGAATGCCAATCGCCTGCGAAATGGTCAAATCAATCTGCGGCGCACCATTGCCGGCGCGAATGATGTTACCCTGACGCACATAGCCATCCGGCAGAATGAGCACCGGCAGCCCATCATAGCGAATGCGCACCGAGGCGCCTTCGGGCAGGTCAAGTTCCAGCCGCCCCATGGCGCTGTTGATTTCACCCGTCAGCGGCGCATCCGGCAGCACAATGCGCACCGAACCCATTGCCTGATGCAGCGAAACCTGCTGCACCTGCAAACCGCGCAAATCCAACTCGCCCTCCAGCAAAGCTGCGTCAATGCGCAAATCGAGCGGCAGGGCCGGGCTGAGGGCCAGTTCCAGGCGCGGCTGTGCGGGCAAGCCAAGTGCCAAATCCATCCCATCATTGCTCAGGCTATAAGTCGTCACGCCAGAGCGATCGGTGCGCGTTTCGTTCCACGCCTCATCGGACTGCATCAAGTAGCTGCCAGCCAGCAACGGCTCATCTTCCTTACCGGCTCGCACCTGCAATGGGCCCATGGGCAAGTTGAGGCGAATGTTGGCCGATTCGGCGCCCAGGAGCGGCTGTGAAAAGCTCTTGCGCTCCAGCGCCCCACCCTGCCAGCCAAAAGCCACCAGGGCCATGCCAGCCACCAACATCAGCGCCACAACCACGCCCGCCAGACGAACCCAGAGTGAGCGTTCGCGCGAGAAGAGCAAATCCAACCCGGCAGCCAGCAAAAAGGCCGGCCACAAGCGCGCCAGCAAACCCAGCGCACTCCAGCGCAAATAGCCCAGGTTGCCAAGCACCAACACCCCGCCCAGCGCCATAATCACCACCGCACCAGCCCAATTCTTGCCCTTCAGGATGTCATCCAGGGCGCCAATGATGAAGATTGCCGGCCACCAGGTTGCAACCAAATCCCACACATTCCCATTCCACAGCCCCAAATTGGAGAGCAGGAAGATGACCCCCAGCGCAACCAACATCAGCGGCCAAAACAGCCCTGGACGATGGGAATGCGGTTTTTGTTCTTGTTCTTGTTGAAAGTTTGGTGAATCACTCATCTTGATTTCCTTCTGATTTTCTTCTACCTATTTGCAAGTTTTTATCTTACTTCTTCAAAGCCTGATAGGCCAGGTAACCGCCAACCCCAATCAACGCCACGCCAAAGATATAGCCGGTCAGGTCGAGGGCCGCGAAGAAGATCAGCAGCCCGAGCGAGGCCAAAATGGCAGCCGGAATCCAGGCCCAGCGCATGGGATGGTCGGTTGCACGGGTCAAAAGCGCCACCAGCGCAAAGGTGCCGCCCAGGCCCATCATAAACACGCCGCCGGTTTCCATGCCAGCATTCATGTTGCCCAGCCCGGCAACCAGCGAAATGGTCGCCAGCGTGCCGCCGGGGATGATTGCCCACCAGTTACGCACATCCAGCAGGTAAATCAGCCAGAAAGCCGCCGAAAGACAGGCAACGAACATGACGCCGCTCAAAATGCGCTCAACGGAATAGGGCAGGGCCGAGACAAAAATCTCACCACCAATGCCAAACAAAGCCATGCCAGGGATGACCCCCCACCAGGCGCGCCGGTCACGCAGCGTGACGGTCAAAAAGGCCAGGCCGCCCATGCCAAACAACAGCGCCCAAATCCAATCGCCCATGCTGCGCAAACCCAAAGACTGTAACAGCGCCAACCCACCCGCCAGTAAGAGGCCAATGCCCAAAATCAAACGCCAGGGATATTCTTGCTTCATCATTCATCTCCTCGTTATGCTAAAGAACTTCCACCGAACCAGCACCAGCCTCGATGCTAATTTCCACCTTCCGCTGTGCCGTGTCATAATCAGGTGAGCGATATTCATTGCCCAGATTGGGGAAGCGCGCCGCATTGATCTGACTGCTCATCATGCCACCGCTCACGCGAATGGAAGCCGCCACGCCCTCTGGTACACGCAACACAACCGAAGCCGCACCCGCCTTGACCGAAACGCGGCAGAAGGAAGCAATGGCCGAAAGAGTCACATCGGAGGAAGAAGCCCCCGTCTCAATCCGCAAATCTTCCACTTGCAGTCCAGCAAGGTTGAGGTTGTTTTCGCCAGCACCGGTCTTAAATTCCAGACGCAGCGGCAGCGTGGGCGACAACCCAACATGCCATTCCACACCCGCCGTCTCGGGGCCAAAGGGAATGCCCCACAGGTCTTCAGACGGGCGCAATTTCAGGCGCAACCGACTGCCATCGCGTTGCTCATCCTGGCGCAAACCGCCTGCAAAACTGCCCGAGAACAATTGCCCGGCCTCTGCCTGTCCATCCACAAACAAGCGCCCAGCCCCATGATGCACCTCAATGGTCGCCTCCGTTACCCCTTGCAAGGGCAGCGCAGCCACTTCGGTTTTCCATTCACGCCGGCGCAGGGTTGGGCCAAGCAAAATCCACCCACCAAACAGGATCAAAGCCAGCGGCCAAAACACACCCCAAAACGAACCGGGCAAAATGCCCAGGTTTTGCAGCACCAGGATGCTGCCAGCCAACACCAGAGCCACTCCCCAAAACAAACGACTGGAACGCATATCGAACCTCCATCCAAAAAAATAAAATCTAAGTACCTTTGTATACGCAAAACAACCAAACAGGTTGCACAGCCCCTTGACAAA
>CAYVRT010000002.1:130328-196429 GCA_964453115.1 uncultured Anaerolinea sp. | reverse complement strand
GATTGTTTTGTTGCGGCATGGTGAAAGTGCCTGGAATCAGGAAAATCGCTTTACGGGGTGGACAGATGTGGATATTACTGAGAAAGGTATGAATGAAGCGCATCAGGCGGCGCGGCTGCTGCGCGAAGGCGGCTATACGTTTGATGTGGCTTATACTTCGGTGTTGAAGCGTGCTATTCGCACCTTGTGGACTGTGTTGGATGATATGGATTTGATGTGGATTCCGGTCTATCGCAATTGGCGGCTGAATGAGCGGCATTATGGAGCGCTGCAAGGCTTGAACAAGGCAGAAACAGCTGAGAAGTATGGTGAAGCACAGGTTAAACTGTGGCGGCGCAGCTATGATATTCAACCGCCGGCACTTACGAAAGAAGATGAGCGGTATCCTGGGCATGATCGGCGCTATGCAGCGTTGAGCGAAGAAGAATTGCCGTTGACGGAGTGCTTGAAGGATACGGTGGCGCGTTTTGTTCCATATTGGTTAGAGACAATTGTGCCAGCCATTCGTTCGGGAAAACGGGTCTTAATTACAGCGCATGGAAATAGTTTGCGTTCGTTGGTAAAGTATTTGGATCATATTCCGGAAGAGGAAATTGTTGAACTGAATATTCCAACGGGTGTGCCATTGGTTTATGAATTGGATGAGGAGATGAAACCCATTCGCCATTATTATTTGGGGGATGAGGATGCGGTTCGCAGGGCGCAAGAAGCGGTTGCCAACCAAGCGAAGAAGAAGTAGGTGCTGTAGGAAAAGAAACCGGCGATTGATTTCAATCGCCGGTTTTTCTTTCAGGATTTGAGTTTTTTCAGCAAGGAGCGTCCGATCAAAAGGCAAAGCAATCCGCCGATGGCGCTGATGACCCCGACAAGGATGAATGCGTCCTGCCACAGCCGGAGTGGAAAGAGCCGGATGAGTGTATCCGAAAACTCGAATAGCCAGCTATCACCGCTAAAGAAGAGTTTGTGGAACAGGGTGAATAATTGTCGAAAGCTGAGGGCGACTGCGATGAGAATGGCTGCAATCAGCCCCAACGTAGCCCACCCACCTGTTAGGAGGCCCTGAATATACGCGGTGAGGGTATTTAGCCGCCATGCCAATAATCCAAGGATGAGCAAGATGGCGGCGAGTATCCACCAGGCGGTAACCATGTTTAAGAAGACAATTTGCACATCCAGCATGTGGCTTAGTTCGCGCTCATTGTAGAGCTGTTGACCATTTGGCAGGCGCTGGTCGGCCAGGTAGGAAAGTTCGTGGCCCTGGGTGATGTATAAAATTGAAATGCGCCCCCATTCCAAACGTTCCGCTGTAGTGAATCCGTAGGGGTCAGGTGGAAAATTTGGGGCGCGATATTCAATTTGCAGGTAAAAGGGATTGAAGAGAATGCGAATTGCGCTCATGAGCAAAAAGAAGGGAATGAGCGCTGCGACCAAAAAGGAAAGCGTTTTTTTCATTGGAAGGTTTCCTCCAGGCTACCACTCAGGAAGAAGTCAATCACCATACTGTTGGTGAGCCATTCAACTGAGGCGCGGTCATCGGTGAACAAGCTGCCGTGAGTTGGCGTAGGTTGCAGATTTGCCAGCGTAATTGCAAGAGTGTCGGTGAGTAGTGGATGACAGGGTGGGGTGAGAGAAAGCAGGGCGGCTTGATTCTGGGCTAAATTTTCAACGCTGGTGGGTTGACGTGTGGCAAAAATCATGGTGTTGAATGAATCTGGTACATCACTGATGTGTACAGAGGGGAAGACGGTTTGGATGGTATATGCCAGGGCGTCAATCATGCGACGGTCGTTGGGGGTGCGCCCTACGTTGATGACCATGACACCATCTTCGCTGAGATGATCGTAAACGATTTGAAAAAACTCCTGCGTGGTGAGGTGCCAGGGAATGTATGGTGGGCGGTAGGCATCAATGCTAATGATTTGATACTGATGAGGTGAGTTGTGCAATCCAACACGACCATCCTCAATAAAGACATGTAGGTTTGGCTGTTTCATCGAGAAGAATTGCTCGCCAACAGCAACGATTTTGGGGTCTATTTCAAACCCGTCAATCTGTACATCTGGGCCGTAGATGAGGGTGGCTTGACGGGCAGCTGTGCCGGCAGCCATTCCTACAATGGCGATGCGTTCAACTTTGTCCATGTCGTAGGGGGCGGGGTTGAAGAAGGGCGCAACAGAAACCTGTTCCCATGGGCCTTTGTAATCTACAACGGTTGGGTGGTAAATAGAATGGACGCCTTGTCCTTCATTAAGGCGTAGGAGGATGTATTGATCTATTTCCTGGACAAGGATATAGTTATAGGCCGATTCGCTTTCGTAAATCATGCCTGTGGCAGTTTTGTCACTGCCGCGCGTGCCAAGAATGGCGAGGATGATTAACACAATTGGCATCCAAAGCAGGGGAAGAACAGCCCGCAAACCTGCTGCACGCCCCAGTCCAATCAGCGCAACTGAGAGCAATAACAGGCCAAACCCGATGAAGGTGCGATATGTTCCAACGAGAGGAATGGTTATCAGAACGGGCAGGAAGGTGCCAACAAACGAGCCAAGGGTTGAGATGGCATACATTCGTCCTGCAACACTGCCGGCCTGACGCGCATCGAGCAGGGAAAGACGAATGGCAAACGGTGAGGCTGTGCCGAGCAGGGTGATGGGAATGCTGAAAAGGATGAGAACTGCGACAAATGCGCCTACCATTCCACCAAGTTGAATGGTGTCGAACGCTGTAGCAGCAAGGCGCAGGATGGGGCGCGAAGCAAGGGGAACAAGGCCAATCAGCAATGCACTCCAGGCGAGGATTTTAAAGAATGTTTCATGACGCGGGGAGCGATCGGCCCAGCGACCACCGAGAAAGTAGCCGACAGTGAGATAGATGAGAATAAGACCAATGATGCTGGCCCAAATCAAATTGCTGGCTCCAAAATAGTTTCCTAACAGGCGAGAGGCAGCCATTTCGATTGCTAAGCTGGTTAACCCAGAAACAAAGACGGTGAGGTATAGGAATTTTTGCATGCCTCCATTATACTTGAGAAGAACGTTCGCGCGGTGATTTGGGCGAGAAGTTGGAGGATATGATGAATGAGGTGAAAAACCCGTCTTTGGATCGAGCCATTTGTGTTTTGGAAAAGCTGTTAGAGATGGCGCGCATACAGGAACAGGCTCTGGCAGTTTCCAACAGAGCGGGGCGTTTGGCTGTCCATTCTTTGTCCGAGTTGGCAAAACTGGCGTTGAATGAGGTGCGGGAGGTGGAGATGGCCTGGCAGCCTGAGCAGTTTTTGCTCGGTAGCCTTTCGCTTCGTGAGAGACAGGTGCTAGGACTGGTGGCGGAAGGTTTGACGAACAAAGAAGTTGCTTATCGTTTGGGGATCAGTGAGCGTACAATTCAATTTCACCTCAATTCAGTTTTCAATAAGTTGGGGGTGAATTCGAGAACAGAGGCGGTTGCAAAAGCTTTTCGGATGGGAGTGTTATAAGGCAAGCTGTCCTGTGGGAATGGCGGGGGGCAAGCAGATTGTAATGATATACAATTGCATCAAAAGAATTTGGAGGTGCAAATATGGGAACGGATTTGGCCGTTTTAGGACCGTTAGCCGACTTGTATCGGGATGAGTCGGTTCTTGAAATTTTGGTGGACCGTCCTGGACGGGTGCTGGTTGAGCGACGTGGAAAGTTAGAAGAGGTGAGTGAAGCCTTGATGGATGAGGCAAGTTTAATTTCTTTGATTGATGCGCTGGCAAAATTGCCAGGGATTGTGCGATTGACCGATGGGGCAACGATCGAGGGCTGTTTGCCGGATGGAGCAGCACGTTTTGTGGCTGTGCTACCGCCGGTGGCGTTGCAAGGACCTTGTTTGGTGATCCAAAAAATGATTTTTAAAAATATTACTTGGGAGATGCTTAAGGCGTATCGCTGCATCAATTCTGCTGGATTTGATCTTTTGCTCAGGGCAGTTCAGGCAGAGGAAAACATTTTGGTGGTTGGAGGGAAAGCGAGTGGTAAGACGACGGTTTTAAATCGTCTGGCAGAGTTGATTCCGGCGGAGCGCAGAGTGATTGTGGTGGAAGAGCGACACGAATATCAAATTGATCATCCGCGTTTGTTGTATCTTGAGGCTCGACATGGATTGGCAGATGTGTTACATGTTGCTTCAATGATGCGCCCGGATTGGTTGGTGGTTGGGGAATTGTTGGGTGGAGAGGCATTAAAAGCTCTGGAATTGTTGGGGCGCGGCTATTCTGGCATGACAACTCTTCATGCGAATTCGGTTGAGGATGGGTTGCGTCGTATTGAGGTGATGTGTTTGCAGGGCAATCCCGGTTTGGGACTGGATGAAATTCGGGGGATGGTGTCGGCTGCTGTGCGCTGGGTTTTGGTTCAGCAGCGTTTGAATAGCGGCGTGCGAAGAGTGATGCAGATCAGCGAATTGCAGGGCGTGGAGGATGGGCGATATGTGTTGCGACCCTGGTTGCGCTACAATGTGGAGATTGATGAATTGTTGCCGCCGGGTGTATCCTGTGTATAATTACATAGACTATACTTTTTGGAGGTGGCAAGATGAGACTTTGGACTGTACAAGAGATGCGAGCTGTAGAAGAAGAGGCGCACGCGAACGGTATATCTTATGATCAAATGATTGAAGAGGCTGGGCAGGGAGTGGCCGATACATTGGATGAGTTGTATGGAAATGAAGAGCAAGTTTCGTGTGTGGTGGGATTGGTTGGAGGGGGGCGGAACGGCTCGGATACGCTTTCTGCATTGATTGAATTGGCTGAAAAGGGTTGGGAAGCGCGGGCTTACTTACTCAGAGATTTGCCGACAGATGATGTGTGGAAACGGCGTGCAGCTGATGCTGATATTGAAATGATGGTCATGGCGGAGGATGCTGGTTTTGAGGCGCTAGAAGAATGGTTGGAAGATGCGGATGTGTTGCTGGATGGTTTGATTGGAACGGGAGCCCGGTTGCCATTGCGGGATGATGTGGCGCAGTTGTTGGAGAAGGTATTCCTTCTGTCGGAGGATGTGCTAATTGTGGCGGTTGATTGTCCTTCGGGCATGGATTGCGAGACGGGCGAAGTTTCGGATGTAATGCTCGATGCGGAGATGACAATTTGTATTCATGCCGTTAAGGCTGGACAATTGAAATTGCCAGCCTTTGAATATTTGGGCTTGCTTGAGGTTGTTCCCTTAACGTTGCCGAATAACTTGACCAGTGTGCCGAAGGTGGATCGCAGGGTTGCTACGCGCTTTGATGCATTTTGTGCATTGCCGGAGCGTCCTGCGGATTCGCATAAGGGTATGTTTGGCAATGCGCTGATTGCAGCTGGTTCGATACAATATACGGGCGCAGCACAATTGGCTGCGCTTGCTGCAATCCGAATTGGAACTGGCTTGGTGCGCCTTGCAGTTCCTGGGCCTTTGCATTTGGCTTTGGCAAGCAGTATCCCGGAGGTGACCTGGTTGATGTTGCCGCATGAGATGGGGGTGATTTCTGCGGGTGCAGAAGAGGTGTTGTTAAAAAATTTTGAAGGGGTGGATGCATTGCTGTTGGGGCCAGGATGGGGACGCGAGGAAACGACAGGGGAGTTCTTGCGCCGATTGCTTTCCGGCGGGGAGCATTTACAACGCCGCGGGATAGGCTTTGTTGCTGAGAGGGAAACAAGCCATGAGGCAAAAACGGTTCTGCCGCCCCTGGTGATTGATGCGGATGGATTGCGTTTATTGGCAAAGCTGCCCAATTGGTCGGACTTGTTGCCTGAGGGGACGATTCTGACGCCGCATCCAGGGGAAATGGCCGCTTTGACGGGATGGACAGTGGATCAAATTCAAGCAGATCGAATTGAGGCAGCGCTGCATTTTGCTGCTTTGTGGAAGCAGGTTGTTGTATTGAAGGGTGCATTTACTGTGGTGGCGAGCCCTGATGGGAAAATAACGGTGATTCCGGTGGCTACTGCTGCGCTAGCACACCCTGGAACGGGTGATGTCCTCTCTGGAATTTTGGTTGGATTGCGAGCGCAAGGTGGGGAGGCTTATGCGGTGGCTGTTGCAGGTGCCTGGTTCCATGCGAATGCTGGGGTTGCGGCTGAAAAACGGTTTGCTTCGCCGATTCCTGTGGCGGCAAGGGATATTATTAATATGTTGCCTGAGGTTTTGCCCCAAAGATTTTAGCAAAAAAACACCCTCCGTTCAGGAGGGTGTTTTTTTGTTGCTAGGTTTACTCAGCAGCGGGTTCCGTAGCGGCTTCTTCGAGTGCTACCTGGCGGCGGTTGGCGAGTTCTGCTGCGCGCTCTTTGGCCTGCCGAAGCAGTTCTTCGGCGCGCTTGACTGCGTCATTGGCGGCGGCTTCTGCTTTACCATAGACTTCCGTGAACGATTCGTTCGTCTTGTCGCGCAGTTCAATAGCGCGTTCCTTGATGATGCCGCGAGTTTCTTCGCCTGATTGCGGGGCAAAGAGCAGGGCAACAACTGCGCCGGTCAGGCCGCCAACAACGAACCCGATGAAAAAGGCGCCAAATTCATCTTTACTGGACATGGGAAACCTCCTGTTGAAATGTGAAAGATAGGATAGAACCGATCATCATTTTTGCCTAGGGCTTGCCTGGGCGAATGAGATCAAAGAAACGGCGCAACCCGGCCAGATATTCGTTGAGCTTGATGATGGGTTCGACCAGGTTGTTGCTGATGAAGGTGGTTGTTCCGCGCAGATTGTTGACGGTTTCATTGGTTGTGCGCAGAATGGGTTTGATTTCGTTCTGTAGTAAGTTGATCAGGATTGCAAGCTGGATGATGAGAATGATGAGGGCTATCATGACCAGCATTGAGATGAGGCCCATGAAGATGATGAAAATATCACGCACCAGGCCAGCTGTTTCAGCACCTGCATTGACGAGGAGGACGACTGAAGCAATCAGTGTGGCAAGGATGAAGATGCCAACAAGAGAGGCAATGATCGTGTTAATGCGGTTTTTGCGCTCTTCGGCAGCAATTTGAGCATCATCCGGAATGGGGGATTGTGGCGTTTCGGGATCCGGTAGGGCTGGTTTAGAAGTTGGTTCGGGTACAAATTCTGTCATCATTTATCCTGATTATACTACAAAGAGGTTGATTACCTGACAAAGAGATTATACAACAAAACGAGAGGCAAAGTGTGTGGTTTTGAGATGTTTTTTGAAATTGAATGATTGGGGCGTGGAATTTTTTTGCAAGATTGGTGGCTTTGTGTTAGACTCAATATTTATGATGCGGCTTTGGCAAGGATGGAAATTGGGTTTGGTTTTGCTGCTGGTTGTGGCCGGACGGGTTGGGGCGCAATCACAGCCATTGCCGGTGATAATTTCCCCGGAGGCGGGAGCATGGTTACAGGGGGCGGTTTCTGTGCGGGGGAGTACTGCTTTGGATGGGTTTTCTGCAATGGAGGTGGCTTTTGCTTATGCGGATGACCCGACGGAGACGTGGTTTTTGCTGGTTGAAGGTCAACAACCAGTTATTGAGGGCGATTTGGCGCTCTGGGATACAACTGCACTTCCAGATGGGAATTATATTTTACGCGTGCGAGTGATTTTGAAGGATGGGCAGGTACGAGATGCGTTGATAGAAGGTTTGCGGGTGCGCAATTATTCGCCGATTGAAACCAGACTTCCTACAATCGGCGGCACTCCTGGATATGTGTTAACGGCAACGGTGCAGCCATCTCCAACAATGCCGGTTGTTACACCAACCCCATTGGCGCTCAATCCGGCGCAGGTTTCATTGAATGATTGGTTGCATTGGCTGAAACAGGGGGCATTAATCGGGCTGGTGCTGCTTTTGGGAATGGGTTTTTATCTGCTGATTCGCAGGTTGAGACGATAGGCAAGGAAACGGATGGAGAATTCGATTTTTTTGATTGTTGGGCTTGGTAATCCGGGGCGAGAGTATCGTGCCACGCGACACAATGTCGGCTTTATGGTTGTGGATTCGTTGGCACAGGCGTGGCAAATTCGGATGATGCGTGTGCAGGCAAAGGCGATTATTGGCAGTGGAGTAGTGGCTGGCAACAAGGTTGTCCTGGCAAAACCGCAAACATATATGAATCTCTCAGGAGAGTCGGTGGTGCCTTTGATGCGTTTTTATAAGATCGCATCATCCTGCCTGATGGTTGTGCATGATGATCTGGATTTGCCGCCTGGTACCTTGCGGTTGCGCCCTGGAGGTGGTGCAGGAGGGCAGAAGGGAGTGGCTTCAATTATCCAACGCCTGAATGGGCAGGATTTTGCCCGGTTGCGAATTGGGATTGGTCGCCCACCTGGGCAGATGGATGCTGCGGCATTTGTTTTGCAGGGGTTCAGCGCAGCAGAACAAGAGTTGATGAATCTGGTGCTGGATCGTTCTGTCAAGGCGGCTGAAACTTTTGTGAGCGAAGGTCTTGATGCGGCGATGAATCGGTTTAATGGCGGTTTAGAAAAGCTCTAAGAGGTCTGATGCAAAACGCAGTACTGAAGGAATTACAGACGCAGAAAGCTTATCAATCATTGTTGGTTGCTGTTCGCGAGCGCAAGGCTTTGCCTGCTTTGGGTTTGATGCGCGCTGCTCGTTTGCCATTCCTGGCAGCTTTGTGGTCTGATTTACGTTGCCCAATGCTGTTGGTGGCGGATCGGATTGACCGGGCTTTGACCGTGCAGGATGAACTGGGCTTTTGGGCTGCGGAGGCACCGAGGTTGCTGTTTCCAGAACCAACGCCAATGTTTTATGAACAGGCAGCGTGGGGTAACCATACCAGGCGCGATCGTTTGCAGGTGTTGACTGCCCTGGCGCAATATCAAATTCCGGGCCGGGAACGCCCCGAACAGGCGCCGATGATCATTACATCACTGCGGGCATTGATGACGCGCACGCTGCCGAGACGCGATTTCCTCAAGCATACCCGGACATTGAAGGTGGGGCAGGTGATTGCGCCGGAAGCGTTGCAGCGGGCCTGGATGGAGGTCGGATATCAAACGGCAGAAGTTGTCATTGAGCCGGGGCAGTTTTCGCGACGTGGTGGATTGTTGGATGTTTGGGCGCCTGCGGAAAAACTGCCCGTGCGTTTTGAATTTTTTGGAGATGAGATTGATTTATTGCGCCGTTTTGACCCTGCAACGCAGCGCACGATTGAGACAATTGACCAGGTGATGGTGACTCCTGCGCGCGAGGTGTTGCCTGGCAAGGCATGTGAGCTTTTGCCTGGAATAGAAGCAGATGAGTTTTATTTGCCGCTTATTCATCCCGCCCACGCCAGTTTGCTGGATTATTTGCCGCGCGAGGCGCTGGTTGTGGTTGGGGATATGAACCTATTGCAGGCAATAGCGAGCGAAATTGAGGAACAGGCAGTGAAACTTCGTATGGAAAGCATTGCAGAAGGGACGCTGGCTGAAGATTTTCCGATCCCATATTTGAGCTGGTCTGAATTACAGGATATGTTGGGCGCTCAGTGCCTTTTGCAACTGGGGCATGGCGAAGAAGAGGCAGTGGGTGGTTTGTCAGAAATATTTGAGCCGGAACAGCGCTTTGGCGGCCAGCTAAAATTATTTGTGCAGCAAATGTACTCTTATAGCAAAAATGATGAGCCCATTCTGCTGGTGAGTCGGCAGGTAGCAAGGCTGCGCGAGTTATGGGCTGAACGCAGTGCTGGGGAGGTGATTGTACAGCAGCCGGAGTTTATTGAAGGCAGCCTGGGTGAGGGCTGGACGATGCACAGTACGCAAGACTGCACCTGGCATGTTTTGACGGATAGCGAGGCGTTTGGCTGGGAGCGTCCGCAGGTGCGGCAGCGTCATCGTCCAACTGCCGAGGCTCCTGAATCTTCCTATGTGGATTTGCGCCCTGGTGATTGGGTTGTACATGTTGACTACGGAATTGGCCGCTATGTTGGATTGATGCGGCGGGCGCTGGAGGGAATGGAACGAGAATTTTTGTGTGTGGAATATGATGGCGGTGATCAATTGTTTGTGCCGGTGTATCAGGCAGACCGACTGAGCCGTTATGTTGGACCCGATTCAGATCCACCGTCGCCGACGCGGCTGGGGACAGCAGAGTGGAGCCAGGCCAAACAGCGAGTACGTGAAGAAGTGCTGAAGGTGGCGCAGGATTTGTTGGAACTCTATGCCCGGCGGCAAGTGGCGCAGGGAACTGCGTTTTGCGCTGATACGGTTTGGCAAAAAGAGCTAGAAGCCAGTTTCCCCTACATTGAGACGGCAGATCAGTTGAAGGCCATTGAGGACGTGAAACGCGATATGGAACGTTCTCGTCCAATGGACCGTTTGTTGTGTGGGGATGTGGGGTATGGCAAAACTGAGGTGGCATTGCGAGCTGCGTTTAAGGCGGTGATGGATGGTAAACAAGTGGCTATCTTGGTGCCAACAACGGTGCTTGCGCAACAACATTATGAAACGTTTCGACAACGCCTGGCTGCGTTTCCGGTACAGGTGGAGATGCTTTCGCGTTTTCGTTCTCAGCGCGAGCAGGATGCGATTGTGCGGCGGCTTGGGTTGGGGCAGGTGGATATTATCATTGGAACACATCGTTTGTTACAGGCCGATGTGACGTTTAAGGAACTTGGACTGGTGATTGTAGACGAAGAACAACGCTTTGGTGTGACGCACAAGGAACATTTCAAGAGGCTGCGTACTGAGGTGGATGTGCTGACGTTGACCGCTACACCAATTCCGCGTACATTGTATATGGCCTTGACTGGGGTGCGAGATATTTCAACTATTAACACGCCGCCAGAAGAACGTCTACCGATCGTTACTCATGTTGGGCCTTACGCGCCGCGTTTGGTGCGACAGGCAATTGTGCGTGAACTCGAGCGAGGTGGGCAGGTGTTTTTTGTGCATAACCGGGTGCAGACAATTGGCGCAATGGAGAGGCATTTGCATCAACTTGTTCCTGAAGCGCGGGTTGGGGTGGCGCATGGTCAAATGCACGAGGGGCAACTGTCGCGTGTGATGGAGCAATTCACTCGAACTGAAATTGATGTCCTTTTATGTACTTCGATTATTGAGTCTGGGTTGGATATTCCAAACGCCAACACTTTAATTGTTGACCGGGGAGATGCTTTTGGGCTGGCGCAACTTTATCAACTGCGCGGGCGGGTGGGCCGTGGGGCGCAGCGCGCATATGCTTATTTTTTCCGGCATCGTAAAAAGCCGCCGACGCCTGAAGGACAAGAACGTCTCGAAGTGATTGCAGAGAATTCGCAACTGGGTGCAGGGTATTCAATTGCAATGCGAGATTTGGAAATGCGGGGGGCAGGGGAGATGTTGGGCATGCGGCAGAGTGGTTACATTGCAACGGTTGGTTTTCATCTGTATACGCGTTTGCTGGCACAGGCAGTTCGTCAACTTCGTCTGGCAAGTGGAATGTCGGCTCCCGAGCAAGATCCGGTTTTGGCGGTGCGTGAACTGGTGGCGGCTGTGGCGGTAGACTTTCCGTTGGCGATGGACATTCCGGCTGATTATATTCCTGATCAGCGATTGCGTTTGAGTCTGTACCGGCGGATGGCTGATGTGACTGATGAGGCGGAACTGGAGATGTTGCGTTACGAATTTCAGGATCGTTTTGGCGCTCTACCAGAGACAGTGACCAATTTGTTCTTCCAGTTTCAGGTGCGGTTGCGCGCGCAGCGGGCTGGCTTGTCTTCGGTGACGGTTGAGGCGGAACAAGTTGTGCTGCGCTATCCACCATTGCTAGAGGGCGCAACCCGTGCGTTGCCCAATTTAATGCCGCTAGCGCGCAGTGGACGGAACGCCTATTGGATGCAAATGGGCGATGATGTGGCAATTTGGAAGGGACAATTGCTGGCCGTGCTAAATGCTCTGGCGCGCTCTGAGGAGCGGTAGAAGATGGTCAAAATTTTGTTGATTGAGGATGAGCCTGAACTGGTGCGCGTGCTGCGTTCTTATCTGGAAAAAGCCGGGTATGCAGTGATTAGCAGCGGACGGGGTGATGATGGATTGCGTTTATGGGAGCGGGAAAAGCCAGATTTGGTTCTGCTCGATTTGAATTTACCGGGCATGGATGGATTGGATGTGGCGCGCAGTATTCGCCGGAGTGATGAGACGCCGTTGATTATGGTTACAGCTCGAGTTGAAGAAACTGACCGATTGGTAGGATTAGAGCTGGGTGCAGATGATTACATTACCAAGCCTTTTTCGCCGCGCGAGGTGGTGGCTCGGGTGCGAGCTGTGTTGCGCCGGGTGCGCAAAGGCGGCGTAGCAACCGGGGAAGCATTCCTGGCGTTGGGAGACTTGAACATTAACCTTGAAGAACACCGCGTGATTTGTCGGGGCGAGGTTGTTGACCTGACGCCAACGGAGTTTGATTTGCTTGTGACGATGGCGCGTCAACCTGGACGTGTTTTCAGCCGTTTGCAATTGCTGGAGGCGGTGCAGGGGGTGGCTTATGAGGGTTATGAACGAACGATTGATGCACATATCAAAAATTTGCGGGCAAAAATTGAGTTGGATGCTCGTAAACCGCGCTGCATTGAGACTGTGTTTGGTGTTGGTTATCGGATGAGCAAGGAGTGATGCAAATGCGCTGGAAATTGATGGCTGGAATGGTTTTGGTGGCCTTGACGGCGATTGTGACACTGGTGACGTGGGTGCGCTCAGGGGCAGAACAGCAGGTGCGTTCGTTTTTATTTGGTGTTCCAATGGAAGGTGCAGTGGAGCAATTGGAGGATTATTATCAACAGCACGGGAATTGGGTCGGTGCGGAAGATGTTTTGCCTAAATCTGGAACTGGAATGGGGCATGGTGGGATGAGCGGGCCGCGTCAGAGAATTGCGGATGGAGAGGGGGTAGTGGTGGTGGATACGCGGCGGATTCAGGTGGGGGAAGCACTTTCAATCCAAGAACTGAAACAGGCTGTGGTTTTGCATGATCGGGATGGCACAACCGTTGGTTACTGGCTACTGGAGAGCGGGATGGGATTGCGGTATGGTGATGAGCAGCCTTTGCTGGAACGGTTGAATGAGGCTGCATGGCGGGCAGGTGTGGTGGCTGTGGCTGTGGCAATTCTGGCTTCGCTGTTGATGGCTTCTGGGTTGCTATATCCCATTCAGCAGTTAAAGCAGGCCGCACATCGCCTGGCAAACGGGAATTATGGACAGAGGGTTCAGGTGCGCGGTCGGGATGAACTGGCGGAATTGGGGCAAAGCTTTAATTTGATGGCGGCTTCTTTGCAGCAGGCAGAGGAGAACCGACGTTCGATGACAGCGGATATTGCTCATGAACTGCGAACGCCACTCGCAGTGCAGCGCGCCCAATTGGAGGCAATGATTGATGGAATTGATGCGGCGGATGTGCAGAATTTGCAGCGGGTGCTGGAGCAGAATGCTTCTCTGGCGCGGTTGGTTGAGGACTTGCGCACGCTTTCGCTCGCAGAAGCCGGAAAATTGCATATGGAGATGGAGAGCCTGGCGTTGGGAGCATTTGTTGAGCGTGTGATCGAGCGCTTTCGCCCATCGGCAGAACAAAAAGGGGTGCAGCTTGAAATACAGTGTTCATTGGCAGGTGAATTGTGCGTCTGGGCTGATGCTGGGCGATTCGAGCAGATTTTGAATAATCTATTGAGCAATGCATTGCGTTACACACCGAAGGGTGGTAAGATTATCTTGATAGAAGATTTGTTCGATACAATGTTGCGTTTGCAAGTTTTAGATGGAGGTCCAGGAATTGCTCAGGATTCATTGGCGCATGTATTCGAACGGTTTTACCGGGCTGATGGTGGGCGTAGCCGTGAGGAGGGTGGGGCCGGATTGGGTTTGGCGATAGCCAGGCAATTGGCTCTACTGCAGGGTGGTGAATTGACGGCTGCCAATGCACCGCAGGGAGGGGCGGTTTTTACGCTGTTCTTGCGACAGGCTTGATGGAAAGGATGGTTCAGAATGGAATTTCAACTTCGTTCGCCCTATCAGCCAACCGGTGATCAGCCGGAGGCAATCGAAAAATTGGTTCAAGGCATCCAACGAGGCTATCGGCATCAGGTGCTGCTGGGTGCGACCGGCACAGGGAAGACTTTTGCAATGGCGAACATTATTCAACGCCTTCAGAAGCCAGCCTTAGTGATGGCACATAACAAAACGCTGGCGGCGCAGTTATATGCCGAGTTTGCTGAATTCTTTCCAGAGAATGCAGTTAGTTATTTTGTGTCGTATTATGATTATTATCAGCCCGAGGCTTATGTTCCGCAGCGCGATTTATATATTGAGAAAGAAACAGAGACCAATGAGGAAATTGAACGCATGCGATTGGCGGCAACAACCGCATTGCTTTCGCGGCGGGATGTGGTGATTGTTGCTTCCGTTTCCTGTATTTATGGCTTGGGTGATCCAAGTGAGTATGGGCGAGGGGTCATTCGTTTGCAACAGGGAGAGATTTATCGCCGGAATGCATTGTTGAGACAATTGATTGAAAGTCAGTATCAGCGTAACGATACAGAACTGAGGCCGGGCGTGTTCCGGGTGCGCGGAGATACGTTGGATATCTTTCCGGCTTATGAAGAAAAGGTGGCCGTGCGGGTGACGTTTTTCGGTGACGAGGTGGAACATATTGTTCGCCTCAACCCTTTGACCGGGG
Organism: uncultured Anaerolinea sp.; assembly: GCA_964453115.1. GTDB lineage: Bacteria > Chloroflexota > Anaerolineae > Anaerolineales > Anaerolineaceae > JAIWNK01. The sequence continues at coordinate 181,833 of CAYVRT010000002.1, read as the reverse complement.
AAATTTTGGAGGAGCCCGGGCAGGTTGAGATTTATCCTGCCAAGCATTACCTGACGCAGGAAGATCGCCTGAAGGCGGCGCTTGTCAGCGTTGAGAAGGAGTTGGAAGAACAACTGCAACAGTTTCGGTTGGAGGGCAAGTTATTGGAAGCGCAACGGCTCGAGCAACGGGCACGGTATGATTTAGAGATGTTGCGCGAAGTGGGGTACTGTTCAGGGATTGAGAATTATTCGCGTCATTTGGATCAGCGGGCATCCGGTTCAGCGCCCTGGACGTTAATTGATTTTCTGCCTAGTGATTACTTGTTGTTCATTGACGAGTCTCATATGACGATTCCGCAGATTCGCGGTATGTATCATGGAGATCAATCGCGGAAGAAAACATTGGTTGAATATGGCTTTCGATTGCCATCGGCGATGGACAATCGCCCGATGAAATTTGAGGAATTTGAGCAGCATATGGGGTATACAATTTACACAAGTGCAACCCCAGGGCCATATGAGATGGGCAAGGCACAGCAAGTGGCAGAGCAAATCATTCGTCCAACAGGGTTAGTAGATCCGGAGATTGATGTTCGTCCAACTCAGGGGCAGGTTGACAACTTGGTGGGTGAAATTCGGTCTCGGGTCGAGGTAGGTGAGCGGGTGTTGGTGACGACTTTGACAAAGCGCATGGCAGAAGATTTGGCGGAGTATTTGATGGAATTGGGGATCAAGGTGCATTACCTGCATTCGGAGGTAGAAACGATTGAGCGGGTGGGGATTTTGCGTGATTTGCGATTGGGTGTGTTTGATGTGGTGGTGGGGATTAATTTGTTGCGCGAGGGTTTGGATTTGCCAGAAGTATCGCTGGTGGCGATTTTGGATGCAGATAAAGAAGGTTTTCTGCGTTCGGCAACAGCATTGATTCAAACGACGGGTCGAGCGGCGCGTCATTTGCATGGCAAGGTGATCATGTATGCTGATCGGATGACCGATTCGATGCGCATAGCCATTGATGAGACAAGCCGAAGACGCAAAAAGCAGATGGATTACAATCAACTGCATGGAATTGAGCCCGTGAGCATTGTAAAGGCAATTCGCGATCTGACGCAGCGTCTATCCAGTAGTGCCGCGGGGGTGGCAGAAGGAAGGGCGGAATATCAATCGGGCGGGCGAGATGCGGTACGCATGCCGCGTCGAGACTTGCAGCGATTGATTGCTGAAATGGAAAAGGAAATGAAGCAGGCTGCTAAAGACCTTGAATTTGAACGCGCAGCGTTATTGCGCGATCAAGTTTATGAATTGCGGGCTGTGCTTGCTGAGGAGTCAGATTTACAACCCTGGCAGAAGGCGCGTTTGCTGGCCGGTGAGGTTGAGTAGTGTTGATTCATAGCTAATCTTTATCAATTCTTCACAGATTCTTCACAACTTGAAGATATACTTCGAAACATCAACATTCTAAATTTTTGGAGGTTTCTGATGAAACGTTGGTGGATGATAGCTGGAGTAGCTGTGTTGGTGTTGGGGGCGCTGGCATTGACGGTGAGTGGTGTGGTGTATGCCAAAATGCTTTGGCAGCGAGGTGATGGCCCGCGTGGCCCAATGGGTGACAATATGCCGATGGATCGCCCTGCCTGTGATGGTCCAATGGTGGGTGGTGAGGTTTTGCAAGGGGTGATGCATGATGTTGTTTTACAAACCTTTGCTGAAAAGCTGGGGCTGAGCGAGGAAGATTTGCAAAACCGGCTTGACGGTGGCGAGACGCTTTGGAAAATTGCCAGTGAGCAAGGGATTAGTGAAGAAGATTTTACAACCTGGATGGAGGAAGCGCGCAGCCAGGCGTTGGATCAGGCTGTAACGGATGGAACGATTACACAGGAGCAGGCGGACTGGATGAAGGAGCATATGCGTGGCGGGCGCGGCGGTTGGGGTAATGGCGATGTGGACGGGTCAATGCGTCCAGGCCGGCATGGTCGTCGCCCATAAAAACAAAGTGTAGAGGTGATTTCTATCCCCGGCGATTGCCGGGGATTTTTTTAGTCTGTGGGAAGGATTTGAAAACGAGGATAGCTTGTTTGGACAAACGACCAGGTGGTTTGTATTTCGGTGACAAAAGCGGAGCGAGGGCCGCGTTGCATTTCGTCCAACAGGGTTTCTAGTGAGGTGCGCCCACCCTGGGCAGTGACTTCTACCTGTCCGGCATAGGTGTTGCGAACCCAGCCGGTCAGACCGAGGGCCTGAGCCTGCTCCAGGACAAAATAGCGAAACCCCACGCCTTGAACATGACCTTCTATAATTGCGTGCAGCTGTTCGATCATATGGTTCGTCGTCTGCCAAACAAAGCGATAAGCAAGGGTGGGAGAAGGGTGAGTAGCCCAAGAATTGCAAAAGGCCGGATGTGTTGCCAGAAGAGAGCGCCAGGGTCATTTCCCAGCGTTTCTTGTTCCCAGCGGGTTTGGAGTTGGGTGAGCGATACGCCAAAGGCAGATTGAATTCCTGTTTCGCAATCTTTTCCATCTTGATATTCAGCCATGAGGCGTTGTAGGCCGGAACTGCCAAATTTTTGGTGCAGGAAACCAACAAACGAAGCTGATTGCGCATAGGCAAGAAATGCGCCGGATGTGTCGCGTGGGAAGGATTGACAGATCGCAGAGAAGGCAAGCAGGCTGTTTTCGGATGTGGCACGATTGAGGGCGCGCCGGTAGTCGGGATTGGGGTATAACTCCGCTTGAGATGCAAGCCCTTCGTTGAGCCAGATGGGGAGGTTATTGTAGCCGGTTCCGGCTTGTTGGTAGATTAGGATGTGGGCAATTTCGTGCGGAATCTGGCGTTCCATTTCGTAGCTTGCGTCGGGGCCTGGTGAAATGCTGACCAAAAGGACGCCAAGATCAGGGCTTGCATGGCCTGCAATCCAGGATTCGCGGCTAATGGTTAGTACATTTTGTAGCTGAGATGCGGAAGGGTAGACAAAAATGCGCAGGGGAATTTGGGGGACAACGGGAAGAATGTCTTGGGCTTTTTTTAGCCCCAGGTTGCTGGCATTGAGCAATTTTTGTCCAAAAGCAGCATCGCCTTCTTGCCAGTGAATAAGAAACGTATCTGTTTGCAAGATTTGCCATTGGATTCGGTTGTCATCGTACTGAAATGTACTGGTTGGACTGAGAAATTCGTTCCCTGCTGTTGTGACGACTTGATACCAATAGGTCACTTCGGAGAAAGGGCGAATTCCAATCTCGGCAGCAGGGCGTTGAACAATGATTTCGTTTTGGGAGAAGGCAATGGAAGTCAGGCGAGGTGCTTCACCTGTTGGTTGAAGGGCTAAATAAACGGTTTGAATTGTTTCGTTGCTTTCTATGCGCGCCTGGAAGGTTATTTGATCGCCGAATGTGTAGAAGACGGCCATATCGGTTATGCTGACCTGTCCCTGGGCAGCAATGGGGCTGAACAGGGTGGAAAACCAACACAACAGGGCGAGGATTGAGGCAGTTTTCATTCCATGACTTGTTGCTAACGAGTAGATGAGCGCGGGCGTCGTTTATCGTCTTGCTCTTCGTCTTCCAAAAGCATGTCTTGAGGAACATCTAATGCAAGGAAGTTGTCGTTATTGAGCAGGTCGGCCATTTGTAAATTTTCAAGCGCTTCTTCAATAAAAAACATTTCTTCGTCGTCATCTTCCTCTTCCGCTGCGTTGTATGCTTTTTCCAGTGCTTCTTGAACTTGCTCGCCCCCAATCTGGGATAAAGACCAGATGGTAAAGCGACGCAATTCAAAATCGTCGGTCATGTTTTCCAGGATTGCTAACAATGGGGTGCGTGCATCGGCGAGTTCGAGTTCGCCAGCGGCTCGTACAGCTTCGAGTTGGACCTGAGGATTGGGATGGTCGAGCATGGATAGGACAGTGTTTGCCCATTGCTCACTATCTGCTGAACGTCCCATGGCAAATAGCGCACTTTGCAACCAGTCTGAGGTGTTTTGTTTGCTGGCTTCGCGAATGAGAACTGGAATTTCTGGGCGACTGGAGAAGCCAAGTGCTTCAAGGGCGCGGCGGCGTAAAATGGTGTGTGGGCTGGTTTGGAGTGTTTGGAGCAGCAGGCTTTCAAGGGGTTTGAAAATTTCTTCGGGCAATTCTTCAATTTCGCCAAGATAAATATAGGTCCCTAGTGCAGATGTTGCTTGAGCGCGCACCTCGAGATCAGGGTCTTCTTTAAGCATTTTGCTGAAGATGGAGACTAGTTTGGGATCGGCAGTTTGCCACAGGAGACGAATGCCAAGAGCGCGAATGGCTGGCAATGAATCTTTGAGGGCAATGAAAGCAATTCTATCGAAATTGGGGACGCTATCGGAATCGCTAATGATTTCCATTTCTTCCAGCAGGCTGATGCGCCGCTTTTCCGAAAGCGAGGGCCAGATTTTTTGCACCTGATGTAATTTCGCATCTGTCAGGTTGGAAAGATATTGCATGGATTGGGATGGAAATGGATGATGCTCATCCAGCATTTGCTTGAGAACTTCTTCAAAAGATACTTTTTTCATCAGCGGTCCTATTGAAGTGTGACTGGGTTGATGATGTCTTGGAGGGTAATGTAGAACATGAGGGCAATTAACAAGATGATGCCAACAGCATGAACCAGGTTTTCGCGTTCTGCTGGAACTCGGCGACGGAAAACAAGCTCTGGTAAGAGGAAGAGGATGCGTCCGCCATCCAATGCTGGTAGTGGGAGCAAATTGGTTACGCCGAGGGCGATGGAGATGATGCCGATGAACCAAAGGGTGTTGGAATTATCAGCTGAGGTGTTTAAACCAGCGTTTTGCAGATCTTGATCACGCGCCATTTCGTAGACACTGAACATGCCAATTGGGCCAACGGGGCGGGCTTGTTCTGGGGTGATGGCACCGCTGATCAGAGCGCCTGGCAAACGAAAGAGCATGGTGGATTGTTGATATACCTCTTTGAGGGCGAGCGGGATGGATTCGTTGAGTGTGGCGGCGCGGCGGGGATTGCCAAGGATGATGCCAAGGGAACCCTGGTCGGGAGGGGGATTGAGGCGCGGGGTGGCGAAAATTTCGATTTGTTGCCCTGATCGCTCGATGAGAAGGGTAATTTCGTTGCCAGCATTTTGTTTGACGGTAGCAATTACCATTTGTGTATCGGTTACGGGTTGTCCATTGATGGCTAGCAACAAGTCATTGGCTTGCAAACCAGCGGCCTGGGCTGGTGTTTCGGGGATGACCTGATAGATAGAGACGCGCGAGAGATCGGCTGTACCATTTTGATTGATGACGAAGAGGAAAATGAGGAAGCCGGCAAACAGGTTCATCATTGGGCCGCCTAACATAACCGCCATACGTACCCAGGGGTTGGCTGCCGCCAGACCATCTGAAACAGCGGGATCTCCTTCGCCGCGCGGTCGGACAAAGGCGCCAAAGGGAATCAGGTTGATGGTGAATTCAGTTTCACCGAACTTAAAAAGACGAACAAGGCGAGGCGGTAGCCCAAACCCAAATTCTTCGATCGGGATGCGAAACAGTTTCGAGATTGTAAAGTGACCCAACTCGTGAAGGAAGATCAAAATGCCCAGGGCAAGAATGAAGCCCAAAATAGTTAAAATTTTATCCATAGTATGGTTCCTGGAAGGCGCAAAGTTTTTCTAATTATATCTGGTTTTGTCAGAAATGCCAAAAGTGTAATTTACATGAAAGCGAAGAAGAAAAATTACGCTGCAAATGGGGAGAGTTTTGTGATATACTGTATAGAAATTCGTCGTTTTCGTTATTGCCATGAGCATTGAACTTGAATTTTCTGTAATATCTACTTCAAAAAACCAGTTGTCTCTTCTGGAACATTATCTGGCTGACTTTGAACAGCAGACCAATGTTAAGGTGCGCCTGAATGTTTTGCAGTGGGCTACTGCCCGAGCAGAATTGGTTAAGTATGGTTTGTACCGGCATGGCGCTGATGTTTCAGAGGCTGGCTCGACGTGGGTGAGTGATTTTATTGGGATGAATGTTTTGCGCTGCTTTGAACCTCGCGAGGTGGAGATTTTTGGCGGGGAGGAGAGTTTTGTGCCGGCTGCCTGGCGGTCGGGTGCAACGATTGGTGAGGAGAAAGAAGTTTGGGCGATACCCTGGATGGTTAGCCCGGTTTTGATTGCTTATCGTGCAGACTGGCTGGATCGGGCCGGTGTGGACGCGGAGACTGGCTTTGCTAGCTTTGATGCGTTGGAGAGAACTGTGGAACGTTTGGCTTCTGCAGGGCATCCATTGCCGCTGGCTTTGCCGGTGCACAATTCGCGTTATGGGACATTGCATAATATTGCGAGCTGGATTTGGGGGGCGGGGAGTGATTTCTTCTCGGAGAGCGGGCGAAAGGTTGTTTTTGATCAGCCTCAATCGTTGGCGGGAATTGTGCGTTACTATGATTTACGGCGTTTTTTTCTTTCATCCTTGCAATTGAAGGAAGATGGCCAAAAACAATTGCGCTGTGGGTTGGAATTTTGGAAGGGGAATGCAGCGATTGCAATCAGTGGTTCCTGGCTGCTTTCGAGTAGTTTGATGACGGATGAAGTGCAAACGAATGTAAGGGTTGCGCCGCTGCCGGCGCCGGCTTTTGTTGGGGCGCAGAGCCTGGTTGTTTGGAAGCATTCTCGCAACCCGGGTGCGGCCTTGGATTTGGTAAATTATTTGATGCAACCGAATGTATTGGCTGAATATACTGAAGAATTGGGATTGATGCCGGCGCGCAAAGAGATTGTGGGCGTTGATACGATGCGAGACGCAAAGGTGTTGGCGCAAATTGTGTTGGGCGGCAGGGCTTTTCCGGCGGCTCGGTTGCTTGGCCTGGTGGAAGATAAGCTGAGCCTGACGTTAGAAAACTTGTGGGATGAAATTTTTGAGTTGGGTGCACAGGACGCCGGGCCTTTGATTCAGAAGCGATTGGAAGGATTAGCGCGACAATTGAATATGACACTTTCAACTTGATGTGGAGTGGAAGTTTGGGTAGGAAAAGAGAAGCGGAACGGCTATCCAGAGAACGAGGATAGCCGTTTGAGATTTAAGAAGGTTCCCTGCTCTATCGTCAAGGCGTTGCCACGGGGTGTGCTTTAGGGGGGCTAGCTCCTTCGCGTTCGTCACGGATAGAGCAGGGGAACGAACATAGTATAGCAAAGAAAACGATTTTTGTCGATAAAAAATAGGGCGCAATTTTGTAACAATTTAGCAGTAGATTGGTGTTGCAGGGGCTTGACAGGAGTAAAAGAAAGTTGTATGATAAACATGCTTGGGAGCGCTCCCATAAGCGCAATAAAATAACGGAAACAAAGCCTTTTTTCTTCTTTTTTTGCTGCTTTTTGCAGCGTTTTTTGGAGAGCGCCTGGGAGCGCTCCCAAACGATGAGGATCATTCATGGTACGTCTTAACCTCGAACAAATTGCCCAAAAAAGCGGAGTCTCACGCTCAACGGTTTCGAGAGTGATTAACCATGACCCGCGTGTTAGTCCGGATACTCGTGCCAGGGTTGAACTGGTTATCAAGCAACTGGACTATCAGCCAAATGCGGCTGCGCGTAGCCTGGCAGGGGGGCGCTCCCATGTGTTGGGGCTGGTTATTCCCATGGGGGTGGGGCGTATTTTTACTGATCCATATTTTCCACTCTTGATTCAGGGGGTTTCAAGCGCTTGTAATGCTTTGAACTATTCGGTGATGCTGTGGATTGCTGAGCCCGAGTATGAGCGACGCACGATTGGCAATATTCTGAATAATCGTTTGATTGATGGTGTGATTCTTTCTTCAATGATGACAGATGATCCTATTCTTGAGGCGCTGGCTCAGGCAGAACTACCATTTATTCTGATTGGTCGCCATCCTTCCAATAACCAGGTTAACTATGTGGATGTTGACAATACGAATAGCGCGCGAGAGATCGTTTCTTATCTGCTGCGCATGGGCTATCGTCGGGTTGCGACCATTACGGGGCCGCAAAATATGATTGCTGGTATAGATCGTTTGGAGGGGTATCATGCGGCGCTGCGATTTTGGGGGGTTGCCATGGATGCTCGTTTGATTGTGGATGGAGACTTTAGTGAAGAGGGTGGGTACGCGGCGATGCAGCGTTTATTGCCGCTGCGCCCTGATGCGGTTTTTGCAGCCAGTGATGCTATGGCTTTGGGTGCTTTGCGAGCCATTCAGGAAGCAGGTTTGAAGGTGCCTCAGGACATGGGGCTGGTTGGCTATGACGATATGCCATTTGTGGCGCGCACCAATCCGCCGATTACGACGGTGCGCCAGCCTACTCTCAAGGTTGGTGCGGTGGCGACCGAGACGTTGATTGGCCTGATTGAACAGCCTGGTTCTGGGCCACATCGAATCATTTTGCCGACTGAGATGGTAATTCGAGAGTCTTGCCGTTCAGCTGTTAGCAAATCTTAAAAGGAGGTCTATCGGGGTACTGTTTTGTGCAACCTAACTGTTTTGTGTGTTTCTTGTGTGTGTTCTCTCAAAACTCTATTTTGGAAAGGCGAGAAGGAGAAATCTGCCATGTCTAAGAAGTTTGCTGTTGTGTTTGCAGTGCTGGTGGTTTTGAGTATGGTGCTTGCTGCCTGTGCTACCCCAACACCCCAGGTTGTGGAAAAAACCGTTGAAGTGGAAGTTGTCAAGACGGTGGAAGTTGAAAAAGTTGTTGAGACTACCCCCGAACCAATGAAAGACCGGGTGCAAATTTACTGGTATATTGGTTTGGGTGCTGGATCGCAGCCGGCGCAAATCCCGCTGGAAAAAGAATTTTGCGATAAATTCAATGCTTCACAGGATGAAATTCAACTAATCCCGATCATTGTTGACAATAAATATGCTCGCGATAACCTAACGGCTCAGATTGCGGCTGACAATGCGCCTGATATTGTGGGCCCCGTTGGAACGTCTGGACGTGCTGCTTTCCCGGGTGCTTTTCTTGACCTGGAACCCTTGATTAAGGCGACAAATTACGATACCAGCGATATTGATGCTGCTTTCCTTGACTTCTATAAGGATGAGGGCAAGCTGGTTGGTCTGCCTTTTGCCATCTTCCCTGAAGCCTTGTTCTTTAATAAAGAGGCTTTTGATGAAGCTGGCCTGGCCTATCCACCCCAGAAGTATGGTGAGAAGTATAAGTGGTCGGATGGCACTGAGGAAGAGTGGACGTTTGAGACTATGACCAAACTGGCAAAATTGCTGACTGTGGACGCCAATGGCAATGATGCAACCAGCCCTGATTTTGATGCAACTCAGATTGTGCAGTATGGTTATGTGCCGCAATGGACAGACAGCCCGCGAGCGATTGGCACCCTCTTTGGTGCAACGTTGCCGGTGGATGGCAGCAAAAACGCAGTGATTTCTGAGGAATGGAAATTGGCTTGGGATTGGTACTATGATGGTATTTGGGGTGATCAGCCATTCATCCCCAGCCAGGCTGCGCTGGATAGCGATATGATGAAAGGCAATGCCTTTGGTTCTGGTAAGGTTGGAATGGCTACCACGCATCTGTGGTATACCTGCTGCATTGACCCATTGGTCGTCAAGTCCTGGGATGTGGCTGTGATGCCTTCCTACAACGGGGTAATCACATCGAAGATGCATGGCGATACATTTGCCATCATGACCGGCAGCAAGCATCCAGAAGAAGCTTTCAAGGTTTATACCTATATGCTGGGCGAAGGTTCGGCGGATTTGTATGCCATTTATGGCGGTTTGCCGGCGCGCAAGAGTCAGCAGGCCGACTTCTTCACCTCGTTGGATGAGAAGTTTGCTCCCAATAAGATTAACTGGCAGGTGTTCCTGGATAGCATTCCCTACATGGATGTTCCCAATCACGAGCTGTATATCCCGAACTATGCCAAGGCGAGCGATGCATTTGCTAAACTTGGTAGTGATCTGCGCAGCAATCCCGATCTTGACCTGGAAAAGCGTTATGGCGAGTTCCTGGCTGAGTTGGATGGGATTTTCAAGGAGAAATAATCCTGTTGCTGTAAGTCAATAGAAGTGTAAGACAAGGCCTGACAGGTCTAGGCGAGGCCTGTCAGGCCATTGCATTCAAAAGAGGAGCGTGTGACGATGGCGGCAATTGGCAGAAGTATGAGTCTTGGGAAGGCGCGTGGTGGGCGATTGCATCGGCGTGAGCTGCGTTGGGGGTTGTTTTTTCTCAGCCCGTGGATTTTGGGGTTTTTGGTGTTTACATTGGTGCCAATGGTGGCTTCGCTGCTATTTTCTTTCACCAATTACAACCCGATTGACCCGCAGGCAATGCGCTGGATTGGAATCAGTAACTATACTCGGTTATTTAAAGACCCGCAGGTATTGAATGCTGCAATGGTAACTCTGCGGTTTGCTTTAATCTCAGTCCCATTCAGCATCATTTTGCCTTTGGCTGCGGCGGTGCTGGTCAATTCCGAACATTTGCTTGGTAAAAATATTTTTCGGACGCTGTTTTACATGCCCTATATGATCCCGGTTGTGGTGGGTGTGATGGTGTGGGGAGGGATTTTGAACAGCGAGTCTGGTTGGTTGAACGTGTTTCTTAAATGGTTATTAGGGGTGGATGGGCCACGTTGGTTTCAGGATGAGAACTGGGTTTTGCCAGCATTGACGATTATGGGCTTTTGGGGGATTGGTAATACCATGTTGACGCTTTTGGCAGGGCTGCAAAATGTGCCAAGTGAATTGTATGAAGCAGCCAAGGTAGATGGTGCGGGGCCGGTGCGCAGTTTCTTCAACATTACAGTGCCAATGATTTCGCCGGTAATTTTCTATAACCTGGTGTTGGCTTTAATTGGTTCGTTCCAGTATTTTACACAGGCTTACATTATTAGTAATGGGCGAGGAGACCCGAATGGGGCGACCATGTTTTTCAATCTTTACCTGTACAAAACAGCATTTTCTTTTCTGGATATGGGGTATGGGTGTACATTAGCCTGGGTGATGTTTGTTGTTGTTTTGGCGCTGACGGTTCTGTTGTTTGTTACATCCAATCGCTGGGTTTATTACGCGGGAGGTAATGAGTAACCATGGATACACAGAAAAAAACATCGAAGAAGTTCGTTTCGCCGCAGCGAGCAATGCGAAAATTTACTGCAACAGCGACTATGACGTTGTTTGGCAGTTTGGTCGTTTTGGTTTTCTTGCTGCCATTGGGCTATATGCTGGTGACGGCGTTTAAAAGCATGCAGCAAATTGTGGATCCCAATTCACATTTTTTGCCTTCCAGTCCCATTACCTATCTATATGATGGACAGGAATATCCTCTATATCTTGTACCCATGGAAGATGGAGAACGGGAATTGGCTTTGGTGCGCAAGGGTCGTGAGGACAGTGATTTTATTGATCCGCAGAATCCTGAGGCAGGAACCATTAACTGGGTGGGACGCTGGCGAACGTTGGAGGCGGTATATCGGTTGGATCCAACGTTAGCTAATTTTCCGGCGGCATGGAGCCAAATTAAGTTCGGGCGATTGTTCCTAAACACGTTGTTTATTGCCCTGGTTAGCATGATCGGCACTTTGCTTTCATCGGTCGCAGTTGCCTATGGGTTTTCGCGTTTTCGCATTCCCGGGATCAATATCTTGTTTGTGGTATTGATTGCGACGATCATTTTGCCAAGTCAGGTGACGCTAATTCCAACGTATATTTTCTTCCGCGCAATTGGTTGGGGCGGTACCTGGGCTCCATTGATTATTCCGCATTTTTTTGCGAATGCTTACAATGTGTTTTTGCTACGACAGTATTTCCGTGGCATTCCGAAGGATTTGGATGAGGCGGCAATGATAGATGGCGCAAGTCCACTCAGGGTATTGCTCTCGGTCATTATTCCACAATCCTGGCCTGCGATTACTGCAGTAGCAATGTTCCACTTTTTCTGGTCGTGGAATGATTTCTTCAATCCGTTGGTGTATTTGCAGGGCAAGGAAGACCTGTATACAATTTCGGTCGGTTTGACACAGTTTAATAACATTTATGCGGTGCAGCCTGGGCTGGCAATGGCTGCAGCGATGATGTCTATTGCTTTGCCGATCGTCATTTTCTTTGCTGCGCAAAAAGTATTTATGCAAGGGATTGTGATTACAGGTGTGGAAAAATGATGCGGCAACGATGGGTTTTACGAACGGTGTTGTTGTGTTTTCTGGTAGCAAGTTGTACAACCCTTCCGGCTATACCGAAAGCACTTCCGACATTTACGCCAATTGTTACGCCGGAAGCGGGAGCATTGGTTGTGGATGCGGGGCAGGACCTGGGCAAGGTAAGCCCATTGGTGTATGGAACCAATTATGGCCCCTGGCTGTTCGTGACGCTCGATACGCGTCCATTGGCTGTAGATGCAAGACTGAGCTATTTGCGTTATCCGGGTGGAAATTGGGGTGATCTGAATGACTTGGATACATGGCAAGTGGATCAATATATTGCATTGTGTCGTGAACTGGGGGCTGAACCTGCCATCAGTGTTCGTCTTCGGGGGGGGGAACCCGAAAAAGCGGCTGATTTGGTGAAGTATGTCAATCAGGTGCAGGGATATGGGGTGCGCTATTGGAGTATTGGCAATGAGCCAAGCCTGTATCCGGATTATGATATGGAACGATACAACCAGGAGTGGCGGGCTTTTGCGGATGCGATGGAGGCTGTTGATCCGGGGATTTTGTTGGTTGGACCTGATACACATCAGTTCACTGCAAATTTGGCAAGCAATCCGAAAGATAAGCAGGGCCGGGATTGGCTGAGTGAGTTCTTGAAAATCAATGGGGATCGGGTTGATGTTGTGGTAGTACACCGCTATCCATTCCCGATAGGTGGAGCTGGTAAGGCGCCAAGCGTTGAGCAGTTGTTAAACAGTAGTCGGGAATGGGATGAGGTTATTCCGGCGTTGCGGCGTTTGGTGCGGGAACAGACGGGGCGCGATTTGCCAGTTGGGGTGACAGAGGTTAATTCCAGCTGGGCTTCAAATAGTGGCGGCCCTGCAACCATGGACTCACATGCGAATGCAATTTGGTGGGCCGATTCGTTAGGGCGGATGATCCGGCAGGGGACAACCATTGTGGCTCAATTTGCATTGGTGGGTGAATATGGATTGATGGATAAGTACGATGCGTATCCCATCTATTTTGTCTATCGAATCTATCAACGCTTTGGCGATCGGTTGGTTTATGCTTCTTCTGACCGAGAAGATCTTTCTGTATTCGCTGCTCGGCGTTCAGATGGGACGTTGACCATTCTGGTGGTTAACCTGACACAGGGAGAGTTGACCTATCCGTTGCGCTTGCATGGGGTCAATGGTGGTAGTGCGCAGGTGTGGCGATTGGATGTTGACCATGCAGCGCAGCCAGTTGGTGAGGTGCTGCTCTTGGAAGAAACGATGCTGTCTTTGCCGGCATTATCGGTGACATTGTATGAATTACCGGCCCCATAGGGAAGATGATGAAAAAGTCATGGGTGCGTTCGGTTGTGGCTCTTTGGGCGGTATGGGCTGTCGTCATTCTGGGGTTTCAGGGGCTTGCAGCGGCGCGAGTGACCTTAAAACGCCCTGATACTGTATTATCCTGGACGGCTAACGAAACTGCGCGCAATAGCCAGAATGGCAAGCCCTACCTTTTGGAGCCGTTCTTGAATCAGCAGGTTTCCTGGGATTCGGAATATTATCTTTCCATTGCGGTTGGTGGGTATGAAGATCCGGTAATGCGGCGGGTGACAACGCCGGATGGGGAGCAGATTTCGCAGAATTATGCTTTTTTGGGCTTTTATTCGCTCCTGATATGTGTGGTGATGTTTCCCTTAGGGCTTTTGGGGTTGACTTCAATTGCTACTGCAACATTGGCAGGTGTATTGGTTTCCTTGCTGGGAACATTGGCAGGGTGTTTGGCTTTATATGATTTGTGCCGTGAGGTGGGGGGCCTACGGGCGGTGTTTTATTTGTTGGTGTTTCCGAGCGGGTTTTTCCTGGCGCAGGTATATACAGAGGGGGTGTTTGTTGGCCTGGCATTTACTGCATTGGCGCTGTTGAATCGGCAGCGATGGGGCTGGGCGGCAGTGCTTTCGATGGCGGCAATTTGGACCCGTCCGGTGGGCGTGGCGCTTTTGTTGGCGTTTGGGGCTGCCTGGTGGCAGTGGCGTGCTGCGCATGCGGGTGATTGGCGGGGGGGATTGATGCGGGCTGTTTGGGTTCTTATTCCAGTTGCGGCCTTTTTGGGGTGGCGTTTTTCTATCTATGGTGAAGGCTTCTTTGCCGTGGAGGAGGCGTTTTTCTCGCGGCAAACTCTGGCTGTTCTTGATACGGTTGCAGCTTGGAGTAATGCTTTGAGGGTGTTTGCATCAAATAATTTGCCGGGCAAGGTTTATTATGCTATTGAGTTGGGCAGCCTGCTTATTGGGGTGGTGGGAAGCCTGTCCATGTTGCGTCGCTATCCTATTTTGGGATGGTTTGGCCTGGGCGTCATTGGTATTGCGTTTTTCAGTGCAGTTCCGCAAAGCATGGCACGATATATGTTGGTAGTGCCAGGGATATATTTGTTGTTGGCGCGTTGGGGGCGGAATGAGGTTGTGGATCGGGCGTGGAGCATAATCAGTATTTTGTTATTAGGGCTTCTGGCGATTTTGTTTACTTTTGATATGTGGGCTGGATAATTTTGGTGTTATAAGGAGTGATAGAGATGCAGTACGGGTATTTTGATGATGTTCGAAAAGAGTATGTGATTGAACGTCCTGATACACCTTTGCCATGGATGAATTATTTGGGCTGCGAGGCGTATTTTGGGTTGCTTTCAAATACTGGGGGTGGCTATTCTTTTTATCGGGATGCACGTTTGCGCCGCTTAACCCGTTATCGCTATAACAATGTGCCGGTTGATTGTGGCGGTCGGTATATCTATTTGTGTGATAGACAGAATGGAAAGTTTTGGTCACCTTCTTGGCAACCAACCCGCCATGCGGTGGAAGAGTACCGCTGCCGGCATGGGCTTGGGTATAGCCGGATTGGATCTACCTATTGTGGAATTCGGGCTGAGACTTTGTACTTTGTGCCTTTGGGCGAAAATTTGGAAATTTGGGATGTGGAGATTGTTAATCAGCGACAAGAGCCGGCAGAAATTTCTATCTTTGGAGCGGTTGAGTTTTGTTTGTGGGATGCATGGGATGATGTGACCAATTATCAGCGCAATTACAGTACAGGCGAAGTTGAAGTTGTGGATGATGTCATTTATCATAAGACGGAGTATCGTGAGCGACGCAATCATTTTGCTTATTTTGCTTGTTCGGATCCATTGACTGGGTTTGATACGCAGCGCGAAGATTTTTTGGGGGCTTATCGGGGATGGGAGAACCCTTTGGCGGTAGAGCGAGGAATGTGCGCAAATTCGCTGGCACATGGTTGGGCGCCGGTTGCTGTGGAGCAGGTGAACTTGACAATGGCTGTTGGGGAGAGAAAACGAGTTCGGTTTGTGTTGGGATATTTTGAAAATCCGGTTGAGGAAAAATTTGATCCACCGTTTTCACAGCAGTTAAATCGCCAATATGTGTTGCCATTGATTGAAAAATATCGAAATGAGCAAGTGGTGGATGAGGCTTTCAAAGCATTACAGCGCTGGTGGGACGAACTTTTGAGTAGGATGCAGGTACAGACCCCCAATCATCATGTGGATAGAATGGTGAACATTTGGAATGTGTATCAGTGTATGGTGACATTCAATATCTCGCGCTCTGCCTCAGGATATGAGACGGGGATTGGGCGTGGCTTGGGGTTTCGCGATTCAAACCAGGATTTGTTGGCTTTTGTGCAACTTTCGCCTCAACGAGCGCGTGAGCGATTGTTGGACATCGCTGCCACTCAATTGGAGAATGGCGGGGCGTATCATCAATATCAACCTTTGACCAAGCGCGGAAATCATGATATTGGGGGCAGTTTTAATGATGATCCATTGTGGTTGATTCTTGCTGCTGGGGCTTATTTGCGTGAGACAGGGGATTGGGGGATTTGCGATGTACCCGTGCCATTTGATAATCGGGCGGGGAGTGAGATGCCATTATATGAGCATTTAAGGCGCAGCTTGGAATATACGCTGGAGCGACTTGGGCCGCATGGGTTGCCTTTAATTGGCCGAGCAGATTGGAACGATTGTCTGAATTTAAATTGTTTTTCGGATCAGCCTGGACAATCTTTCCAGACGACGACCAATCGGGAAGGTGTGGTGGCTGAATCGGTGTTTATTGCCGGTCTATTTGTTCTGGTTGCTCAGGAATTGTCAGAGATTGCTCTGCGTTTGGGACGTGTTGATGAGGTGGCGCAATACCGGTCTGTAATGGGCCAGATGAAGGCTGCGATTGAAGCTTTTGGATGGGATGGGGATTGGTTTTTGAGGGCTTATGACGCTTTTGGTGAGAAAGTTGGTTCTGTAAGTTGTGAAGAAGGCAAGATTTTTGTTGAGCCACAGGGGATGTGTGTAATGGCTGGGGTAGGTCTGGAAGATGGTAAGGCGCGCCAGGCCTTGGACTCGGTTGGACGGTATTTGGCTACAGAGCATGGGGTTGTGTTGCTGCAGCCGGCTTATACTCATTATTATTTGCAGCTGGGCGAGATTTCTTCTTATCCGCCGGGTTATAAAGAGAATGCGGGTGTTTTTTGCCACAACAATCCCTGGGTGATGATTGCTGAGGCTAAAACCGGAAATGGTGAAAAGGCGTTGGATTATTATTTGCGCATCAATCCTTCGGTGCGGGAGCAGATGAGTGAAGTGCATCGCTGCGAGCCATATTGTTATTCACAAATGATTGCAGGGCGAGATGCACCAACACACGGCGAGGCGAAAAATTCCTGGTTGACAGGTACGGCAGCCTGGAATTATGTGGCAATTACGCAGTGGATTTTAGGTGTGCGGGCCGGGTTTGATGGGCTGGAAATAGATCCCGTGCTGCCGATGGATTGGGATGGATTTCGGGCGGAGCGCCTGTATCGTGGTGTGAGGTATGAAATTAGCATTCAGCGTAAGGGGGCAGGGAATCGCGTTCGACTGTGGATGGATGGACAGGAAGTGGAGGGGCGGCGGCTGCCATTGCCGTCTGTTGGTGTGGATCGGGTGCAAGTTGAAGTTTGGCTTGGAGGCAAGGAGGAATAAGGTCATGACCAGTTATGGTTTTTTTGATGATGAACACCGGGAATATGTTATTACCAATCCGAAAACACCTGTCAAGTGGATCAATTATATTGGCTCATTAGCATTTGGCGGATTTGTGGATCAAACGGGCGGGGCGTTGATTTGCCGCAATGATCCAAGTTTAAATCGGATTACGCGCTACATCTCGCAATTGCCTGCTTCTGATTTTCGTGGCGAAACGCTGTATGTGCGCATTCGTCGTGGTGAGGATTGGGTGGTTTTTTCGCCGTTTTATACACCGACATTGAGCGCATTTGAACAATATGAATGTCGGGTGGGGCTGGGTTATACGCGCATTGTTTCGCAGATGCATGGGGTGCAAGCTGACGTGACAATTTTTGTGCCGCTGGGGGAGGCATGTGAACTGCGTGATATTCGAGTTAAAAATATCAGCAATGAGGCGATGGATTTAGACTTGATCCCGGTCGTAGAATATACCCATCCAGATGCTCTCAAGCAATTCACCAATGCTGATTGGGTGCCACAGACGATGCAGAGCCGGGCTGTTAAGCAGGCGGAAAGGCGACTGGTTTTGTTGCAGTATCCATTTATGTTGCGTGATCGTCAGGTGAATTACTTTACTTCAAATCAGCCTGTGCAATCTTATGAAACGGATCGTTCGCAATTTTTGGGCGATCATGAATATGGGACGTGGGCGCGTCCATTGGCGTTGTTGTTGAGGCAATTGGGGAATTATGAGGCACAACGCGGCGATAATATTGGCGCGTTATTGCACGAGATGGGGCGGTTGGAGGTGGGTCAGGAACGGCGTTTGATTGTGCAGTTGGGACAAGTGGATTGCCTGAAAAATGCTCAGGGGTCAATTGACCGCTGGCGCAGGGATGCGGAAGTGGATGCTGCTTTGCAGGAATTGGCTGCTTTCTGGGAAGAAAGGCTCTCTATTTTGCAGGTTAAGACGCCAGATGTGGCTATGAATAGTATGCTCAATATTCATAATCCGCATCAATGTGCCATTACGCGTAATTGGTCTCGGTACTTGTCGCTTTATCAAGTAGGTCTGGGGACGCGCGGTATTGGCTTTCGCGATAGTTCGCAGGATGTTTTGGCTGTTTTGGCTATGGAGGGACGGTCTGCAAAACCATTTATTCGGCAGTTGTTGGGGGTGCAATTGGCAGATGGTTCGGCTATGCATCAGTTCAATCCGCTTTCGATGATTGCCAGTGCAGGAGATTCTTTGGAGCGGGAAGACCGACCACATTACTATTGTGATGATCATTTGTGGATTATTCAGACGGTTTGTGCATATTTGAAAGAAACTGCGGATTGGGAGTTCTTACGGGAAGAGGTGGGGTATTATTACGAAAAAGACCCGTTGCACCCTGTGGAGAAAGGATCGGTGTGGGAACATTTGCAGCGGGCTGTAGCTTTTAGCCATCAGGATATTGGACAACATGGGCTGCCGCATTTGGGGTTTGCAGATTGGAATGACACGATCAATTTACCGACTGGCTCGGAATCGGTGCTGGCGGCGGCATTGTATGGCCGAGCCTTGTTGGAGATGATTGAATTGAGCGAATTTTTGGGGGAAGAGCAGTTCGCCCAGGTGTATCGTCAGGATTACATGGAAATGTGTGAACGGGTGAACAAGGTTGCCTGGGATGGGGAATGGTATGTCAGTTATTTTGACACAGATGGTAATCCTTTGGGCTCTAGAAAGAATCGTGCTGGGCAGATTTATGCGTATGGGCAGGCATGGCCGGTGATGGCTGGGTTTGCAACTGGTGAGCGTGCTCGACAGGCGCTTCAGGCAGTGTATCAACGCTTGAATACTCGACATGGGATTAAGCTCAGCACTCCTGGTTTTAATGGATTTGACCCACATCAGGGTGGGATTACAACATATCCGCCGGGAGCAAAAGAGAATGGGTGTATTTTCTTGCACGTTAACCCCTGGTTGATGATTGCGGAGACAATGATTGGAAATGGAGAGCGAGCTTATCAATATTACCGACAAATTAACCCTGCGGCAAAAAATGATACAATAGAAAGGTTTGAAAGTGAGCCGTATGTATATCCGCAAAACATCTTGGGTGATGAACATCCTCAATTTGGGTTGGGACGCAACAGCTGGCTTTCAGGCACGGCTTCGTGGGCGTATCAGGCGGCAACACAATACATTTTGGGAGTCCGTCCAATGTATGCGGGGTTGCTGGTAGACCCTTGCATTCCAGCAGATTGGGATGGGTTTGAGGTGTGGCGGACCTTCCGCGGAACTCGATATCAGATTCGGGTTCGGAATTTACAACATGTTTGTCGTGGGGTGGTTCAGGTTTTGGTGGATGGTGAAATGGTGAGTGGCATGGTTTTGCCTGTTTTTTCGGATGATGCTGAACACCAAGTGGATGTTTGGATGGGATAATGGATGGTAGATGTTTTGATGATGCGCCTGGCACGTCACTGAGATATTGTTTTGGGAGAGAATTGAATGCAGACAGATGTATTATCCAATGGTATTCTTGAGGTTGAGTATCTGGTTCAGGGTGGCTTGCGAGTGATGGGAGTGCGCTTGTTGGAGGATGGGCGGAATCTTTTTATTCGCTTGCCGGATCTGGGGTGGGAAACGAAACATGGTTTGTTCAGACTGTTGGGTGGGCATCGGCTGTGGCACGCGCCAGAGCGGGCTAATCGCAGTGATTTCCCAGAAGCCGAAGAGGTGTTTGTTGAGCGATTGGGAGAGCAGTGGGTTCGACTTGGACAGGCGGTTGAGATGCCGACCGGGATTCGCAAGGAAATGGAGATCCGTTTATTGCCGGGCAAGGCGCAAGTGGAAGTTACACATCGGCTATTTAATAAGGGTGCATGGGCAGTTGAACTTGCCCCCTGGGCAATTACACAGTTGCAGCCTGGTGGCGTGGTTTTGTTGCCGCAGCCACCCTTAAATGAGGACTTGCTGCCAAATCGAGCATTGGTGCTTTGGCCTTACACAGAAATATCCGATGAGCGATTGAGTTTGGGAAAAGATTTTTGGCGGATTTGGGTAAAGCCAGGTTTTAGCCCGTTGAAGATTGGGCAGTATAATTCTTTGGGATGGGTTGGGTACTGGCTGGATGGACTGTGGTTTGAGAAGCGTTTTTGCGTTGAGCCGGCGACGGAGTATGTGGATTGGGGAGCCAATGTGGAAGTGTATTGTAATGACCGCTTTGTTGAACTTGAAACACAGGGGCGGTTTCAGTGTGTACAGCCCGATGATTTTGTGGAACACACGGAGGTTTGGAGTCTGTCGCAGTCTGCGGTGCAGGACGAGTCCGAACTGTTGGTCTGGCTTTCTGGAAGGGATGAGTAGAGATGAGCGGTTTCCCAAAAAATTTTGTGTGGGGGGCAGCAACATCAGCTTATCAGGTTGAGGGTGCCTGGCAGGTTGACGGGCGCGGCGAATCGATTTGGGATCGTTTTTCGCATACGCCAGGAAAAATTGAGACAGGTGAGACGGGAGATGTGGCTTGTGATCACTACCATCGCTGGCGTGAAGATGTGGATTTGATGGCAGATTTGGGGTTGCAAGCATATCGGTTTTCAATAGCTTGGCCGCGTATTTTGCCGGATGGGCGCGGGCGCGTGTTGCAGGCTGGTTTGGACTTTTACAGCCGTTTGGTGGATGAGCTTTTGGAAAAAGGAATTCAACCTTATGCGACTCTCTATCATTGGGATCTGCCTCAGGTCTTGCAGGATGCGGGAGGCTGGTTAAACCGTGAGACGGTATTTGCATTTGTTGAATATGCAGATGTTATCAGTCGTTGCCTGGGTGATAGGGTGCGTTCATGGGCTACATTGAATGAGCCCTGGTGTGCAAGCTTTTTGAGCTATGAGATGGGCGTTCATGCGCCTGGCTTGAGTGATTTGCACATGGCTTTGAAGGCAGCGCATGGCTTGCTATTGGCGCATGGATCAGCTTTGCCGGTCTTGCGCGCCAATGCACCGAATGCTGAAGTGGGCGTGGTGTTGAACCCGGTAGATGGAGAGCCAGCCTCACATAGCCCGGCAGATTGGCTTGCCTGGCAGAAAGCAGATGCCTTGTATAATCGTTGGTTCTTGGATCCATTGTTTGGGTATGGTTATCCGGCGGAGGGGATTGAAGTGGCCCGGTCGCGCGGCGGACTTTCGCCAGCCGGGGTGCAAGATTTTGTGTTGCCAGGCGATATGGAAATAATTGGTGGGGAGATGGACTTTTTAGGCATTAATTACTATAGTCGGCACGTTGTGCGTTCAGACGAGGAGGAGGATGAGCGTTTTCCGCGTCTGGCTCCGCCTGGGTCAGAGCAGATGACCGAGATGGGCTGGGAAGTGTTCCCGATGGGGCTTTCAAGGTTGTTGGGGCGCTTGCATCGTGAATATGGCCCCAAACGTATGTATGTAATGGAGAACGGCGCTAGTTACGGCGACGGGCCGGATGAGAATGGAAACGTTTTGGATTGGCGCAGGGTAAATTATTTAAAACAACATGTACAGGCAGCGGAGCAGGCCGTGGAAGATGGTGTGCCGTTGGGTGGATATTTTGTCTGGTCGTTGCTGGATAATTTTGAGTGGACAAAGGGTTATTCTCAGCGGTTTGGGCTAATATGGGTGGATTTTGTTACTCAGCGACGAATTATCAAGGAAAGTGGTCATTGGTATCGGCGGGTGATTGCTAACAATGGGTGGCGAGGTGCCGATGAATAAATTGGGGCAATTTGGACGGTCTATGTACATTGCAAAAAATACATTTGAAGTTATAATGATAATATTCTGATAAATCTCTCTTTCGACAGCTTTCGGGTTTTTAAAAAGTTTTTATTTTTTATTGGGCTGTGGAGAGGGGGAAAGATTTTGTCTTTGGGAGGCAGGTCTGGATACGCATCGGATTACACAAAACCTGAATATGGGCAAAGGCCCAACAAAGCAGCTCCAACCAGGTTCTGTATTGGTGGAGCGGTATTTAATTCAGGATGTGATTGGTGTTGGCGGGATGGGCTCGGTTTATCGTGCGCGCGATTTGCATTTTCCCAACGTGGTGAAATTGGTTGCTGTGAAGGAGATGATTAATTCTGCTCCTGATCCATTGGTGAGGCAAACGATTGTCCAGAACTTTGAGCGTGAGGCCAATATTTTGGTGGCGCTCAATCATCCTTCCATTCCTAAGATTTTCGATTATTTCTCGCATGATGAACGGGCCTATTTGGTGCTGGAATTTGTGAATGGGAAAGATTTGGAAGCGATGCTTAGTGAAACGGACCGATTTTTCCCTGAGGAGCAGGTATTGGGCTGGGCTGTGGAATTATGCGATGTTTTGTCTTACTTGCATTCACACAAGCCAGAGCCGATTATTTTTCGGGATATGAAGCCATCGAACGTGATGGTGAATACGCGGGGTAATATTGTTCTGGTGGATTTTGGAATTGCAAAGGCATTTCGGGTGGGACAGAAAGGTACGATGATTGGAACGGAGGGCTATTCACCGCCAGAGCAGTATCGGGGCGAGGGGTCACCATTGGTGGATATTTATGCTTTGGGGGCAACATTGCATCATTTGTTAACCCGGCGCGACCCGCGTCTGGAAGCTCCTTTCTCTTTTGCTGAGCGTCCCATTCGTCAGGTGAATCCTGGTGTTTCGCCTGAGTTTGAGGTGGTGATTAATACGGCGCTTCAATATGACCCGGCCGATCGTTTTCAATCGGCTGAGGCAATGAAAGAGGCGTTGATGACGGTGGCTCGTAAGACGGGGGCCTTGTCGCGCATGTCGTTGCCGGCTGTAGAGCGTGAGCAGACGGTGAAACCATTGTGGACTTTCAAATGTGAAGATGAGATTCGTTGTACGCCGACGCATGATGGCGGCGTTTTGTATGTAGGGGCGTATGATAATAATTTGTATGCCTTGAATGCTGCGGATGGGAAATTTTTGTGGAAATACCCGACAGAGGGCGGGGTTGTGAGCCGGCCAGCGATTGCTGACCAAACAATCTTTTTTGGATCGGAGGATGGGAATCTATATGCAATTTCACAGCGCAGTGGACGTTTGTTGTGGAAGTTCAATGCACAAAAGCCCATCCGTTGTTCGCCGCGCGTAACAGAAGGACATATCTTTTTTGGGTCAGACGATGGTTATTTGTATGCCTTAAATATGATTTCGGGAAAGCAGGTCTGGCGTGTGGATGTAGGGGATGCGATTCGGTCTTCACCGGTGACTTCAAACGATAGTGTTTATTGTGGTAGTGAAAGCGGCGAGTTTTTGTGCGTGGATTTTCGCGGGCAGATTCGTTGGCGGTATCGGGCAAAACGGGCAGTAACAGCTGCACCATGCCTGGCAGATGGTGTGGTGTATCTTAGTGCATTGGATGGGGCTGTGTACGCGCTGGATGCTCGATCCGGCTGGATGGTTTGGCGTTTCCGAATGAATAAGGGATCGGTCTCTTCCCCATATCGGCACGAAAATTCTGTTTATGTTGGTTCGGCAGATGGCAATATTTACTCAATTGATGCAAATAGTGCCAAGGAAAACTGGCATTTTAAGACCAGTCACCAAGTCAGTGGGTCACCAATCGTGTATAATGATGTTGTGTATTGCGGTTCGGCAGATGGTAACATCTATGCACTGGAGATGAAGAATGGGCGTTTGCGCTGGAAGTTTACAACTGGTGGCCCAATTACATCTGCGCCGTTACTTTTGAATAATGTGTTGTATATTGGCTCAGCAGATCATTTGATGTATGCTCTTCTGACATAATCCTGCGATATTGAGGTAGACAGTGTTCGAATTTTTGAAGAGACTTTTTGGCAAAAAGGATGAGGTGAAGGTGGAGACACCCCCTGAGGGTGTCAGTGGGCATGTGGATGTTAAGACAGCGCCTTTATTGGAAGAGCATTTGGATGCAGAACACGAGGAGCAGCATCTTGATTTGCGTCCGGCTCAACTGTTGGTGGGCAGTGCGCAATCGGTTGGAAAACAGCGCGATCACAATGAGGATACACTCTACACGTTTCATGCGATGTTTGCAGATGGGCTAAGTGATATTCCATTTGGTGTGTTTGTGATTGCGGATGGAATGGGTGGACATGAATATGGCGAAATTGCCAGCCGACTTGCTGCGAAGGCCATGTCAAATTACTTGTTGCAAAAATTGTATTTGCCGTTCCTCGCTCCGGAGTCGGAATCGGGCGGAGAAAGTTTACAAGAGATTATGGAGCAGGGCGTTAAGCAGGCACAACAAGTGGTGATGCGCCGGGCGCCGGGCGGTGGAACGACATTGACGACGGTGTTGATTTTGGGCGAGCAGGTGACGATTGCTCATGTGGGAGATAGCCGGGCCTATTTTATTTATCCCGATGGACGAATGCGCCCAGTGACACAGGATCATTCTTTGGTACGCCGTTTGGTGGAGATGGGGCAGATTACCGAGGCGGAGGCGGCGGTACACCCTAATCGGAATGTGTTGTATCGGGCTTTGGGGCAGGCGGAGCCATTGCGGCCTGATGTTGAGACACGACAACTGCCGCATCCTGGATATATTATGGTGTGCAGCGATGGTTTATGGGGGGTAGTGCCAGATTCGCAAATGTTTAAGATAATTCATGATGCGCCGAATCCTTCCATTGCCTGCCATCAATTGGTTGAGGCAGCCAATGCAGCGGGCGGCCCAGATAATATCAGTGTTATTCTGGTTCAATACTTGTAGGAAGACAGGTAGAAAGGATTATGGGGTCAGACTACTATAACGTTCTTGGAATACCCTTTGATGCCACCCCAGAAGAGGTGCGGTCGGCTTATTTTGAGGCTGCCCGACGTCTGCATCCCGATGCAAACCCAGACCCGGCGGCAAGAGAGGTGTTTTTGAATGTTCAGCAGGCGTATGAAATTTTACGCCACGAACACCGACGCGCAGAATATGATTCTGGTTTGCCGCCACAAGTTCGCGCTCGAGCTGCGGTGTCTTTAAGTGCCAAGTTCAGTCGTTCGGCAATCCCTTTGATGGATGAGCAGCAATTATTTTATGTTTTGCTGGATGTGACCTGTACGGCTGAACCTGACCCGGCCCGCATTCCACCGGTTAGCTTGTGTGTGGTATTAGACCGCTCGACCTCAATGCAGGGGCAGCGCCTGGATATGGTGCGGGAGAATATCTTGCAGATGCTGGGAAAGTTGCGCCCGCAGGATGTGTTTTCGTTGGTGACATTTAGCGATCGCGCAGAGGTGTTGATCCCGCCAACGCGGGTTGCTAACCTGGGACGGGTAGAAGCGCTGCTACTGAGTGTGCAGCCTGGAGGCTCAACAGAGATTTATCGTGGGATGCAATTAGGGGTAGATTTGCTTCGGCGCTGCGATTCAAAGATGAGCCGATATATGGTTTTCATGACAGATGGACACACATATGGAGATGAGGGGCCGACGCTGGCGTTGGCAAGAGATGCGGCGGATGAGGGCATCTTGATTCATGTGTTAGGCATTGGACATGAATGGAATGATGTCTTTTTGGATCAGATTACCTCGACTTCTGGTGGGACAACAACATTTGTTACCTCAAATAAGGATTTGCAGCTTTTTGTGGAGCAAAAGCTGAATGCGATTGAGGTCTTGTATGCACGTGGCCTGCAATTTCATTATCAGGTTTCAGAAGATGTGACGTTGCAAGGAGCGTTTCGGGTGCGACCGGATATTGCTCCCTTGCCTTTGGAATCGCCTGTCCCATTGGGAAATCTTCATCATGGGAAGAACCTGAGTATTTTGCTTGAATTCTTGGTGCCATCCCTTCCGCCAGGAAAAACAGTGGTTGAACTGGCAAATGGCGCGGTGCGGATGGACGTGCCAACGATGACGATTTCAAAGACGAGAATTTTGTTTGATTTGAAACGCTCGGTGCAAGTCAATTTTGAGCGGGAAACCCCGCCGCGTCCGATTGTGGATGCGATGTCACGGTTGACTTTGTACCGAATTCAAGAGAAGGCGCGCATCGAAGTTGGCAGAGGTAATTTGACTCAGGCGACGCGACATTTGCATCACCTTGCAACACATCTTCTGGCTAAAGGAGAGCGCGAACTGGCGCATACAGTTCTGATGGAAGCGGAACATATCCAACAAACTCAGCATTTTAGTGAAGAGGGCGACAAGCGAATCAAGTACGGAACCCGTGGTTTGCTATTGTTGCCAAGTCCGGAGCAGAGACGATGATTCTATGTCCAAATTGTCATCACCAGGAATTACCCGGCGCGTTGTTTTGCAGCGAGTGCGGGGCTCAATTGATTTCGGTTGAGCACTTAACGACACAGTCTATTAATCGCACGCCATCAGATGCTTTAGACATTTCATTGTCGCAAAGCGTGCAGGAGACACCGACCACCGTGCCTTCTTCGGGGGCTGATGCAGTGGTCTCGTTGCACCTGATGGAGAGCGGCAAGATCATTCACTTGGCGGGGAGAAGCGAGTATACCATTGGCCGTGTGACGGATGGACAGCCCATCGTTCCGGATGTGGATCTCTCACAGCAAGATGCCTATTCGCAGGGTGTTTCGCGCTTGCATGCTTCGTTGCGTATCTCGCAAAATCGGGTATCTGTTTTTGATTTGGGGTCTTCAAATGGAACTCGGGTGAATGGGCAAAAGATTGTGCCTCATGTGGATTACCCCCTTAGCCATGGAGATATTATTTCGTTAGGTAAGTTTAAGATTCAGATTTTGATTCATTACTAGAGGTGACTATGCCAACTGTTCTTTTGCACATTCAAAATGAAGACCCCGTTTTGGGAGAAGTAGATCAACTGCCGTCGCCAGGTGACTTGTTGGTGGTTATTAAAAATCCGCGTCGGAAGGACGGGAAGGACCTGCATTATCTGGAGGCAAGTGTGACAACAGTGGTGTGGCCTATTTCGCGGATGAATTTTATCGAGATTATGCCAAGTGAACAGGAAGAGGAAATCATTTCCTTCATTCGCGAGTGATGGAATGGACGAGTCTTTTAAGAACCGCTTAATTTTGGTTGTGGATGATGAAGAGCGCATGGCGCGCTTTATTCGCCTCAATCTGGAACATGATGGCTTTCGGGTAGTGGAAGCTTACCGTGGAATGAAGGCGATGCAGGCGCTGCGTGATCACTTGCCAGATGTGGTGGTTTTGGATGTGATGATGCCGGATGTGGATGGTTTTGATGTGCTGAAGATGATTCGAGAGATTAGCACAGTACCGGTTATTATGCTGACGGCAAAGGGGGAAGAAGAGGATCGTGTGCGGGGATTGGAATTGGGAGCTGATGATTATGTAACCAAACCATTTAGCCCGCGTGAACTGGTTAGCCGCGTGCGGGCTGTGTTGCGTCGAAGCGAAATGGCGGCGGGGACAGCTTCGACGGAGGTGATTGAAGTGGATGAGCGGCTGCGAGTGGATTTTGGAAGGCGAGAGGTTTGGCTCGAGGGGCAGTTGGTGAAACTGCGCCCGACAGAATATCGTCTTTTATACCATTTGATGCAAAAGGCCGGCTGGGTATTAACATATGATCAATTGCTGACACGGGTTTGGGGGTATGAGTATCGCGATGAGGCGCAGTATGTGCGTTTGTATGTAAATTATTTGCGTCAGAAACTGGAAAAAGACCCGGCTAACCCAAAATATATTTTGACGGAGCGCGGGGTTGGCTATCGCTTTGTTGATTTTCGCAAGAAGGATGAGGGGCGCGAGGTGTAACTTTTGACGCTCGTGCGCATCTAAGTTATCTGTAAACTTTTTTTGAGGAGTATGAGACAATGACTTTTAATGAGCCACTTCACGTAACTGATGCAACATTTGAACAAACAGTTTTAAAATCAGCTTTGCCTGTAATCGTTGATTTTTGGGCACCCTGGTGTGGGCCTTGTCGAATGGTGGCACCGATTCTGGATAAAGTCGCTAAGGAGTATGCTGGCAAACTGGTAGTAGCGAAGGTGAATACGGATGAGAATCAGGAATGGGCCGGGCGGTTTGGCGTGCAAGGCATTCCAACGATGTTGTTTGTTGCCAATGGTAAGGTTGTGCATGAACAGGTTGGGGCTTTGCCAGAGCCCGCGCTGCGTGATGTGGTGCAGCAATTTCTCGATTTTGTGGCTTCTTTGGATCAGAAAGCCAGTTAGTTTTGTTGTAGGTGAAATGATAACGAGCCGGGATGATGACTGCCCGGCTCGTTGTTTTCCAATTCTGGATTACTCTGTTTCACGCTGAATTTTGGCACCAAGGGCGGCTAGTTTTTGCTCGACTTTTTCATAGCCTCGATCAATTTGGCCAATGTTTCGGATAACGGATCGCCCTTGGGCAGAAAGTGCCGCCAAGACGAGCGCCATGCCAGCGCGAATGTCGGGGCTTTCCATCTTTTCACCAAAGAGCTGCGTTGGCCCCTGGATGATTACACGATGGGGGTCGCACAATACAATTTGTGCACCCATGCCGACCAGTTTGTCGGTGAAGAACATACGACTGGGGTACATCCAGTCATGGAAGAGCATGGAGCCGCGCGATTGGGTGGCGATGACAACCGCAATACTGACCAGATCGGAAGGGAAGCCAGGCCAGGGCATGACTTTAATTTCCGGAATGGCACCGCCCAGGTCGGGTTCAATTTCCATGCGCTGTTTGGATGGGACAAGAATATCCTGACCCTCAACTTGCCATTCAACCCCCATACGTTCCATGACCAACTGAACCATATCAAGATATTGTGGCCCAGCGTTGCGAATACGGATTGAGCCGTGCGTCATGACAGCTGCCCCGATGAAACTGACTACTTCGAGATAATCTGGCCCAACTGTGTATTCTCCACCATGCAGATGAGGAACGCCAGTGATATGTAAGGTGTTTGAGCCGATGTTTTCGATTTGGGCTCCAAGCAGGTTGAGGAAATGACAGAGTTCCTGAATGTGAGGTTCGGAGGCGGCGTTTCGCAGAATGGTGGTGCCGCGTGCCAATGTGGCAGCCATGATTGCGTTTTCGGTGCCTGTAACACTGGCTTCGTCAAGCAGGATGTCTGCGGCGGTGAGGCCGTGTGGGGCAGAGAAATTGAAATTGCGATCATAGATTGCTTGAGCGCCAAGCTTTCGCAGAGCGAGCAGGTGTGTATCAACGCGACGGCGGCCAATTACATCTCCTCCAGGGGGGGGCAGGTGCAGTTCGCCAGATCGGGCTGTCATTGGTCCGGCCAGGAGGATAGATGCGCGAATTTTTCGACATAAATCCGGGTCGAGATCAGCAGGGCGTACCTGCTGGGCCTGAATGCGCCAGCTTGATTCGCCGACAGGGGTGAATTCAACGCCCAGACTTTGCAGCAAGGCGCGCATATTGCGAACATCAAGAATATTGGGAACGTTGTGGAGGAGGATGGGTTCATCGGTTAATAGACAGGCTGCCAGAAGGGGTAAAACAGCGTTTTTGTTGCCGGCAGGAGTGACATCACCATGCAACGGTATGCCACCTTCGATGATAAATTTTTCCATGGTTTCTCCTTTGGTCTGAATGCCAGGGTTTTGTAGTATTATAACCTAAGAGTTGATGAGGTGAATGATGGCGGACTTGTTTTTTATAGATCCTTGTCGGCAGGGTAGCCCTGTGATTCTGTTACATGGATTGGGGGCTGATGCAGGAATGTGGCAAATGCAGATGGATGCTTTGGCATTTGCTGGATTGAGACCTTTGGCGCTGGATGTGCCGGGGTTTGGGCGTTCAGTTTTGCGGGAACCTGTTTGGCGGGTGCACACAGTCGTTCAGCAGATGTCGGAATGGGCTGGGCAGATGGTGGGTGTGCCTTTTGCGCTGGTGGGGATTTCAATGGGTGGGGTTTTGGCGCAGGAATGGGCGCTCGATTTTCCTGAACAGGTGCAGTGTTTGGTGTTGGTGAATACCTTTGCCAGGTTACGCCCACGCAGCCTGGGTGTGTGGTGGTATTTTTTGCGGCGCGGGGTACTGGCGATGATTTTGGGGCCACAGGCACAGGCAGAAATGGTTGCAAGACGTGTGTTTCCTCATCCGAACCAGGATGAACTGCGTCGGCAAGTGGTAGAGAAGATTTTGGCGGTTGACCGTACGGTATATCGGCAGGCCATGCGGGAACTGATTTTGTTCAATTCTTTGCCGCGTTTGTGTCAATTGAAAATGCCTGTTTTTGTGATGAGTGGCTTGGCGGATCGCACAGTGCCGACAGAACTTCAGGGGCAATTGTTGCAAGGTGTGATGAATGTCCGCCATGTGAAAATTGCCGGTGCAGGACATGGGATGCCAGTGGATTTGGCGGATGCATTTAATCACGAGTTGGTAGATTTTTTGCATTCAGTGTAGATACAATGGTGGGCCATTCACTAACGGGCATTTGACAGGTGAAGTCCTGGCAAATGTAGAGGGTGGGGTTTTGTTTATGTAATGGGCGTTCGTGGAGAATGGGTGGGAGCATCTCGCTTGAATTCGAGGAAGCTGCCAGGATGGTGCGTGGCCGGTAGGGGCTGTGGATTGCGCTTAAGATTTTTTTGGGGGGGGGATCGTTTGATGGCCAAAGCAATGCAATTTGTTTAACTGGCCCAGCAAGCCAGTCGAGTGCCTGAAGCCAGCAACCAAATGCGAGTGGGTGGCTCGCAATGGCGGATTGTAGGGTTTGGAGTAACTCTTCGGGGGAGACAGACGGGTTTTCACCGTAGGCCTGAAGGGTTAGGAGAGCGAGGGTAGCCAACGCATTACCGGATGGAGTGGCGTTGTCGTAAATTTCTTTGGGATGTAGAAGCAGGTTGGGGGCATCGGCGCGCACATCGAAGAATCCGCCTTGCGGGTCTCGATAGAGGTTGATCATCTCTTCAGTTAATGAGTGAGCAGATTGATACCATTTGGGATTGAAATCAGCTTGATAGACAGAAAGTGAGGCCAAGACGAGGGCTGCATAATCTTCCAGGTAGGCATCAATGTGAGCCTGTTGCGCGCGCCAGGAGCGCAACAGACGATCTTGGGGGTGCAGATTGGTGACCAGGAAAGTGAGGGCTTGCTGAGCAGCATTGAGGTAATGGGGATTTGAAAGAGCTTGTCCTGCTTGTGCCAGGGTCTGGATAGTGAGTGCATTCCATGCAGTCAAAATTTTGTCATCTGTGCTGGGTGGGGTGCGGCTCTGACGCAGCAAGAGCAGACGTTGCAACGCTTTTTGGAGGGTGGGAGGCCATTGGTCACGGGGGAGAGGGGATTGGCGCCATTGGAGAATGTGACGGCCTTCAAATGCTGGACGGTTTGAGAGGAAAAAAGCTGTGATCAAGGCGCTAAATTCTTCTTGGGGAAGAGCAGAGCGCAATTCGTTTTCTTCCCAGGTGTAATAGAATCCTTCGCCTTCAGGCGAGTCGGCATCTAAACTGCTGTAAAAACCGCCTTCAGGGCTGCGCATTTCGCGCAGAATGAAATCGAGCGTGGCCTGGCAGGTGTCGCGGTAGAGCGGGTTGCTAGTTTGTTGGTAGGCATGCAGATAGGTTCGGGCGAGCAGTGCGTTATCATAGAGCATTTTCTCGAAGTGTGGGACGAGCCATTGGTCATCAGTGCTATAACGATGAAAACCACCACCCAGAATATCGTACATGCCCCCGCGCTGCATTGCCTGGAGCGCTGTTTCGGCGCATTGGAGGGCAATTTGATTGCCGCGTGTAGCCTGTTGGAGCAGGAATTCGATGGTCATTGGTTGCGGAAAGAGTGGGGCATTTCCCCATGTGCCGGTTTGTGGGTTGATGGTTTGAGTGAGTTGTCGTGTGGCCTGATTGAGAGCCTGGGAGGGGGAAACGGGAGCGGCCGGGGAGAATTTCCATTGAGACTGAGTTTGAAGGTGTTTGGATAATTGCTTTGCAGATAGCAAAAGATTGGTGCGATCTTCCTTCCACGCCAGGGCAATTCCAAGCAGGACTTCGGCAAAGGCCGGCATTCCATAACGTCGGGTGGGCGGAAAATAGGTGCCTCCATAGAATGGCTCGAGATCAGGTGTCAGAAAGACGGTCATGGGCCACCCGCCGCGCCCCGTCATTGCAACGACAGCGCTCATATAAATGTTATCTAAATCGGGGCGTTCTTCGCGGTCTACTTTGATGCTGATGAAATGTAAATTGAGCAATTCGGCAATGCTTGTATCTTCGAAGGATTCTTGCTCCATGACATGACACCAATGACAGGCTGCATAACCAATGGATAGGAAGATGGGTTTTTGTTCGGTTCGGGCGCGTTGTAAAGCGCTGTCATTCCAGGAATACCAGTTAACTGGATTATGGGCGTGTTGCAAAAGGTAGGGAGAGGTTTCGTGAATCAATTGATTGGTCATGGTTAGATTATACAGGTTGGGGGCAATGGATGCGAGCGCTTGTAAAAGCAATTGGGTTTGTCTTTATATTTGATGAAAAGGGTGTATACTCAATAACAGTATCAGCTTGATCATCCATTTGCAAACGGGCGTCGTTTTTTTGGGTATTTTCTTGTGACTGCCGATTTGTTCCCCTGGTGTGAGGCTGCTGCAAATTCTATTTCTGTTTGAGAGGTTGTATTATGATTCAAATTGAAAAGATGGATACATTGAATCGTCGTCAAGTGGAGGAGTTTATTCGATTTCCATTTCGGCTCTATGCAGGCACATCTCAGTGGGTGCCACCATTTTATAGCGATGTGCGCATTATGCTGGATCGCAAGAAGCATCCTTTTTACGAACATTCGGATGCAGATTTCTTCCTGGCACGACAAGGTGGAGAGGTGGTTGGGCGGATTTCAGCGATGGAGAACAAACCGTTCAATCGTTACCATGGTACTCAGCAGGCGGTTTTTTATTTTTTTGAATGTGTGGATGATCAGGAAGTTGCCAATGCTTTGTTTGAGCGGGCCTTTGAATGGGCGAGGCAGCGTGGCTTAAACAAAATTGTTGGGCCAAAGGGGTTTTCACCCTTTGATGGGTATGGAATTCAAATTGAGGGCTTTGAACATCGGCAGATGATGACGATGATGAATTACAATTTGCCTTATTATGTACGCTTGGTGGAGAGTTTGGGGTTTGAGAAAGAAGTGGATTTTGTGTCTTGCTATTTGCCGGCAGATCGGTTTGCTTTGCCTGAAAAGGCCCGCGAGATTGCACGTCGAGTGAGTGAGCGCGGGACGTTCCGGGTACAGAATTTTGAGACCAAGTCCCAGCTAAAGGCATGGGCTAATAAGATTGGCGAGGCGTATAACAAAACATTTGTCAATAACTGGGAATACTATCCACTCAGTGATCGCGAGGTCAAATATGTGGTGGATATGTTAATTACAGTTGCTGATCCGCGGTTGATTAAGATCATTCTTTACAACGAAGAGGTCATTGGTTTTCTGTTTGCGTTTCACGATGTTTCATCTGCTTTGCAGCGGGCGCGCGGACGGTTGATGCCATGGAATCTGGTAGATATTTTGATGGAATTGAAGCGCACAAAATGGGTTTCGGGTAATGGCGTGGGGGTATTGCCTGAATATCAGGGGCGGGGCGGTACGGCGTTGATGTATGCGGAGTTAGAAAAGACGGTTCGGCAATATGGTTTTGAACATCTGGAGATGACACAGGTGGCTGAAACAGCGGTGCAAATGCGCCGCGATTTGATTAACCTGGGCGGATCCGCATATAAGAATCACCGCGTGTATCATCGCGATCTTTAGCGTGTAGTGTGCACAAAAGCAGCCCCTTGGTTAGTTCAGGGGCTGCTTTTGTTTTTGGGGGAGGAAGCGCTCGATCAGCTGTTCGATTGCCAGAGACTGGAAGAGGATGCACCAGGGGAGCAGTGGCATTGCATAGCGTTGGAACGGCAGGGGAACGGTGGTGACAAGAAATGTGGTTTGCAACACAAGAGCCATGCCTGATAAGAGGACTGGACGGACAAGCGTTCGCTGGCGAATTTGGCGGATGCTGGACAAGAGCGGGCCGATAATGGTTAATCCCAACAGGATGCCGCCGCCTGTCAGGCTGCGCAGTAAGGTGTTTAGCGGATTGGCAAGATAGGCATTGGCGCTTAGTTGAGTTTGTGCCAGGTAATTACCAACGTCGGCAATGGCAAGCGGTGCAAGAAACAGCTGGATGATGAGGGCTGTCATGCGTTCTATTGGGGTGTTCAGGATTTGGTCTGGCTGGATGGCTGCGAGGGCAGAAACCTGATTCGCGATCAGATCCTGTCGGGCTTGTAGTGCTGCGGGGATGGCATGAAGTGGATCGGACCAGAAGATGGGGTGTAAAATAAAAATGATCAGGCCTGAAAGTATGCTGAATCGGACGCTGTCCAGGATTCGCAAATGCCATGGTCGCTGTGAAATGGGCCAAACCATGGAGATCAGCCCGATGAGTATCAGCGGGATGCTGGAATACTTTGCGCTGAATGCCAGAGCTGTTGGGATGGCGAGCAGCCAGGGGTGCTTCTTCCAGGTGAAAAGCGCCCAGGCAAAGAAAGTGATATTGAGAAATAGAAGTCCTTCGCTCATGGCGCGGCGTCCATGAAGCAATAGATAGGCGTTCAGTGCTGTTAGAAGAAGTGCTGACCAGGCTGCTTTGGCACCGATCAGTGATTGGGCCGCAAAGAACATGCAAAGCAGTGCAAAGGGGAAAAAAAGTGCTGAGAAAAGTCGGCTCATCCACAAGGATTGGCGTGTGGGCAAGGCGCCAGCAGCTTCGTTTTCGGCCCAGGTTTTTGACCAATTCCAATCACTGACGATGGCTGGTTGGCTGGTTAAGGTCCGCCCTAAACCGATTACCGTTCGTGAAAGGGGAGCATCCAGTAGACGATAGGTTTGGCGCGCATCCTGAACGGACGGGTTCCAAAATAATCGAGTGGGGTTCTTGAAAAAGACAGTGACGTCTTCGCTGGTGTACAGGTGAGTACTTTCATCGGGGTGAAAGGGAACGCTTGAAATGCCAACGAGGTATGGAATGGAGAGAAGAACGATTGTTGTGATGAGAATGAAGGATTTGGTTTTCATGCCCAACTCCTGATAAAATAAATGTGGTGTGATTATACCGTTTTCTGCTCTTTTGGCAGCGTAGATTTGGTGGTTTTGACATACAATAGAGTAGTGGGCATCTTTTACGAAGGATAGATGATGATAGAGATTTTACGAAAACCCTGGCTGTGGCTGGTTGTTGTTGTGGTTGTCGCTGTGGGATTGAAAATAGGCTTGCTTTTGGCGGACGTGGTGCCTTTTAATGCCGATGAGGCAATTGTGGCATTGATGGCGCGGCATATTTTGCAGGGTGCAATGCCCATCTTTTTCTATGGACAGGCTTATATGGGCAGCCTGGATGCATGGTTTGTCGCGGCAGGGTTTGCTTTGTTTGGTCAACAGGTGTGGGTTATTCGAGCTGTGCAGGTGTTATTGTACGTGGGTGTTATTCTGACAACAGTGCGTATTGGACAGATTGGACTGCGTTCGCTTCAGGCTGGTTTATTGGCTGCGGGCGTGTTGGCGGTGCCAACAGTGAATGTTACCTTGTATACAACGGCAAGTTTGGGTGGATATGGGGAAGCGTTACTGATTGGTAATTTGTTGCTTTTACTTGCTTTCTCGCTTGAAAGGCGGATAGAAGCGGGGAATTACTCGCTGCGCCGATTGGGGGCAGGATGGGCTGGTTGGGGGGTGCTGGCCGGGCTTGGGTTGTGGGCAAATGCATTGACCCTGGTTTATAGTGTGCCTGCTGGATTGTTTATGCTGTGGAGTTGGAGAAAGGGGGTGGGATTACGACGGGGCTGGTTTGTCTGGCCGCTGGTTTTGGCCGGGTTTGCGGTTGGGGCATTGCCGTGGTGGATTTTTGCAATGCAAAATGGTGTCGGGACATTGTTGAGCGAATTGACTGGTAGTGCGGTGGCTGTTGAACAAGCCCCCTGGATTTTGCGCAGCTTTAAGCACCTATTTAATTTTTTGTTGTTGGGTGGGACGGTGATTTTTGGCTTGCGCCCACCCTGGTCTGTAGATTGGTTGGCACTGCCGCTGTTGCCCTTGGCGCTAATTGCCTGGGCGTTGGTTTTTGTCCTGGCTCTTCCGGCTTTGCGCCGCAGAACGGATCATTATGCCTATGCGCGTACTTTGGCCGGAGTGTGCCTGACGTTGATGGCGGGATTTGTTTTTACATCATTTGGGATTGATCCTTCAGGTCGTTATTTTTTGCCAATGGCTGTGCCAATGGCCCTGGCGGCTGGGTATGCATTGGATCAGATTTTTCGTGACTCGAACTGGAAGCAGGGAGCATTTATTCTGGCCGTATTGGTCGGGTTTCATTTTTGGGGAACATTACAGGCTGCGAATCGCTATCCGCCTGGAGTGACAACGCAATTTTATGAGCCTTCTATGGTAGATCATCGCTCGATGGGCGAGCTGAGCGAGTTTTTGAAGGCCAATAATGAGAAAAGGGGATATAGCAATTACTGGGTGGCGTATCCGTTGGCATTTCAATCACGGGAAGAGCTAATTTTTGTGCCGCGCTTACCCTATCACACCGACTTGCGTTATACCGAACGTGATGATCGCTATCCACCTTATGGAGAATGGGTTGAAGAGAGTGAGCGGGTGGCTTATATTACGACACATAACCCGCAATTGAATGAAAGATTGAGGGCTGGTTTTACCGAACGGGGGGTGCGTTGGCAGGAAAAGCAAATTGGCGATTACTATGTGTTTTATGGATTGTCGCAGGTAATTCGGCCACAGGAGCTTGGTCTGGGGGTAAATTATCCATGAAACGCAGGAATAGCATGGATACTTTGTTGTTTGTATTGACGATGTTGCTGGTGTTCTTAATGGCCGCGCGCACTCCGTTGGAAAGCGATTTATGGTGGCATTTGCGGGCAGGACAGACAACGGTGGAAACGGGTTATCCATTGGTTAGCGATGTGTTCTCGTATACGCGGTTGGGTGCTGATTGGATCAATCATAGCTGGTTGGCGCAAGTTTTGTTCTATGGGGCGTATGCATGGGGAGGGTATCTGGCGTTGGGCTCGTTAGTAGCCTTGTTCGCGACGATCAGCATGGTATTTGCTTACCTGCAGATGGAAGGCCACGGACTGTTGCGAGCGTTTATCTCAGTGTTGGTGGCTTTAATGGCTGCTTGGGTGTGGTCTGCTCGTCCTCAAGTTATTTCATTGGCAATGTTTGCTGCGTTGGCTTATGTTTTGTATTTATATAAGTGGCGTTCAATTGATCGCTTATGGCTTGTGCCAGCTTTGATGTTGGTTTGGTCGAATTTGCATGGCGGTTATGTGCTGGGAGCTATGTTGTTGGTTACAGCTTTGGGAGGTGAATTGCTTAACCATCTTGGTGGGGAGGCAGAAGCGGCGTTGTCCTGGCGAAAATTGTTGCGTTTGGGTGGGTGGAGCGTTGCGGCCGGCTTGGCGGTTTTGCTGAACCCGAATGGGTTGGATACATGGCTGATTCCATTCCAGACGGTAGGGGTGAAGGCCTTACAGCAGTTTATTGCCGAGTGGGCCTCGCCCGATTTTCATGATGTGGCGCAACAGCCGTTGTTGTGGATGCTGTTTGGGTTGTTTGCTGCGGTTGGTTTCTCGCGTCGGCGATTGGATGGTGGAGATTTTTTGGCGGTTCTGGTGTTTGGTTATGCGGCTCTGGTTGCACGGCGCAACTTTGGGCCGTTTGCGTTGGTATCTGGGCCGGTTTTGAGCCGTTATGTTTGGCCATTGTTGTGTGAGTGGTGGGATCGGAGCGCGCCACTTCGTTCCCGGCTTAAATTACATCAGGTAGAAGGTGGGCAGACCGACTTGCCACAGACGGTTCGGAAGGTGATTAATTTTTTGTTGGTGATCATGGTTGCTTTGGCAGCGCTGATAAAATTGTATGTGGTAACACAGCCATCCCTGGTGAATGCATATTTACAATCTGGTTCACCGGTTGGTGCGGTTAACTGGATCCGGTCGCAGCAGCCAGAGGGACGCCTATTCAATTCTTATAATTGGGGTGGGTATTTGATTTGGCAATTGCCTGAATATCCAGTGTTTGTGGATGGACGTACAGATTTGTATGGAGATGAAGTGATTGGTGAATGGATTCGAATTGTTCAGGCGGGTGAGGGCTGGCAAGATGAACTGGATCGCTGGGGGGTGAACCTTGTCTTGATTGAGCCAGATCGTCCACTGGTAAAGGCTTTGGATGAGGCGGGGTGGAAGTTGTTGTATTTGGATGAAATGAGCGTGTTGTATGGTCGCTGAGATGAGTTTTCGAGAGCGGGGGATCTTGCGTTGGGCTGTAGGAGGTTTTCTTGCTTGTCGCCTGGCTTTCCTTTTAGCCTCACCGCTGGAGGGATTGCGTGGCTATGGCGATTTTTTTCACTTTTATTCTCTGGCCGAAATCCCCGGTTGGCCGTATTTCAATTATTGGATAGAGTTTCCACCGATACCGGCGTTTGTGTTTGAGTTGTTGTACCGGTTGGCAGGTGGGCAGCAGCATGTATTTGATTATTTGTTGTATTTTTTGATTACTGTAGCAGATGCATTGAACCTGGTGTTGTTCTGGCGATTGCTACGCCGCGTTTGGTCTCAGGAACAGGCCTGGAAGCGGTTGTTGATGTATGGTGTGGTTTTGGTGGGCCTGGCTTATTGCTGGTGGTATTTTGATGCGTTGGCGGTTTTGCCGACGTTATTGGGGCTTATTTGGCTGATGGAAGGACGCACAAACCGTACTGGACTGGCGCTTGGCATTGGAATTTTGGTGAAATTTTTCCCAGCTATGGTATTGGTAGCTGCCTGGAAGTTTATGCGGCGGCGTGATGCTTTGCGCACGACTTTTCTGGCATTGATTTTGGCGATCGGGGTCTATGCATTGCTTTGGGTGGCTTCGCCAGACTTTACACTTGCATCGCTGATTTCACAGGGGAGCAAGGGGTCTTGGGAAACGATTTGGGCTATGCTGGATGGAAATTATCGAACCGGGAATTTTGGGCCGGTGGTTGAAAACTTAGATCCATCCATGGCTTCTGTACGACGTGGAAATCAAGCTGTGGTGCCGCCATGGGCTGTTCTCATCTCCTTGGGCGCGTTGGGGCTGTGGCGTTTGATCCGAGTGCGAGGGAATGGGATGAGGCAGTGGGTAGGCGTGATGGGGCTAACCTGGAGTCTTTTCTTTTTGTGGTCACCTGGATGGAGCACGCAGTGGGTATTGTATTTGCTGCCCTGGGTGATTTTATGTTTGGACGAACGACAGGCTGTGCTTTTGGCTGTGGCATTAACGATGGTTAACTTGATGGAATGGCCGTTGTTACTTTCGCGCGGTTGGTTCTGGAGTTTGCCATTGACGGTGGGGTTGCGGACTTTACTGCTTATTTTGTTGGTATTATCTTTTGATCAGATCGCAACAAACAGGAATGAGAGCGCTCAAAAAGCGCCAATTCCTGTATAATTGGACATATCTTGCGCATAAAGGAGAATTGCTTGAAACGACAGCGAGGTTCGACGCGCTTTGGCTGGTTGGTTGTTTTATTGGTTGTTGCAGCTTTGGTTGGGTTAACGGTGATTAATTTTCGCTATGCCAGTCAAAATCCAGGAGGAAATGATTTTCTGGTTCATTGGGTCGGAACGCGCATGTTTTTAACAGAGGGTGTTAGTCCCTATTCAGATGAGGCGGCACTGGAAATTCAGACAATGGTATATGGTCGGGCGGCACGTCCTGGCGAGCATGAACTTCGTGTTGCATATCCTTTGTATTCAGTGGTCGTCTTTTTGCCTTTTGCGCTAATCCAGGATTTTACCTGGGCGCGAGCGGCCTGGATGACGGTTTTGGAACTTGGTCTTGTCCTGTTGAGTTATTTTTCGATGCGCTTGATACGTTGGCGGCCTGGAGCTTTGATGCTGGGTGCGTTTTTTTTGTTTTCGGTTACCTGGTATCATGCGCTGCGCCCTTTGATCTTGGGGAATGCGGTTATTTTGGTCGCTCTGGGATTGGTAGCGACGTTGTTGGCAATGCGCAATAATTTGGATGAACTGGCTGGGGTGTTGTTGGCACTGACAACGATTAAGCCGCAGGTGGTGGTATTGGCTGTGGTGTTGATTGTGCTATGGAGCCTGGTTCAGCGGCGCTGGAAAGTGGTTTTTTGGTTTTTTGGGACATTATTGTTTTTGGTGGGGCTGTCGTTTTTGTTATTGCCAGATTGGCTGCGGCAGAATGTGGCGGAGATTTTGCGCTATCCGGGATATAACCCGCCGGGTACGCCCGGTGCGGCTTTGGCTAGCTTTTGGCCGGCAATTGGCAAACGGCTGGGATACGCATTGACTGGAGTGTTGGCGCTCTTTTTGCTGGTGGAATGGGCAATTGCGCGGCGTTTATCGTTTCGCATGTTCTTGTGGACATTTTGTTTGACATTGACGATCAGTCAATGGATTGGCGTTCAAACAGACCCCGGCAATTTTATTGTGCTGATGCCAGCATTGACGCTGGTGTTTGCAGGTATTCAGGGGCGATGGAAACGGCTGGGGACTGTATGGGTGATTTTAGCAATGTTGTTTGTGGGCGGAGGGTTGTGGGCTTTGTTCCTTGCGACTTTGGAAAACAGTTATCAGCCAATTCAAAGCCCGTTGATGTTTTTCCCATTGCCTTTATTTTTGTTTGTGATGTTATATTGGGTGCGTTGGTGGGCAATGCGCCCGCCAGCAGCCTGGGTGGATGAGATTGCGGAGGCGCGGAGTGGCTGGCGCGGATAGACGGTTGCAAGATTGGGGATTGCTTGGGGTTCTTTTGCTCGCCCTTGGGCTGCGGCTGATTGCCTTGCAGTCGCGTAGCATTCAATATGATGACGCATTTAGCTACTTCTTGGCACAGCGCGGCCTGGGGGCGATTGTGCAAGGTACGGCGGCGGATACGATGCCGCCACTGTATTATTTTTTACTGCACTTTTGGATGAAGATCAGCGGTGAATTGTGGTTCTTGCGTTTGTTGAGTGTGCTGCTTAGCCTGGGGATTGTTGCTCTGACATACGGTGTTGGGGCGCAGTTGTTTCGTCCACAGGTAGGGCTTGCAGCAGCATTTTTGACGGCAATTTCTCCGCTACAGATTTATCATGGGCAGGATCTGCGCATGTATGCTCCGCTGGCGCTTGGGCAGTTGGGATATGTTTGGTTCTTTGTGCGAATCTTGCGCTCTCAAGCGGGCAGCCAATGGGGCAATTGGCTGGGACTGGTGTTGAGCGCAACAATGGCAATGTATTCGCATAATCTGGCAATTTTTGGCTTGGCAATGCTACCGCTTTGGCTGGTTGTTCGCCGTGAATGGAAATTGTTGGAAAAATTGGTTGTGGCATTGTTGGTTGTGGGGCTATTGGCATTGCCTTGGCTGTGGATGGTGCCTGGGCAGGTGGAGAAGGTGCAGCGAGCCTTTTGGACGCCGCGTCCTGGTATACTGGAGGTTTTTCAGGCAATTTTGATGTTTACGGTTCATTTGCCATTGGATGGATTTTGGCTGGTGTTGGCAGCGATTTTGAGCCTCCAATTGCTTGCGCTAATTGTGTTTGAGACCGTACGTGAGGGGA
Organism: uncultured Anaerolinea sp.; assembly: GCA_964453115.1. Taxonomy (GTDB): domain Bacteria; phylum Chloroflexota; class Anaerolineae; order Anaerolineales; family Anaerolineaceae; genus JAIWNK01. Next base: position 140,230 of record CAYVRT010000002.1, on the reverse strand, counting down.
GGCGCGAGATGGGGCTGGGCCTGATCGGGATGATTGCATTGGGGCTACCGATGTTCTTATTTACTGTTTCGTATTTCATTCGACCTGTGTTCGTTCCACGCGGTTTTCTTGTTTCTTCGCTGGCTTATTTCCTTCTTGGCGGTTGGGTGATTGCAAGACGCTGGCGGCGGGGGATTGGACCATTGGTGTTGGGCGGTTTTGTGTTAGCAGCGGTGATTTCACTCCCGTTTTACTACACATTCAATACGTTTCCGAGAGCTCCTTTTCAAGATGCCATGGTGGGTCTGCGTGCACAGGTGCAAGAAGGGGATGTGATTGTACATGATAACAAATTATCTTTTTTCCCATCTCATTTCTATGCTCCTGATTTGCCAATGAAGTTTGTTGCTGATCCAGCTGGGTCTCATAACGATACCTATGCGATTGCAAGTCAGCAAGCAATGCAGCTTTTCCCGGAACCAGATTTGGACACGGCAGCGGCAAATGCACAGCGGGTATATTTTGTTGTGTTTCAGGAGGCTATCGAGGAGTATCAAATGCTGGGCGAACAACGCCATCCGGCGCTACAGTGGTTGGATGAACGCTATCAAGCGATTGGCGTATGGCAGTATGGAGATTTGCTGGTATTTGGTTATGAACGGTAAGGCCGATATGTTGAAACGAAGTGGCTGGATATTGTTTGTGGCTGGGATTTTGATGTATGCAGTAATAGCTATTTGGCAGCGTACTCCTGGGTATATGGATGCTGAATATTACTATGTGGGGGGGCGAATTTTGGCTGAGGGGAAGGGGTTTTGGGAACCGTTTTTATGGAATTATTTAGATAATCCTTCGGGATTGCCGCATCCAGCGTTTACCTATTGGATGCCGTTGCCAGCTTTGTTGGCGGCTCTGGGGATGATGCTGGCAAAGAATACGGCTTTTTTGTGGGCGCGGCTGCCGTTTTTATTGTTGGGCGCGGCAACTGTGCCGCTCACGGCATGGCTTGCGGGGCGGTTAAATGCAGGCTCTGCTCTGAAAAAGCGTTCCATTTGGCTTTCAGGCGGATTGGCGTTGTTTGGCGGTTTTTATGTGATATACAATGGCCTTACAGAAACGTTTGTGCTGTACTTTGTTCTCGGTGCGCTGTTTCTGGTTGCTGGTTTTGAGAATTTCTCTGTGCGTCTTGGATGGTGGCGTGGGGCTGTTCTGGGTGGTTTGGCAGGATTGATGCATTTGACGCGTGCAGATGGAGTTTTGTGGTTATTTGCTGGAGTGGTAATTTTGATTTGGCAAGGTAAGGGGATCAGGCAACGTGTGGCATGGTTGTTGGGTTTATTGGCAGTTTATGGATTGCTTATATCTCCCTGGATGGTGCGCAACCTGGAATATTATGGCAGTCCGTTCTCATCGGGTGGTAGCCGAACACTTTGGTTAACGAATTATGATCAGACGTTTGTGTATCCGGCAGATCAATTGACGTTTCAGAATTGGTTGAATTCGGGGGCTCATTCTATTCTTGCGGAACGTGGCTGGGCATTGGGTATGAATTTGAGGACGACTTTGGGGGTTCAGGGAAGCGTGTTTTTGCTACCATTGATAGTGATTGGGTTGTGGATGGAGCGGAACAGCCGTTGGGCGCAATTTGTGGTTGGGATGTGGTTGGTTACGCTTTTGACAATGACGATCGCTTTTCCTTTTGCTGGGGCGCGAGGCGGCTTTTTTCACTCGGGCGCTGCTTTGCAGGCTGCGTTTTGGGCGGTGGTGCCGCGCGGGTTGGATGGTGTATTGATGTGGGCCAGTCGTTGGCGCGGTTGGAGTCGAAAACAGGCAGGACGTTTTTTTTCAGTAGGTTTGGTTGGGATGGCGGCTTTCTTCACTGTGGTGGTGGTTAATCAGCAATTGATTGGCTGGGGGATGAGTGATGCGGTGGATTGGCAGAGAAGCTGGACGACCTATGAGGCATTGGATGAGCTGGATTTACCAATAGATGCTATTTTTATGGTGAACAATCCGCCTGGGTTCTATGCAGTTACCAGGTGGTCAGCTGTTGTTATCCCAAATGGCGATGTGGAAATGGCTGTTGCCGCAGCGCAACGTTATGGGGTTGATTATCTGATTCTGGATCGGAATGCTCCAATGGATTTGAGGCCGCTTTATGAGCAGCCGGAGAGTCGAGGAGATTTGATTTATATTGCAACAATTGCAGATCAGCGATTGTTCGCGTTTGCGTTTTTACCATAAACAGATGCCCTGGCCTGTGCGTGAAGCAGGCCAGGGCTTGGGTTTTGAGGGAGGTTATGCTGCGATCGCTTTCTCCTGTGCTGAAACTTTGGGATCAAAGGGGTCGTAAGCAGCAGACATTTCATGCCGGAATTGTTGTGTGTAGAGCTGATAGTATTTGCCGCGCAGTCGCAGCAATTCGGCATGGGTTCCCATTTCGGCGATTCTTCCGCCTTCAATGACCAAAATTCGATCGGCTCGTTTGATGGTTGAAAGACGGTGGGCAATGATGAAACTAGTGCGGCCTTGCATCAATGCTTCCATGCCGCGTTGGATGAGAGCTTCTGTCAGCGTGTCAACCGAGCTTGTGGCTTCATCCATGATAAAAATTTCAGGACGGGAGAGGATGGCGCGCGCCAGACTAATGAGCTGCTTTTGGCCGGTGGAAAGTAGATTTCCACCCTCGCCAACTGGCTCGTCATAGCCCTTTTCCAACTTTTGAATGAATTCATGAGCTCCTGCGAGCTGTGCGGCGTTTTCAACCTCGGGGTTGGTGGCATCAAGCCGACCATATCGAATGTTTTCTCGAACGGTGCCGGAGAAAAGGTGTGGAGTTTGTAGGACAACACCAATGCGAGATTGAATTGCCTTGAGTGAAAACTTCGTATAGTCAAGGCCGCCAATTCGAATGACCCCTTGTGTTGGTTCATAGAATCGGCAAAGCAGGTTTACAATGGTTGTTTTGCCGCCACCGGTTGGGCCAACAATCGCGATGGTTTCGCCGCGTTGGACGGTCAGGTTGAAATCATGCAGTACTTCTTTGGTGTCGCCTTTGTAGGTGAAACTGACATGTTCAAATTCAATGTCGCCCTGAATTGTTCCCGGGTCGCTGGCATTGGGTTGATCTGTAATGTCGGGTTGCGAGTCAACGAGGGAGAAGATACGCTCAGCAGAGGCAATAGCGTGTTGGATTTCGGCAAATACACGTGCCAAGTCTTGAATGGGCCACATCATGAAGGTGACATAGGACACGAATGCCGTAATTCCGCCAGCAGTCAGCGCACCTGTTTGTGCTTGTGTGCCGCCATATAGGATGATGCTGCCAACTGCAAGAGCTGTGATGAGTTGGACTGAGGGCAGGAAGAGCGCACTCAGCCAGGCTGCCCGGAACGAAGCGTTATACATTTCACTGGTCAGGTTTCCAAACTCGCGCAGGTTGCCTTCCTCGCGTCCCAGGGCTTTGACAACGCGCACGCCGGTGATGTTTTCATTAAAAGCGCCAACGATTTTAGAGTTGGTTTTCCGTACGGCGCGATATTGAGAGACGATTCGTTTGCGAAACTCGATAGCAACAACAAAGAGGATGGGAAGAGCAGCAAAAACGATGAGCGAAAGGCGCCAGTTGATATAAATCATGAACCCCATCGAGGTAATGATGTTCATAATGGCCCAGGCAGAGTCCAACAAACCCCAGGTAACAAGGTCGGCGACACGGTCTGTATCAGAGGTGACGCGGGCCATAATCCAACCAACAGGTGTGCGGCTATAGTATGAGAGGGAAAGTTTTTGCAGGTGGTTAAACATCATGCGGCGCATATCGTAGCGTACGCGTTCGCCTAATACGCCAACCAGGTAGATGAAAATGAATACGCCAGCGGCCTGTACAACAATCAGGATGCCATATTGCGTGAGGATATCAAGCAATATGGGGGCATTGCGGGCAATTATGCCTTCATCTACGATACGTTTGCTGAGATAGGTAAATAACGCGTCAAGCGCTGAGACGCCCATGATGGTGATGACAAACCCTAGCACCCATTTCCAGTGTGGGACGATGAGTGCAAGGATGCGGCGAAAGGTTTGTCCATTAAATTTACTTTGAAACTCTTCTTCTTCAAAATATTCAGTTGACATTGGAGATTTCCTTTTCCAACTCTACTTCGATACGGGTTTGGATTTCGTAGATGTCACGATAGATGCCAGGTTGTTGGACAAGGCTGGTGTGTTGTCCGCTTTGGACAATTTGGCCCCGGTCTAAGACCAGGATCAGGTCAGCGGACATAATGCTTTGGATGCGGTGAGCGATGATAAATGTGGTGCGATTTTGCATCAAGTTTTGCAGTGCTTGACGGATTTCGGCTTCGGTTTCTGTATCTACCGAACTGGTTGAGTCATCCAGGATTAAAATGCGCGGATTTTTGAGAAGCGTGCGAGCAATTGCAACTCGTTGCTTTTGGCCGCCAGATAGGGTGACGCCTTTCTCACCGACCAGGGTGTGGTAGCCGTCTGGAAAGCTGAGAATAACTTCGTGAATGGCGGCAGCGCGCGCTGCTTGTTCAATTTCTTCATCCGTGACGGGGCGTGAGACGCCATAGGCAATGTTTTCTCGGATGGAACGAGAGAAGAGGAATGGCTCTTGCTCAACAATACCAATTTGCTGTCGCAGATAGCGACTAGAGTACTGTTTTAGTTCAGTTCCATCGAGCAAAATTTGCCCGCTGGTATATTCGTAAAAGCGCGGGAGTAGATTGACAAGCGTGGTTTTTCCTGAGCCAGTAGAACCAAGTAGCGCAATGACCTGTCCCGGACGAGCTTCAAAAGAGATGTTTTTAAGAACGGGATTTTCGGCGTCTGCATAGGTGAAACCGATTTGTTGAAATTCAATATGACCTTGAGGGGTATCTTGTGGTGTGTGTTTTGCTTCCTCAAGAGGTTCACGGGTTTCTTTGATGATATCCATCACTCGACCATAGGAGACCATGCCGGTTGAGAGCTGGACAATGATGCGACCAAGGTTGCGCATGGGGAAGATGATCCACACAATCAGCCCGGCATAGGCCAGGTAAGTGCCAACCGTGATTTCGCCATTGATTGCCATCAATGCACCGGTCAGGTAGCCAATCAGCATCTGAAACCCGCACAAGGTATCAGAGATGGGCCAAAACATAGAATGCATTTTCAGCAATCGTTTACCGCGTTGATACTTTTCCCAATTGTTCTGTTCGAATTTGTCTATTTCGTATTGTTGGCGGGCAAAAGCTTTAACAACCCGAACGCCGGTCAAATTTTCCTGAAGTGTGGTCGAGAGTGTGGCTTCCTGTTCCTGATAGGATTCATAGGCTTTGGAGACACGCCGGAAGAAGAACAGGGAGATGACAACAATGAGCGGAAGGACGACGATGGAGATGAAGGCTAAAGTGACATTGAGGTTGAGTAGGGCGATGAAGTTGATGATGAAGAGCAAGATGATGCGCCCGATGCCAATTGCCTGATCGGCGTAGAAACGTCTGACTGCATCTACATCGGATGTGGATCGCTGAATTAATTCACCGGTTTGATTTTCATCATGATAGGTGAAGGTCAGCTTTTGGATGTGATCAAAGATGTAGTTGCGCAAACGTCGCGCAATTCCTTCGGCTGTTTTTGCGGCAAGTGTGCCGCTCAGGAAGGTGAATCCGCCCTCGGTGAGGGCAAGTAAGATGAAGCCGATGGCGATGACGGTGAGGGAAACGCTGGCCACCTGCGCTATGAAGAAGTTGTCTACAAAATATCGCAGGAGCATATAGGTCAGCGTTTTGGCGACCGCTGCAATTCCCAGGCTCACGGTGGCGGCGATGTATTGGAGATGGTACCCTGTCATCATGCGCCATAGACCCACTAACCGGTTGGGCGAGATGGCGCGTTGCAGGTCGTATCCCATAGCAGGAGAGGATGTAGTCAAGTTGAGACTCCTGAAGTGAGGGGAACAACGAGGTCAAAAATCCGGTCTGCGAAGACCGCCGGTCAAAAGCCGGTTGTTGCGCCGTGCTGACTCCGTCAGGATGGCGCGCCAATACAAACGATATAAGGCCATGCCCGCAATGCCGCAAGACTTAAAAGTATAACACATAATTTCGAGAAATCGTCAAGATTTTTTGTGATAAACTTGGCAAATGCGAAAACAATTTTGGTTAGCCGGATTGGTATTGGTCATTTGGATGGTTGTGGATTGGCTCAGCCTGGCGTTATTGCCAGTCTTCGGTCTTTCGTATGGTCATCCATTACCGGGGTGGATTTCATTTGCGATGACACGTTGGGCGACTTTTGTTGCCTGGGGCATGGGGTGGATGATGATGCAAAAAAGAGTCGGGGGACAACTGTTGCTTCGATGGTTGGTGTTTGTTCAGGTATTGCTGACAGCGTTGGTAGTGTATGGGTTTTACATTGAGCCATTTCAGCTAACAACTGGGCAGGTAACAATTGAGACAGATCGTTTACCTGCTGGGCAAAGATTGAGAATCGTTCATTTATCTGATTTGCACATGGAGTATATCACAGTGCGCGAGCGGGCCTTGATCCCGTTGGTGCAAGGATTGAATGCGGATGTAATTGTTTGGACTGGAGACTATTTTAATACGTCGTTTGGATCGGACCCAGTTACCTGGGAACATGCACGGCAGATTGTGGAAACGCTTGATGCGCCAATGGGTGTGTATGCCGTCAATGGCTCGGTGGAGTATGTTGAACATGCGCAACGTTTGTTTGATGGCATTACGGGGGCGCGTGTTTTGAATGACGAGGCGGTGGCTTTAGATGTTGGCGGCCAACGGGTGTGGATTTTAGGTGTGAGTGATATTTGGCGGGAACGCGATAGACAGGCTTTGCGTTCTTTGTCAATGGATTTACCTGAAGATGAATTTCGTGTGTTGCTTTATCATTCTCCAGATTTGATGGATGTTGCAATTGCTCAGAAGATGAACCTTTACCTGGCCGGTCATACGCATGGCGGTCAGGTACGGTTGCCTATCTATGGCGCTCTCGTTACATTTTCCGACTTTGGAAAGCGGTATGAGATGGGAATGTATGAGGAGTTTGGAACAACGCTGTACGTGACACGCGGGTTGGGCATGGAAGGTACTGTAGCGCCGAGAGTGCGATTTCTTGCGCCACCTGAGGTGGTGGTGATTGATTTGATTGGTACGGGGCAGTGAACAAATCAGGATAAACGCTGTTGCTCAAGCGCAAAAATACGACGCAGGATGGCTACGCTGGAGGCATAGGTCGAGTCCATTCCCATATATGAAAGGGTGCCGGCGCCCAGATTTTCGCCTTTGCTCAGGGGCGTATCCGATGCGTAGTGAATAATGCCAATGTCAAATGGAACACCGTAGAGGTTTACTATCTCATTAATGGGATGCCGTTTGGGGCGGTACATTTCATAAATAGCAGATAGATAGGGGCCACCCTCCATTTCTATATCTGTATAGCCTTCACGGTAAATGACATCCATGATTCGGGCGTTTTGCAGGAAGGTGCCGAGTACGCTGACTGCTTTTTGGTTGTCAAGAACTGTTGCATAGGCCAGATAGGGGGCAACATTGGTAGCGGAAAATGCGTTTTGGAACAGATAGGTGTTTTGAGAGTGTTCATCTTGAACAACATTGGGAATCATGACATCGCCGCGTACGCCATTGAGGGTAGCTGCCTTGCCCATGATGTAGACGCCGAGGATGGGACTGGCATGTTCTGCAACTTTGGAAAGAATGTTATATGCTCCTAAACCAAGGGGGTAGTCAATGTTCAAAATGAGGGCATTGCTGTGCCGCAAAAATTCCATTGAAGGATCGCTCTTCCAGGGTTTAATGCGGGGATCGAATGTGGTTGGGTCAAGCAGGGACACATCAATGACCTGGGCTTCAACATCAAAAGAGTGTTCGCTGCTGACGTGCAGAATGCCATGCTCTTGTTCGTCTATTTTTTGGATGCGGTTAAGATCTAGTCCAATTTCGCTTTGTTGCAGTTTTTTAAGTAAGTAGTAAAGAAAGTTCTCGCGGCTGGCATTGGTTTGTCCGGTTTGAATGGATCGCCATTCGTCTCGTAGTCGGACGTTTCTGGGTTCTTCCAGGAATTGTTCTATGACAGTTTGTTGCTTGAGTGCAAAACCGCTTAGCAGGTTGGTGATGCTGTGCGTGTTGCTCGAGATGAAATAGACTGGTCGGTTGAGCAGTTCAGGAGCAGTATGTTCAATGCGATCCCACCATAAGCGTGTTGCGCGCCAGTATTCGCTAAGTGAGCCGCTTAATAGGCGTAGCCCAAATGAGCAGCGCTGCTGATAGATGCGCAGAAGATAATGTTGGGCATTCCAGCCATTTTTTTCCATACCTGGAATTGGAGAGGTTGCCCAAACGTTCCAGAGCCTTTCCAGGTCCTCTTCCGGCAATTGAAGCGTTTCTGCCAGATCATCAAATGTTCCGGGGAGATTTTCGAGAATATCAAACAGGCGGTCGTGCGAGCAGCGATTGAGTAAGACGTGAATTTTGTTCCATTCAATTTGGAAGGCAGTCAGCACAGGAATGACATCTTCAATGTCTGAGCGACTGGCAATGTAAACAGCCAGGGTTTTTTCGTTATCATAGAAGCATCGTCTGCGACGGGCGCGAGCGCTGACAGATTGCCATGCTTCAACCCCGGTGTATCCGTGACGCGAAAAAACGTCGGAGCTTTGACCAAGCAGAACGGTTTGCACTTGTGGAATGCAACTGGGTAACCGCAACAAACTGTAAATGAAAGCCGAGACATCGGGTGCTTCACCGCGCGCACCGGGGTGAAGAAGCGAGTTGGTTGCAGCATGAACTTCTTCCAGTGTGCGAATTTGTACTTCGGTTGTAGAGCGCAATAGTGAGTAGATTGTGCGCAGGTATAGCTCAATTTCTTCCGATGCTGTGCTGGGGACAGTTCTTTCCATGGCGGGCTTAACGCAACAACTCCTCGGCTTTGGTGTATGCATCCAGTGCTTCCTGAAGAAGGTTGTTGCGCGCATAGGCATCACCCAGGGCTTGCCAGATGCTGATGTCAATTGGGTAGCGATACAATGCGTCGCGTAAATCATGAATAACTTCTTCAAGCAACTTGCCGTTTTCAATCAGTTGTCCATAGAGCGGGATGGCTGTATCTAAATCTCCGCTATACATGGCTCGTTGGGCAACTTCAAGAACGGCATTGGGATCTTCCAGATTGGCTACTGGCATGGGATTAGTCTCCGGAACAGGGATTGGCTGTGGATTAATGGGAGGGGTAGTTACCTCTTCAATAATCCAGGCAGTTTGTTCGGTTGTTGCTGGTGACGGTTCCTCCGATGTTAGCCCAGTTAACCAGCCTTCATCGGCTACTGGTTCTGGTGCAATGGGTTGAACGGGGGTTTCGGACCATTCAGGTGGCAGACCCAGTTCAACGATTTCTTCTTCTGCCTGAGCACCAGCTTTAATCCAGTCCGGAATGTTGGCATCAGATTTCTCTTCCAGGGTAATTTCGGGCTGTTTTTCTGCTTCTGGTGCAATATCTATGGATCCTGTCGCAAGCATCGTTGGTTGGGTGATGTCTACACCCTGGTTAAGATCTGGTGCTGAAGGAACGGTTTGTGAAGTATTCGGTTCGTCTATTCCAGAAAGCCAATCGGGGATTGTGGGTGTGTCTGGTTGCTCGGCGACTGGTTGTTGAATGAGCGGTTCTTGCTCGACCGGTGCTTCAGCAGCGGGGGTGGGCGCTGGGGCAGATTGGGCTTCGGCTGTGGCAGTTTCGACCCACTCGGGTGGTTTTTCGGTGCGCTTGTCCGGTTCGACGAGGAGGAAGTCGGCATCAGCACCCTGCTTGACAGCCAGGGACTCAAGCCAGGCAAGAGCGGAGTCAATGTCAGATTCTGCGCCGGGGGCAGCAGCGGCAGG
>CAYVRT010000002.1:21292-130228 GCA_964453115.1 uncultured Anaerolinea sp. | reverse complement strand
AAGAGCGGAGTCAATGTCAGATTCTGCGCCGGGGGCAGCAGCGGCAGGTGTTTCGACGACGGGCTGCTCGATGATGGGGGTCTGTTCCTGTGCAGTTTCCTGTCCGAGACTGGAAAGCCAATCGGGTGTGGCTGCTTCGGCAGCGGGCGTGGTTTGTTCTGGGGCAGTTTCCTGTCCGAGACTGGAAAGCCAATCGGGTGTGGCTGCTTCGGCAGCGGGCGTGGTTTGTTCTGGGGCAGTTTCCTGTCCGAGACTGGAAAGCCAATCGGGTGTGGCTGCTTCGGCAGCGGGCGTGGTTTGTTCTGGGGCAGTTTCCTGTCCGAGACTGGAAAGCCAATCGGGTGTGGCTGCTTCGGCAGCGGGCGTGGTTTGTTCTGGGGCAGTTTCCTGTCCGAGACTGGAAAGCCAATCGGGTGTGGCTGCTTCAGCAGCGGGCGTGGCTGGAGTTTCCTCGGCGGATGAGCCAAATAGACTTTCAAGCAGCGCAGTACGGGAGGAGTCGTCTTCAGGTGTCTCCGAGGTTGCCTGTTGGGGAGCCATGGCTTGTAACCAATCTGGTATGTTGGCACTTTCCAATTGTTCGCCAGAGAAGCCGGTTTCTTCGACCTGGTCTTCACCAGCCAATTGTGTTTCTGGGAAAGCTGTTGCATCTCCGGACGATGCTGTCCAACCGGCGGAGGCCAGAAAATCGGGAAGGTCAGCATCGGGTATCTGTGCTGTAAATTCCGGATTTGATTCGGAGGAGGCGGTTTGTGTAGTTGGGGGCTGAGAGAATGGGCCGCTTGATGGACCAGGGATGGCGGATGTGAGCCAATCGGGTTGATCTTCTTCCTGTGCTTCCCAATTGACACCAATTGCAGATGTCCAGGCTGGCTGTTCTTTTGTCTCTGTGATGGGTTGCCAATCAATCCGTTCTAGCTGAATGGCCTGTTCTGGCACATCCTGGCTGGTCAGTGCATTAGGCGATAGATGGGCAATGTAAGGATCCATGGCTTCAATGCGCGCCTGGTAAATTTTGGCATCTTCGGCCTTGGATGTTGACGGGAGGATGTCAGCCAGAATTTGGCAGGCTTCAAAGCAATATGGGAATTTGCTGACCAGACGACCACAGATTTCGGTTGCTTCGACCTTTTTTCCGGAAGCAAAATAGACTCCAGCAAGGATGGCTTCAAGATCAGTGCGTTTGGGATCTTCGGCAAGGGCAGATCGGATTTCGGCAATAGCTTGAGGATATAGCTGTCCACGCACATACATGCGTACCAGTGCACCGCGTGTAAGGCGAATGCGAGGCGGTTCAACACCATCGCGCCGACCATAAAGTCGGCGTAGTTCCGCCTGAATGGCGCCATTGGCTGGCTGTACTTCAAATGCGCGTTCCATATGCCAGATCGACGCGTCAAAATTACCTTCATCTTCGCGGATGATGCTCATGCCCAATTGGGCAATGAAATCATCCGGTACCGCAGCCAACAAACGTTGAAGAATATCCGCTGCTTCAGCAAAGCGCTGCGCTTCCAGATAGGCCTTCCCAAGCAGCCGATATGTTTCCAGATGCTTGGGATAGTATCGAAGGATGTTTTTGCAGTGCCCGATTGCTTCACTGGTTTGACCGCGTTCGATAAGATTCTCGATTTCGCGGTTGTAAGCACGCAAAGAAATTTTTGCCATGAGGAGCCTCCCACCTTTTAGTATGCACTAGAATCGCTGAGAATGCAAGTGTTTTCCGCAACGAAATAGAGAACGAGCGTCTGTTGGGGTGGCAGACGCTCATCGTTACAGGAACAATTTACCCAGATTGGCATTGGGATATTATTCGCCCAAGTAATCGCGCAACTTTCGACGAATAGAAGGGTGACGCAAGCGACTGAGAGCCTGAGCTTCAATTTGCCGCACGCGCTCGCGTGTGACGCCCATTTTTCGACCTACTTCCTCAAGTGTATAAGCCTGTCCATCCAAAAGCCCATAGCGAAGTTGAAGAATGCGCACTTCGCGAGGTGGAAGTGCATTGAGTACCTCTTCCAGATGCTCGCGCAGTAAGTTATAGGTAACAGTGTCATCTGGTGGTGGAGCTTCGTCATCTTCGATGAAATCGCCTAGTACCGAGTCTTCTTCGTCGTCTGTTGGGGTTTCGAGTGATAGGGGGCGGCGGGCGACTTGAATCATATTCTCGACTTTTTTGGGAGGAACATCGAGCGCATGCGCTAATTCTTCAACAGATGGTTCACGCCCTAGTTTTTGGGTGAGTTGGTGTTGAATTCGAAGTAATTTATTGATTTGATCGCCCATGTGGACTGGAACACGGATAGTGCGGCCCTGATCAGCAATGGCGCGAGTGACTGCCTGGCGAATCCACCAGGTGGCATAAGTGCTGAATTTGTGGCCGCGCCGATAATCAAATTTCTTGGTTGCTCGAATTAAACCAATGTTTCCTTCCTGTATTAAATCGAGGAAAGGAACGCCACGTCCCATATATTTTTTGGCTACACTGATGACCAGACGAGAATTGGCGGTGATGAGATGTTCACGAGCTGTCCAGCCATCTTCAATCAGCCTGCGTAATTCGTGTCGCCGACGAGTGACGACATTGCTGCGAGCTAGTTCTTCGCGCGCCATGCGTCCTCGCTCAATGCGTTGGGCAAGTTCTACTTCTTCTTCGGCAGTCAGCAACGGAACGCGACTGACCTCTTTCAAGTACAACCCGATGGTATCATCGGTGTCTATGTTTTCTAAGTCGTCCAGCGAAACTTCCTGAGCGGCGGTTTCAGCTTCGGCTTCAGCTTCTTCGGTCAGGGTTAGTTCATCTTCAGTTGGCTCGCCAAGAATAGGTTCGTCCTCAATGTAGGCGATGCCGGCGCTCATTAATGCGGCAAATGCCTCTTCCAATTGTTCAACATCTTGTTCGGCTTCTGGGAAGAAGTGCAAAATATCATCAATCGTTACAAAGGATTTTTGGCGGCCAAGTTCAATTAACCTGGCTATCGCTGAATATTCTTCGTCTTCGTCGTCTACCACGTTGATAATTAATGGATCATCCATAAAGTTTTGGCAACCTTCTTTGGTTAGTTGGGGTGAATTCAGAATACACTTTTTTTGAGTAAAAATCAATACCTGTAAAGGCAGTGTTTTATGGGGTGGGCTGTGGAAGGATCAATGCTTGCAGGGAGGAGATGGATAAAACATCTTCGATTTCATATTTTCCAGCGACAACCGGGCTATCGCTGTTGACCTGGACGTAATAACCGCTGCTAATGGGAGTTTGAAGGCCAATTTTGATCTCTACTTTTGCGCCAAAGGTGTCTTGCAGGCTGAGGAATAGAATCGGTTCAGCAAGTCCGGTGACATCTTGTGCCAGGTCGTTGGATAAACTGGAGCGAATGGATGCGCTGGTGATGGAGTTCAACAGGAAGGAAACGGTTTCCTGGTTGATGGCTGATGATTCATTCTCTGCAACCCATAAACCACCGCTGGGACGGCTGAGAACAAACTCGGATTGCCCAGATTGCTGAATCTGGATTCGAACGATTCGTTCTGCATCCCATCCGGATAGCAGGGTAGGTGGGCTGGTTGGTGTGGGCGTTTGGCTGATTTGTTTGCCTTGTGGTGTCCACTCAAAAAAGGCGAGTACCAGTAAGGCAACGGCTAGTAGACCAAGCATAATCCAGGTGGGGCGGCGATTCATGAAGGCTTATCCTTTGCGACGGCGTTGAATCCAGACGATAACGCCTGCGATGATGACCAACACTGGTAGTGAGAAAACGATTAGGAAGATGATGGCCATGCCGCCGGTAGTGGGTGGAACGAGGGTGCGTTGGGTATTGGTTTTGGGGGTCAGGCTAATTAAACTTTCCTGTTTATTGGCCCAATCAATGGAATTGACAAGCAGGTCACCATTGCCATATTGGTAGAAGTTGGCGTTGACAGCAAAGTCGGAATCTCCAATTACAATGATGCGCGCTCCGGTCATGTAATGTTCGCCCGCAACGACAATTGGGAGCGGGCCAGGGGTGTCGCCATCACCGATCGTTTCGTTGCCGTTTTGCAGGCTTTCAATGTCGCTTTCAGCCCAAGAGGCTCTTTGGTTGGTGCTGATGACGGCAGTTATGTTCACTGGCTGATCGGTTGTGTTGATTTGAATGGCCTGGGCGGTTGGGAAGAGTGTTACAAGGCCACTTAGATTGGTTGCAATGGGGTGATTGGCATAGGTGGCAGGGTCGCCAATGGCAATTACGCGGTCAAACATGTCGTTTGGATTAACAACAATGCTGTCGTTCAGTTGTAAGCCCCAGGATGTTTGCAGGTAACTATGCAGCACTTCCCATCCTTGGGCTTGTTGGGTGAGGAGACGGGGCTCTAGAAGAAAGACGATCGAGCCGCCGTTTTCCAAATAATTTTGCAGGATAGCGATCTCTGAGTTGGAAAGGGGCTGCACAGGCCCGGCGAGGATCACAGCGGATGCATTGCTGGGGATTTGTGGTTGCCCGATCAGATTGAGTGCTTCAACGGTGTAGTTTTTGCTTTCCAGCGTGGTTCGCAGGGTTGAATAGGAATTATCGTCTGTGCCGAATGGATCGAGCTCTCCGTGACCGTTGAGAAAATAGAGAACGCGGTTTTCGGGATGAAGCAGCTTGACAAGGGCTGATGTCATTTCTTCTTCGGTAGGATAGGAAACTAATTCTTGTCGGTCACCTAGTTGTAAGACGATGGTTCCGTCACGGGTTACATTAGCATTTTGAACGGCAATCGGGTTTTGCTCGGGATTGATAAATTCGTAAGAGAATTTTTCGGGAGCGTTGTATTGGTAGGATTCGAGCAGTTGACGTGCCTCGTTGGTGTTGTATGCGGATTGTGAGAAGAAGGCAAGTGCTTTGACTGGCATGGGAAGGCTGTTTAGTGTATCAATTGTCTCCGGGGCCAGGGTGTGTAGCTTGTCTTCTGTTAAATCCCAGCGGGCTGAATTTTTATAGGCCAAATAATTGACAACGATCAATATGCCAAGAAAGGCAATGACGAGAATGGTGGCATTGCTTGCATAGCGAGCCTGGCGTCCTGTGAAGGCTTCACGGAGCTTTTGAGGGTCAAATATGGCAAACAGGGCGATGCCGAGAATGATTAGTGCCAGGCTGACCTGCACAATGATGCTGAACTCACGCTGAATCAAGTATGCGATCAGGGTGGTTAACAGGGCTGCCAGGGCGAGGTAGAGGCCCCATGGGGCGAGTTGTTTGCGGTTGAGTTTCATTATCGCCATCTCCGGGATTGGATAGAGAGTGAACCGAGGAATAAGGCCAGGCCGGTGACGCTCAAGTAGTAGACAATGTTTTTGAGTTCGATGACACCCTCGTAGAAGGTGGGGAAAAAGTTCTCGCTGAGGTCAAGATATTTGATGATTTCGCTCGTTGTGCTGGCGCCCATGGCCTGCGCTGGAAATCCAATCATCCAGAGGAAAAGCAGGATTCCAGCCGTGGCAAAGAAGGCGGCTATTTGATTGGCAAACAGGGATGAGACGGCAACTCCAATGGCTGTGAGACTGGCAACCATGAGCAGCAGTCCCAAATAATTGGCAACCATGAGGCCCTGGTCAATCCCAGGACTAACAAGTTGATTAAGAATGATAGGATAGAACCATGTGAGGAGGATGATGATGAGATAGAAGAGAAACGCTCCCAGCCATTTGCCAACGACAAGTTCCCAGTCTCGCACCGGGGCGGTGAGGATCAATTCCATTGTTCCACTACGTTGTTCATCTGCCAGTGTGCGCATGGTAACAGCTGGCGTGGTAAAAAGCACCAGGGTGATGATGGGCCCAACGATAACATCTACGCCTGGGGCAAATTGGTAAACGAGCGAGGCGATCAAATTTGTGTAGAAAATAATGCCCACAATGAGCAGAATCATAAAAGCAACTGCATAAGCAATGGGGCTGATGAAGTAATGCTTTAGTTCGCGGCGTGCAATAGTCCAAATGTTTTGCATGGGGATTAAGCCTCCTGAGCCGAATCGGGCTCATCGGGTTGTCCGATGACCGGGGCAATGGGTTCGTCGCGCGTCAGCTCAAGGAAGATTTCCTCGAGCGAGAGGGCGGCAGATTTCATTTCAAGTAAGTTGATATTGGCAGCGACAAGGGCACGAGTGACGAGTGGCCGAGCTTCTTGTCCTGGGGCAGTTTCAAATTCGATGGTGTCTTGTGATTTTATGGTGATATTGGTTACACCAGGGACTGTTGCAATAGGTGATATGGCGTCTTCTGGGTTGCCGAGGACCCGCAATAAAACGCGCCCAGCGCCTGTTAGTCGGGCCTGCAGGCGTTGGGGAGTGTCTTCGGCTACAATATGACCCTTGTTAATGATAAGTACGCGATTGCAAACTTGTTGTGCTTCAGAGAGGATGTGGGTTGAAAGGAGGATCGTGCAAGAGGAACCCAATTCGCGAATGAGATTGCGAACCTCGATAATTTGAGCCGGATCGAGGCCAATGGTGGGTTCATCGAGGATTAAAATTTTGGGGCGATGGATGAGCGCCTGTGCTAACCCAAGCCGTTGACGCATTCCTTTGGATAGGTTGGATACATAGCCACGGGCACGGTCTTGCAGGCTCACCATTTTCAGGACTTCTTCAACGCGCGGAGATAGATTCGCAACATGATGCAGGCTACCCATATACTGCAAGTATTCACTCACCGTCATATCAGGGTAGAGAGGGACGGTTTCTGGCAGGTAACCAACAATTTTTCGAACCTCTAGTGATTGTTCTACAACATCAAAACCGCCAATCTCCACTTTGCCAGAGGTGGGGGGCATGTAGCTGGTAAGGATGCGCATGGTGGTAGTCTTTCCGGCGCCGTTTGGGCCGAGAAAGCCTAAGATTTCGCCATGTTTGGCATCAAAGCTGATTCGATCAATGGCAACGCGCGAACCGTAGTTTTTTGTCAACTCGGAAACACGAATCATATTCGCTCCTTGGTTGAGGATGAAGGTTTTGGGGTGAACATCCCAAAATTCTTTGGTAAGTCGCATAACACTATACAACAAGCATTTACCCAAAGTCAATATTTATCGAAAGCTCTAATCAAACGCTTAATCAAATTGACATTTTGGGGCATTCGTGTACAATAATTGGGTTAGTAAAAATCCCATTTTTGGTTCGGAGGCAGCATGGATATCTTTGGCCTTTCACGGCATGGATTGACAACGCCATTTGAGCAGTTTGCAATCCTGGGTGTGTTGTTAACCGCGTTCATCAGCTTGTTGTATGCCTGGTTGTTACGCGGCACTGTGTTGAACAAAGATAAAGGTACAGCAAAGATGCAGGAAGTATGGGATGCGATTCGGGTTGGGGCAGATAGTTACCTGACCCGACAGTTTCGCACCATTTTTCCGGCAATTTTGATTTTGGCAGGTGCATTGTTTCTGAGCGTGTATGTGGTGGAGCCTAGCCGCGAGGCGGTGGAGGAGTTTGGAGATAGCGCTTTGATTGCTGTGGCAATTGGCCGTACAGTTGCGTTTGCGATGGGTGCTTTCTTCTCGCTTTTGGTTGGGCAGTTGGGTATGCGGATGGCAATTCAGGCGAGTGTGCGTTCTGCATCAGCAGCTCGACGCAGCTTTAATGAATCGCTTTCCATTGCTTATTATGCAGGAACGATTACTGGAATGTTGACCGATGGCCTGGGGCTGCTGGGCGGCACGGTCATCTTCATCATTTTTGGTCGTGCTGCGCCGGATGCCTTACTGGGCTTTGGCTTTGGCGGCACGCTGCTGGCTTTGTTTATGCGCGTGGGTGGTGGCATTTACACCAAGGCTGCTGATGTGGGCGCTGACCTGGTGGGCAAGGTGGAGAAGGATATTCCTGAGGACGATCCGCGCAATGCAGCGGTGGTTGCTGACCTGGTGGGCGATAATGTTGGTGATTGTGCTGGTATGGCAGCAGATATCTTCGAGAGCTATGAGGTTACGATTGTATCCTCATTGATCCTGGGCCTAACTTTGTATCAGGCGACCAATGATATTGTTTGGATCGTCTATCCTTTGATTATCCGGGCAGTGGGTGTGATTAGCTCGATTTTGGGTACTTTTACGGTGCCGATTTGGGAGAAATTCCCAATCAAGTTTTTGCGGTCGCACGATGCAGAAGAATCGATGTTCCGTTCGTATGAGGTTTCGAGTTTTAACACTGTGTTGTGGGCTTTCTTGCTTGCCTGGCTCTATGCGGGGGATATTCGTCTGGCGGTTTTGACAACAATTGGTGTTGGATTGGCGGTGGCATTCAATCCATTGACCTCATATTTTACGGCGACCAAACGTCCGCCCGTGCAGGAAATTGTTAAATCCACGCAGACTGGCCCGGCTACAACCATTCTTTCTGGTTTGGCGGTTGGGATGGAGTCGAGCGTTTGGGCTTTGATTGTGATTGCAATTTCGTTTGTGTTTGCCATGCTGCTGTATCAGGCAGATGGGGCCAATTATGTGCTATATGCAGTTTCTATGATCGGCATTGGTATGTTGAGTCACACAGGCAACAATGTGGCAATGGATTCCTATGGTCCAATTTCTGATAATGCAAATGGGATTGCGGAAATGTCCTGGCATGATAGCAAGGAGCCGGAGACAGTGAAGGCGCGCCAGATTATGGCTGACCTGGATGCTGTTGGAAATACGACCAAAGCTATCACGAAGGGTGTAGCCATTGCTTCGGCAGTTATTGCGGCAGTTAGTTTGTTTGCTTCCTACATTACAGACATTAATCGCGTGATGCCTGGAGCGCTGGATGCAATCCGCGTTTCTGAAACAAAGGTGTTCATTGGCTTTTTGTTGGGTGGGGGATTGCCGTGGTTGTTCAGTTCGCTTTCAATTAAGGCTGTAGCACGTGCAGCCGGGCAAGTGGTTGAAGAGGTTCGCAAGCAGTTCCGCGTGCCTGGTATTATGGAAGGAACCAAAAAGCCGGATTACGCACGTGTGGTTAGTATTTCGACTCGTTCGGCTCAAAAAGAGTTGATCCCACTGGCTGTGATTTCGGTTTTCTTGCCGCTTGTGGTGGGGTTGGTTTTGCAGGTTGAGGCTCTGGGTGGTTTCCTGGCGGGTGTTATCCTAAGCGGGCAATTACTTGCAGTGTTTATGGCAAATGCTGGCGGTGCATGGGATAATGCAAAGAAGGCGATTGAGGACGAGCCGCGCGATGTGGCAAAGAACACGGGCAAAGGGTCTGAACGTCACAAAGCTGGTGTCGTTGGTGATACGGTTGGCGATCCGTTGAAGGATACGGCAGGCCCGGCCTTAAATCCAATGATTAAGGTTGTGAATCTGGTTTCGTTGCTTGCGGGGCCAATTATTGTGCGTTCGGAAGGCCCATTGGTTTGGGTGGTGGCCGCAGCAATGCTGGCTGCAATTGTTTGGGCAATTGTGACGAGCAAGAAATCGGCTACCCCTTTGGACTAGCTTTGAGACGGTAAGTGAATCAAAAGGCCCCTATGTTGTCATGGGGGCCTTTTTTTATGAATGAGGAATCAGACTTCTGGCTCTATGAAGAAACTGAAAGCCAATACTCCTGGACCAGCATGGACGATGACTGCGGGCGGAAGCTCGTAGATGGGGATTTCGTTGATGCCTAATTCGGTTTTTAATTCTTGGGCCAGACGAAGGGCTTCTTCAGCGGCATCGCCATGGGCAATGGTAAGCCGGATAGGGGTTTGACGGGATATATTTTTGAGAATTAGTTCCTTGACGCGCGTTTGGGCGCGGCGCTTGGTGCGCTGGGTTTCAACGGGTTCTGTGCGGCCATCTTTGAGCATGAGGATGGGTTTTACCTGCAATATGCTGCCGAATAACATTTTGGCTCCACCGATTCGTCCACCTTTATATAGATATTCCAGGGTGTCTACCAGGAAATAGGTGCGTTCGCAGCGCATTAGATTTTGGATATTGGTAACCAGTGTATCTGCATCCATGCCTTGGTTTGCCCACTCTGTGGCTTGCAGGACGATGCTGCCAAGACCGGAGGCAATTCTGCGTGTGTCAATGATGCGAATATCTGCATTTGGGAAATCGGCTGCTGCTACGGTTGCGCTGCGATAGGTGCCGCTGACTTCGGCTGAGGGGCAGAGAACGATAATGGTATTCTCTTTGGTCGCGAGCCTAGCATAAATGGGGGTGTAGAGGGCAGGAGGCGGTGCAGCTGTTTTGGGAAGTGTGGCAGATGTACGCAACCGTTTGAGGAAAGTGGCAGTATCCATTTCGGTGTCATCACGATAGCTTTGACTACCAAAAATGATGATTTGGGGCATGTAGGATATGCCGAGGCTCTTTGCCTCTGGTACGGGAATGCTGGAAGTTGTGTCTGCAATAATATGAATCATTTCTACCTCTTTTCTGATCGGCAAGATATGGATTTATTCCTGAGGCCATTTGCCATAGAATACAGTTTCTGCAATTGGACGACGCGAACGGGGTTGTTGTTCTTTTTGCTGAACTTCTTCTGGAAAGTCTTCAATTGGTGCGGGATAGCCGATGGCGATAATTACAACGGGGAGAAAACGCTCTGGAATATCAAAGGTTTTTCTCACACAATCAAAATCAAATCCACCCATTGGTCGGCAATGCAAACCCAGGGCAGTGGCTTGCAAGAGTAGATTTTCATTGGCCATACCGAGGTCGTGGATGGCCTTGGGATTGGTTTTTCCATCAGAGCGAGTTTGTTCTGCTAAAGCCAGGATCAGCACCGGCGCGTTATTGGCCCATATCTGGTTGCTGGGATTCAGACAGCTTCGAGCAGTTTGTCGCTCGTTGGGGGTGCTTTCATCAAATATGAGGTAGCGCCAGGGCTGTTGGTTGTTTGCCGAGGGAGCCCAACACGCAGCCTGAAGGATTTGGTCAATTTGTGAAGAGGAAATTGGGCGCTTGGCGTCCATGCGACGCGAAGAGAATCGGTCTCTGAGTAAGGGATGGATATTTTCTTTGTTCATTGGGAGCTTTCGGTATGGTATGAGGAGGCTGTTGGATAACCCGGCAGAGGTTGGGCATGTTGAATAGCGGAAAGAATTGCCTGAGCAACGACTTGAACAGCAAATGCACCAATGATATTGACATCGGCTTTGTGTTGACCTGTGGCGATGGTGAACAGGGTATCTCCATCCAACATGGTATGGGCCGGGCGGATAGTGAGAGCCAGGCCATTTTGGGCCATTTGAGCGACTTTATTGGCCTGTACTTTGTCGAGCCGGGCGTTGGTGGCGACAACGCCAATGACTGTGTTTTGGGCGGCAGCAAAATTGAGGATTGAGCGCCCGGCAAAGGTGCGCATCATCTCCAGTGTGTCAGCAAATGGTTGATTGCTGCCAATTGTAAAGGGTCCAACCTGGACGGGTCTTGCACCGGCTAGAATTTTTCCGTTGTTTGGGTTGATGACATCTCCAAAGGCATTGACTGCAACAATAGCAGCAACGCGAACACCTGCTCCGATTTCGATGCTGGCGCTGCCGATTCCAGATTTCATGGCGCCTTTCATCCCGAATAATTTTCCTACAGTTGCACCACAGCCTGCGCCTATATTGCCTTGCGCAGGTGGGTCTTTGCTGGCATTGAGACAGGCCTGGTATCCCATTTCTGCTGTGGGACGAACAGTTGAACTGCCAATCGCCAAGTCAAAAAGAACGGCGGCTGGGACAATGGGGACGGTGGCTACGCCGGTATTAAAACCAATGTTCTTTTCGGATAAATAACGCATGACGCCACTGGCGGCATCCAGGCCAAAGGCAGAGCCTCCGCTGAGTAAGATGGCATGGGCGCGTTCAACCAGATGCATGGGACGTAATGCGTCTGTTTCGCGAGTTCCAGGAGCGCCACCGCGTTGGTCTACTCCAGCGACTGCACCGGCCTGACAAAGTATCACAGTACAGCCAGTTAATGCAATTGGGTCTTGCGCATGCCCAACCAGGATACCTGGAATATCTGTGATGGTGTTATGAAGGACTGGCATGGGCTGCCTTTAGGGAATGGGCTGGCGACAATTGGGGCAGTAGCGATCTTCTTTTTTGATGACAAACCCGCAGCGTTTGCAAGTTTGGGGCTGAACGTTCCCTAGCGGAGCGCCGCATGCGATGCAATCTGGTTGACCGACTGGGTTGGGTGTGTTGCAGTAATCACAAATTGAGCGGCGTAGGCGTTCAGATAATTCAAAGGAGGATCCAGCTGCTGCAGCGGTGGCCTCAATCACGCGCCAGGCTTGTTCGGTTAGTTGGATGGATTCGATATCCTGTGCTAGGTCATCTAATCTGCCGAGGAGTGTAAATGGGTTGCGTAAGGCTGCCAATGCGGTTATACCAAGACTTGCAGCAACACCAAACCAGGCCTGTTTTCCGATGCTGACGGAGACACCGTCGGCCACTTTTTCAATCCGGACTGCCAGAGCGGTTTGTCCACCTGAGCTAACCTGTTCGCGGGTTGAGATTTGGACAGTGATATTGTTTCCACTACCAATTTGTTGGACACGATAATTGCCGCGATGAAACTGCCCCATGAGGGCCTGGGCAATGTCTTGTGGTTTTAGCGTACCGTGATAGATTCGTGGTTGCATATTTCGGTTATAATTTGTGGGCTGTTAAAAACTTTGTTACTTAATTATACGAGATTTTATGAAAAAACGTTTCGCAAAATGGTTATTATTCATGGCTTTTTTGGGGGCTTTGGTGTTGTTGAATGGGGTGGGGTCGGTGGTGGCTGGATCGTTGCCGCAGATTCCGACGATTATGATTCCGACTGTAACTGGAACACCAACAGGGCCATTATTGATAGTTAAACCGGGACAGGGTCAAGATTTTGTCTATGTTCGTTCTGGGCCGGGAACAGTATTTGATAAGATCGGAATTTTGTTTGTTGGACAACAGGCGGTTGCTAAGGGGCGTTCACCAGTTGGTGAATGGATTTTGATTGAATACCAAGGAGTTCCGGGCAATGTGGGGTGGGTGATGATGTCGGTTTATGTGGATCTTGCTCCAGGCGATTTGCCAATCATTGAACTTCCTCCCACACCAACGGCTTTGTACACACAGACGATTGACCCGACTTTGGCGGCACAGTTTATTGTTACGGTTCAGGAAACACGCATGCCGACTTTTACGGTGCCCCCACCGCTGGTAATTCCAACCTTTGAGAACCAGGTCAGCTCTTCGCCGGTTGGTGTGCCAATGGGGCTGATGATTGTTAGCTTGGCGGCGATTGGGGTGCTGATTGGGTTGTTTGCTGTGCTACGTGGACGTTAACTGACGTTTAGAAAGTTTTCTAGTGCTTGAAAGCAAGCGGTGCTCATTTTATGACCGACCTCGGCCTGGCAGAATTCTACTGCGGCCTGGCATGAACGAAGGTGTTGGGCTGCTTGCTGCGCCTGTTGAAGTGGAATAATTGTATCTTGTGTACCATGAGCAACCAAACATTGCAATCTGGGCAGTGGAACGATTGGAGCTGCGTGAGGAAGAAATCCAGCAATGCACGCTAGTCGGGTGATGCGATCAGGGGCTGATAACGCGAGGGTGATCGCCATGGCAGCTCCCTGGCTGAAGCCAATGACATCCAGCGGCAGATCCGGTAGGGCCAATGTTTTTTGCCAGTGGTCTAGTTGTTGTAACAAGGTAATGGCTGTTATTTTTAAAATGGGATAATTTGCGAAACGAGCAGCCCATCCAAAGCCTTGGGGTAAAGCCGGGATTGGGCCACGCGGAGCGAGGAGCCAATGACTGTTCAACTTTCGGACAAAAACCCACATGGATGTTTCATCTCCTGTCCAACCATGCAGCAACAGCGCAATACGACGTGGTGTGTTGATGGGGGGGCGGTAGCGCAGAATTGTGCCCTGGTCATAGATGGTGATGGGGTCATTCGGGGTTGGCACGTTTTACAACCCAATCAAGAAGTTGCAGAAGAAGGCTGATGAGGCCAATGGGGAGCAATGCTCCGGCGAGGCAAAGCAAGGCCATCACGGCTGCACCAAAGCCGTAGATGAGGTAAATGAGGCCTGCGCCCATGGTGAATAGTAGGAACAGGGCACCGATCACGAGCCGAAAATTGGTCTGGTGGGCATATTGACGTAAGTCACGGGTCATTCATTTGCGCTTTCTTCTGTGGGGCGGGCTGCCTCAGCAGAGACCAACAATTTGCCTGGTGGGGGTGTTTGACGGCGAAAATGGCGGGAGATTCTGCTGCGCCAGCTAAGGACTTTTTCAATTTCGGGTAGAGCTTGCCAGGCAGCTTCTTCGCCAAGACGAATTAACTCTGCTGGGCTGACTTCGTCGAGCATGGTGTAGCGGCTGACATCTGGACGAATCAGGATTTCTGGATGATCTATTTGCAGTTTGAGTTCAGCAAGGCTGCGGGCAGAAATATCCATGGAACGAATGAAGATTTGAAATGCCTGGCTGAGCCGGGTTTGCGCTATGCGTTGCAAAATGGGGCGCGGTACGGCCGGTGGGGTGGGGAGCTGGATCGGTGGCATTTGTGACCATTGTTCTGGTGTAGGGGAGAGGCAAACGGCAATGATGGGTAGGGAGGGGATGAGCCACCGGCCCAGTGCAACTGGCACAGGGTCGAGGATGCCGCCATCTACCAGGATGTGACCAGCAATTTCTCGCGCCGGGAAGACACCGGGAACGGCTGCGCTTGCCAGGACGGCGTCGAGAACACTGTCGGTGGTAAGGATCATTTCCTGGGCTGTTTGAAGGTCTACTGCTGTGCAGGCAAAGGGAATGGATAGATCGTTAAACGTCAGGTTACCAAGTGGTTGCGAAAGAGCTTCGATTAATCCGCTGAATCCGAGAAGTGCTGGTGCTTCGCCCGACGCTCGACGGAAGAGGGTGCGTTGGTCTACAGTACGAATAATGTGTTCAATTTGCCGGGCTTTGTAACCTGCAGCATATAAAGCGCCAACAATGCTGCCAGCGCTGGTGCCGGCAATGGCACAAATGGAAAGTTTTGCTTGTTCAAGAACATGCAGAACACCGATATGTGCAATACCTTTGATGCCGCCACCGCCAAGAACCAGGGTGATATCAGGCATGTATCTCCTTAGAGTAAGTGATTGGTTTGAACCTGGGGTAATAGCTTTTGGAGGGCGTCTAGCAATATTTGAGAATCCATGTTGCTATTATAGGCCTGGATGGAAACACGAATAAGTTTTCGATTCTGCCACTCGATGAGTGGTACCTCGACTTTGTACTCTTCGTATAGCCGATTCTTGAGCAGCGCGATATTCGTGTTTGCTGGGAGTTGAGCCGAACCCATTTGCTGTTGTAGTGTGCTGAAATTGTTGTAGAGTGGCGGGAGGTGAGTGATTTCAGAAATTGCTTCCAGGGTTTGGTAAAGTAATTGTTGAGAGCGGATGGCTACCTCGGGCCAGTTATAGCGTTGCATGAACTCAATGGCTGAGGGTACGGTGAGGATGGCGGCTGGATCATGGGTGCCAGTCCACTGCAAAAGGTCAATAAAAGGGGAGCCACTGGAAGTTTGGGCAGTGGTCTTGTATCCCCAACTGACAATAAGAGGTTGGATGAGGGGTTGAACTTGTGGGTGGGCGTATAGAAAACCAGCACCTTTAGGGCTAAGCATCCATTTGTGACAATTGCCAGTGTAAAAATCAGCCGAGATGGTTGAGAGGTCAAGCGGAATTTGGCCTGGAGCATGGGCGCCATCTATAAAAGTGAGTATATTTGCCTCTCTGGCGCGTTTACAAATTTGTTCAACGGGCAGCCTGAGAGCAGTGGGAGATGTGATGTGGCTGAGGAAGATGAGTCTGGTTCGCTTGGTGACATGTTGCCAGAAATGGTCGGTAATTTCTTCCGGCGTTGCAGATGGCAGTTCGATGGGGTGGTGGTGGTAGGATGCTTGTGTTTTTTGGCAGATGAACTCCCATATATAATCACAGGCGCCGTATTCGTGGTCGGAAGTGAGGATTTCATCTTCTTTTGAGAAGCAAAGGGAGCGGGCAATCAGATTAACGGCATAGGTGACATTTGGGACAAACACCAGGTGGTCGGCTGGTACATTGAGATAAGCACCGAGTGCCTGACGAGCAAGGCGTTCGTAATTGGGAAATTCGCGTCCCAGGAAGCGAACCGGCTGATCTTCGAGCAATCTTTGCCAGGCTTGATAGGCGGCGAAGACAGGGCGCGGACAGGCGCCAAAAGAGCCATGATTGAGAAAAACAACATCTGGATCGAGAAGGAAGAAGGATTTTAGATCGGCGTGTTGCATTGATACTCTTTTACAGGGAGTGATACTGTAATTATAGTCGCGAAGATGGGCTTTTGGGGGCGGGGAGGATGATTTTCAGCTGACAAGATGATTTTCAACGATTTGACAGGGATGGATGCGCTTATGATATACTTACGAATTGTGTTTTGAAAGAGAGGTTGCCTTGCTTCGTTTCTTCTCATCTATGTTTCGTTCGGCGGAGCCGTTGCCACCAGAGTTGAGGAAGAATTTCCTGCACTTATATTTTGATATTGGTTGGTATGGCGTTTTGAATGGCAGCTTGCTGGCCTTCTTTTCAATTTATGCAGCACGTTTGGGCGCTAGTTCAGTGCAAATTGGTTTGCTAAGTGCGCTTCCTTCAATTATCAGTATTATATTGGCTTTGCCGACGGGTGGGTGGCTGGAGCAGCGTCCTATTGGTCGCGCAGTATTTGTGACATCCGTTTTGCAACGAGCTTTTTATTTTCTGTTTGCTTTCTTCCCGCTTGTGCTGGATTGGATGACAAATGAGGTTCAGGTTTGGGTGTTGATTGCTGCGACTTTGTTGATGAGCATTCCTGGAACGGCTGTGGGAATGGGTTTTAATGCTTTGTTAGGTGCGTCTGTTCCAGAGGAGTGGCGGGGACATGTCGTTGGAATTCGAAACGCTGTTTTTTCGGTTGTGACGATTGTGATTACGTTGTTGAGCGGATATTTGTTGGTGCAGATCGAGTTCCCGCTGGGATATTTTTGGGTGTTTGGCATGGGGGCATTGGGCGCGGCGATGAGTAGTTTGCATTTGTCTTTTATTCGTCCTTTGGATGGTGGGAAAGCATCGGTTGTACGACCGGAATTGCCCGCATCTGGACTGGCTGACTGGTTGAGGAGACGGCTGCGGTTGGATGTTTTGCGCGGGCCATTTCGCAAACCATTATTGTTGTTGGTGTTCTTTCATCTGGTTCAATATCTGCCTATCCCATTATTCTCGGTTTACTCGGTCAACGTGTTGAAGCTGGATGATCAGGTGCTAAGTTTGGGAACTGCATTATTTTACGTTTCGGATTTTGGTGGATCAATGCAGTTTGCTCGGATTGCGCGTCGCTGGGGAAATAAGAATGTGACGGGCGCCGGTTTGATGTTGCTGGCAGTGTATCCATTCCTTTTGAGTTTTGCAAAAGATGGAATGCTGTATTTGGCGGCTTCTGTCGTAGGGGGCCTTGCCTGGGCGATGGCTGGCGGGGCGTTGTTTAATTATCTGTTAGAGCATGTTCCAAGTGATGATCGTCCGGGATACCTGGCCTGGTTTACGCTGGGTAGCAACGCTGCCATTTTGGTTGGTTCATTGTTGGGGCCGGCAATTGGCGGTTGGATAGGTTTGGCTTTGGCGTTGTTTTTGTTTGGCATTTTGCGTTTGTTGGGCGGTTTTGCCATCGTCCGTTGGGGTTAGTTGTGTTAAAATCCAGGTATGAGCGTTAAAGTTGTTTCTACCAATCGCAAGGCACACTTTGAATATTTTCTTTTGGAACATTTCGAAGCGGGATTATCCCTGCAAGGAAGTGAAATTAAGTCTATCCGGGCCGGACAGATTAGTCTGGGCGAGGCTTATGTCCAGGTGGATGGGCGACAGGCATGGTTAATGAATGCGCATGTGGCGCCTTATGAAGCGGCCAACCGCTTTAATCATGATCCAAAGCGACCGCGTCGTTTGCTATTGCACAAGCGCGAAATTCGCGAGCTTTGGCAGGCAGTTCGTCAAAAGGGAATGACGGTTGTGCCGGTACAGGTGTATTTGAAGGATGGTCGTGCCAAGCTGGATATTGCTTTGGCAAAGGGCAAAAAACTGTATGATAAACGGCATGAGATTGCTCGTCGCGATGTGGAGCGAGAAACAGAGCGCGAGGGGAGACGACGCGAATGATCAATCTCTGGCTGGCATTGGTTCTAACATTGGGATTGGCACTTCTTTGGCTGCGATTGAACGATTTTGCGGCACAGCGCGGGTGGATTAGCCCTCGATTGAGTCGAAAAATTATTCATGCTGGAACCGGGCCAATTTTTGTGCTGTGTTGGCTTCTGTTTCCGGAGAAGGTTCTTGCGCGGTATTTGGCGGCGTTGATTCCACTGGCAATTACTCTTCAATTTGCATTGGTGGGTTTGGGTGTTATGAGGGACCCTGCGGCTGTGGCCGCCATGTCTCGTTCAGGAGACAGACGTGAAATTTTGCTTGGGCCATTGTTTTACGGGGTTGTTTTTGTATTATTGACGCTTGTCTATTGGAAAGATAGCCCAATTGGCATTACTGCACTGATGTTGTTATGTGGTGGGGATGGATTGGCGGATGTGATCGGTTCTCGTTTAAAGAGTGTGAATCTGCCGTGGTCAAAACGAAAATCTGTTTGGGGGTCTGCGGCTATGTTTGTGGGTGGATGGTCGTTTAGTGTTGTGGTGTTGGCTGCTTTTGTGGCAGCAGGTGTTTTTGAGCGCAGTTTGGGTAGTTTGCTGTTGCCTGTAACTTTGATTGCTTTGGCTGGGACGTTGATTGAGTCGCTTCCGTATCGGGATGTTGATAATTTGACTGTGCCGTTGGTGGCAGTTTTGCTGGGTCATCTTTTGTTTTAGGGAGACGAGAATATGATTGAGTTGGATGGAAATCACCTGACGTTGCTAGATGTGGCTGAGGTGGCGTATGGCCGCGCATCGGTGTGCCTTTCGGATGCGGGTCGGGCGGCAGTGTTGCATTCACGGGCATGCCTGGAGCAAATTGCTCGTTCGGGTAAGGCGGTGTATGGTATCAACACAGGGTTTGGGATTTTTGCTGAGCGTCGGATTGCAGACGAAGATAGCGCTCGGTTAAGTCGTAACCTGATTCTAAGTCATGCGGTGGGGACTGGGCCAGCAATGACGCGCGAAGTTGTGCGAGCTGCGATGTTGGTACGCGCCAATACATTGACAAAAGGATATTCAGGTGTTCGGCTGGAAGTAATTGAGACTCTACTGGCAATGTTGGAGCGTGGTGTGACGCCAATTGTTCCTTCTCAGGGGTCACTCGGTTCTTCGGGCGATTTGGGGCCACTATCTCATCTTGCTTTGGTATTCACAACAGACGAAGCGGACCGAGAAGAGGATTCGGGGTGGGCCGAATTTGAGGGGCAGGTGATGAGTGGTAAAGCAGCAATGTCCGCTGCCGGGCTTCCAAGGTTGATTTTAGGGCCAAAGGAGGGGCTGGCGTTGAATAATGGTGCGACTTTTACGGCCGCAATGGCGGCTTTGGCGGTATGTGAGGCGCGCTATTTGCTGGATGTGGCGGAATGGGGATTGGCGATGAGCCTGGAGGCAATGTTGGGCTGCGGCGCTGCTTTTGATTTGCGACTGCATCAGGCGCGCGAGCAGAATGGGCAAGTGGAGGTGGCACGTCGGGTTTTGGAGATTACAGCGGGCAGCACATTGCTAAATGCTGCTGGACGTGTGCAGGATGCTTATTCGCTGCGATGTGCTCCGCAGGTTCAGGGGGCAGTGCGTGACACAGTGACTTTTGTTGCGGGTGTAGTGGAACGTGAGATTAATGCGGCGACTGACAATCCATTGCTTTTTGAGGAAGAGGCTATTTCAGGTGGAAATTTCCACGGTGAACCGGTTGGTTTGGTGATGGATTATTTGGGGATTGCTTTGGCTGAGCTTGCAGCCATTGCGGAGCGACGGGTATTTCGTTTGACCGATGGCAAATTGAATGCTGGTTTGCCTGCGATGTTGGTAGACCATGCAGATGCAGCGGGTTTGAATTCGGGTTTGATGATGCCGCAATATACGGCGGCTTCGCTGGTTTTGGAAAATCAGACGTTAGCGCATCCAGATTCTGTGCATTCTTTACCAACATCGGGTGAGCAAGAGGATCATAATGCCAATGCAACGACGGCCGCGCGACATGCAATGCAGATTCTGGAAAACACCCGGCATGTGTTGGCTGTGGAATTGTATACTGCGGCGCGAGCGCTCGATTTGCGGCTTCGACAAATACCGGAAGCTCAACCCGGACAAGAAACAGAACGCGTATATCGCAAAATTCGAGCAGTTGTAGCATATCAACCTGGCGATGCCTGGTGGGGGCCAGAAATTGAACAGGTGAAGGGGGTAATTGCGCGACACGAGCTTTGATGAATGGTTGACAAGAGCGTTTTTTGCGGTTATCTTTATAAACATGAGCTACTTTAATCAAATTTCGCGACGTGATTTTTTGAGAATGAGCCTGGCTGGAATGGGGGCCTTGGCTTTGCAGCCCTGGCGATTTTGGACACAGGCAACGAGCGATTTTCCTGAGGCAAAGAAGTTGGGGCGAGTATTGACCAAGTTGGAATTGAAGACCAGTCCATCGCAAGATAGCAAGACGTTGGGTGTTTTGTATGATGATGCGGTGGTAGCCTGGCAGCGCGAGATTATGGGCGAACCTTTTCCAATGTTTCCAACAAATCGCCGGTGGATTGAGACCCCAGAAGGCTATCTGCCAGCACCTTTGGTGCAGCCCGTTTTTAATCGTCCGAATGAGGTGGTGCAGGAACTTCCTGTGGCGGTGAATGGGGAGCGGGGGTTTTGGGCAGAAGTAACTGTGCCTTACGCTCCTTTTTATCTTGTGAATCAGAATCCGGCATCGCCACATTTGAAAGAAACACCGCCAGACCGTTATCGGGTATATTACAGTCAAATTTATTGGATTGATGATGTGCGGCAGAATTCGCTGGGCATCTGGTTGTATCGGGCGCGTGAGAAGCATGGTAGTTATGGCGATGTGTTCTGGGCCCCGGCGGAGGCTTTCCGGCTTTTGACGGCGGAGGATATCAGTCCAATTCGTCCAGATGTACAGGATAAATTGGTGGTGATTGATCTAACGAAGCAAACCCTTGCTTGTTTTGAAAACGGTGTTGAGGTGCATTTTTGCCGAATTTCTTCGGGCGCTAAATTCGATGCTTCGGGGAATGCGGTGGATACATGGTCAACGCCGGTTGGAGTCAATCATGTGATTAACCGGAAGTTTCTCTCGTTGCATATGGCGGGTGGGTCGGCTGCATCGGGCTATGAGTTGATGGCGATTTCCTGGACATCTATTTTTGCTGCGGGTGGAGTTGCGATTCACTCTACTTACTGGCACAATAATTATGGTGAACCGATGTCGCATGGATGTGTGAATGTTATGCCTGATGATGCTCGCTTTATATGGCGTTGGTCTTTGCCAACAGTACCCTATGAAGATGGACGAATGGAGGTGACTGGGTACAGCAATGTGACACGTGTGAATGTGGTTGAGAGCTGAAGTAGATGAGCGTCAATTTGGGAATTGCGTTTATGGCCGGTTTGGCTTCCTTTCTGTCCCCATGTGTATTTGCTTTGGTGCCGGCTTATATCAGTTATCTGAGTGGACGGTCATTGGATGGTGCTGTATCGGGACGCTGGGAAACATTTAAGCATGGTTTGGCTTTTGTTTTGGGCTTTAGCGCAGTTTTTGTGACATTGGGCCTGGCAGCTTCTCTTTTGGGAAGCATGATGCGCTCGATTAGTCCAATGTTGGCACGGTTGGGTGGAGTGGTGGTGATTTTGTTTGGTTTGCATATGACAGGGATTTTACGCATTCCATTTCTAGAATATGACCTGAGGCCACAAAATTATTTACAGCGTCGGCGCAGCTATGCCTCTTCGTTTTTGATGGGGGTCTTTTTTTCAGCTGGGTGGTCGCCTTGCACAGGGCCGGTGTTGGGGACAATTTTGACTTTGGCGTTGAATGATGCTCTTTTGTCGCGTGGGGCTTTGCTGTTGCTGGCTTATTCAAGCGGTTTGGCTATTCCGTTTTTGGCATCGGCATTGGGTATCGGGTGGGTAACGGGTGCTTTGCGGCGTTTTGGACGCTTGACGCACTGGCTAGAAATTGGGATGGGGCTTGTATTGATTGTAATTGGTCTTATGCTGTTTTTTGGAATATTTCAACAGATTGCACGGCTCTCGCCTGTTTTGTGATGGGCTGAGTTTAGAAAAGAGGATTTGGTGATTACTGTTACATTGTATGGCAAAAAAGATGATCCGAAATTGTTGGAGGTTCAGCAAGCGCTGAATGGACTTCAGGAGCGGGTGCCACATCAGGTGGCGGTTCTTGATGTGGATGCTGATTTGGTTTTGAAGGAGCGATATGGGGCGGTATTGCCTGTTGTGCAAGTTGGCCCTTATGTTCTACGCTCTCCTTTTACTGTACAGGAGTTGCAAGTAGTGTTAGGTGCAGCTCGTGATCGGGTTGAGCATCTGGATCAGATTGGAGATAAAGCATATGAGCGGCGGCGTGAGCAGGCGATGCGATGGAGCGGTATGGATCGCTTTGCGCTGTGGTTTTCGAAGCATTATATGTTGGTGATTGGTTTTTTGTTGGCTTTGTATGTTGGGTTACCCTTCCTCGCGCCTGTATTTTTGCGAAGTGGTCAGGAGCGGTTGGCGAATGCAATTTATGGTCTGTATCGGCCCTTATGCCACCAATTGCCTTACCGTTCGTTGTTTTTATTTGGCGAGCAGCCTTTTTATCCTCGCGAATTGGCTGGAGTGAATGAATGGCGCTCATTTGAATCGGTGACGGGGATGGATGGGCTGGATGTGACGAATGTTCGGTTTTTTAATGGCGATGAAGTCGTTGGGTATAAGGTGGCATTGTGTGAACGAGATATTGCTATTTGGGGAGCGCTTTTGCTTGGCGGGGTCGCTTTTTCTCTGACCGGGCGGCGCTGGAAATCTTTGAATTTTTGGATTTGGCTGGCAGTTGGATTGGTGCCAATTGGATTGGATGGGGGTACACAGCTTTTGGGTTTTTTGGGTGATGTGCCAACATGGATACCTGTGCGGGAAAGTACGCCGTTTTTGCGGTTCTTAACCGGTGCATTGTTTGGTTTTACAACAGCCTGGTTTATGTTTCCGTTAATCGAGGAGAATATGAGCGAGAATCGGCGGGTTTTGTTGCAGAAGAAGAGCATCCTGGCACAATTGGGTAAACAAAATGGCCTTTGAGCAGTTGGGTGAACTGCGGCGATATGTGTTTGAGGATTTACAGGAACAACCCGTCTTACAGGGTGTTTTTACCCGATTAGGGGGAGTAAGTCCGTCTCCATGGTTATCCCTCAATCTTGGTGGTGGTTTGGGGGATGAACGGGCGAATATTATCGAAAATCGGCGCAGGATTTTTGAGGCGGTTGGCAGACCGGTGGAGAGTATTTACGATGTCTGGCAGGTTCATGGTTGTGAGGTGGTATGTACTGACCGTCCGCGTCCACTGGATATGGCGCATGTTCAAGCAGATGCAATTTTGACAGATCGCCCAGCGGTAACGCTGTTTATGCGATTTGCAGATTGTGTTCCAATTTTCTTGTTTGATGGTCGCCGTGGTGTGATTGGCTTGGCTCATGCAGGTTGGAAAGGGACTGTAAACCGCGTTGGAGCAATCACGGTGAAGCGGATGTGCGAGGTTTATGGCTGCCGGGAAGAGGATATTTGGGCGGGAATTGGGCCAGCTATTGGCCCTGATCATTATGCGGTTGGGATGGATGTGATTGAAGAGGTGCGGCGTTCTTTTGGCCATCAGAGCTCGATGCTGCTTTCTGAAAGAGATGGACGGACATATTTGGATTTGTGGATGGCAAACCGTTTGGTGCTAGAAGCGATTGGTGTGAAGCAAGTGCAGGTGGCCGGCATTTGCACAGCTTGCTCGACAGCGGATTGGTATTCGCATCGGTTAGAGAATGGTAAAACGGGACGGTTTGGGGCTTTGCTTGCATTGACTGAATGAAGGAGAAATGAAAATGGTAAAGCGTTTGTGGAACGAAGAGATCCAAGAACGTTTAGAGTCTGTGCAGGAGCGAATTGAACGGGCCGCAGCAAGGGTTGGGCGGTCTGCGGCCTCAATTAAGTTGATGGTGGTGAGCAAGGCGCAGCCTGTTGAAGCTGTGCAAGCAGCTTTTGAGGCGGGCGTTCGTATGTTTGGAGAGAATTATCCTGAGGAAAGCGCACCCAAAATTGCGGCTTTGGCTGGAATGGGTGTTTCCTGGCATATGATAGGGCATTTGCAAAGTCGTAAGGTTAAACTGGTTTGCCAGTGGTTTGACATGTTGCACTCTTTGGATAGTGTATCGTTGGCTTTGAAACTGGAACGAGTTTTGATGGAGAGTGGACGGAAATTGCCATGTTTATTGGAGGTGAATGTTGGGGGAGAGGCGAGCAAGTTTGGCTTTTCACCATTGGCAATAGATGAGTTGTGTTTGGCTGTTGAACAGATAATTGTGTTGCCGCATTTAGAAATCTGTGGATTGATGACGATGCCGCCTTTGACCGAGAATCCAGAAGATGCAAGACCTTATTTTATCCAGATGCGCAAGTTGCAGGCCGTATTACAGGAGATGTTCCCGAGGGTGTGTTGGGATGAGCTTTCTATGGGAACCAGCGCTGATTTTGAGCAAGCAATTCTGGAGGGCGCAACCTATGTGCGAATTGGTCAGGCAATTTTGGGTTCGCGTTTGAGACCCGCTTGACAGTAAAATCGGATATAATAGAAATATGATTGTTGTGCTGATTAACCTTGTGCGGGCTTTGGCCTGGTTGCTAACCATTTTGGTGATAGCGGATGTTTTTATGTCTTATTTTCTGCCGCCTACCCATAGCCTGCGCGCTGCGCTTGACCGCCTGGTCAATCCACTCTTAAACCCTATTCGTCGGTTGATTCCAGCAGTGCAGGGAATTGATTTTAGCCCTGTAATTTTAATGCTGCTGATCCAATTGATTGAATGGGGCTTGATTAGCATTTTGTGGCGAATAGGATAAAGGTATGACTGAGGAGCGAAAATTTCGAATGCATGATGGTAAGACCGGCGCAGCAATTACTGTCCGGGTGACGCCGCGTTCCAGTCGCAATGAGGTTTCCGAAATTATGAATGATGGAACGATCAAGATTCGCCTGACCGCTGCTCCAGTGGATGGAGCAGCGAACAAGGCGCTGATTGAGTTCCTTGCCAAGGTTTTGGAAGTCTCGGCATCTCAAATTGAAATTGTGGCTGGTTTATCCAGCAAGGATAAGCTGATTACGATTGCGAATATTGATCCGTCCACTGTACATGAACGGGTCATGAAGCACCTGGCTTAGTCGCGTTTTTGTTTACTTGGTTGTTGCCGCTTGTGGTGGCGGATTGCGTGTATTGATAGAAGCTGCTGCTTTGGGGGCTACTTCTATCTGATTATAGACCAAATTTTGTGGGGTTGGGTAATTTGATGCCGCCAACAATCAGGAACCAAAGTGTCAGGCATGCGGCCTCGCTCAATTCACCTTCGGGGCTGTAGGCTGTTTCGTAAAGAATTTTGATGATGTTTTCGTCATCAGTGGTGTGCAAATACTGCATGGCAGCAAGTTTTTCCTCGAGCGAACCTGTCTTGAGCGCATCAAGAAGCATGGGGATGGCAGATTGTTCAGGGTTGAGACCAAGGCCACGTTTACTGGCAAATTTGATTAACCAGGGGCTTTCGGTTGGCGGGGGGAGGGCAACTGGGCGATATGGAAGCGGATGTTGTGAGCTTTCCAGTGCTTGACCGGCAGCGTTTCGCACTACCCATTGGCTATCTTCGACAGCTACCTGCTCAAGCAATGTAACAGCCCATGGCTCTCGAATCCGGGCAATGCCGAAGACGGAAGCTCGCCGGACAAGGATATCTTCTGAGGAAAGGGATTGTTTGAGAATAACGTGACCATATTCTGGATGAGCGGCCAACGTTTCGCCAGCTGCAAGCCGCAGCCCTTCATCTCCTTCTGACAAGGCGTAAAGGATGGCTTGCTGTGCTTGTTGGCCAGGAATGTTGGATAGTGCAAAGCAGGCCGCAGCCTGAACGGTCATCTCAGGGTCGTTGAATAATCCTGCAAGATCGGCAATGGCCTTAGAATCTTGCATGGCGCCGCAAGCAATGGCTGAAATTTGACGAATGGCTTTGGATTGTGAAGTCATGAATTGACGTGCCAGGGAAGCTACTGCCGGGTCGTTCGATAGGATGGCGCCAGCCATGAGTCGACAACGAATGTTGAGTGGAACTTCCTCGCTTTGGAGAAGTTGAATAATTCGACGCATGATGCCTGAGCGCCATTCGGAGTTTGGCTGAGAGTCCTTGAGCCAGCGACAGATGGTGAGGAGATGGGTGTAGAAAGGCGCTTCGTCGGTTTGCAGAAGGAATTGAATCGCGTTTCCAGCCCGGTTTTGTGCGGCCAGGTAGTGGTATTGAGCTTGCAGTGCGCTCCACATGGGGCCTTCAGGGATTGGTGCTGGTTGTGGGTCGCCCTCAGTAAGAGTTGAGAGGTAGCCAGTGAGGGTTGGGCAGATGAAAGCGACCTGATCTTCCCGATATTCTTTAAGCAAACCTAGTTTGAGGAGTGTATCCAGCACCAATGAGCCGCTTGAGGCAAGTTTCCTGCCTTTTCCGGGCTTGGGTGCTGCCTCGCCGGGGGCTTGGGTGCTGGCTTCGCTTTCCGTGAGTGTAGTTGAGCTTTCTGGTTGTGGGAAAGTGGCAGTGGCTTCGATGTCTTGAACTCGGAACTTGGAGAGAAACTTTTCGGCTTCTTGATAGGGAATGGACGGCGTGCCGCGTTGAATGATTTCTCCAGCCAGTGCTTTGAGCGCTTCGGCTGGGATGGAAAGCCCGATGGTGCGGCGGATGAGAGCTTCCAGCCCTTGCATAGGAAGCGGGCCACGCAGGTCACCAGCATAAACTGCCCATACACGCAATGTCCACTCCAGCGGGGTGAGAAAGATGGGGGTTGTTGTTAGCCATGCATTGAGGAGATAGGGGTTTGGAGGATCTTGAGAAGTTTGTTTTTTTATGGTTGGAGCAATCCACTTTAGCCAGAGTTCACTCCAACGCTGGACAAATTCTTTGCTTTGATCGGGGCGCCAGGCAGCAAGGGTTAGTGGGGTGATGGGCAGGTGGGTTAGTCCATCCAGGCAATCGGGGGAGGCAGCGGTGATGATGCGCAGTTGGGGGTAAGTTTCAAGTAGACGCTTTAGATAGTCGCTTACTGGGCGAAGGCCTTCTAGGGATAGCTCGTCAAGGCCGTCAAGCAGGAGGACAATTCGGCCATCTTCCAAACCATGTTGGATGAAACTGGAAACCTGGCCTGATAACAAGTTTCCTGCTGTGAAATGCTGAATGAGTGCCTGTGCTGGGTTGCCGGAAGTGTTGATGTTGAGGTCGAGAATATGCACGAGCAGTGGAGTGCGTTCGGTCAAATGTCCAAAAGCAGCACTGCGGCGGGCAATTTGGGCTGCTACATAGGCCAGAGCAACACTTTTTCCACTTCCTGATGGGCCGATGATGGCAATCGAGGTTTCTTGGGTTGCGTCGGCAAAGGATACTCTTGGCGCGCCGAGTAGTGAAGGGATTTCAGCCCAACCTGGCATGTAGGGAATGACTTCCTGCGCAATTGAGCCTTCTACGGGGGGGGATTCTGGATCGGCGGGTAAGGGTGGGGCAATCAGTTCGGGGGGAATTACGAGATCATCTAGAGGAAAGAGAGCGGCGGCGAGATGCATGCCCTGAGCCTGGCGGAAGGCTTGCTCGCGCAGGCTAAGTTCAACGCCGGCCAATCGTCGTTCACGCTCGGCTTTGATTTGTTCCTGGATGAATTGCCGAATCTGCGGCCATTGTTTTTTGAGATAGTTGAATACCCACCAAAAGAGGGTTGCAGCAGCAAAACCCAGCCAAAAGGAGATTTGCTCAATCTTAAATTCGATTCCAAACATGATTTAGCCTTTGTAGAGAATGCGACCGCAAGAGGGACAGTGAACGATTTTTTGCGGGGAACGTGCCGCCTGGCATTCGGCAGGGGTTAGGCTTCCACCGCAGACAGCACAGGATTCATCTTCTACTTGTGCAATGGCGAGACCTTTCTTCTGTTGGCGAAGGCGTTGGTAGGTTTCGAGATTGATGCTTTGAATTTGAGGTTGGACAGCCTGACGCTCTGTTTGCAGGCGTTGCCGATTTTTGAGCAATTGTTCTCTTTCACCATTGAGTGCTGCATTTTGACTGCTAACCATGGCTTGTGATTCGCTGAGTAATTTTTCGGCTAGCTGAACTGCTTGCTCTGCTTCTTCAAATGCAATCATTGCTTCAAGTTGTTCGTTTTCAAGGGCGTTGAGGTTGCGTTTTAGGGAGGCGATTTCATTTTGTAAATCTTGTAGCTCTTTGGGGCTTCGATTAATGCTGCCGTAGAGAATTGATTCGCTTTGCTCGATTTTAATTTGGCGTGCCTTGACGTTTGCTTCGGCAATTTGCAGGGCTTGGCGTGCTTGTTTGAGTGTGGACTGGGCGGTTTGTAAATGCTGGTTGGCTTGTTGGACGCGTTGATCTTGGGAAAGGACGCGTTCAATTTCACCCAGACGGATATCAATCTGGTCTAGTTGGCTATCTATTTTCTGAAGTTGGTAAAGATGGAAAGTCTGGGACATAAATAAATTATAGCAGAATATCGCAAGGGTTGTTGGTTTGTTGGTATACTTAATTTGTGATGATTCGTCAGAAAATCTTTTGGCCAATAGTGGTTTTGACCTTGCTGCTGATTGCATTGCCCTATGTGTTTGCGGCGATCAGAGGTGGCGATGGGCAGGTTTTTGGTGGGTTTTTGGTTAATTTGGCTGACGGTAATTCGTATCTAGCTAAGATGCGACAGGGGTGGATGGGAGAGTGGCGCTTTCGCCTTCCATTTACTGCGCAGCCAGGTGCGGGTGCTTATTTATTTGGATTTTATTTGTTTTTGGGTCATGTGGCGAGAGTTTTGGGATTATCTTTATTTGTGGTGTTTCATGGTGTGCGCTTGGTGGCGGCAGTTTGCTTGTTGGTGGTGATGCGTTTATTTTATGAGACGATTTTTGAAGGGATGCGTCGAGCTGCTGAGTGGGCATGGAGTTTGTCGGCACTGGGGGGAGGGATGGGGTGGGTTGTCGCGTTGTTGGGGGGTGCGTTGACGGCGGATTTTTGGGTGGCGGAGGCTTACCCATTTCTTTCGATGTATGCAAATCCGCATTTCCCATTGGGGTTGGCCTGTATGCTTGGATTTTTCATATTAGCGATGCGTGGAAGTCACCAATGGTTTGTGATGGCTGTTTTAGGATTGGCAACGGGGGTTGTTTTGCCATTTGGGGTGGTGGTAGTGGTGGTGGTATGGGGACTGGCAGCGAGTTGGCAAAGCCTGGTTGAGCACCGCTTGCGCTGGAAGGAGCTGGTTTTGTTTGGCTTGCCGGGCGGTGGATTTGTTTTGTATCAATTTTTGGCAACTTTGAGCGATCCGGTTCTCAGCAAGTGGAATGAGCAAAATTTGACACCAACCCCCCCGGTTTGGGATGTGGTCATTTCTTTTTCTCCTGTTCTTCTGTTGGCTGTTCCAGGGGCTGTGTGGTGGTGGAAACAACAGCGGGTTGGAAAATATTTGTTGCTATCCTGGTTGATTGCTGGGATTGGTTTGATGTACGCTCCCTTGGGGTTGCAGCGCCGGTTTATGTTGGGCTTTTTCATTGCCCTTGTTGGCCTGGCGGCTGGCTGGCTGGTAGGTGTGGGCTGGAGTAATCTACGACGCCAATTGGCCGGAGGTGTTTTTTTACTCTCACTTTTGACGGGGGGATTAATTCTAACCAGTGGTTTGATGGCTGCTTATACGGGCGATTCTAGAGTGTATTTGGAGAAAGATGTTGTGGCAGGTATGGAATGGCTGCAGAAACATGCGCAGTCAGGGGAGATTGTACTGGCAGATGCGGAGTATGGATTGCTCCTTCCGGGTTGGTGTGGGTGTCGGGTGATCTATGGGCATCCTTTTGAGACGGCAGATGCTTCCAGGGAAAAATATGCGGTGGAATCTTTCTTTGCTGCGAATGACCCGCAGGAGATGAAAGAATTTTTGATACAGCGTCAGATATCGTATGTGTTTTGGGATGGGGAGAGGTTGGCTTTGGGTCTGGATGGTTTGCCGATTGTGTTTGAATCGGGGAAGGTAAAAATTTTACGTGTGGAGAACTTGCCTTGATGAAGCGTCGCTGGATGTATGGACTATTGTTGGTTTTACCGTTCGCTGGTTGGTTGCTGCATTTGGGGCAGTTTCTATATCCATTGCGTTCTTTATATTCAGATCTGTCTATCAGTCATTTGCCAAACTTGCTGTTTCTGCGGCGTTCATTGTTTGAATGGGGGCAGATTCCATTGTGGTCAAATACCATTTTCAGCGGGTATCCATTTGCTGCCAATCCGCTATCGGGGGTTTGGTATCCGCCAGGCTGGCTAGCCATTTTTTTTCCACAACCATTGGGGTTGAATCTGGTTTTGTTTGCCCATCTTTGGTGGGGCGGATGGGGAATGTTTCGTTTTTTGGAGAGCCGGGGTTTGAGGCTGGAGGCTTGCTGGTTGGGGGCATTGTTTTTTGCCTTGATGCCGAAACTGACAGCGCATTTGGCGGCGGGGCATGTGACGTTAATTTATGCGCTTAGTTGGACACCCTGGTTATTATGGGCTGAGCGGAGGCGTCAGCAACAAAGTGGGTATTGGGGGCAGTATTTGCTGCCAGCGGTGATTTTGGCGGCGATATTGTTGGCTGATGTGCGATGGGCGGCTTATGCGGTGTTGTTGTGGGGGGGCTATGGGATGGCTTTGCAACGCGGGGGACTGGATCGCCGTTTGGGTTGGCTCGCAGGGAGTGCTGGTTTGTTGATTTTGGGGATCTTGCTCGCGGCCCCGCTTTTGTTGCCGTTTGTGGAATATGTTGGGCTCAGCACAAGACAATATTTGACGCCGATGGAGAGTTTTACACTGTCGCTGCCGCCTGAAAAGTTGCTAGGATTATTGATCCCTGATTTCAATGGATATGCTGAATGGATTTTGTATCCTGGAGCATGGGCGTTGTTGAGTTGGGTGTATCATGCGGCTACACCAGATTTGCGCCGACGCACCTGGTTGTGGATGGTGTTGGCGGTGTTGGGGATTGTTTATGCTTTGGGGTCTGCAATTCCATATTTGGAGTGGGTTGCGACACTTCCGGGATGGGGGTTAATGCGCGTGCCTTCACGGGCGATTTTTTTGAGTGGTTTTGCTTTGGCGGTTCTTGTGGCCGATGCTGTGCAACGTCTGATGGATGACCAGGCTGAAAGGCCTTTTCCGGATCCGTTTTTCTTTATGACGCCGTTAATCGGTTTTGTGGTATTGCTTTCTTGGGGAATGTGGCGTATGGGGGATGGGGTGCTATTGAATTTTGTTTGGGGGGCGGCTGCTTTGTTGGTTTGTGGCGGATTGGTTTTTGCGCGGCAACGACATTGGTTGAGACCGCTGCTTTGGGTTGTAATTTTAGGACTGGTTTGTGCGATAGATTTGGCTGGGGTGATGCTGCAATCGGTGCAGTTTCGTAGCCGAGCAGAAGTGTATGGAGAAGGTGGAGAAGCAGCAGCGTTCTTATCCCAACGGGCTGGATTGTTCCGTGTCTATTCTCCTTCATATCGCATTTCGCAGCAGGCAGCTGCAAAGGCGGGATTGGAATTTGCAAGTGGAATTGATCCTATGCAATTGACGGCGTATGTGGAGTATTTCTCGTTGGCAAGTGGGGTTTCGGCGAATGGGTATGATGTGACACTGCCATCTTTGCAAGGCGAGACGGTTGCGGCTTCGAACCATGGGGCGATTCCAGATTTGAAACGATTGGGTTTGTTAAATGTCCGTTATCTGGTGACGGAAGAGGAATGGTCGCTATCTGGTTTGAATCTTGTGCAGCGTTGGAATCAATTGCGGGTATATGAGAACCAGATGGCTTTGCCACGTGCCTGGGTGCAGGATGCGAATGCTCCATTGGGTGAGGGAGAGATTCGTCCTGTTGAACTGGAATGGCAACCCAACCGGTTGGTGCTTTTAGCTGATGGACCAGGCTTGTTGGTTGTTTCAGAGATTGCTTATCCGGGCTGGCGGGTTTGGGTGGATGGCAATGAAAGTGTGTTGCAGTCTCCAGCGGGCGTTTTGCGCGGGGTGAATTTGGATGCTGGGACTCATAAAGTTGAGTTTGAATTCTGTCCCTTAACCGTTTTTCTGGGAATGGGGATTTCTTTTCTCACTGTGCTGATGATGCTGGCGGCATCTCGTTGGTTGGGTGGGATGAAGGAGTGAGGCGATGGTGACAAAACAGGAACGTCGCTGGGTTTGGGAATTTGCAATTTTGATTCTGGTCATTAGTACGCTCCCATATTTTTTGGGATACCAGGCGCAGGATTCAAACTGGGTGTTTGGTGGGTTTGTGTTTGGGGTGGAGGATGGAAATTCTTATATTGCCAAGATGTTGAATGGGGGAGCTGGTGATTGGTTGTTCCGAACCCCGTACACAGCTTATCCTCAACGGGGAATGGTGGTGTATATGCCATATCTTTTGTTGGGGAAACTGACTGCTGGCTTGGCACAACATGAGCAGATGGTGGCGTTGTACCAGTTGTTTCGCTGGTTAGGTGGAATTTTGTATGTGCTGGCAACGTATGATTTTTTGGCATTGTTTGTTGGCGAAGTGCGTCTGCGACGTTGGGGGACAGTATTGGTGACGGTTGGCGGGGGGCTGGGGTGGCTGAGTGTGTTGGGTTTGCAGGAGCTATGGTATAAAGGGCTGCCGCTGGAGTTTTATTCACCAGAAACTTTTGGCTTTTTGCAGGTGTATGGTTTACCTCATTTGGCGGTGGGTAGGGCAATGTTGTTGTGGGGATTGCGTGGCTACCTGCTTGCAGCAGATGTGGAAAGTGCCTGGTTGGCCGGATTGAAAAGTGGATTGTTCTGGTTGGTGCTGGGTTTTATGCAGCCGATGACAGTGCTGATTGGCTGGGGCTTGATTGGGCTGCATGGACTGATTGTTGGTGCAGTTTGGCGCTGGGGAAGAACTTATGAACCAGATTGGGGCCGCTGGCGGCGCTCTGTTCGGGCGGCGGTGGCAATGGGGCTGGTTTCGGCGCCATTGGTAGCATATACAATTGTTGCCTTGCAGCTTGACCCGCAGATGCGATCTTGGCATTCACAAAATTTGATTTTGTCGCCGCCTTTGTTGGATTATGGCCTGGCATTTGGCTTGGTGTTACCTTTGGCCTGGTTGGGTGTGAGAAAATTGATCTGGGCGCGCTCGTGGGTTGGGTGGTTGGTGGTGGGCTGGGTGGCTGTCTTTCCGGTGTTGGCTTATGCGCCTTATAACTTGCAACGCCGTTTGCCGGAGGGCATTTGGGTGGCGTGGATTGCATTGTTGCTGGTGGGAATGACGAGATTGACACCCAAATGGCAGGAACGGTTGTTGCGATTTGTTTATTTACCAACAGCGCTTTCAGCAGTGCTTTTGATTGCAGGTGGAGCTATGCTAGCCTGGCAGCGTTCACCACAGGTGTTTCGTCCAGCGGCAGAGGTTCGCGCCTATCAATATCTGGCGCAGAATGCTGAACATGGTGATGTGGTAGTGGCTTCGTTTCAGGTGGCGAATTACCTGGCTGCGTGGGCGCCAGTGCGGGTTGTAATTGGACATGGGCCAGAAAGCACAAATTTGGTCGAGTTACGGAGCCGGGTGGAGCGTTTCTATTCCGCAGTTGGAACAGAATTGGACCGTGAGATATTGCTGCGCGAATTCAATGTGCAGTATGTGTTTTGGGGACCCAATGAGCGAAGATGCCCTCGGGTGGAGGTTTGCGAAAATTGGCAAGCCTGGAATCCAATGACGGCAGATTATTTGCGTCTGGTATATGCTGGTGCTGAATATCAAATTTTTGCAGTACAGTTGGTGGATTAATGATGAGATTGCGGCGTATCTGGGGCCTGTACTGGGTCGAGATAGTTATCATTTTGGCTCCGCTATTGTTGTTCTCGTTTACAATGTTGAGCGGGCAGAGTTTGTTTTGGGGGACGCCAGCTTTGCAGTTTATTCCATGGAGAGCTTATGCCTGGGAACAAATTTTCAATGGCGAAAGTTTGCTTCCGCTTT
This sequence comes from uncultured Anaerolinea sp., assembly GCA_964453115.1. GTDB lineage: Bacteria > Chloroflexota > Anaerolineae > Anaerolineales > Anaerolineaceae > JAIWNK01. The sequence goes on along the minus strand of CAYVRT010000002.1, from coordinate 96,019 downwards.
GGAATCCATTGAATGGCATGGGGGCGCCCCTGCTTGCAAATTATCAATTGGCGTGGTTCTATCCGCCAGGTTGGTTGCTGGGAATATTTTTTTTGTTGGGGGGGGTACCGGCTTTAGCCTGGGCGCATACATTGCTGGTGGCATTACATTTGGCATGGGCTGGACTGGGGATGGCGCGTTTGTTACGTAGAGTGGGAGTGAATGATGTTGGTCAGGCAATTGCTGGACTGGCATTTGCATTGAGCGGTACATTGGTTGCGAGAGTGGGGTTCTTTAGTATGATTTGGACAGCGGCATGGTTGCCCTGGTTGATCTATGCTGCTTGTGATGTTGCCATGCCTGGTGGAATGGAACGGGGAGGGCGTTGGCTTTCTTTAAGGCTGGCTTTGGTGAGCGGTTTGATGCTTTTGGCCGGACATGCGCAATTTGCATGGTATGCTTTGTTGCTCGCGACAGCCTGGGTGGGGGTGGGCGCCTGGGGGCGAGGTGGTTGGCGAGATTTGTTGGCTAGCTGGCTACGTTTCGGGGCTGGGATTGGAATGGGCGTGTGTCTGGCGGCAGCGCAATTGCTGCCAACAGCGGAATATTTGTTTGTTTCACAACGGGCAGCGGCTTATAACTATGAACGGGCAATGACATATTCTTTCTGGCCCTGGCGCTTGTTGACACTTTTTGCTCCGGATTGGTTTGGAAATCCAGGGCGTGGTGATTATTGGGGGTATGCTTCTTATTGGGAAGATGCGATTTATATTGGCTTGCTTCCCTTTATGTTGGGCATCAGTACGTTGCGTGCTTGGCGGCGGAATGCAGCAATGCGGGTGATTGGTGAGCAGGTTAGAATAAGGTTTTGTTGGGCGTTGATGATGATGGCTTTGTTGTTGGCGTTGGGGAAGCATACGCCGATTTTTCCGTTCTTGTTTCGGTATATACCGTCTTTTGATATGTTTCAGGCGCCAGCGCGTTATATGTTGTGGTTTGTTTTTGGGCTGACTTTATTGGCGGGGATGGCGGCAGGCAATTGGGAGAGACCAGTGGGCCGTTTGCGACGGCGGATGCGAACCGGATTGGTTGCCGCGCTTGCGGTGATGTTGGGGGCTGGGGCTGCCTGGCTGTTATTGCCAAATATTGAGGCAACATTTTTATATGCCTCGGCTTTGGCTGGTTTTTGGGCTGTGGGCGCTTTTTGGTTGGGTTTACGCAAACCATTTGATGAAGGTGCGTCTGCTAATCAGTATTGGAAGATGGGGGTTGTGGGTTGGCTGGTGATTGATTTGTTAATTGCAGGCTGGTGGTTGAATCCTGGAACGGGCGGTCGGTTGTATGTGGATGAGGCCGTATTGGATGATGTGCCGCAATTTTCGGGACGAATGTATTTGAGTGCTAAGGATGAGGATGTTTTGAAGTTTGGCAACTTCTTGCGATTTACGGATTTTCGATTTGATGAGGACCCGGTTGCAATGCGGAAGGTGCTTTTACCAAATTTGAATTTGTTGGAGGGGCGGGCAAGTGTGAATAATTTCGATCCTTTGTTGCCGGGGCGTTATGTACAATGGATGGAGGCCTTGGAACTGCGCAATGATGAAGACCGATTGCGCTGGCTAGAGCTGATGAATGTGAGTTGGTGGCAGCGCGTGGGCCTGGATGGTGTGGTACGGATGGATTGGGTTGAAGGTGCCAGTCGGTTTCATTGGTATGGATGTGCGGAGTGGGTTGGGGATGAGGAGGCTGCATGGCGGGCTTTGGAGAGACAAATTCAATATGCGCAGGATGAACGCTGTGTTGTTCTTGAGCAAAATGAGGATTTGCCTGTCGCCATATCGGCAGGAAATCAAAAACAGTTTGAGGTGCTGGAATGGTCTGAAAAAAACAGTCGGGTTGAGATTTTGACAGTTTCTTCAAGTGATGGCTGGTTTGTATTATCAGATTTGTGGTATCCTTATTGGTATGTTTTTGTGGATGATCAAGAGGAAACACTCTGGCAGGGAAATTACCTGTTTCGGGCGGTTTTTCTTCCCGAAGGTACGCACAGAATTGTGTTTGAATATCGTCCACTGTGGTTGATGGTTGGCTTGGTGTTGAGTGTTCTTGCTGTGATTGGTTTTGTTATAATGTGGCGATTTAGAAATTAGATAAAGGTGTTATTCTTTATGGAAGAGCAAATTGTGAAGGTGCAATCGTTTGTTGGCAAGGTAATTGATAATCTGGAAAAGGTGATTGTGGGTAAGCGAGATGCTTTGGAGCAGATTGTCATTAACCTGTTGTGTCAGGGACATTTGTTGATTGAAGATGTGCCTGGGGTTGGAAAAACAGTTCTTGCGCGTAGCCTGGCTCGATCTTTGGGTTGTTCATTCAGTCGCATTCAGTTCACACCTGATATGCTGCCAAGTGATGTGACGGGCGTTTCTATTTTTAACCAGGAGACCCGGCAATTTGAGTTTCGACCGGGGCCGATTATGGCGCAGGTTGTGCTGGCAGATGAAATTAACCGCGCAACTCCAAAGACACAATCTGCTTTGTTGGAGGCAATGGAGGAGCGACAGGTGACGGTGGATGGAAAAACGTATATGTTGCCTAAGCCCTTTATGGTGATGGCGACGCAAAATCCAATAGAGTATGAGGGAACTTTCCCGTTGCCAGAGGCACAATTGGACCGCTTTTTGATGCGCGTTCGCCTGGGGTATCCGGCATTGAATGATGAGATTCGGGTGTTAGAATTACAGCAAACCCGACATCCTATTGAAGACTTGGAAAAGGTGGCCGAAGTAGAAGACCTGCGAGCAATGCAGCAGTTGATCAAAGAGGTGTACGTCTCGCCGGCGGTTAAGCGATATATTGTTATGCTGGTGAGGGCAACGCGTGAAAATGCAGATGTGTATTTGGGAGCAAGCCCGCGCGGGAGTTTGGGTTTATTTAGGGCAGGGCAGGTCCGGGCAGCCATGTTGGGGCGAGAATATGTGCTGCCGGATGACATCAAATATCTGGCTACATTGGTTCTTGGGCATCGGGTAGTGTTGCAACCATCTTCCCGGCTGCGTAATTTAAGCGCAGATCAGGTAGTTTTGGATGTTCTGGCAATGGTCCCGGTGCCAGCGGGTGATTTAAAAGGGGTTTGATTGTCTGGGCTCAAAGTTCGGCCTGTTTTTTGGGCTATATTATTGTTGGCAGCTGGTAGCCTAGCTGTGGGGCAGGCGACAGGCGATATATTATTTGATCGCTTGATGTATTTCTTTTTGGGTTGGATTTTGGTGAGCTGGGTCTGGGCGTTACTGGCTGTGCGCTGGCTATCGGTGCGGCGCGAGGCGCGTTATTATCGGCAGCAAGTGGGGCAGGTTTTTGAAGAGCGGATTGAAGTGCAAAATTTGAGCCGCTGGGGACGGCTATGGGTGGAGGTTCGGGACGAAGGAGATATACTGAGTGGCCGAAGTTCAAAAGTTCTTTCAATGATTGGCGCTTTGCAGCAGCGTTCCTACATCACGAGACGGTTATTGCTGCGGCGCGGTGAGTTTACACTTGGTCCAACGCGCCTGGTGTCGGGAGATCCATTTGGCTTATTTCAGGTTTCAAGGTTGGTGCGCAACGAACGTCAATTGTTGGTTTTGCCGTATTGGGTGAATTTGGAACGATGGGTTGAGCCGCCGGGAATGTTGGCTGGTGGGCGTGCACAGCGTTTGCGTAGCCTGGAAGTTTCTTCTCAGGCGGCAGGAGTGCGGGAATATATGCCCGGTGATCCCTTGAGCCGTATTCATTGGAAAACGACTGCTCGGCGAGAGCGTTTGATGGTCAAAGAATTTGAGCAAGATCCGTTATCGGATGTGTGGATTTTTTTGGACGCTGACCGTCAGGCACATGTGCAGGATGATGGGGATTTGAAAGAGGAAGAAGAAGCAGTTTCCTGGTTATGGGTGCGTCGCCACGATATAAAATTGCCGCCCAATACGTTTGAGTACGCGGTCAGTGCGGTAGCTTCGGCAGCGGATTATTATATTCGACAGGGACGAACCGTTGGATTGGTGTGTGCAGGGCAGCATAACCTGGTTTTGGCTGCGGAGCGCGGTGAGCGGCAATTAAATAAAATTTTAGAAGCGCTGGCTTTATTGCGCTGTGATGGAAGTTTATCTGTTTTGGGCCTGATTCAGGCGCAAGGGCATTTGCAGCGCGGTAGCACAGCTGTGATTGCAACGGCTTCGCATCGGGAATCGGTTGATTTGGCGGCAGAGGTTTTGATGCAGCGCGATGTTCGGCCTGTGGTGCTATTGGTAAATGCGCAGACTTTTCATGGTTCGCCGGGGACACTGGCACTAGCAGAACGTTTGCGTTCCAGACAGGTTTCGGTGGCTGTGATTGAAAAGGATCGTTCATTGGCGGAGGAATTGCTCTCGGCGTTAGAATTGCGACGACTTTAACATAAAAAAGGCACAGGGAATAAAATCACCTGTGCCTTTGGGCTGCAAGGAAGCTAACTGCTCTCAGGATGAAGGGTGTCTTCAGGCTTTGGGTGTAAAACTTCAACAATCACCGGGCCGGCTTGTCCTTCGAGCGTTTTATGTGCTCCATCGCAAAATGGGAAGGTTTTTGACTTGAAACAGCGGCATAGACGGATGCGTTCCCCTGGTGTAACCAGGATGGTAGTTCGCAGGCGTCCATGATGCACTTCTGTTGAGTGTTCAGCCATGCCTATTTTTTGCGGTTAAGGAACCATTGATAGGCAAAATACCAGATGACACATAGAACAGCTGTGACAAGCCAAATTTGCCAGACTGCTTGAACAGCTGCCCAAACGTCAACAAACAAGCCTGCATACACTAATGTTGCAGCGAAGACGATGATGAAGGTGCCAAACAACCAGAAACGCATCAAGCCCAACAGTTTTTTATTGTCGTCCATTGTCTCTCTCCTTTTCTGAAACGAATGAAAATATCCTATATCAGAGTTTGGGTCTCTGATGATAGCGAGGACAGGTGCCCTGCTTCTGCAGAGGGGGCTTCATTGAGCAGTTCAACGGCATGGGGCAGTACTGCGGCAACAATATTAAAGCTTTCAACAGCACCTTTGGGACTGCCTGGCAAGTTAAGGATCAGTGTGTGATTTCGGATTCCAGCAACTGCACGGGAGAGCATGGCGTGAAGGTTTGTTTGCAGGCTGGTGGCCCGTATTGCTTCTGCCAACCCGGGGGCAGATCGTTCAATGACGGCAAGCGTTGCCTCGGGGGTAATGTCGCGTGGTGCAAAACCAGTGCCGCCAGTTGTTAATATTATATCTATTTTTTCAGAATCGCACCAAGTTAATAGAGCCAGTTTTATGGTTTCTATCTCGTCTGGGACAATTTGTTGGGCGAATACTGTCCAGCCGCGCCGCTGAATGGCCTCTGCCAGTGCTGGGCCAGATGCGTCGGGGCGTTCGCCCCGAGCGGAGCGGTCGGATACGGTGAGAATTGCAAGGCGGATCATGCGTCTTCAGCTTCACCGAGAAGAACTTTCCATGGGCCATGAATGCCATCTTCCGTTACACCGAAGAAGAAGCGTGGCCCTTGGGGGGTGCGGATCACCAGATCATAATGCCAGTTTTTACCTTGTTTGTGTTTTTTGATGAGACCGAGATTGCCTTGCCAGCTGATGCCGGCACGCTCCAGGTCCGAAGGTAGGGCGCTATAGGCTGTGATGGCGTAATGCCATAGCCGTCGGGCCGAGGCGCGGGTTACGTTTTTTACGACATTGTTATTGCGCAGGTCGCGCATGGTGTAATAGGTTTTTCCTTGGCGCTCTTCAGGGTTGATAACTTCAACACCGGTACGCGGTTCAATATCAGCGGGCGGTTCGTGCTGAAGGCTGGGAACTGACCCCGATTGGGTCTCGACGGGGGATTGTTGGGGGTTTGTGACTGTCGTGGTTTGAGTAGACTGTTTGCCGCGTAGGACGAGGCCAACAATTTCGTCGCGCACGGCAAGCCCGGTTTCGGCCTCATCACGGACATAGATTTTGTTGTCATCTACGGCATAAGGGGGGTCATCACCGCGTGGCACGAGGACGCGAATGATTTTTTTGCTCTTGACTTCGTGAATGTCAATGCTGCAAGTGAGAGGTGGGCTGATGCGATTGTTGATTTCGCGCTCAAGCGTAGTGATCTGTTGTTCTGGTTCGTTGACGCCAACCGGAGGCTTTTTAGGGTCATCACCCAGGCCGATATAGAGTGTTCCGCCATTGGTGTTGGCAAATGCGCAAACGTCGGCCAAAATGGCGTAGAGCTTGCCGCCACGCACAGTGATGGTTTCGTGAAAATCTTGTATGATGTTGGGGCCTTGTTCGAGAGCTGCTTGAATGAAGTCGTAGGCAGGCTCTTCTTTGTGTCGGTATGGGCGTGTCCGCGAGAAATCATTGCCCTGGAAAAGATCGCGTAGGGCCGCAAAACTTAATTCTGGCAATAAGACTTCGGTGCAACGATCGCCCACGCCGAGAACTTTCTTGCGTCCTAAATCGCTGCTGAGCCGATGGGCATCGGATCCCTGGATGCAGTGCATTCGACGCGGGTATTCGGGTTTGGTTCCATTGAAGAATGCAGCAGTGGATCGCGGGCCGCGCAGTTCAAGATCAGTTACTTCAAGTGCGTGCAGATTCAGGTCTTGGGTATAGGCGATTTTGGTTTGGCCGCCAAAGTTGAAGCCGCGCATTGCAACACCATTGCTTGAGTTGGCATGTGCGGCGATGACGAGACCGCCGGCTTCGTTAATCATTTGATAGGCGGTCAGGACATCGGAGGTAGCACCAACGGTTTGTGAGCCGCAATCGAGTTGATCGGCGGGAATTTCTAACGAGAGTAACAAGTGTTCGATTTCGCGCACAGGCTTATCGGGTGAGAAAATGCCTAGAACATGAAAGCCAAAGGTAGCGGTAAACTCGAAACCAGGCAGAACAAGAATTTTCTTGAGCAAGCGGTGATATTCATCCAGACGAACGCGTTCGGCAGGCATGATGCGATTGAGCCGGTCGAGTAGTTCGAGTTGTTCAATTTCTTCGCGCATTCGACGATAGCCTGCTACTGTGTTATGGTCAGTGATGGCAATAATATCAATGTTGCGACTGTCGGCGCGTTGCAAAATTTCCAGATAGGTTACTTCTGGTTGTTGAAAATCACTGGAGGCCGGTGTATGGATATGGCAATCCAGAGTATACCATTGTAAGTTTGAGGGGGAATGTTTTTTCGCCATGGGAAGTGCCTTACTGGATTGCTGTGCGGATCCACTGAATCAATTCGGTGGGCATATAGGGTTTCATCAAAAAGCCATCTGCGCCGGCATTGATGCATTCCTGGCGCAGGTCTTGTCCGGAGACCATTAGTACTTTGGTGGTTGGTGCATTGGGTTTGCTGCGGAGTTGTTGTAGTACAGCGATTCCGCTTGTTGTGCGCAAGTTTACGTCCATGATGAGGACATCTGGCTGTTCATCGAAGATGACAGACAGGATATTTTCTTCTTGCATATCTGTTTTGGCGATGACCTGGAGCTTTTCCAGTTCGAGCAATGTTTTTAGTAAGGAACGCATGGTAGGGTCATCTTCAACCAGCATTACTTTTTTCTGTGTCATGATTTTGTTTCCTGTTTTTTTGAGAACGTTTTGAAATGGGTGCCGGCAGGGATTCAAAAGCGTTTTGTAGTACGTCTTCAAGTGTGTCGGCGAAAATAAAAGTCAATTCTTTGCGAATTTCTTCGGGGAGGTCATCGAGATCGGGTGCGTTGGGTGCTGGCAGAATGATGGTTTTGAGTCCGGCGCGGTGTGCGGCAAGGACTTTTTCTTTGATTCCGCCAACTGGTAGAACTTTTCCCAAAAGTGTGATTTCGCCGGTCATGCCAAGATCGGCACGTACGGTTTGCCCTGTGAGCAGAGAGACAAGTGCTGTGGCAATGGTCACGCCGGCTGATGGTCCATCTTTCGGTTGAGCGCTTGCGGGGATGTGTAAATGCCAATCGAAATTTTCAAAAAAATCGGGTTCGACGTGCAGTTCGTTGGCATGGGATCGAACGTAGGACATGGCCGCGTAGGCTGATTCTTGCATGACTTTTCCAATGGAGCCTGTGATGGTGAATTGTCTTTGACCACGCATGCGAGAAACTTCGATGAACAAGACTTCTCCGCCATAGGGCGTCCAGGCCAGGCCTGTGGCAACCCCGGGAGTTTGTGTGCGGCGGCTGATTTCTTCCTTTTCCAAGAAGCGTGGACGGCCCAATAATTCTCGGCAGGCCTCCGCATCCACTGGATTGGGGAAGGCTTTGGATTCGGTCAGTCGGGTAGCAATTTTGCGACAGATGGAACCAATTTCTCGCTCCAGGTTGCGCACACCAGCTTCGCGAGTGTAGAGGCGAATGATATGTTGTAGAGCAGTGGGGGTGAAATGAATTTCACCTGGGTGAAGGCCATTTTCTCGAAGTTGCCGAGGAACAAGGTAGCTGGTAGCGATTTGAATTTTTTCGCTTTCGGTATAACCGGCGATCTGGATGATTTCCATTCGATCCAGCAGTGGTGCGGGGATGGTTTCGAGTTGGTTGGCTGTTGTGATGAACATAACCTGGGAGAGGTCAAAGGGAACTTCCAGATAATTGTCGCGAAACTCAGTGTTTTGTTCAGGGTCAAGCACTTCGAGCAGGGCGGAGGCGGGGTCGCCGTGAAAATCTACGCCGAGTTTGTCAATTTCATCTAACATGAAGACGGGGTTGCGTGTTTCGGCGCGTCGAATTGATTGCAAAACGCGCCCAGGCATGGCCCCAATGTAGGTGCGGCGGTGACCGCGAATCTCTGCTTCGTCTCGGGTTCCACCCAGAGAGGCACGAATGAATTTGCGCCCCAGGGCGCGGGCAATGGATTGGCCGAGGGATGTTTTACCGACACCAGGCGGTCCAACAAAACAGAGAATGACGCCTTCACGCTCGTGGCGGATTTGATCCTGGAAAATTTCGGTTGTGCGTTCTTCTTTGCGCTGTAATCGCAATTGGCGGACGGCAAGAAATTCAAGAATACGCTCTTTGACATCTTGTAAGCCATAGTGATCTTGATCGAGGATTTGTCTGGCGTGTTGAATGTCCAGATTGTCGGGCGTGTTTTTCTGCCAGGGAAGACCTGTAAGCCAGTCCAGGTAGGTGCGGATGACGCCATACTCGGCAGCAGCGGTTGGCAGGCGAGAAAGACGGTCAAGCTCTCGGCGGGCTTGCTTTTCGCTTTCCTCGGGCATGCCAGATTCGTCTATTTTCTTGCGGAATTCTTCAACATCGGCGGTCTGTTCGTCTTTTTCGCCCAGTTCGTGCTGAATAGCTTTCATTTGCTCACGCAAAAAATATTCGCGCTGCATTTTTTCCATTTCAGTACGGGCTTCATTCTGGATTTTTTGACCGAGTTCCAGGACCTCTTTTTCGCGCAATAGAAGGCTTACTAGGCGGCGTAATTTGTCGCTGACTGATTCAATTTCCAGAATTTGTTGGGCAATAGCCAGTTCCATGCGCTGAAAGTTGGCAATGGTATATGCGATTTGGAGTGGGTCTTGCAGTGCAAGCACAGAGCTGACTAGTTCTCGGGGCAGAGAGGGAACCATGGCAGCAATGTTCTCGAACAGGTCGCGAGCGTTGCGAAGCAGAGCCTCGGTTTCCAGGCCGGCATCTTGTGTTTCGGGAGCGGGAGTGATAGATGCAAAGAGATAGGGATCATTGCGAGTAAATTCCAGCACCTGGAAGCGTGCAATGCCCTGGACGAGGATGCGAATGGTGCCATCGGGGGCGCGAAACAGGCGGTTAATGGCCGCAATTGTGCCAATTTGGTAAAGGTTTTGGTGCCCTGGCGTTTCGATATCCGGGTCTTGAGATGCAAGCAGACCGATGAGACGATTGCCGGCCACGGCATCATCAATCAGGCGAATGCTGCGCGGCAGGCCAATGGTGAGAGGAATGAGCGTTTGGGGGTAGGCGACCAGGCCACGTAATGGCAAGATGGCAATTTCTTCGGGAAAAGATGAGATCTCCTCAACTGTTGGCTCAATGCTGAGGTCGTCTGCCGGTTGTGGGCTGCTATCAAAGCCAAAGAACGAATTGCCGTTGATGAGGTTTTCGTCCGGATTGCTGTCAGGATTATCCATTTTCTGGATAAGTTTGAATATGTTGGTGTTCCAGCGAGAGGCAGGCATAGGGGTGTAGTTTATTCCTCGGCAATTTGGATGCGCTGCGGTTTGAGTTTTGGTAGATGAACTTTCAGGAATCCATTCTGGTATTCGGCTTTTGCCTGAGAGGCATCAGTGGGCGTGGGAAGTTCGATGTCAATTCGAAATTCACCAAAGCGAATTTCCATTTGGTGAAAGGCGCGCTCATTTTGCATTTCTCTATCCCGCCGTGTGCCTCGAATGGAGAGATGGTCGGGGTCGGTGTAGATTTCAAAGTCTTCTTCCTGCATTCCAGAAGCTTCTACGCGCACAATGAGGGCATCCTCGGTTTCAAACAGGTCAGTGGGCAGCCGCCATCCGTAGGCAAATGTGATGCTTTGCTCGTCTGTCATGCCGCCGAGATAGTAAAGGGTGGCGGGAATCGAGGGGGCGGAGCGGTTCTGGCGAGGTTTGTTGTTGAGGATAATCATGATCTCCCCTCGCAAAATTAGTCTTGCTGCAAGGCCTGACGGGCAGCCTGTAAAACAGCCGCATAGTCTGGCTCGTCGCTCAGGGCCGGCAGATATTGTGAGAAGACGATTTTTTCGTTGTGGTCTATGACAAATACGGCTCGACGCAGGATGCGAACTTCTTTAATCAGGCAGCCATATTTTTGGCCGAATTCGGCATTGAGGTGATCAGATACTACCTGCACCTGTTCAATACCAGCCGCGCCGCACCAGCGTTTTTGTGCAAAAGGCAGGTCGGTGCTAACGATGATGATTGCAATTTGTGGGTCAAGAGCAGCTGCTTCCTGGTTGAAGCGTCGGGTCTCTCGGTCGCAAACCGGGGTGTCAAGTGATGGAACAGCAGCAATGATGCGTACTTTGCCGGTTGTAGAGGCAAGGATGCTGGTCTGAGACCAGTCCTGAGCCTGGGGCGTAAATTCGGGCGCTGCATCACCCGGCAATAGATCAGTGCCAATCACGGTCACGTCTTTGCCGGAAAATTTTATCAGGCCAGTTCGTTCAAGAGTCATTTGCTTCCTCCTCTTTTTTTCAATTTCGATTGTATCATAGTTCTTTTGATGATTGTATCACGAAAGAAGTTTCAATATTACTTTTTTTGTATACTTTTATAAAAAACATTCTATGAGAATTGGTGTTTTGGCAGTATTTGGAGTAAGATGATGACAAGATTTTTTCTCTCTGGAAGGTGTTCTTTGCGCATTGTGCCGCTTTTTCCGTTGAATACAGTTTTGTTCCCGGGCATGCCAATTGATCTGCATATCTTTGAGGCGCGTTATCAGCAAATGGTGCAAGATTGTTTGGAGCAACAATTGCCTTTTGGTGTTATTTTGATTCGGCAGGGAGTGGAGGCACTGGGGCCACTGGCGCAGACCTATGAAATTGGATGTTTGGCGCATATTGTGCAGGTGATCCCTTTGGCGGACGGACAAATGAATATAACAGCGATAGGAGGCGAACGGTTCCGGGTGTTGAGTGTAAATGATGCAGAGCGCTCCTATCGTTTGGGAACAGTTGAAAGTGCTCCGCTAGATCATCCACAGACATTGGATTTGCTGCGCCGGGCGCGAGCGTTTTCGCCATTGGTTCGGGAGTATTTGCGACTTTTGAGGCTGGAAGAAATGGAAGGGGTAAATTTGGATGAGCTGGATTTGCCGGACGAGCCATTGATGCTATTAAATTTGGCGGCGGCTTTGTTGCAAACTCCGCCGATTGAGAAACAATCGTTGCTGGCTGCCCGGCATTCGGAAGACTTTTTGGACTTGCTGGAGCGCCTGTATCGGCGGGAGATGTTGCTTTTGCGGAGGCTTCCGTTAGGGGATGAGGGGCAATTGCCTTCGCCCTGGTTGAATTAATGAAGTGTGCAGGGCTTGTGATATAATCTGGCCTCAACGAGGTGAAAATCATATGAAGCGAATGATTTGGTTGTTTGTGTTGGTGTTTGTGTTGTCGGCTTGCAACAGCGAGACCCAAAAGAGCGAAGCTCTCATAGCTGCTGAGACTTATCAGCAAGCTTTTGCTGATAAAGATGCTGAACGCGTCAGCGCTCTTTCCTGTGCAGATTGGGAAGAGCAAGCGCTATTGGAGATGGATTCTTTTCAGGCGGTGAAGGTTGAATTGCAGGGATTGAATTGTCAGGAGACAGGTGAGGATGGAGAGGCAGTTCTGGTGCTTTGCGATGGAAAGCTCTTGACTACGTATGGTGAGGAACAACGTGAGTTTGATTTGAGCAGCCGCACTTTTCGGGTGGTACAGCAAGGTGGAAACTGGTTGATATGCGGCGTGCAATAGAATTCTTGCGCCGGATATTGTGGACGCGTGAAAACCTCTGGGCGCTTGTTCTTTGTCTGGTTGTTTTGGCCTTGCTGGTGCTAACGGCAGAGAGCGCTCCATTATGGATTTATCAGGGTTTTTAGGATGACGCTGACACATATTCTGGTTTTTGGCGGACTTGCATTGCTGATGCGGGTTTTGCTGCGCGGTGTTGGGCGCGGGTGGCTGCTTTTGTGTGGCAGTGTTCTGGCAATGTATTGGATGCAGCCGGTAATGCCGCTGCGCGAGATGGACTTCTGGCTGCCGACGGCAACACTGACGCTGACAATTCTGGCCTGGGTGTTGACGACGCCCGAGGCGGTGCGGCGCGAACGAATGCAGTGGATGACGGCAGGGGGGATTGGTGTTCTGGTACTGGGTGTGGGGCTGACGCGTTATCTTTCGAGCGAGGGGGTAATCACGGCGACGCGTCCGCCGCAGACGGTGATTGTGTTGATTGGTTTGACTTTGATTGCAGGAGCAGCCTGGCTGATTGGACGTTTTGTCCGTTCTGATGGGCGTGGGTTGGGTGTGGCGATTGTGGTGCTGATTGGCTTGTTTGTGGTGCTGAAGTGGCCGGTTTTGACAGTGGCGCTGAGCGCCGGGTTGCGCTGGCTGGGTGGGCAATCGGTCGAGCGGGCGGCAGCGCTGGATGTGCGTTGGTTGGGTTTTTCATATGTGGCGTTTCGGCTGATTCATACCCTGCGCGATCGTCAGAATGGGCGTTTGCCAACGGTTTCATTGCAAGAGTATGTTAATTATGTTCTGTTCTTCCCGGCGTTTTCTGCTGGGCCAATTGACCGACTGGAGCGTTTTTTGAAAGATTTGCGCTCCCCGTTGGGAAATTTGGCAGAAGATGTGGGCGTGGGTGGGAAGCGTCTGGTGATTGGGCTATTTAAGAAATTTGTGGTTGCAGATAGCTTGGCATTGTTTGCTTTGAGCGCACAAAATGTTGGACAGGTGACGAGTGCTGGCTGGCAATGGGTGTTGGTTTATGCTTATGCATTGTTGATTTTCTTTGATTTTTCAGGCTATACTGATATTGCGGTTGGGCTGGCGCGCTGGTTGGGGATTCGTTTGCCGGAAAACTTCAATTCTCCATATTTGAAGCCGAACCTGACACAGTTTTGGAATAACTGGCACATGACATTGACGCAGTGGTTCCGGGCTTATTTTTTTAATCCATTGACGCGGGCATTGCGGATGGCTCGTAAACCGCTATCAGCAACGCTTGTTATTTTACTGACACAGGTTAGCACGATGGTCTTGATTGGCCTATGGCATGGGATTGGCTGGAATTTTGTGTTGTGGGGATTGTGGCATGGACTTGGATTGTTTGTGCAAAATCGCTGGTCTGACTGGATGCGTCCGCGTTTGGGTTGGTTGGAAGCGCACCCCCGATTGATGATGGTGTTGAATGGTTTTTCAACTCTGCTGACGTTTCACTATGTGGCGTTGGGTTGGGTTTGGTTTGCCTTGCCCGCACCGGCGGATTCGCTGACTGTGTTGCGACGTTTGGTGGGAGGCTAAAATGACCTTTCGGTTTTTGCGCGCCGTTTTTTTGAAGGCAGTGATTTTGTTTGTGATATTCAACCTTGGGTTTGCATTTCTGCCAACAAAGGAAGGGCCGCGCTTCTCTTTATATCAAGGGATTGTGCCTGGGCGGGAGCGGCTGCCATTTGGTGAGACACCGCAACGCTCTTATAATTTAAGCTTGTATGATTTGGATGCAATGATGTCCTCGCTTCGATTGGCGGGGCCGATCAAGCCAGCAGATGAATTCCGAGTGTTGTTGATTGGTGATAGCGCAACCTGGGGGACGTTGCTGCGTCCTGAGGAGACATTGGCGGGACAATTGGATCAAATGGGATTGAAGACACCAGCTGGGCAGCGGATGCGCTTTTATAATTTGGGGTATCCAACCATGTCATTGGCGAAGGATTTGATGATTTTGGATGCTGCGATGGTATATGATCCCGATCTGGTGTTGTGGCTGGTGACGCTTGAATCTCTGCCTGTGGATAAGCAGTTCGAATCGCCTTTGGTGCAACATAATCCAACAAGGGTGAAGCGTTTGGTAGCGGCATATGATTTCCCGCTGGCCCCACCCGATTCGACGCTGTTTTGGCAACGAACGTGGGTTGGTCAGCGAAGGGCGCTCGCCGACCGACTGCGCTTGCAGTTGTATGGGGTGATGTGGGCCGCAACGGGGATTGATCAGGATTACCCTGAGCAATATGCAGCAGCGGCAAGAGATTTGGATGCAGATGTAAAGTTTCATCAGTGGGCGGGGCCTGAACTGCTGGAGGCTGAAATGTTTTATGCAGCCTTTGCGGCCGGGAAGCAGATTGCCGGAGATGTTCCGCTCTTGGTGATTAATGAGCCAATGCTGATCAGCGATGGGAAAAACAGCGACATTCGGTATAATTTCTATTATCCACGGTGGGCATATGATGCATATCGGCAGGAAATGGAGCGACGTTTGAGGGCTGTGGGGCTGCCTTACTTGGATGCCTGGGATGTGGTGCCGCAGACGCAGTTTACCAACAGTGCGGTGCATCTTTCACCAATGGGGGTGGCGCAATTTTCGGCGGTGGTAGAAGATTGGCTGATGGATTGGATGGTTGGAAGATGAGCGAATCTCAGCACATGACTCGACGGATGTTTTTACGTCGAATGGTGAGCGGGGCATTGGCTTGTGGGGCTTTGGCGTTGACTGGGTGCGACTCGCAATTGCAAACACCCCAACAGACCTTAACGCCAACAAAACTGCCGACGAAGACGGTTGCACCAACAGCGCTTCCTTCTGTGACGGCAACTTCAACATCCATTCCAACGCCGACAGTAACAGCGACTTTTACCCCGACAGCTACACCGACTTTTTCACCAACCGAGATGAGCCGATGGGTGACACCAGAGATGGCAACTTTTCTGGCGCAGCATGAGATTGTACGGGGTGATACGGGCCGTAAGGTAGCAATGTTGACGTATGATGATCAACCCTACAACGAAGGGGATCTAAATTTTTTGTTAGATGCTTTGCAAAAACAAGGGGCAAAAGCAACGTTCTTTTTTATTGGACGCGCCTTGCGCTATTGTCAGGCGACGGTTCGTCGTCTGGTGGCTGAGGGACATTTGTTGGCATGTCATGGATACTTGCATGAATACCCTTTGACGCAACTACGCAGTACCGAAATTGAGGAGCAATTTCGCAACTTCTTTGAAGACGTTGCTGAAATTCTGCCGGGCTATCGAGTGCGATTCTTTCGGGCGCCGTTTGGCGCGGTGGATGAACGAGTGCGCAAGATCGCGGCGGAGTGGGGATTGCAGCATGTGCTATGGACGGATATTAGCAATGGCTGGTATGAGAATGCTTATCAAGTTGTTGAACAGGTGGATGCCGGGGCAATCGTTTTATGCCATATGTTCCGATATTTTGACCTGCACGAGGCTGAGAAGATGGTAATTGGGCTGCGGGAACGCGGCTTTACAGCGGAAACATTGGAGACTGGTATGTCCGCTGGAGATCAGTGGTTGGCGGGTTGAGAAAAACCCTGCTTTCGATTAAAATCAGACATCCTGAAAGAATCCCCAAAAGGCAATCCCTTGACTACTATTTTTTTTACAACCGATATTCACGGTTCGGAAATTTGCTGGCGAAAATTCATTAACGCCGGAAAGTTCTATCATGCAGATGTGTTGGTGATGGGTGGCGATATCAGCGGTAAGGCGGTGGTGCCGATTGTGCATCAGGGAAATCAGACCTATCGGGCTGTGTTGCTGGAACAGGCACATATTTTGCATGGTGAGGACGAAGTTTTGGAAATGGAACGCAAGATTCGTAGCCGGGGATACTATCCATACCGGACGGATGCCGATGAAATGGAATCCTTACGGCAGTCGCCAGAACGGGTGCATACTATCTTCGAGCAGGCAGTCTTGCGAACAGCACAAAATTGGTTGGAATATGCGGATGGAAAACTGGCCGGCAGCGGGATCCGTTGTTTTGTAACACCAGGCAATGATGATATGCCGGATTTGGATGGGGTGCTTTCGCAGTCGAAGACGGTGACATTTGCCGAGGGGGCTGTGGTAGCACTGGATGAGCGATTGGAGATGGTTTGCTCTGGGTATAGCAATATTACTCCCTGGCATTCGTTCCGCGAGGAGACAGAGGAGCAATTGTTGACGCGTTATGAGGCATTAATTGCCCGGCTGAAGGATGTGCGGCACAGTGTGTTCGCGTTTCATGTGCCACCTTATGGCAGCGGCCTGGATGATGCGCCAGAATTGACGGCTGATTTGCGCCCCAAATATGCGGGCAATGCGTTGGTGCCGGTGGGGAGTCGTTCGGCGCGCAAGGTGATTGAGCGATATCAACCGCTGCTTGGGCTGTTTGGACATATTCACGAGTGTAAGGCAACAACACGGATTGGTAAGACTTTGTGTGTTAATTCGGGCAGTATGTATGAGCAGGGGGTGTTATGCGGTGCTTTAATTCAAATTGAGCGTGGAAAGATCAAAAGCCATATTTTAACCACTGGCTGATGGGATTATAAGCCACAGGAGACCCCTGTTTTGGCGAATCTTTTATTTTTTGGAGGTGTGTGATGGCTCGTTCTTCTCAGAAGGCCCAAGAAAGCCTGTTTGTGCGAAAGGCAACCGGGCTGGTGCGGTCGTGGTCTGTCTTTGATGCTTTCATCTATGCCACGTTTTCGATCAATTTGGTGACGCTGGGTTTGTATATCTTCAGTCAGATGTACTTCCTGGAAGGTGGAATGATGCCAACGCTGATCATCAGCGGGCTCTTCATTCTTTTTGAGGTGGTTGTGTATGCCAGCCTGGTAGCAGCAATGCCGCGCTCGGGGGGGGATTATGTTTGGCAGAGCCGTATTTTGACCGGTGGAGTGGGGTTTGTTCTGGCTGTGACTGGTTGGTGGTTTATTCTCTGGTTGTGGGTGCCGCTTTATAGCGATATGCTACGGCATGAAGTGCTAACCCCTTTGCTGGCGATTGTGGGTGCCAGGCAGCCAGCGTTGTGGTTTGGGCAGACAGAGCTTGGCCTGTTTGTTACTTCGTTGCTGATGTGCGTGGTGGCATCTTTATTCATCGCGTTGGGAATGAAGTGGTATGCGCGTATTCAGAAAGTGTGTTTCATTGGTGGGATGATTGGGCTGGCGATGGTCTTTGGCCTGCTGCTGTTCAGTAGCCCGGAAGCATTTCGGTCGGGGTTGGAGAGTCAGTCACAGCTTTTGTTTGGCGCTGGCGAGGGTGTGTATGAGGCGACTTTGCAGGCTGGGGAAGCGGCTGGTGCGGTTTCTCCGTTGTTTGGCGGCAGTCTTTCGGCTATTTTCCTGGCAATGCCGTTCATTGTCTTTTTTAATTTGTGGCCGAACTGGGGCGCAACATTATATGGCGAGGTGCGCGGCGCAACTGATTTCAAACGTAATTTTTGGGGGATGGCTTCGGCTTTGGTCATTACAACCTTGCTGGCAGCCGTGTTTTTCTTGCTGATTAACCGCACTATGAGTTGGGACTTTTACGTTAAGGCGAATGGTGCCTATTGGCAATATGCCTGGGGGTATAGTGATCAACAACCGCCGTTGCCTTTTTGGCCTTACCCGGCCTTGCTGGCGGCGATGATTAGCCCGAGCCGGGTGGTGCAGTTCCTGGTTGTGGGTGCAATGGGGCTGTGGTGGTTTGGTTGGGCTGGGACGGTTTTCCTTAGCTCGACGAGGGTCATTTTTGCAGCGGCATTTGATCGTCTGTTGCCGGAGCGTGTGGCTGAGGTGGATGCCCGTACCCGTACGCCGATTTATGCTTTGTTGTTGATGGTGCTGCCTTCCATTCTTGTTTCGGCTTTGTTTGCCTGGGATGTGTTTGGCTTCCGTTCACTAACGTTGGATTCGACACTTGTGATTGCGGTGACTTATCTTGGCTCGACGATTGCCGCCATTTTGCTGCCGTATCGCAAGAAGGAACTGTATGAGGCTTCTCCCATTGCGCGTTATAAAGTGCTGGGGGTGCCGTTGATTACAGTGGCGGGACTTATTTTTGGTGCCTTTTTGCTGTTCTTGTTAGGGGCATGGCTGTTTGACCCTCAGAAGCTGTATGGAATTGGGCTGCAAAACCCCAATTCGTTAATCTTTATGGGCGCAATGTACTCCCTGGCATTGGTTATCTATTGGGGCTTTAAGCTCTACCGCCTGCGGCGGGGGATTGATGTCAAGAAGGTGCATCAAGAAATTCCAGTTGAGTGAGCAATGAGTTTGTTGCCGATTGCCGATTTACGAGAGGAATTGTTGCGCCTGGTTGCTGCGGGCTCAATGGAGGGGGTTTGCCTGCGCGGCCTGGGAGGGGTGGCAGTTGCATTACACTCTGTTAGCGCTGCACTCCCGACACTGGCGCGTTCATATGCTGACCTGGATTTGGTGGCAGCGAAAAAGGGAGCGGAGCACCTGGATACTTTTTTTTCCAGGTTGGGTTATCTTGCGGATCGGCAATTCAACGCCTTAAACGGTGATCGGCGACGGCTATTTTTTGACCCGCTTCATCAGCGGCAGGTGGATGTCTTCATCGAACGTTTTGAGATGTGCCATCGCCTGCCGCTGGGAGATCGGTTGTTGTTGGATTCTCCAACCTTGACGGTCAGTGACTTATATTTGACCAAGGCGCAAATTGCGCAACTCAATGAAAAAGATGCGATTGATTTGGCTGCTTTGTTGCTGGATCATGACTGTGCAACTGGCGAAGGCGACTGGTTAAATCTGGAATATGTGGCCGGGTTGTGTGCAGCAGATTGGGGTTGGTATACGACGCTCTCGATTAACCACGAGCGTTTGTTGCTACGATTGACTCAGGATCGGTTTGGGTTGGACGAGGCGTCAGCAAACCGATTGCATGCGAGGTTGACGAAGATTCAGGCAGCTTTGGATGCTGCACCAAAGTCGCTGGCCTGGAAAATGCGTGCTCGGATTGGGCGACGTGTGCGCTGGTATGAGGAAGTGGAAGAGGTGCAGCGTTGATACAGGAGATAAGATGAAACAAGAAACAGAAGATATTTTGCAGATGTTGTTGAATGGAAATGGCCGCTTTGCAGAAGGGCAAATGCAGCACGAACGACAAGATGGAGAGCGTCGGCAGGCTTTGCTGGCTGGGCAGAGTCCAGTTGCGGCAATTTTATGTTGTTCCGACTCGCGTGTTCCACCTGAGCTTATTTTTGATCAGGGACTGGGAGACTTGTTTGTGGTGCGCACAGCAGGGAATGTGGTGGATGATGTCTCGCTGGGCAGCCTTGAATATGCGGTGGAACATTTGCATGTTGCCCTGTTGGTGGTGTTGGGGCATTCCTGTTGCGGTGCAGTGACAGCAACCGCGCAGGGTGGTGCGGTGACAGGGCATATTGCGATGGTGGTGGAACGCCTCTTGCCGGCGGTACAATGTGCGCATGGTGATGTTGCTCGTGCAGTTGATGAAAATATCCGCAGCACGGTTGCCATGCTGCGGATGAATGAGCCGATTTTGGCTGAACAGGTTCAGGTGGGGCATTTACAGATTGTGGGCGCCCGCTATGACCTGGAAGATGGCCGGGTCAGGCTGATTGTGTGATGTTGCGCCCCATGGCTTGCAGATAACCAATTTCCTTTTCAAACGCAGTTTGATCGTTGGGAATGATGCCGCGTGCAATGCGCCAGCGATGAAAGGCAAGCTCACCGCCCAGTTGATAAAAATGGGTGGTACGACGCCAGGCCGAAAAACCGTGTTTGAAGAACGTGCTCCAAAGAAGGCTTGTGCGAGCGCGTAGGCTGTGCATTGCCAGGTATTCGGCATCACTCAGACGGCTATTTTGTAGGTCAGGCAGCAGGTATTGACGCAGGATTTTTCCCTCGCGGTTGCGCACAACGGCAACCAAAATTAAAACTGCAATCAGGGTGGGGATGAGAACAACGAAGTAAGCGATGATCCATCCACCCAGGCTAGCCGAGAGATTCCAGACCCCATGGAGGGTGACGGCAGCAAAATAACCAAGGAAGGGGGCCAGGTAACGCAGGCAGCCTTTGGTGGATTGGCGGGTGTAGCCAAGGCCAATGCCGGTCATGGCGGTACAAAGCGGATGCAGGAAGGGGAGTGCCAGCCCGCGAATGGCAAACAGGATCAAAGATCCTTGCAGACCTTCGGCACCAAATTCGCGGCCATAATAAATGACGTTTTCGACCATGGCAAAACCAAGACCCAGCATGGCGGCATAGAGAACGCCGTCTACGATATTATCAAACTCGTCTTTCCGCCAGAGGAAGAAGATGAACAGAGCAATGCCTTTGAATGCTTCCTCAAAGATGGGGGCAGAGACAATGGCACTGAACAGGTCGCCTGCTTGAAAACCGGCCAGTGCGGCAATCAGCAGCCCATTGGCTGTGTTGATGATGGCAGAAAAGGCGGTAGCGATGACCGCCCCCCAAATAAAGGCGGCGTCCAACATCCAGGCTGGCTCTGGCTCGTAACGGTCTATCCAAAGGGCAAGCAAGACGTAGAAAGGGACGGGCAGAAAGGCAAGTAGCAGCCCAAGCAGCAGCCCGCCCATGCCGCCTTCGGAGCCAACCCAAATGGAAAGGAGGGTGCCACAGCAGCAAATGGATGCAATGGCAACAATTACACCCACCCAGGGCAGAACACGGCTGTTGGCCGAGGTGCGTGGGGCGGGGAGAGGAACTGGTGTGGGAGGGGCGGAAAATGACATAAGTACCTCACATGGTTAGGATAGTTTGATTATAGCCTGAATCGGTTATAATGTTGTGCAATGAAACGCTGGATTTTGGGAGTGTTTTTTCTATGGATGGGGGGGGTGTTGGCTGCCTGTGCTGCTGAAAGCACACAAGCAGGGATGCTGCTAACGCCCTCAGCAACTGTGTTGCCCTGGGAGGAAACGCCGCCGATTCAGTCGGCGTTTCCTCCGCCGTGCGATGCGGTGTATCAAACCTGGGTTTCGCCAGTGGACGGGAGTGTGCTGGTGTGTGTGCCGGCGGGCGAGTTTTGGATGGGAGCACAGGAGAAAGATTTAGAGGCCAAGCCCTATGAAAAACCAGCGCACCGAGTGATGCTGGATGCGTTTTGGTTGGATCAAACAGAAGTGACGAATCGGCAGTATGCAGAATGCGTTGCAGCAGGGGGGTGTGATTTGTTGCCTGAGACGCGCTCGAACACACGACAGTTCTATTACGGTTCGGCATTGTATCAGGAACACCCGGTGATTTATATTGGTTGGGAGCAGGCGCAGCAATATTGCACCTGGGCTGGGCGAAGGCTGCCAACTGAAGCAGAGTGGGAGAAGGCGGCGCGTGGCACGGATGGACGGGTGTATCCGTGGGGAAATTATGCCAACGGCTCGTATGCAAATTATGGATATACGGATGGTGGTGGGGATACTTTGCGGGTGGGGAGCTATCCAAAAGGGGCGAGTCCGTATGGGGCGCTGGATATGGCCGGGAATGTTTGGGAATGGACAGCGGATTGGTTTGACGAGAATGCGTATAGCGATTATAGGCCAAATGAGGTTGTTGTGAATCCCACTGGCCCACAAACAGGGGAACATCGTGTGGTGCGGGGCGGTGCGTTTCGCGGCGATTATACGATTGTGCGGGCCTCGATGCGGGGCAATTTGTCACCAATGACACAGGCAGATTATTTTGGCTTTCGCTGTGCAGTGACTCCTTAGTAGTTGAGCAGGGCCTGGGCGATTTGTTCAGCACCATTGGGCAGGCGTTTGGCGGGGCGCGGTTGAGCGAGTAGTTCTTCCAGCTGAGCGATCCATTTCAACCCAGGGTAGTCGGCCTCGTGAATTTCTAGGCTGGGCAGGTGCTGTTGAATGAAGCGACTGAGCACCGGTGCTTCGCGAAAATTGGTGCGGCTGATGAAGGCAAAGGGAACGCCGTTTTGGCAGGCTTCGGCAATGGTGCTGTAGCCTGATTTTCCAATCAGCAGGTCGCATGCGGCAACCAAGTCGGGGTGATAGTAGCGTGAGCGGTGTGGGATGAGGGTCAAATTGTCTTCAACGGTTTCGGTGGAACTGCCGCCCGGAACGACGAAGTGCAAATTTGGCAGACGTTTGAGGACATTTAGGAAGGAGTACTGTTCAGGGATGCCGCCCATGCTGAGCAAGACCATTGGGGCGTGATGAGGGACATGCAACCTGCGCCGGATTTCCTGTCGGGGCAGACGGGCGGGACGGGCGGCAGGGCTGGTGAGCAGATCGGCGTTCGGCCAGGGCTGGCAAAGCGGTTCGGTTTGAATGTGCAGGTCGCTGGTGGCGAAGGTTTCATGTAGTGGCTGCAAAAATGGGCGCAGGTCGGGGGCGCGCTGCAAGTAGCCCTCATAAATCCAATCCCAGGTGAAGTTTTCAACCAGGAGGGCCGGCAGACCGGCGGCGTGAGCTGCAGCAATGCCAAGCGGGGAAATATCACACAGGACGGCATCGGTTCTTCGCCCGCGCAAATTGTCAGCCAGTGCTTGTAGACGGGCAGCGGGAAATGGAAAGAAGGCACGCAGGCGCTCAATGGTGGCTGACAGATCTTCATCAAGCGGGGTGGATTGAACAACGCCCACATCCGCATCACAGGGTTGATGAACAAAAGTTGGCCCAAGGGTTTGTTCAAAGAACCAGGATGGTGCCTGGGTATAGAGGGTGATTTGCAGGGCAGGGTGAAGGCGGCGCATGGCTTGCAGCACGGCGCTGACGCGGGCTGCATGACCAAAGCCATGGGCGCTGACGAAGCAGGCAAGGTGATGCATGGATAACTCCGGGTGAGGTCTGGCAGGCAGTATAGCACCATTGACGGACAGGGACAAGAGGATTGGTGTTTTTTGATGGTGGCGGAAATGATGCTCTGACGTATAATTAACTTGTTTAGCGATCCTCTCGCAAAGGTGGTAAAGGGTTGTTTATGGAACCTGCAGGTGTGCCGGAGTTTGTTTGGTGGCTGGTTGGTTTCCTGGTTCTGGCTGTGACGATTGGTGCAGCACTGTGGTTGTTTTCGCTGCGCCCTGAGGTGGCGGTTTGGAAGCAGCACTATCAAGCAATTGCTGAGGAGGAGGGCAGGACGCGCCGCGATTTGATTAACCTGGCGCGCTTGCTGCCCAAAGAGATTGGTGAACCCTACACCTCATTGTGTCGGCGCGGCAAGGTTGAGGCGGATGGTGGCCTGAAGGCGCTGGAAAGCGTGCGCCGAAAGTTGGTGGGTGTAAAACCGGAGGGAATTCCGCTCTTGCCAAGTTGGGCGCTCTGGCTGGTGCTGCCAATTTTTTATGAATTGGGGCGGCGTTTATGGTCTGCCTGGCAATTGGAACAGGCAGACCGACAGTTGCGCCGGGCAGAGCGGGCAGCACAGGCGGTGCAAGTGGTATTGAATGAGGTGCCTCGTCAGGGTCGTGAGGTGGTGCGCCGCGTGGGGCAGACGCGAGATGTGGCTGTGGAGTTGCGGCAACAAGCTGATGGCTTCAATGCAGCGGGGGCATTGACGGAGGCGGTTGGTAAACTGTCTGAGGCGATTGGCGAGTTGGAACAAGCGGATGCGTTGCTGCGCGTGCGGGATGATCCGGATGTGGTGGTCAAGGCGTATGCGCTGCATCAGCAGGCAGAAGCGAAGGTGGGCGGCGCAGAGGAGGCACTGAAGTTGTTGGTGGAGAAGCGGCAGAAATTTTTGCCGCGCCTGGAGCAGGCGCGGCAAATGTTGCTGGATATGGATGAGCGTTTGAAGGAGGAAGAGACGCACTATGCCTGCCCTACTTTGCGTCCGGAATGGTTGGGGTTGGACCAATTACAAGCCCGCATTCATACAGAGTTTGAGGCTGGCCGTTTTGATGCGGTGGAAACGGGTTTGACGGATTTGCTAAAGATGGGCAAGGATTGGCTGGCGCGTTTGAATCGCTTACAACAGGAGCGAGAACGGCTGGAACGTTTGTATGCGGAGACGGATGAGGCACTAGCTGCGTTGCGAGATTGGCTGCGCGATTTGCCCTCTACTTATCAGATGGATACCTCGTTGGGACTTGTGCAGGTGCTGGAAGGGCAGTTGCAGCGCGTGATGCAGACGCTGCGTTCGGATCAGATGGAGGATTACCGGCGTTTTGAAGCCTTTAAACCTGATCAGGTGCAGCAGACACAATCGGAGTTTAGACGGCGATTGGAGCGCTATCATGCGCTGGTTGCAGATGTTCATGCAACACGCGTGCAGTCTGTTCAGCAACGGGCTGAGCGGGTTTTACAGGCATTGGGAGCGCGGCATGAGCGTTACCGCACTCGCGGCGATTGGAAGGGCTTGCAGGAGGCACTGAGCGGGCTTCAGACCGTACTTGCGGCAGCACAGGCGGGTGGGATGGTGGTGATTGAGAGTCGTCTGGGGGATGTGGTGCAGACCTGGCAGCGAGCGCAGGAGGCGCTTCAGACGCTGGAGCGCCGTTGTGACGCGGCAGAGAAGGTGCAGGCGCTGGTGTTGATGGAACTTCAGCGGGCGCAGAAGGCACTCGGGGATGCGGCTTTTGGGCAGTGTGGTCGCGTGGCAGCGGATGGGCTGCCGGAGCAGAAGGCGCAGGCACAGGAGATTACCCGGCAGGTGGCGAGACTGCGCGCGCAGGTTGCAAAGCAGGGTGAAGATTTTGGGGCGCTGGCAACGGTGGCAGAGAAGCTGCGTGGGGATGCGCAACGCTTGGGGACGATGTATCAGGCGGAACTGCGCAAGAATGAGGGGCTGTTGATTGATTTGCAGGAGAAATTGCGCTCCCTGCGGGTGGAATTGGATCAGTTGCGCCGACATGAGTATCTCGATTTTTCGGCTGTGGGGGAAATGGACGAACGGATTGAGCGCTGGTTGGGCGAGGCTGGACGGGTGCAGCGGGATGGGCTGCATTCGATGTTGGGGGTGGTGCAGGCTGGAACGACTTTGTTGAAGGGCGTTCAGGTGATGCGCAGCGAGCGGTTGACGGAGGGGAATCGGGTGGCGGAGCGACTGCGTGAGACTGGCGAGGCGCTGGGGCGTGCGGAGCAGGTGTTGCAGGAGGCGCGTGCTGCGCGACAGGGGGCGACATGGTTGCAGGGTAGCCTGGCGGAGATGGACCCGTTTATGGCGGATGAACAGATATTGCACGGAGCGCGCGAGGCGTTGGTGCGCGTGCAACGTCCGTTTCGTAAGCGGTTGGCAGTAGAGGCACTGGACGAATTGGGGCGGGTGCAAACGCAGGCGCAGACGGTCGAACAACATGCCAAACAGGTGTTGGGTGAAATTCGCCGGCAGGCGCAGCAGGTGAATGCTTCTGAAAAGAAACCGCTGGTTTAACCTTGACGCTCTGCGCTGGGTATGGTAAACTAAGGACCGTTCGGTTGAGAGGGAAGTGAATTGCCCTCCATCCGGGGGCGTGGTGTAGTGGCTAAACATGCGGCCCTGTCAAGGCCGAGACCGCGGGTTCGAATCCCGTCGCTCCCGCTAAAGAGACCTGGTAAAAGGGTCTCTTTTGCTTTAAGCCTGGGACAATGAATGCCTGCATATCCCAAGCCATGTTCTATACCCGGCAGCAGCAGGGCATGGTGCGTGGCGGGTATCCCGTAGGGGCATGGCGGTCTCTGCACAGCCTGTGCCGGGCATCCCAAGCCATGTCCACCGCACGATAGGGCGGGTGCCTGAATTCCCCTCCCCCAGGCAGGGGTTAGGGGTGGGCGGCCCTGACCATTTGCAGCCTCCAATCGAATCGTAAAAAATAGTGCATTCTTATCATGAATCCATCATCGGTACGGGCGTCCTTAATGGGGCGCTCCTGCGCTGCGGTCGCTCGGGACGAAATGTACACCTGCTGTTGGTGGAGGTGGGAATGATTGGGGTGAGGGTGTGAAAAACTTGAGGCGCCCCCGGTGGGAATCGAACCCACAGCCAACAGATTAGAAGTCTGCTGCTCTGTCCATTGAGCTACGGGGGCAGCGCCCTGATTGTACCATAAAAATCCTGCCCGTCCGGGTGGGCGGTGGTTCAATCGCTGATGGGACGGATGCCTTTATAGACCTGGCTGCCGGCCAGGGTGCGCAGCAGCATTTCGGGGGGACGATTGATGAGTTGTCCGATTTCGCTTAGGGTGAGGGGCTGGTTTTCGCGCGCAAGCAGGGTGCGGAAGACGGCATCAACAACGCTGGTATTGGCGGTGACAAAGCTGGGTTGCCGGGCGCAGTGGACGAGAAGGGTGTGTTGCAGGCCGTCCAGGACTTTGACTTCGGCGGTTTCGGGGTCTATCCAGTCAATCCAGATGTCGGTTGTGGCATTGGCAAAGATAGTTTGGTGCTCGGGGCAGAGGCAGCTGAGCAGGTAGATGCGCCAGTTGTTGTCGTGATTTTTCCACCAGTCAAAATCAATCCGAAAACGGGTTTGGGTGGTGGGTTTGACGAGGCTGAAGCGTTTGGGTTCGTTCATGGGGAGGTTTCCTGACTTTCTTCGGTGAGTTGGAAGTACAGGTCGCCCAGGTGGGTTGCCCAGGGGCGCTGCATGAGCAGGCTGAGAATTGGCCCGGGCGGGCAGCGCCGTAGGATGTTGATGGCGGCATACAGCTCCTGGGCGTGAACATTGCCCTGCGGGTTGAGCTTGCTGAGTTCGCGCATCAATTCGAGGAGTTGTTGCTCGAGGTTGGCTTTGCGCGGTTGTTCCCAGACGGAGTCGAGGCCCCCGTAATTGGGGATGACGAAGCCCATGCGCTCATCGAGGGTGGTGGCAATTTGCTGTTTGAGCATGGTGAAAACCACGCCGCCATCTGCGCCGACCAGGGCGGTGCGTACCCAATCACGGGCGGGGCGGCGTTTGTTGGCGCGGATGACGATTTCTCCGAGCGTGCTGCTGCGCTGTACTTCAATCAGGCTGCCTGTCAGGATATTATTGGCCTGATACCACTCTTGCAATCCATAGACATAGCGGCTGGGACGAACGACCCATCCGGGGAATTTTTGGCCGGTTTCGGCGTCTACGAAGGTGAATTGGATGCGCGGCGATTCGTAGGCGGTGGGGAAGAGGTGGGCCAGGCGGTTGGTGAGCGGCAGGGTGCCGGCGCGCCAGTGTGGGTAGATGAGACTGACTGTAACCTGTTGGACTTCCTCTTCGCAGCATTGGCCGCTTTCCACTAATTCATCAAAAGTCTCCACGTCCATTTGCTGAAGCAGTGGCTGCACGGTGGCTGCATCGTGCGGGATGGGGTTCCAGGTCAGCCAGCGGGGAGGGGTTTGGACGCTTTCGGGTTCGAGGCGGTGCAGGAACCAGAGAATTTCGCCGGAGGGGCCAACTTCGTCGAAGCGGCCATCTTCTTGCAGGGCAAGGTTGAGCGAGAATTCGGTTAGTTTGGCGTTGACATCGGTGGGCAGTTCAATCTGGCTGAGGATGGCCTGTGTGGTAAGGGGGCCGCCGTTTTCCATTTCCAGAACGGCTTCGGCCAGGTTGAGGTAGCCAATGTTGACATCTACGAGCAGGGCGCGCGGGAACCAACGCCCGGCAATCTGTACCAAATCGGGGCTTTGTTCGAGAATTTCGGTTAGCTGGGCGAGCATTTCGCGCCCATAGGTTTTGAGGACGTGCTGAACATTGAGCGCAGGGTCACTTTCGTTGATGCGAACGGGGGTGTTGAGGGGATGTTCGCCCAGGCCAGCCGCAAACTGACGGGTTTCGCCGGTCTCCATCTGCACCTCGATGACTTCAAAGGGTGGGTATTCAGGGTTGTTGCCGGGGCGGGTGGATTGGACGGTGCCGCTTTGCCAATCGAAGGCCGAGAATTTAATCGTTTGTCCGGATTGGTAGTGTTCTTTGGGAAGATAGAGGGCCCCCTGGCTCTGGATTTGTTTTTCGAGCTGATTTTTCTCAACCCGAATACGTTCGATCAGTAGAGAACGGAGGATCTCCTGTGGGGTTTGCGGCATTTCAATTTCGAGCAGGTTGTTGTAGAGGAATTCGAGGTCTTCATCCTGGATTTCGAACGTTTCCCAGTAGTTTTTGGAGAGGGTGAGGGGTGCTATTGCCATGGTGCCTTACTTTCAAGAAAAGATGGTTCGATTATACCTTGTTTTGGGGTGCTGGACTAGAAGCTGTTGTTGA
This sequence comes from uncultured Anaerolinea sp., assembly GCA_964453115.1. Lineage (GTDB taxonomy): Bacteria > Chloroflexota > Anaerolineae > Anaerolineales > Anaerolineaceae > JAIWNK01. The sequence continues at coordinate 67,467 of CAYVRT010000002.1, read as the reverse complement.
TCCAATCCATCGGGTTGACGAGAACGCCATTGACCCACACTTCCCAGTGCAGGTGTGGGCCGTCAACGCGTCCGGTTTTACCGATCAGCCCAATTCGTTGGCCGGCTTCGACACGGTCACCGACCTGAACACTCATTTCGGATTGGTGACCGTAAGCGCTGTAGACGCCCCATCCGTGGTCAATGACGGTGTAGCCGCCGCGCACGGTGAGGAAATCGGCGTAGACGACGACACCCGGGGCAACGGCATAAATGTTGAGCGTGTTGCCGCAGGCGAAAAGATCCAGCCCGGTGTGGTAGAAATTGTAGGGGCTGCCGTTGTAGGAGCGGAGGTTGCCATAGTCGCTGGTGACGCAATCGGGGTAGAGACGGTAATTGGGGGCGACATCAATGGGTGCGATAAAGGGGCCTTGCCAATAGCGGGTAGGGGTGGCATTGGCGGTGAGGGTGCGCACAAGTTCATCTTCGGCTTTGGTGGTATCGGAATTGGTTGTGGCGGGGTCTACGGTGAGGGGATTGTCGAACACGGCGGTCATGGGTTTGAGTAAGATGGTTTGCTCAAACTCGTAACTGCTGCCATCGGCAAAGCTGACTTTGAGATAAAAGGGATAGATGCCAGTTCTGTTCATGCGATGCACGCCTTGCAGGGCAATTTGATCGTTGCTGTTGGGTTCGAAGAAGTGGAGTTCCCGGTCTGCCAGGCTGCCGGAGAGTGTGGCGGGCTGCTGGGTTTGGACGTGAATGGTGGTGCTGCCGCCTTGCGGGATGGGTAGTTTGGAAATTGAGAGGTCTTGCAGGTTGGGCGTTCCCCAGGCGAAGGCGATGGCAGTGGCGGGCAGGGTGAGTGCATTGCCGGTGGGCATTTGCCAGGCGGAAGGCGGTTCGTTTTGAAGCAGGACGGTCCAGGGGGAGATGTTATGCTGGGCGGCGAATTGTAAGGTGGATTGACCCGGCAGGAGCGGGGCGGTAGTGATGCTGGGCGTTTGGATGGTTGGCTGGGCCAGTGCAAGAATGAGGGTCGCACCGGCATAGACTTCAGCTGGACTGGTGATGCGGTTGATTTGCACAAGGGCTTCGGTTGGCATGGCGTAGGCGCGGCTGAGGGATTGAAGGGAGGCGCCCAGCGGGATGGTGGTGGTGGTGAGATAGCCCGTGACGCCGCTGACGCCGGGGATGATGAGTTGTGAGCCAACGCCAATCAGATTGGCATTTGTGAGGTTATTGGCATTCAAAAGATCCTGGACGGAAACACCGAACTGGATGGCGATGCTGTTGAGGTTATCACCTTCCTGAACGATGTAGACGGGTGCTGCGGGTTGGGTTTGGGCTGCGGCGGGTTGAGGGGAAAGAAGCCAGAAGAGTAGAAGGAAGAGGGGAAAAAAGCGTTTAATCATTAAGGAATTCCAATTGATCGGCGATTGAAAAATCGCCAAGCCGGGATGGGTGAAGTTCAAGGATGTAGGTTGCTGGACGGGCAGGGAAGTAGAAGGGCGGCCAACGACGTGCAAGCTGAACATCCACTACTTTTTTGCTGGCATCGGCCCAGATGACGGCAATATCGAAGTTCATGAAGAACATGTGGATGGAACTGTTGAGACGCGATTCGGTTTCTTCAACAAAGAGCAGGCCATCGTTGGTGGCAAGATGTGGGCGAAACATGAGACCACGAAACTGAGAGAAGAAGGTTTCGCAACGCCCAACAATCAGTGGCGAGGACAATGGCTGGGTTTGGTTTTCGATGCGACAGGTTCGCATAGGCAATTTGGATGGCTTCACGCGCGAGCGCTAAGGATGCGCTCAATGCTATCTACCAGTTCCTGGGGACGGAAAGGTTTGCTGATGTAATCATCCACTTTGGCAATGTGCAGGCCGAGGACGCGATCAATTGCCTGAGCTTTGGCGGTGATGATGATGACAGGAATTTCGCGCGTGACTTCGTTGGCTTTAATTTGTTGATATACATCCCAGCCGTCCATGTCGGGCATCATCAGATCGAGGAGGATGATGTCGGGCTGTTCGGAGCGGATGATATCCAGCCCCTGGCGGCCACCGTTTGCGCCCTTTACTTGATGGCCGCGTCGGTTTAGAATCAGGGTTACAAGATCAATCATTTCAGGATCGTCTTCAATGTACACGATGCGGTAGGAAGTATTTTTGTCCATAAGCGCTCCGTAATATGATATAAGTTTACCACAGGCTTGAAAATTCGGTTGTAGAATCGAGGAGAATTATGAAGATTGCGACATGGAATGTGAATGGGATTCGGGCGGCGTTGGGAAAAGGTTTTCGGGAATGGGTGAGCGAACAGTCGCCGGATGTATTGTGTTTGCAGGAGATTAAGGCGCGCCCCGATCAATTGGAGGATGCGGAGAATTTTCTGTCGGGCTATCGCGCTTTTTGGAATCCGGCACAACGGGCGGGGTATAGTGGGGTGGCGACCTTTGTGCGGGGAACTGTGGATGCAATTTCTTACGGGTTGGGGGAGGAGCGTTTTGATGTGGAGGGGCGGGTTATTCGCAGCGATTTTGAAGATTTGGCGTTGTTTAATGTCTATTTTCCGAATGGGCAACGTGGGCAGGAACGAGTGGAATACAAGTTGGAATTTTATGCACTGCTATTGAAGCTTTGTGATGAACTGATGGCAGAAGGCCGGCAGGTGGTGGTGACGGGAGATTTTAACACGGCGCATCAGGAAATAGATCTGGCAAATCCAAAGGAGAATGTCAAGACTTCTGGTTTTTTGCCAGAGGAACGGGCCTGGATAGACCGCTATCTGGCGCATGGATTTGTAGATGCATATCGGCAACTATATCCAGAGCGGGTGCAATATACCTGGTGGACGTATCGGTTTGGGGCGCGTGGACGCAACATTGGCTGGCGGTTGGATTATTATCTGGTCTCGCCAGGTTTGATGGAGCGGGTGCAGGATGTGGTTGTATATGATGCGGTGACTGGCTCCGATCATTGCCCGGTGAGCCTGATTTTGCAGGACAAAAACGGTTGACATTCTGTGATTGAGACAGTAGACTATAGATATCCTTTTGAGGAGTTCATTTGAATGACAAAGCAACATATTGTGCTGGTGGATGATCACGAGGTGGTGCGGTTGGGGCTGCGGTCTTTATTGGAACGGTATCCGCAGTTTGAGGTGGTTGGGGAGGCTGGAACAGCAAAGGAGGCGGTGGAGCAGGTGGCGCGCCATCGTCCTGAGGTGGTGCTGATGGATATTCGCTTGCCTGGCGCCTCGGGAATTGAGGCGTGCGAAGAGATTACGCGTCTGTACCCGGAAACACGGGTGGTGATGTTAACTTCGTATGCAGAAGATGAGATGTTGTTCTCGGCGATTCGGGCTGGGGCATCGGGTTATGTCTTGAAGCAAATTGGTGGAGAGGACTTGGTGCGGGCGATTGAAGCCGTGGGGCGGGGGGAAGCCTCGCTTGACCCGGCCGTGACGCAGCGCGTCTTTCAGGAAGTGCGCCGAGCGGTGAAGGAAGAAGAGGCGTTGGCGTTTGCCAACTTAAGTCAGCAGGAGAAGCATGTGTTGCTGTTGGTTTCGGAGGGCAAGACAAACCGCGAGATTGCGAAATCGCTATTTTTGGGTGAGGGTACGGTTCGTAATTATGTCAGCAGCATTTTGTCTAAGCTGGGTGTGAGCAATCGGGCAGAAGCGGCTGCTTATGCGGTCGAGCATAACCTGCGTGAATATCTTTAGCGATTAGCCGGGCAACCATAAGGAGATTTGTCGCCAGAGCGGTGGGCCAAGGACGAGTAGGCCAACGGCAATCGAGCAGAGTGCTGCGATGAGGACGGCAGCTGCGCCGGCATCCTTTGCCATGCGCGCCAATGGGTGTTTTTGTGGGCTGATGAGATCTATGGTTGCTTCAATGGCGGTATTGATGCATTCGGCTGTCCAGACTGCGCCAATGGTGAGGACAAGAATGGCCCAATCACGCCCAGGAAGTTTGAGCAGAAAGGCGAGTGTGATGACGCAGATGGTGGCCAGGGCGTGAATGTGGGCGTTTCGTTGTGTGCGTAAAACGCACCACCAACCGGCAAAGGCGTATTGAAATGAACGCAGACGCAAGCGCAAGAATTCGCGCATGATTCAAGACTCGGAGAGGGGGCGAATTTGACAGCCCAGGCTGATAAGAATTTCGGTTTGGGCAGCCCACATGATTTCTTTTTCGTCCGCGTTGGCGTGGTCGTGTCCTAAGAGGTGCAAGACGCCATGCACAACAAGCAGCCGAAGTTCGTTTTCCAGTGTGGTGTGAAATTCGGCTGCCTGGGCCGCGGCGCGTGGCAGAGAGATGAGGATATCGCCAAGATAGGGGTTGCCAGTTTCGGGGTCTATTTCATCAGCAGAGGGGAAGGAGAGAACATCGGTTGGGGTGTCTACGCCGAGGTATTGAGCATTTAGCTCCTGAATTTGTTCGTCTCCAGTGATGACGATGGTTAATTCGGATTGTGGGTTGGCCTGTTGATGTTGGATGGCAGCTTGGGCTGTTGTTTCAAGAATGGCTGGGTTAAGTTGTTGCTCAAATGGCGAATCAATTTGCAAGTTGATCATGGGATAAACCTTCTGGTTGGGCGGGAGATTTTAGCTCTGGGTACTGGATGCGCGGGTGATAGGTGTTGCGCAGGGTGTTAACAAAGGATTCGATGATGCGTTGAATGTCGCGTTGGGTGAGGTTGGTATCGGCTAACTGGTCTTCTTTCTGGTAATATTCAATTACTTTTTTGACGAGCAGAGTTAACTCCTCTTCACTTTTGGGAACTTCGGCGCGGGCGCGCGCTTCGCAGCCATCGGCCAGCATGAGGATGGCAGTTTCTTTCGACTGTGGGCGGGGGCCAGGATAACGGAATAAATCGGGGTTGACCTGTTCGGGTGAACCGGCAGCCTGGACGGCGCGGGTATATTGATAACGAGTGAGAAGGCTGCCGTGATGCTCACGCATGAAGTCAATGATGCGCGCCGGCAGGCGATATTTTTTGCCAAGCCGGACGCCATCTGTAACATGTTGGATGATGGTGGCAGCGCTGGTTTCAGGGGGGATTTCATCGTGTGAGTTGAGGTTGCCAGGTGGCTGATTTTCAATAAAGAACAGGGCGTTTTGGGTTTTTCCGGCATCGTGATAGAGAGCGCCAACACGGGTCAGCAGGGCATCGGCGCCAATTGCTTCGGCAGCCTGTTCAGCCAGGTTGGCAACCTGCAGGCTGTGTTGATAGCTGCCAGGTGCGTTTTGGAGCATGAGTTTGAGCAGGGGATGGTCGGGGCGCGAAAGTTCGAGCAATTGCATGGCGGTGGTGCTTCCCAGGAGCTGGGAGAAGAGAAAATGAAACAGGATCGTAAGGCTGGCAGAAGCGAGGCCGTTAACCAGCGCTGCACCGGCCAGGGTTGCCAGGCCGAGCCAGTCCGTGAGAGAATCTGGCAGACGGTAGGCAAGGATAACGCCTGTGCCAATCAGCGAGATGCCAATTCCGGCCCAAAAGAAACTGCTCAGGTGACGAGCCTTGCCGATGATGAGCGCTCCGAAAAGACTGGTGAGAAGATAATAGATCGTCAGATCCAGGCTGTATACCATGCCGTAACCGGCAAGGATGCTGAGGGCAATGGAGAAGATGAGGCCAATTTCCAGATTGTAGAGGCTGGCGATGGTAAGAGCAAAAGCTGCGATTGGGAAGAGGTAGGGCAGAACGAGGCGATTGGGGGTGGCAAATTTGGCACCGTACAAAAAGAGGAAGAACAAAATGCTGATGACGAAGAGGCTGCGAGGATTGGTGAGAACGGTTGATTGGCGACGGGCAAAATACAGGCCGGTGAGAGCGGCGATGGTGGTGATGATGGTGACAGCGGCAACGACTTCACGGCTGCGGTCCTGGTGTTGAATGAGACCAAATTGTTGCAGTGCTTCCCATGCTATTTCGCTGATAACCTGGCCGCGCCGGACGATGGTTTCACCGCTGATATAGCGATTGATAACGGGGGTGACTGCTTCACGTGCAGCCAGGCGGGCCTGATTGGTTTGTTCGGCGCTATAGAGGCTGTTTGCTGTGACAAACGGTGCCGTTAATTGATTGACCAGCACGGCAAGATCTTCGGTGAGGGAGAAGCTAATCAGGGTTGGGATGGTGCGCCGGATTTCTTCAATGCGATCCTCGCGAATGGTGTTGCGCATGATTTGTTCCAGGACGCTAAGCGATTCTTTTTGCACGGTTTCCCAGCGCGTATCATCTAGCGTGAGGAGTTGTTCGGCTAGATCGGGCGAGATGGCAATGTATTGAGCGGCACTTAGGTCGGCGCTTTTCTGTGCGGGAGAGGCATAAGCATCCATTCGAACTGAGTTGATATAGGCCAGGGTGACGCGAAGATGTTCAATGCTGCGACGAGCAATGGCAGGGTCAGCGGGAAGGTAAATGGGAAGGATGCTTTTTTCAGCTTCACTGCGCATTTTTTCGGTCAGAATATTGCTTTCATACTCGATGGCGCGCGGGGCTTGAATATCTTCCGGGGATACGTCGCCAATTTTTAGCTCAAAGAGTGGGGCGCGCGTGGCGAGTGGGAAGAGGAGCGCACCCAGGGTAAGCGCAGCACACACCATTAAAAAAATGGTTTGCACTGCGCGATGGTAGAGCAGCGAGCGAAGCAGTTTGGGTAGCGAGAGGGTTTTCATCCAGCGCTTTCAGGGCGTGGGCTGGAGCGCATTGCGCACCAGGCTGCTGACCCTGTCATTGGGGGCCCGCCCCTGAATTTGAGGCATGACAATTTTCATCACTTTGCCCATATCTGCCGGGCCGCTGGCCCCGGATTGCTGAATGGCCTGGGCAATGATTTGTTGTAATTCTTCGTCGGTTAATCCTTGAGGAAGGAAACTTTCCAGAACTGCAATCTCGGCCTGTGCTTCCTGGACGAGCTCGGGACGATTGGCTTTTTCGGCATCCTGAATTGCTTCACGGCGCATTTTGATCTCTTTGTGCAGAATGGCTGCGATGCCGGCATCATCCAGCGCGGCTGTTCTTTCAATTTCAGCCATCTTAAGGTTGGTAAGTGCCATGCGCAGCGTTCGTTTTCGTACTTCGTCACGTTCGCGCATTGCATCTTTGAGTGCATTTTCAAGGGTTTGTTTGAGGGACATGTGATGACCTTTCTGTGTCAGGGTTGAGAAACAAAAATGTGATTCTTAAGGTTTTCAAAAGTGGCAGGACCAATGCCGGAAACATTTTGAATGTCCTCAATTGTTTGGAAGGGGCCATGTGTGTTGCGATATTCGATGATTGCTTGGGCACGAGTTGGTCCAATGCCCGGCAAGGTTTCGAACTGGGTTGCATCGGCGGTGTTGATATCAATGGGTGTAAGCGTGTCGCTTTTATTGTTGGAAGGTGTATCTGGCTGAGGGGCACCTTGTTCGACGACATAAATTTTTTGTCCGTCGGTTAGTTGAGCTGCCAGATTGATTGATGCGGTGTCTGCCTGGGGAAGCAGTCCACCAGCAGCTGTGATGGCATCGGTGACACGGCTTTTGCGGGGTAGTGTATAAACTCCTGGATGAGCAACAGCACCATCTACGTGAATGAACAGAGGGGCTGGCGTGAAGGTAGGGAGTAACTCAATGGGGGTGCCTTGCGGTTGCGATGAGACAAGGAACATGACTGCTGCTGCTGTAATGCCCAGGAAAAAAGCGAGTAAATTTTGCATCCAGGGTTTCATAGGAGGTAAACCATTCCTGTGTACAATTTCAGTATAGCCGCAGCGTTCAAACTGTCAAGAGGTTTTGGCGGTTGTCTGCGTTTCTTGTTCGAGCATGGAATTGAAGGCTGCAATTGAAACCTGGAGCATGGATGCATCCGGCTCTCGGGTTGTGAGGCGTTGCATTGCCAAATTGGGCCAGACCAGGATGCGCACAAAGGGGTTATCCAGGTGATTGGCTGTCCAACGCATGTACTCATAAGCCAGCATGACCAGGATGGGGATGAAGAGGACGCGAGTGGCAATGCGCCAGAGAAGCGGTAGTGGCCCCAGCAAGGCAAAGAGAATTACAGAGAAGACAACGACGATGAGAACAAAGCCTGTTCCACAACGAGGATGGTAGAGGGGAAAATGGGCAACAGAGGCAGGGGTTAGCTCGGCGCCTGCTTCAAAGGCGTTGATAGTTTTGTGTTCAGCGCCGTGATAGGCGAAAAAACCAGCAATTTCGGGCGTTTTTCCAACAGCCCAAATATAGCCAACAAGAATTAGCAGACGAATCAGGCCTTCGAATAAATTTCCCAGCAGGCTGATGTTTGGCGTGTTGAGTGCAGGAAGGGTAGATGATCCCGGATTGGGTAGGAGCTGTGTTTCGGTCAGGTGGGCAAGTCCAGCGGGAAGGGCAAAGAACAGAATGGCCGACAAAGCGAAGGAAAGGAAGAGGATGAGCGGGACCTTGGCTCCCTCAATTTTTTCGTCATCGCCAGATTGCAAATTGGCTGAGATGAGCAGGTAGCGCATGCCCAGGCCCAGTGCATCCCAAAGTGTGACCAGGCCGCGCAGGAATGGAATGCGAGACAAGCGGGTTTTGTAAATGCCGGAGAGGGTTTCGGTTTGGACGATGATTTCGCCGTTGGGGGATCGCATGGCGGCTGAGACTGTGCGTGAGCCACGCATTAAGACGCCTTCCATAATTGCTTGGCCGCCATAGGAGGGAAGTTTGAGTTTTTCGGTTGACATGCGTTTGGTTTTATCCTTCAGCGTATTGGTAGAGGAAGTGGATAATGGACTCTATGCCGAGAGTCCAGGTGGGTAAGTGTAGCCGTTCGTTGGGGCTGTGAATATTATCGCTGGGCAGGCCAAAGCCGGTGAGAACGGACTCGGCGGATAGGATGCGTTGAAAATCACCTGTGATAGGGACGCTGCCCCCTTCGCGCTTGAAAACGGGTTCCTTGCCCCAGACAGCTTGCATGGCTTTGGCAAATGCAGTGACAGCGGGATGGTGTAAATCGGAAATGGAGGCAGCGCCGCCACCGAGCATGGTTAACTCCCAGCGGACGGTGTGGGGCATGTTTTTTTCGAGGTGAGCAAGTAAGAGGTGGTAAATCTCTTCGGGATTCTGGTCGGGGACGAGACGAGTGGAAATTTTTGCCATGGCGTAGGCCGGGATGACGGTTTTGGAGCCTTGCCCGATGAAGCCTGAATACAGGCCATTGACATCCAGACTTGGGCGACCGCCGACCTGCTCAACGGGGGTGTATCCTTTTTCGCCGTAGAGTGCGGGCACCCCTGTTTGTTGCAGGTAATAGCCCTCGTTCATCGGCAGGCGAGCCAGCGCATTTCGTTCTTCTTGCGAGAGGGGGCGTACATGATCGTAAAATCCGGCAATGGTGATGCGCCCCTTTGCATCATGCAGAGCTGCGATTTGCTCGGCTAATACGATGGCCGGGTTGTGAACCAGACCGCCAAACATGCCGGAATGCAGGTCGTGATCGGGGCCATAGACCCGTAATTCAAAATAGGCCAAGCCGCGTAACGCGTAAACGATGGTTGGTACATCGGGGGCAATCATGCCTGCATCGGGGTTGAGGATAACGTCGCAGGCAAGGAGTTGACGATGTTCTGCAATAAAGGTGGGTAGGTGGATGGAGCCAATCTCCTCTTCGCCTTCAATGATCCATTTGATGTTGAGAGGGTACTCATTTTGGGCAAGTACCGATTCAACAGCCGCTATGCTGGCGAGAATTTGACCTTTCATATCCGATGCGCCGCGCGCATAGAGGTATTCTTGATCCAGCGTTGGTTCAAATGGTCCGTTGTGCCATAGTTCCAATGGATCAGCAGGCTGAACGTCGTAGTGTCCGTAAATGAGGAGAGTGGGCTTTTGTGGGCCAGCTTTGAGACATTCAGCATATACAACTGGATGTCCGTCTGTGGGGTAGATTTCGGCGTGGCTCATGCCGATTTCAAGCAGGCGAGTGCGTAACCATTCGGCGGCGCGCTGCATATCTGCCTTGTGTTCGGGTGCGGTTGAAACAGAAGGGATGGTGATGAGATGTTTGAGAGCAGCTAGGAAGTTTTGCTGGTGAGAGCGGGCATATGTAAGGGCGGTTTGCGCGGGCATTGTTTTTCTCCTGAATATTTCTGAATGATACACATGCGATACTATGCTGATTATATGCGATTGGAGCGGGTTTGTGCTAAAATTAAGTTTCCCAAGTTTAGACAGAAAGGTGTGCCAATGCTGATAAAAAACGCAACAGTGGTTAGCTGGGAAGATCCCAATCGAGTATTACCGGGCTGCGGGATTTTGATTCGAGATGGTGTGATCATTGCTGTGGATGAATCGGCGGAGCTGATTGAACAAAATCCGCAGGAGGAGGTTTTGGACGCGGCGGGGCAGTATGTGATGCCGGGTAACATCTGTGCGCACACACATTTCTATGGTGCATTCGCGCGCGGAATGGAAATTGGTGGTGGTGCTCCGGCTGATTTTCCACAAATCCTGGATCGCTTGTGGTGGCCGTTGGATCGCGCTTTGGGATTGGAGGATGTTCGTTTTTCGGCATTGGTATGTTTGTTGGATGCGATTCGGCACGGTACGACAACATTGGTAGATCATCATGCATCGCCCAACGCCATTGATGGATCGCTGGATGTGATTGCTGAGGTAGTGGAAAAAGCGGGGTTGCGCGCCAGTTTGTGCTATGAAGTTACGGATCGAAATGGAATAGATGGGGCGCGGCGCGGCATTGCTGAAAATGTGCGGTTTGCACAACGGATTGCGGGAGGTCAAGATGCGGGTGGACGACTTTCGGCTATGTTTGGCTTGCACGCTAGCCTGACCGTAGGAGAGCAAACCATGGCTGCGTGTCGAGCGGCCGCGCCCAAGGAACTGGGGTTCCACATTCACGTTGCTGAACATTCGGTAGATGAGTATGATAGCTTGCAGCGTTATGGTGAACGGGTGGTGGATCGGCTTGCAAGGCACGAGATGCTGGGTGAGAATTGTATTGTAGTACATGGAGTGCATTTGGATGTGGCTGAAATTGGTTTGTTGGCGCAAACGAGAACATGGGTTACCCATCAGCCGCGTTCCAATATGAACAATGCGGTTGGCTTGCCCTGGGTTGAGGCAATGTTGCGGGCAGGGGTGAAGGTTTGTTTGGGGAATGATGGGTTCTCGAATGCAATGTGGGAGGAATGGAAGGATGCGTATTTGGCGCACAAACTATGGAATTTGGATCCTCGCCGAATGGGGGGAGAGACGGTTATTCGGATGGGGGTGTATCACAATGCGGCGTTGGCAAGTCATTTGTTCCCGAATGTTCAAACAGGGGTTTTGCGGGCCGGTGCTGCAGCGGATTTGATTTTTGTAGATTATCATCCTTTTACGGAATTGAATGCTGGGAATCTGCCGTGGCATATTTTGTTTGGCTTTCATGAGAGCATGGTGACAACAACGATGGTTGGGGGCAGGTTGCTGATGAAAGATCGAAAGCTATTGACGCTGGATGAGGCAGAGATTGCAGAAGAGGCGCGTCGGCTTTCAGCGCTGGTTTGGAAACGATATCAACAACAATTTTAGTTCGGAGGAAACAATGAAAAAGATTGCAATTTTGGGCGGCACGGGTAAGGAAGGCAAAGGGCTTGCTTATCGCTGGGCAAAGGCTGGATATGAGGTTGTGATTGGTTCACGAGCAGAAGAGAAGGCCATTGCTGCGGCTGTGGAATTGAATGCAATGCTGGGGGAAGATGCAGTGAGGGCTATGATTAATGATGCGGCGGCAGAATGGGCTGAGCTGGTGGTTTTGACTGTGCCGTTTGCCGCGCATCGTCAGATGTGCACAGCAATGAAGCCATATCTGGCTGGCAAGATTGTGGTGGATGTTACGGTGCCGTTGGTGCCACCTAAGGTGACAAAGGTGCAAATGCCGCCGGCGGGTAGTGCTGCGCAGGAAGCGCGTGAGATTTTAGGCGAGGAAATTGAGGTCGTTGCGGCTTTCCAAAACATTTCTTATGAACATTTGCTGCATGATGAGGAAATTTTGTGCGATGTTCTGGTTTGTGGCAGCAGCAAGGTCGCGCGTCAGGTAGTGCTTGAACTGATTGAGTCGGCTGGAATGGTTGGCTGGGATGCTGGGCCGATTGAGAATTCGGTTGTTGTTGAGGGGATGACCTCGATTCTGATTGGCATTAACAAGCAGTTTGGCGTGCAATCGGCTGGAATTCGGATTACGGGTGTGCCGAGACCGTAGAAGGATGTTTTTGTGGCGCTCACATTAAATGCTTTATGGGACGTTCCGCTCATCCATCCTGGTGATAATCTGACGCAAGTGATTCTTGAGGCTTTGATCAGAAATTCGTTGACATTGATGGATGGTGATGTATTGGTGCTGGCACAAAAAATTGTTTCTAAGGCTGAAGGGCGGCTGGTGAATCTGAATCAAGTGGTGCCCTCGGGACGAGCTTTAGAATTGGCTGAGGTGACACAAAAAGATGCACGTTTTGTAGAATTGGTGCTGCGTGAGAGCGCTGAAGTGTTGCGCACACGGCTGAATACATTGATTGTTGAGCATCGGCTTGGGTTTGTGTGTGCAAATGCTGGCATTGATCATTCCAATGTGCATGGTGAATGGGGCAATGAGGAGGATTGGGTTTTGCTTTTGCCTGAGAATCCAGATCGCACAGCGCAAGAGTTGCGACTGCGACTTGGAGAACACTTTGGCTGTTCGGTGGGGATTTTAATTATTGATTCGCATGGTCGGGCCTGGCGGACGGGGACAGTGGGCGTGGCAATCGGCGTTGCTGGAGTCCCAGGCTTGGTGGATTTACGAGGCACGCCAGATTTGTTCGGATTTCGGTTGCGAATTACACAGGTTGGTGCGGCTGATGAACTGGCAGCAGCAGCTTCTTTGTTAATGGGACAGGCCGCTGAAGGAACGCCCATTGTGCATGTGCGCGGCTTTCCCTATTCATTACGCGATTCGAGCCTACAGGAATTGATTCGCAGTAAAGATCTGGATTTATTTCGCTAAGAGAGTCTATGTACGCGATTACAACCATGCTTGAAGCCAGTGCGGATGAGAAGACACGCTCTTTGTGGCGTTTTTTGGAATGTGATTGTCATTTGGCGGGGATTCAACTGGCACCCTGGCCGCATTTTTCGTGGTTGGGGACGCAGAATGCAAATGAAGAACTGGTGAAACAGGTGCTTGAACGATTAGCTACCTCGCTTCAGCCATTTGATGTGCAGACGACTGGCATGGGGGTTTTTACAGGAGAAGCTCCCGTGTTGTATTTGCCGGTCGTTAAGAACCGGCAATTACTTGAAACACACGAAAGAGTATGGGAGGCGATTTATCCATTCTTGAATGATGCTAATTTATATTATTCGCCGCAGCGTTGGATTCCGCATGTGACCCTGGCGTTTCGTGATTTGGAGGCGCACCGCCTTGCCTGTGCGGTAGAAGGGTTAATAGCAGTGCCATTGGAGTTTTCAATCACAGTTAATCATTTTGAATTTGCTTTTTATGCTGGGGGTAATTTGGAACGTGCGGCGCGTTTTTGGTTTGGCGGAGGGGGCAAATGAAAGTGGTTGCGCTGGCAGGCGGCGTGGGCGGAGCGAAACTGGCGCAAGGATTGGCAAAGGTTGTGGCTCCTCGGGACTTGACAGTGATTGTGAATACAGGAGATGATTTTGAGCATTGGGGACTGCGCATTTGTCCAGATTTGGATACGGTTTGTTATACGCTGGCAGAAATTGAAAACCCGCAAACAGGGTGGGGACGGGCCAATGAAAGCTGGCGCACTTTACAAGAGATGCGCTTGTTGGGGGCGATGGATTGGTTTGCGATGGGAGATGTTGACCTGGCAACGCATCTGGAGCGCACTCGCAGGTTGCGCGAAGGGGAACGCCTGAGTGCGGTTGTAGCGCATTTTTGTACGGCATGGGGGATTTTGTGCCGGGTTTTGCCGATGAGCGATGATGAGACGCCGACGTTGGTGCATACAGTGGAGCATGGTGTGTTATCCTTTCAGGAGTATTTCGTCCGTTCACGGTGTGAGCCGCGGGTAAGTGGATTTGATTTGAGCGCAGCCAGGAATTCTTTTGCTGCTCCTGGTGTCATAGATGCAATTCGTGCAGCAGAGGTTGTCGTGGTTTGTCCATCCAATCCGTGGGTGAGCATTGGCCCGATTGTTGCTGTGCCGGGGATTTTTTCGGCTTTGCAACAACATGGTTGTGTGGTAGCTGTTAGCCCATTGATTGGTGGGGCAGCCGTTAAGGGGCCAGCGGCCAAGATGTTTCGTGAGTTGGGTATTGAGCCAGGGGTTTTGGCTGTAGCGGATTGTTATCGTGGCTTTTTGAAGGCGATGGTGATTGATTCTCAGGATGGAAATTATGCGAGCGAGTTGATGCAGTGGGGTATAATACCTTATATCTGTGATACATTTATGTCTGACAAAGAGCAACGGTGTCGCCTGGCTGGTGAAATTGTAACGTTTTGCCGGACATTTTTGGAAGGCCATTCATGAGTCTTTGGGCAATTATTCCTGTTAAGCCATTAAGGCGCGGAAAGTCGCGCCTGGCTGGTGTATTGTCTGAAGATGAACGGGCGTTGCTGAATTCAACAATGCTAAGCAATGTTTTGCTGACACTTTCAGCCGTGCCGGAAGTGGATGAGGTCTTGGTGGTAAGCCGAGATACAGCAGCTTTGGCAATGGCGCGCGAATATGGCGTGCGAACATTGCAAGAGGATGGAAAGCCAGGTTTAAACCTGGCACTGGAGCGGGCGACGATTGTGGCACAGAAATATGCAGTACAGGAGATTTTGATCCTGCCAGCGGATTTGCCTTTAATTACAGTTCGGGATGTACAGGAGGTGATTCGTATGGCAGGAGGAGCGCCGGCAATGGTGATTGCGCCGGATCGTCGAATGAATGGAACAAATGCACTGTACATTCACCCACCAGGTTTGCTACAATATAGCTATGGGCCGGGCTCGTTTCAGCGACATATTGATCAGGCGAAGCAACGAGGCGCAGATGTGCAAATTTGCAAGTTGACTTCCCTTGCTCTGGACCTTGACCTTCCGGAGGATTTGGAGCTGTTGCGACAAATTCAGTCGGTTCAGATTGATCCTTAATACACTGGTTTGAAGGAGGCAACATGTTTGAACGAATGGCTTTGTATTTGCAGGATTCGCATGACCTGCGTGATGGGTTGAAATATGTTCAGTATGCTGAGCAGCGCGGATTTGAGGCTGTATGGCAGGCTGAAAGTCGCTTGGTGCGGGATGCAATTGTGCCAATGGCTGCCTATGCCGCAGTGACTGAAAGGCTGAAGGTTGGGTCGGGTGTTATCAATAACTGGACACGTAACATTGGTTTATTGGCGGCAACTTATCTGACGCTTGATGATTTGGCACCCAACCGCATTATTTGCGGAATTGGCGCCTGGTGGGATCCGTTAGCGCGGAATGTAGGCATTGACCGCAAGAAGCCATTGCTGGCGATGCGCGAGACAGTGACAGTAATGCGACGATTGCTGAATCTGGAGCGCGTTTCGTTTGATGGTGAGTTTGTGCATGTTCATGAAATTGAATTGGATGTGGTGCATGGTCGGCGAGAGCCTCGAAACGTACCGATTTATATTGGGGCGACTGGGGATCAGATGATGGAATTGACTGGTGAAATTGCAGATGGGGCAGTGATGAATTATTGTGTGCCGCCGGAATATAATCACAAGGCACTTGAACTACTGGAAAAGGGAGCGCGCAAGAGCGGTCGAACTTTGGATGATATTGACCGTCCGCAACTGGTGGTTTGTTCGGTGGATTTGGATCATGATCGAGCGATTGATACGACACGTGAACTCTTGACACAATATCTCGCACAACAACCGCACATTGCAAAGGCATCTGGCGTTTCTATGGATGTGGTAGCAGAAATTCAGTCTATTTTGGGCTGGCCGGCAACACATGAACAGATTCAGAAGGCAAAACACCTTGTTCCAGAAGACTTGATTTTGCGCATTACGGCCTCTGGTACGCCGGATGAGGCGCGCAGCAAGGTTAAGGAATATATTGCTAACGGCTGTACTTGCCCGATTCTTTATCCTGTTGGCGGTGATGTAAAATTATTGGTTGATACATTCGCACAGATGTGAGCAAGGAGATTGCGATGATTGCGGCTTACCATCGTCCAAAGACCATTGATGAGGCATTAACTTTGTTGCAGCGTTCAGGCGTAAAAAGCTGTCCACTGGCTGGTGGGACCAGCTTGAGCCTTTACCACCCGGATGCTTGTGAGGTGGTGGATTTGCAAAGCCTGGAACTGAACTTTGTACGGCGTGAGGGAGATGTGCTGGTGGTGGGAGCTGGCACGTCATTGCAAAAGCTGTTTGAATGTGAAGATACTCCACTCGTCTTGCGCGAGGTAATTTTGCGCGAAAAGCCACTGAATGTCCGTAATGTGGCAACTTTGGCTGGAGTATTGGTATGTTCTGGCGGCCGCTCTGTGCTGGCAACGCTGTTGCTTGCAATGGATGCTCGTTTGGTGTGGCTGCCGGGTGAAAAAGAAGTGCGGTTGGGAGATTGGCTACCTTTGCGGCAGGATTGGAAAGAAGGCATATTGATTCATTCGATCCGAATTCCACTCAAATTACAGGTGGCTGTTGAAGTAGTGGCACGCTCGCCGATGGATCAGGCAATCGTTTGTCTTGCGGCTGCTGGTTGGCCCTCTGGACGGGTGCGATTGACGGCCGGCGGCTGGGGAAAGAATCCGGTGCTTGTGGCAGATGGTATTGTTTCGGCTGGTTTGGCAATGGCAGCACAAGATGCCTGTACTGGATGGTCTGACGCATGGGCCAGTGCTGAATATCGTCAAGAAGTTGCTGGTGTGCTGGCAAACAGACTGGTGCAGCGGGTGCAGGAGTGTGGATCATGATCATTCGGTTTGGGTTAAATGGGATTGAGAAGGAATTGTCGGTTTCGCCATCCGAGACTTTGTTGCAAGTTTTGCGACGCGAAGGGTTGCTAAGCGTCAAGTCAGGTGGATGTCAACATGGAGAGTGTGGGGCGTGCGCTATTTTGTTGGATGGTGAATTGGTCAATACATGCTCTATGCTGGCTGCGCAAGTAGATGGTCACGCATTACGAACTGTGGAAGCGGAAGGCGAGCATCCACAACATGGCTGGCGCAAGAGCCTGGGATTGAGCGTTATTCAACAGGCCTTTGTTGAGACTGGCGCAATTCAGTGTGGGTATTGTACACCAGCAATGGTGATGGCAGCACTTAGTTTGTTGGAGAAAAATGAGCGTCCAACAGAAATTGAAGTTCGTGATGCGCTATCCGGAATTTTGTGCCGTTGCACAGGGTATGTGAAACCGGTTGAGGCGGTGATGCGAGCTGCGGCGGTGTTGCGTGGTGAAGTGGTGCAGGATTTGTGGGCTGGCTCCAGGCCGGATGCACTGCCATTCACAGGGGAACCGACTGGAACTGGCGATATAGCGGATGGTCCGGTACAAACCCGGGTGCTGCCGCATATTGTGGTTTCAAGTCAAAGAAAACTGCATGCGACAGTTGGGCGTCCTGAAGTTAAGGTGGATGCACTAAAACTGGTGCAAGGAAAACCAGCTTTTGCGGCAGATGTGGAAATGCGCGGCATGTTGGTTGCCAGGGTGTTGTATAGTCCAGTTGCGCATGCCTTGATTCAAAAGATTGATACAACACGGGCAAAAGCGTTACCGGGCGTGGCGGCTGTTTTGACATGGCAAGACTTGCCGCGCGTGGTATATTCGACTGCCGGGCAGTCGGATCCGATTCCGGGCCCTCTGGATACATTCTCGCTTGATCGCAAAGTGCGGTTTGTTGGAGATCGAGTGGCGTTTGTTGCAGCAGAGACGGAAGAAATTGCTGAGAAGGCGCTGAAATTGATTGATGTGGTCTATGAACCCTTGCCGGCAATTTTAGATGCCAGGCAGTCCATGCTGCCAAACGCGCCCATTTTGCATGATGAACCGGAGTATGTTAATTTTGCCGATTCTAATCCGGTTCGAAACCTGGCAGCGGAGATACGGATTGATATTGGCGATGTGGAAACAGGATTTTCTGAGGCGGACCGCATTTATGAGGCGGAATATGTGGTTCCAAAAGTTCAACAGGCCCATATTGAGCCTCATGTAGTGGTGACATATTGGGATGAGGATGACCGCCTTGTGATTCGTACCAGCACGCAAGTACCATTTCATGTGCGCAGAATGCTTGCGCCGGTGTTGGGGCTGCCCGTAAAGCGCATTCGTGTGATCAAGCCACGCATTGGTGGTGGGTTTGGTGGAAAACAAGAGGTCCTGATTGAAGATGTTGCGGCGCATTTGACGATCGCAACGGGGCGTCCGGTGCGTTTTGTTTATACGCGTGAAGAGGAATTTGTCTCCTCGCGCTCCCGGCATCCAATGCGTTTACGCATGAAGACCGGTGTTAAGAAAGATGGTACCATTACAGCCAATGCTATGTATGTACTAAGTGATACGGGGGCATATGGATGTCATGCTTTGACGGTGACTGGCAATACCGGCCATAAATCTATGGCTTTATATGTGGGAGATGGTGTTTATCGCAAGTCGCCCAATATTCGTTTTTATGCCGATGTTGTATATACCAATCATCCGCCGTCGGGCGCTTATCGTGGATATGGTGTGCCGCAGGGTTTTTGGGCGGTGGAACGACATATGGAGAAAATTGCGCGCGATTTGGGATTTGATCCAATAGAGTTTCGATTGAAGAATGCTATTCGCCCCGGTGAATTGCATCCTTTTAGCACGGCATGGAGCGAGGGACGAGAGCCGCGCCCTGAGACGATTGAAACTGTTGGACTGGAAGAATGCGTGCGACAGGGACGAGCGCTGATTGGCTGGGACGATAAATATGGCAAAGCTGAATGGCACCATGTGCCAGGAAAACCGCATTTGCGGCGTGGCATTGGCGTAGCAATGGTCATGCAGGGGACGGCCATTCCGTATTTGGATATGGGCGGTGCCAGTATCAAGATGAATGATGATGGTTCGTTTAATTTGCTGGTCGGCGCAACTGATTTGGGAACTGGGTCGGATACGGTTTTGGCGCAAATGGCAGCAGAGGTTTTGGGGTGTCCATTAGAGGATATTATTGCCTTCTCCTCTGATACAGATATGACGCCATTTGATAAGGGGGCCTATGCTTCCAGTACGACCTACATTTCCGGCGCGGCCGTGGTGAAGGCAGCACAGCAGGTAGCGGAGCGGATTCGGTTGCGGGCTGCGCGTCTCTTGAACAAGGATGAGGAGGCGATTGAGGCAAATCAAATTTGCTTGCAAAATCGCAGGGCAATTGCACCGAATGGAAATAGCGTTTCGTTGGCTGAAATTGCGTTGGACGCACTGCATCATAACGATCAGGAACAGATTATGGGAGTGGCTTCTTTTTATTCGCCGGTTTCTCCGCCACCTTTTGCGGCGCAATTTGCTGAGGTGACAGTAGATATTGAAACCGGGCAGGTCACTGTGGATCGGTTGGTTATGGCAGTAGATTCTGGTATGATTGTTAACCCGGTGACTGCTTCTGGACAAATTGAAGGTGGAATGACACAGGCTTTGGGCTATGCTGTCTGTGAAGAGATGCGGTATGATGAAAATGGAGTTGCCCGAGAGCGCGATTTTGTGGATTATCATATCTTCCGCTCTCCAGAAATGCCTGTGCTCGATACGGTTTTTGTTGAAACCTTTGAGCCTTCTCATCCATTTGGGGTTAAAGCCGTAGCAGAAATTCCATTGGATGGTGTAGCTCCTGCGGTGGGTAATGCTGTCTTAGATGCTTGCGGTGCGCAGGTGGATGAAAACCCGGTGACGCCGGAGCGGTTGTGGCGAGCTTTGCGCTCGGAGGGGAGATAAAACAATGCCGGTCTATGTGGTGGGGCATGTTAATCCAGATACAGACTCTGTTGCTGCTGCGATGGGGTATGCTTGGTGCTTGCGAGAGCGCGATGGTATGGATACGGTTGCGGCGCGCGCTGGGGCATTAAACGCCCAAACAAGTTGGGTATTGCGTTACGTGGGACTGGATGCTCCGATGCTGTTGACGGATGCTTCGCCAAAATTTGAATCGGTAATGCGACGATTAAACACGATTCTGCCGGATCGTCCATTGCGTGAGGCCTGGGGAATTGCAGGACGGACAGGTGGAGTTTGTCCGGTAGTCAATGCAGATGGAACACCTTATGGGCTGATTACAGGGCGCAGTTTGTTTGAATATTTGACACATTTGCTGGGCCCAACCCCCCGACAGCGGGAAATGCGAATTGCAGATTTGTTGGAATTGCCCGCTTTACAAGCAACCACGACCAAGGTGCCCAAATTTCAAGCCAATACTCGAATTCGGGATGTGTTGAACCGATTGTTGCGTGAGGAAGGAGATGAGTTTTGGGTACTGGACGAGAATGGTCGCTATTTGGGGATTTGCCGGCAACGCGATTTGCTGAACCCGCCCCGCCTGCGTTTGGTGCTTGTGGATCATAATGAGGCACAGCAAGCAGTTGCTTCACTGGATGAGGCGGATTTGTTAGAGATTTTGGATCATCACCGTCTTGGCAACCCCTCAACGCATGTGCCAATCAAATTTACTGTGGATATTGTTGGCAGTACCAGTACTTTGGTTTCGGAGCGCATTGAATCGGCTGGCCTTAGTGCTCCGCCAGCATTGAGTGGAATGATGCTAGCGGGATTGTTATCAGACACTTTAATTTTAACGTCTCCAACGACAACAGAACGGGATCGAGAAGCAGCTGAGCGGTTGGCGCGCTGGGCGTTTGTGGGTGGAAGCGTTTTGAAGGACGAGACAATTCAATCGTTTGGACAGAAGGTGCTTCAAGCTGGCGCTGGCCTGGGGGCGCGTTCGCCGAAAGAGGTTGTTTCGACGGATATGAAAATTTATCGAGCTGATCCATATCAGTTTGCTGTGGCGCAGGCTGAGGTGAGTGATTTGTATGAGTT
Source organism: uncultured Anaerolinea sp. (assembly GCA_964453115.1). GTDB lineage: Bacteria > Chloroflexota > Anaerolineae > Anaerolineales > Anaerolineaceae > JAIWNK01. The sequence continues at coordinate 46,480 of CAYVRT010000002.1, read as the reverse complement.
GAGCGAGCATTTGGATAAACTTCAGGCTGCTTTAGAGAGCTTGCGCGAGAGCAAAGGCCTCGATTTTGCGATGTTAATGGTGACGGATGTAGTACGGGGCATGAGCCGCTTGCTAACAGTGAATGCTCCACCGATTTTGGATGATTTACCTTATCCGCCACAGCCGGATGGAACGCGTTTGGCATCTGGTGTTGTGAGCCGCAAGAAGCAATTGTTACCAGTGGTTTTAGGGTTGTTGGAGCGGTGAAATGATTTATCGGGCGTTGGCTGAGATGGAAAAAAATAATGAATGGGGGGTGCTGTGTACGATTGTCAATAGTCAGGGATCAACACCGCGCCATGCCGGGAGCAAGATGCTGGTTTATCGGGATGGGCGAAAGATTGGTAGTGTGGGTGGGGGGGAGGTTGAGCAACGTGTGTTGCAGGAAGCATTGGTTGCGTTGAAGAATGGGAAAGCGCATTTGCTGCGATATAGTATGATTTCGCCGGATGATGGAGATCCGGGAGTTTGTGGTGGGACAGTTGAAGTTTTTGTGGAACCCATTTTTCCTGCGCCGATGATTGTTGTTATTGGTGCTGGACATGTTGGAAAGGCAGTTGTGCATTTGGCGCATTGGTTAGGATTCCGCGTTGCTGTTTCGGATGATCGGGCTGAGTTTTGTACTGCTGATGAGCATCCTGATGCAGATGCGTTCTATCCAGTTCCGATGGCTGAGTTGCCGAAGCATTTACAAATTGGCCCTGGTAGCTATTTGATTTTAACAACGCGTGGATCAACAGTGGATGTTGAAGGAATACCAGCGCTATTGGCAGCGAAACCTGCCTACATTGGAATTATTGGCTCGCGTCGTCGTTGGGCTGTTACACGAGCGGCATTGTTGCGGGCTGGAGTTGCTGAGGAGGATTTGGAAACAATCTACTCGCCAATTGGTTTGGAGCTGGAAGCTGAAACGCCCGAGGAAATTGCCGTCAGTATTCTGGCAGAAGTGATGATGGTGCGAAATTGTGGTAACGGGAAGCAAATGAAGGCATAGGAGAGCATATATGTGGAGAACATACCTGCAAGCAAAAGAGATTGAAGAAGCCTTATATGAACTTGCTGACCATCGGGGAAAGGCCCGAATTGTTGCAGGAGCGACAGATTTAATGTTGGAACTGGAACGTGGGCAACGTCCTGAAGTGGATAGATTGGTTGATATTACTGGAATTGCTGGGCTGGATTTTATCTCGATGGATGAAGATGGATGGATCCATCTTGGCCCATTGGTGACACATAATGATTGCGTTTCATCCAAGTTGCTTCGATCTTATGCTTATCCATTGGTGCGGGCAGCATGGGAGGTGGGGTCGCCCCAAATTCGCAATCGAGGTACTGTGGTTGGAAATCTGGTCACTGCATCACCAGCAAATGATACAATTTCACCTTTAATGGCGTTAGGAGCAGTTATTCACTTACGTTCGGTGAACGGTGATCGAAAATTGTCATTGGCAGATTTTTATCAAGGGGTGCGCCGGACTGTGCTTCAGCCCGATGAAATGGTTGTGGATTTGAGTTTCCCTGCGATGCAACCAAATCAGCGTGGCGTCTTTATTAAATTTGCGTTGAGACGAGCGCAGGCGATTTCGGTGGTAAATATTACGGTTTTATTGTCATTTGCTGGACGGGCATCCCTGGATATGCCAATCAAGGGAAAAATTATTGAGCGAGCTGCGATTACATTGGGGGCTGTATCTCCGATTATCCTTCATGCCAAAGAGGCTGAAGAGTTTCTTGTCGGACAAGCGTTGGACGAGAATGTGATAGGTCGGACGGCAGAGCTGGTCAAAAAAGCTGTTCGTCCAATTAGCGATATTCGAAGTTCAGCGGCCTATCGAGTGCGGATGAGCGGTGTTCTGACGCGACGTGCTTTGGCAGCAATTGATGGTGGGCAAGAGCAAGACGGTTTTCCTGAGGCGCCAATTTTGTTGGCGGTTCCTGAAACTGCCAATCATCAGCGCTTGGTTAAAGCCTGGAGGACAGGGGATCCGATTCAAACAATGATTAATGGTAAACTCTATCGCTTTGAACATGGGCAGGAAAAATCTTTACTTCGATTGTTGCGAGAAGATGCGGGTTTGATTGGCTCGAAAGAAGGATGTGCAGAAGGCGAATGTGGCGCATGTACTGTATTTTTAGATGGCATGGCTGTGATGAGTTGTTTGGTTCCAGCCCCTTGCGCTCATGGTGCTGAGATTGTTACAATTGAGGGTCTGGCAGATGAGAGTGAATTACATCCCGTTCAGCAAGGGTTTATTGAAGCAGGTGCTGTGCAGTGTGGGTATTGTACACCTGGACTAATTATGGCTTCGGCCAAATTGTTGCAAGAACGTTCCGATCCTGGGGTAGAGGATATCCGGCAGGCTTTAGCTGGTAATCTGTGTCGTTGCACTGGATACTACAAGGTTATTGAGGCTGTGGAAAAAGCAGCCCGGTCTGGTCGAGAATAAAAAATTGGTGTTGATGGAGGTTCTGATGGGTAAACATGCTTCTTCTTTGCGACATGCTCAACCGCCTAAAAAGCAGGATGAGCCACATGCCATTTGGCGTGGGATTGGGCTGATCTTTTTCCTGTTGGCTCCTATTTTGGGGTATTTTGGGTCGTTGTTACTGCTTCAATTGAACAGGACAAATGGATGGTATAAAATTCCTTCTGGGATGTATAATACGGAGGGTATTGAATGGCTGGGTAAATTAGGGCAAGACCCATTGTTGTTTATTAAGGCGTTACTAACGCTTGTTTTGGCGTTTTTGTTCTTTGCGTTCATGCAGTTCATTTCTTTTATGCTATATGGCTTATTTGGCCCTAAGCGATATGGCCCGTTGGATGTGCCTCCCGTTGCTATTCGCAACAAAAAGAAAAGTCGTTAATCCTAAACAGTAAATGGAGGCGATATGACCTATGTTGGGCAGTCAGTACAACGTATAGATGCAGTGGCGAAAGTGCGTGGCGAAGCACTATATTCGGGCGATATTAATTTGCCTGGACAGGCATACATGAAGATCTTGTTTGCTAATCGTCCACATGCGCGGATTTGCTCTATTGACGTTTCAGCAGCGGAGGTAATGGCCGGGGTTTTGTTGGTTCTAACTGCGCCCGATGTGCCGGTAAATGAATATGGATTAATTATGCCTGATCAGCCAGTGCTGTGTGGGCCTGGGTCGAGCAAGCCTTATGCAGATCGCGTGCGTTTCATTGGAGATCAAGTTGCGGCTGTTGTGGCTGAAACAGAAGAGATTGCTTATCAGGCATGTCAGGCAATTCGAGTCCAATATGAGGATTTGCCGATAGTGGCTGACGTGCAAGAGGCGATGAAAACAGATGTTCTTTTACATCCTGATCGGGGTAGTAATATCTTTTGTCATTACCGGATTCGCAAGGGAGATTGTGAGGCGGCTTTTGCACATGCGGATGTGGTTGTTGAGGACGAATATGTTACTCCTGTTCAGGAACATGCCTTTTTACAACCTGAGGCTGGTCTTGGGTACATTGACGAAGAAGGCCGTGTGACTGTTGTTGTTGGTGGGCAGTGGACACATGAGGATCAGGAACAGATTGCGCATTCGTTGAACCTGCCGCTTGATAAAGTGCGTGTTATTTATCCGGCCATTGGTGGCGCCTTTGGCGGGCGTGAGGACATGTCAGTGCAAATTGTTTTGGGGTTGGCTGCATGGAGATTGGAACAACTTGGCAGACCTCGTCCCGTCAAAATCGTTTGGAGCCGCGAGGAATCAATAATTGGGCATCACAAACGGCATTTATATCGTATTCGAACGCGTTGGGGAGCAACGAGCGATGGCAAACTGATTGCCGCTGAAGCGCAGGTGATTGCTGATGGAGGTGCATACGCCTATACTTCTACAAAGGTTCTGGGAAATGCAACATTGATGTGTACCGGCCCCTATCAGATCCCTAATGTCACGGTTGATAGTTATGCAGTCTACACGAATAATATTCCAGGAGGTGCATTTCGGGGTTTTGGCGGCCCACAAGCGGCCTTTGCTGCTGAATCGCAGATGAATCGTTTGGCTGAACGGTTAGGTCTGGACCCGGTGGAATTTCGGCTGCGCAATGTGTTACGAGAGGGAGATCTGCTTTCGGTAGGAACGCCCTTGCCAAGTGGCATTAGTATTGCACAGGTTGTGGAAACTTGTGCGCAGCATAGTGGGTGGAAAACGAATGGGCAGAAATGGATTTCTCCAACTCTGGATCGTACAAGGGCTGGAACTTTGCGACATGGGATTGGATTTGCCTGTGCGTTTAAAAATGTTGGTTTTTCGTTTGGGGCGCCTGAGCAATGTGTGGCGAAGATTGAACTGCGGGGGTATGGGGAGATTGAGGAAGCAATTCTATATCATGCTGGTGCTGAGGTTGGACAAGGCTCACATACTGCTTTCTTGCAGATGACAGCAGATGCGTTGGGGGTGACGTTAGAGAAGGTGCATTTGGTTGCTTCAGATACAGCGATGACTTTTAATTCGGGAAGCGTTTCTGCTTCTCGCATGACGTTTATGGCAGGAAATGCTATCCGTGGAGCAGCACAGGAGGCTTTGACGCGTTGGAACAATGAAGAACGTCCCGCGATTGGTGTTTATCAATATCGTCCTCCACGTACAACACCTTACGATCCTGATACAGGAAAGTCGGAGCCCAATTTTTCTTATGGCTATGTTGCAGAAGCAGTTGAAATCGAAGTGGATGTAGAGACAGGGCAATTGATATTGAAGCGGGTGGTTTGTGCTGATGATGTAGGTCGTGCGATCAATCCGCAACAGGTGCAAGGACAGGTGGAGGGCGCCGTTGTTCAAGCCGCTGGATATGCGCTGTTAGAGAACTTCGTGCAGGAAAATGGGCAGGTGCGTACGCGGACCTTGTCTACCTATCTTATACCAACAATTCTGGATATTCCTGAGCGAGTAGAGTCGGTTTTACTGGAATATCCCGATCCAATTGGGCCATGGGGAGCAAGAGGGATGGGTGAGATGCCGTTTCTTCCGTTGGTGCCGGCAATAACGGCTGCGTTACATGATGCAACGGGTGTGTGGTTTACGCAATTTCCACTGACTCCAGAGCATATTTTGCGTGGGTTGGGAGAACTGGACGAGTAATTTGATTGATTTGGTGCGAGCGCTTCGCTTATCTGCGACTTCTCGTCTTGCGCTCGTTGGTGCAGGAGGAAAGTCGTCAGTTTTGTTGACTTTGGCAGCGTCTGGAATACCGTTCATTGCAACAACAACTACGCATCTTTCAGTAGAGCAGGCCGCACAGTTTTCGAGTTGGTTGCGGGTGAAATCCGAAAAAGATTTGGCAGAGACGAATTGGCCTGCTGGAAGCGTATTGGTTACTGGACAGGAACCGAAACAAGGACGGATTGGCGGGATTGAAAATGAGGCAGAGTTTGCCCTTTTACTGCGTATAGCCACAGAAAGACGGCTGCCTGTCATTGTTGAAGCCGATGGAGCAAAACGATTGATGCTCAAAGCGCCAGCAAAACATGAACCAGCTATCCCTGAATGGATTACTCATGTGCTGGTTGTGATGGGGGCTGGGGGGGTAGGAAAACCATTGTCTTCAATGTGGGTGCATCGTCCAGAGCTTTTTGCTGAGTTATCCGGGCTTAAAACTGGAGAATTGGTGAGTTGGGATGCATTGGAACGAGTTTTGCTACACGAGCAAGGTGGATTGAAGAATATACCGCCTGGCGCGCGACGTTCGGTATTGGTTCATCAAGTGGAAACAGATGAGGAAAAAATAGCTGCTGCTGCACTTGCCAGACAATTGCTCGATGGTTACAATGCTGTTTTGATTGGTGCTTTATCGCCTCAAATGCCGAACATATTGCCTGGAATAGAAACTGTTTTTGAGCGAGTTGGGGGTGTCATTTTGGCGGCTGGTGGTTCAAGACGTATGGGAGGGATAGCCAAGCCTTTATTGATGTGGCGCGGTAAGCCATTAATCAAGCATGTTGTTGAGAATGCAATGGCGGGCGGTCTTTCGCCGATTGTTGTTGTTGCTGGGCAGGATGCGGAAGCGATTTGTGCTGTGCTTGAGGGGATGGACATTGTTGTTATTCACCATTTGGATTGGGCGACAGGCCAAAGTTCTTCAATTCGCTGTGGGCTAAAAAATTTACCACAGGAGATTGGTGCAGCTGTGTTTTTACTTGCGGATCAGCCATATGTTTCTGCTGTGATGATTGCAAAGTTGCGGGAATTGCATAGCCGCACATTGGCTGCAATTGTTGCGCCGCGCGTGGATGGACGGCGGACGAATCCTGTATTGTTTGACCGACGAACATTTTCTAGTTTGGAAGGCTTGCAGGGGGATATTGGTGGGCGTGCAATTTTTGAGCAGTATCGGCAGGATTGGGCGTGGCTCGATTGGCAAGATGAACGCTTGCTTTTTGATGTGGATACAATGTCGGATTATGAAAGATTGCTTGCAGATGAGCAATAAGAAGATAGGGGCTGTAATTTTAGGGGCCGGTTTATCTGTGCGAATGGAACAGCCAAAATTGTTGTTATCCTGGGCAGGAAAAACGGTTATTGAACAGATTGTTGAAGTATTGCAACAAGCGGATGTGAATCCTGTTTTGATTGTTGCTGGCAGATGGTGGAAAGAGATTCTGGCCCTGGTTGAAAACCGATCTGTGCGAGTGGTTTTTCATCCACACTATGCAGAAACGCAGATGATGCAGACGATTTTATTGGGCCTGGATGCTTTGGAACAAGATGTAGATGCGGCGATGATTGTGTTGGGCGATCAACCACAGGTGAAATTGGAAGTGGTGTCAGGCTTGGTTAATGCGTATCAGAGCGGAAATGGCGAGTTGATTGTACCAAGCTATCACATGCGGCGCGGGCATCCCTGGCTGATGGGACGGGAGCTATGGCAGGATTTTCGGAAAATGGAAACATCTCGAGAATTCCTTAAGCAATTTGAGAAGAAAATTCATTATTTGGAAGTTGAGACGGATAGCATTCTACAAGATCTTGACACTCCTGAAGATTATCAGCGGTATCGTCCAGATTAGGAGACGGAGATGAGGCAGGTAACTGTTTGGGAATTGGTGGAAAACGAAGAGGCCATTCAACTGAGCGAAATGGATTTGGCGTGTACCACGCTAGACGAGGTATCTTTGCAGTTGCCAATGGGGGTTTACACGACATTTCGCACCTATCGGGGAAGTTTTGCTCTAGGGTTAGGAGATCATTTTGTGCGATTAACGGAGTCGGCTCGACTGTCGGGATTTCACATCAACGCGAACTGGGACGCTGTGCGAAATTTATTGCGTATAGCCATAAAAGAAAGAGAAAACAAGGAAAAAAGAATCAGGATACACTGTGGACAAAAAGAAGGGGGCAGCTCTGTTTATATCATGATGGAAATGTTGCACACGCCAACCATGTCTGATTATGAAAACGGAGTTTACGTTGATCTTGTGAACTTGCGTCGCAATAATCCGCTCGCAAAAAGAACACAGTTCATTGAACAGGCCAATAACTTACGTGACAAATTTCCCCCAAACCTGAATGAAATGTTAATGGTGGATGGGGGATGCATTTTAGAAGGACTAAGCAGTAATTTTTTTGCTGTTCAAGATAACAAGTTGTACACAGCGGGAAATGATGTTTTACCAGGCCTGACACAGCGAGCCGTTTTAGAGGTTGCTCGTTTACGGGGAATTTTTGTTGAAATGCAAGCTATAAACATAGGGCAATTATCCCTGATTCAGGAGGCATTCATCACAAGTGCCAGCCGAGGTGTGCTGCCCGTTTACAAAATTGGCTCAATGATTGTTGGTGCGGGCGTACCTGGGCCTGTTACCCTTTTGCTGATGCGCAGTTATGAGGAGTGGATTGAGCAACATATTGAGCCTATTTAGTTCTTTTCGTTTTCTAAATCATTGTTTTCATCGCCGTCCATAAATTGACCGTTATCCATTTGCTCCAAAATCTTTTGAGCGGTTTCTGCTTCTTCCTCTGAAACAAAAATTTTTGTGCCGCCAAAGCCATCCAAGTATAAACCATAAGCACTAGCAGCACCTTCCTTTCGGTAAAAGGCTTCAATTTGAAAGGATTTTAGAAAAAGACAAATAGCTTCAGCCATGGTAGGGCTTGTAGCATTATATACAACGATATATTTTAGGGTAGTCATTTTGGGTTCCTCAACTTTTTTTCAATACGGCGAATGCGATATTCGATTTCCGGGGAAGTTTGATATTGTGCTGCACGCTGAGCCCAGGCAAATGCCTCGTTACTGTCTTGAACCTGGTGCTCATAATATTTTGATAATTCAATGCAAGAAGATACATCGCCTAACTCAGCAGCAGATTGCCAAAGTTCAATCGCTTTTTGCCATTCCTGACGGCGGCGGTAAATGCTGGCAAAACGCTTACAGGTATCAAGATAGAAAGGCAAAGGAAGACCTACATCCAGGCTAGCGCGATACAAGTTAATTGCCATCTCTGGACGTTTTAAATCTTCATATAGACGTGCAATTGCCATCCAATCCAGGCCGGGGGGAGAAAATTCCTGGTGCATTGGATAATCTAACAAACGCCCCATATATAGAAACAAAGCGGCCAGTGATAAGATATCCATCTGGTTGTGGTAAAAAATGCCGGATAGGGGACGAGCATCGTGTGTTTGCAAATACTCCAGATAAAGTGAAGGTATCATCCAGCCAGGAATTTCCTGAACACCGCGTGGTAAACGCAAAATTTCTTCTTCTAAACTACCAAGGGAACGATCGTTTAAGCGATAACGCCACAGCCTGCGTGCCAGATGCAATAAATCCAAATGGGCAGTTTGGGGAAATGGTATTTGTAGGCGATTGAGAACATGACGAGTATTGAGTAATGGGAGATCAAAACTCTTGCCATTGAATGTTACCAGGCAATCGAAGCCTGAAACCCATTCATTAAATGCAACCAGAAAGCTCAGTTCTGCTTGTGGCTCAGGAAGAAAGAATTGAATGATCCGAAATCCTGCTTCAGTCCAATAACCAATTCCTATTAGAAATGCAAATGTGCCTGTTCCACCAGCCAGGCCAGTTGTTTCTGTATCCAGAAAGAGCAGGTTTTGTTTGGGAGTGGGGCGGGAAATTCCTCCCCAGGCATAAATTATTTGATAGTGAGCCGGCATTGAAAATGACACAATGCCATGTTGATAATTGGGTAAATAGTCGTTCTGTATGTATTGCGCTTCTCCATAAATTGTAGAATGTACTGAAACATCAAAAATGGTATGGAGAGGATATGTTTTTTCTAAGGGTTTGGGAACAGGCAATTCAGCTGCCCCAAGTTGAACTCCTAAAGCGCGCAAACGTTCACTCAAGGTTGACATTGTGCTTTATTTTACCATTTATCACTTGTAGCAGCGCCAAAGTTTGCTCTTTATTGCCATAACCGATTTCACTTGCTGGTCCAACACAAGATGGGCAGCCATTTTTGCAGGAACAGTTTTCAACCAATTTAAGGGCTGCCGCCATAATAAGGTGATGCAGGTTATAGACTGCTTCACTCAGGCCAATTCCAGCAGGGATTTGATCGTAGATTAGAACAAGGGGCTGATGATTACCCCAATCGTTTTCGGGGTTAGTATAAATCCCAATATCATTGCGATCGCACATCAGAAAAAGTGGTATCAAAGCAGAGAGAGTATATCCCAAACTGGTGATGCTGCTACGTATGCGCACAATGGTTTCGGCGCGCTGATGACATGTTGGGCAAAGCGTGACAAGGTTTTCTGGTTGATGAGCTTGTTCTACTGAGGTGAATGTGCGAAACGGTATTATATGATGAACAGCAAAAGCCCGCCCTTGTTCAGCTTTTCCGCACAATTGGCAGCAAAAATGATCACGTTTTCGAATTTGGTTTCGTATCTGTGTCCAGGTTGGTCCATAGTCATTGGGGTGTCCATTCCAAAGATTAAGTTCTTGCAAGAGGAGAATTGCTTCTTGGGAAATAGTCATCCAATAGGCGGTCGTCTGCAAAGTTGTAATTGGCATTTCTAAGGGCAAAACGCTGAGTGATTGATGCGTTTGCCAGAGTATCTTTCGAAAGCCGGTGACATGCTCTGAAACTGTAATTTCCCCATAGCTTTTTTCGCCGGCAATGATAGTTTCTCCGCGCAAGATAGTGATAGGGTGAATTTTTGTTTCGCGAATTGCCTCTGTAAAGTAATCGGTCTGTGTTGGTTGTAATGTTGCCAACCTATTCTCAAAATTGAGATCTATCACTTCGTAAGTTTCCCCTTCATGAATATAAATCGCGCCAGGGTGTGTCATCCAAAGCGAACTAGTGTAATCTATTTCGCCAATGGTGATGCGCTTTTGGCCTTGAATAGACTGTAAGAGAATATTTTGTGCATTTGCAGAACGTAGAGAAACAGTTTGAGCTGGATATTGATCGGCGATCCAGAAAAATGAGCGTCCGGATTGAGTTATATACCCCATTTGACACAAAACCAGTAGATATTCGGCCAGTGTTTGCGCAGAAAGATTGCCAAAAGTGTCGGTATCTGTAAAAGGTAATTCAAAAGCCGCACAACGCAGATGGCTTAAAAGGATTAGCGGATTATTGGGATTGACAAGTGCCCTTTCGGGCGAATGACTTTGCAAGTAGCTTGGGTTTTGCGCCAAATATTGATCAAGTGGGTTGGCTGAGGCAACAAAAACAGCCAGGGAGGTATTATCTCGCCTACCAGCTCGCCCGGCTTGCTGGCGCAGTGCAGCAATACTACCAGGGTAACCAACCATCACGACAGCTTCAAGATCGCCAATATCTATGCCCAATTCAAGAGCATTGGTTGCTATGACGGTTTTTATCTCGCCATTTCGAAGACCAGCCTCAATTTCTCGCCGCTCTTTTGGTAAATACCCGCTGCGATAGCCGCGAATTGATTGCCTGGAGGATAGGCTCTTGGCACGCAATTCAATTAGCGCAGTTTCTACGGAACGGCGTGAACGAACAAACAAGATGCTTTGCACATTGTGTTGTAATAAATCATTGACGAGATCTATGCTTTCTGCTGTTGCGCTCCGTCGAATGCCAAATTCTGGATGAATGATTGGTGGATTGTAAGTGATAAAATGTTGTACACCGTGAGGAGAACCATCCTCATCAATGCAAATTACCTGGGATTGTATCAATGATTCGGAAAGTTCACGGGGATTAGCAATTGTAGCAGAAGTCATCAGAAAGGTCGGGGTAACGCCATAAAAAGATGCTATGCGTTTGAGTCGGCAAAGCAGATTGGCAATGTGTGAGCCAAAAACACCTCGATACGTGTGAAGTTCATCCAGAACAACGAAACGCAAGTTTTGAAAAAATTGCGCCCATTGTGTGTGATGTGGAAGAATGGCTGTATGCAACATATCGGGATTGGTCATTAGCAAACGAGCTTGCCTTCGGTAGGCTGAACGCTGGCTGGTTGGCGTATCACCATCATATACCACGCAGATATTTTGAAAGTCAGGGTCTATTTCTTTCAATAAACGCAACAAATTCTGATGCTGATCATATGTAAGCGCCTTGGTTGGAAACAAGTATAAAGCGCAGGCTTCTCGATTTTGAAGCAGTGTGTTAAGAATTGGTAGTTGATAGGCCAATGTTTTTCCACTTGCTGTGCTGGTGGAGATGACAACATGATGACCTTGCAGTGCTTGTTGGAATGTATCTGCTTGATGCTGATAGAGGCTTGAGACACCTTGTGTGCGAAGCGCTTTTGCGAATAGAGGATGGAGAAAGGCGGGGAATTCGACCATTTGTGCTGGCCGGCTTGGCTGTGTTTCCCAGTTAAGGATATTGGGTGCGGTTGCCAGGTCGCGTTGCCAAATAGAAAGGAGTCGCTCAAGATGGGAATTTGACATATTTTGATTATAACCATCGTTCGCTGTTTTGTAGTAAGATTAACCATCTTTTACAAACAGGAGTTTGGGATGGCTATTGTTATTGGTTTGGGGCTGCTTTTACTTGGTGTGTTAATAGGTGTAATGCTTAATTATCTGGCGGATGTTCTACCTCACCGACGTAAGTTTACAACCCCATTTTGCCTTTCCTGCCAGCAACCATTTTCCTGGGTGTCTTATATCTTGCTGAAACAGTGCAACCTTTGTAGTACAAGACGTTCAATTCGAACATGGATTGTGGCTTTCTTGCCCGTGTTTGTTTTATGGAGTATGTGGATATATCCTCCAGCAAAATTGGGCTTTTGGGTTTCGGCTTTATTATTTACTTATTTTGGATTGGTTGCAATTATTGATATTGAACATCGCCTGATTTTACATCCGGTTAGCTTGGCAGGAATAATCATCGCTTTGCCAATTGGTTGGGTTTGGAATGGCCTTTCAGACACAATTGTTGGCGGGATTGCAGGATATGGAATTATGTTATCTTTGTATTTTATGGGCATTGGGTTTAATAAACTGATGTCGCTCCTGCGCGGCCAAACGATCGAGGAAGATGCTTTGGGATTTGGCGACGTGAATTTGAGTGGCGTTTTGGGGTTGTTATTAGGATGGCCTAAAATTGGTGTGAGTTTATTGTTTGCAGTTATTCTTGCTGGTGTTTTAAGCGCGCTCTACATTGTTGTACGATTGTTACTTAAGTCATACAAAGCATTTATCCCCATTCCATATGCCCCATTTTTGCTGGTAGCTGCGGTGATTCTGGTGTATATGTATCGTTAAAAAACAACAAGGGCAATTGAACTGCCCTTGTTGTCATTAATTGTCGTGGATTGGTTAGATCTGGGGGCCGGCTGCAATGATCCTTTCGTCTACTTCATTCGCAAATTGAGTGAAGTTCTTTTGAAATCTCTCAACAAGCGCTTTGGCTTGAATTTCGTATGCGTCACGATCTGCCCAGGTATTTTGGGGTAGCAAAATTTCTGTTGGGACTTCTGGACAGGATTCTGGTATCCATAGACCAAAGAATGGTTCCTGGCACATCGGCACATTATCCAATTGATGTGTGAGAGCAGATTTGATCATGGCTCGAGTATATGGCAGGCGAATTCTTTTCCCAATGCCATAGGGCCCACCGGTCCAGCCGGTGTTAATCAGCCAAACCTGCACTTTGTGTTGAGCAATCTTCTTTCCTAACAAATCTGCGTATCTGTGGGGGTGAAGTGGAAGAAAAGGAGCGCCAAAGCAAGTGGAAAATGTGGCTTGAGGTTCTGATCCCAGACCGCGCTCAGTGCCAGCAAGTTTGGATGTGTAACCAGAGAGAAAATAATACATTGCCTGTTCAGGGCTCAGGCGAGAAAGTGGCGGTAGAACCCCAAATGCATCGGCTGTCAAAAAGAAGATGTTGTTGGGGTGTCCTGCATACCCTTCAATAACATGATTTGGAACAAATTCAAGCGGATATGCACCACGTGTATTTTCAGTTAAACGTTCATCGTCAAAATCAGCCTGTCGTGTATTGGGATCATAGACAACGTTTTCCAATACGGCGCCAAAGCGGTGAGTTGCTGACCAAATGATCGGTTCAAGTTGTTGGTTGAGACGAATTGTTTTGGCATAACATCCGCCCTCAAAATTAAAGATCCCCTCTTCTGACCAGCCATGTTCATCGTCACCAATCAATTGACGTTCTGGATCAGAAGATAAGGTTGTTTTCCCGGTGCCTGAAAGGCCAAAGAACAAAGCCACATCCCCGCTTACCCCCACATTGGCAGAACAATGCATGGATAAAACGCCCTGGCGAGGGAGAATATAGTTCATGACGGTGAATATAGATTTCTTAATCTCGCCTGCATAGGCACTTCCACCAATCAAGACCATTCTACGAGAGAAGCTGAGCAAAATAAACGTACCAGAGGTTGTTCCATCTATAATTGGGTCCGCTTGCATTTCCGGGCAGTGAATTACAACATATTGTGGCTCATGTTCCTTTTGCTTTTCGGCTGGAAGACGAATAAATAGATTGTGTGAAAATAAACTGGCCCATGCTTTCTCTGAAATAATGCGAATTGGCACCGAGTAGTCAGGATGGGCACCCGCCATCATATCTTCTACAAAGACATCACGTCCTTGTAAATAGGCTAGCATCTTGTGATAAATTTGCTCAAAACGCTCGGCACTAATTTGTTGATTGACTTTTCCCCACCAGATTTCAGCTTCTTCTGGAGAACCAGCAAGCCGAGCGATAAATTTATCATTGGGTGAACGACCGGTATGCTGTCCGGTATATACAATGAGTGCTCCATCGGATGAGAGAATACTCTCACTGCGTTGGATGCTATGTTCGACAAGTACGGCTGGGGCAAGATTCCAATAGGCCGTTTTGATGTTTTTGAGACCTTGTGCCTCAATTCCTACCCGACTTGCAATTCCAATGCTTTGCATGTTTGTTCCTCCTGTTAGAACTATTGACCGGGTTGTGTTAAGAAACGTTGATACCAATACCAAAGAGCATCGGCCGTTGGCTTTCCATGAACCGATGAACTTTTATCTTGCATGAAAACAGGTGGGTAATAGCCGCGAGAAACAAAACCTATTACCCATCCCTGAGGCTGAATTGCATTCAGAACTGCCGAATAGGCATCTAATTGTTCTTGCAAATCCATTTGTAGGTCTGGGCTATCATGTATGGGTTGATCGAGAATTTCAAATGGATAACAAGTGGTTTCAATTGGAATACATCCCTGGTTAGCAGCATCATTAGCAGATGGGTAATTGACAGCTACAATGATGGGGCGGTTTGTCATCTGATAAGCAGGATATAAAACTTCGGCAACAATTTGTTCGGCGCGGGTTTGCATTTCCGGAGCGCTTTTTCCCAATGGTACTGACCACAGGAGATAAAGAAAATCAACCTGATCAACCCATGGGGGCAGTATCAGTTCTTGTTCAGTTAGTGGAACTGCCCAGGCAATCTTCCCGTGATAAATTGAGCGAACATCATTAATCAATTGCCGCCAATAGATTTCTTTTGTTGTTCGGTCATTCACCATAAGGTAAGGTTCGCCCATAACCAGCAGACCAACTTGATTTTGGGCAGAAAATGTAGCCTGCGATATTATCATGCGTCTATAAGCTGCTTGCCATTCTGTTTCCCATTGAACAGTTGATGGAATTTGATCCCAAAATGAATTGGTTTGGGCAGCAGATAAAGAAATAGGATAAAGCGCCAGGCTTAAACCCAGGCTAGAAGCCTGTTGCGATATGCGAATAATTTCAGATTCGTTTGGGGTATGTCCAAAACTACTGTTTAGAACAACGGGAGAAAGAGTTTCATATTGCCATTGAATTGGCATGAAAACCCAATTGGCATTAAGATCGCGAATGTTCTGCAAAGCGGCGGAATGGTAGGGTGACCAAAGCGGAGAATAGGAGGTTTGATATTCGACACCGGCAAGGAATGTGTTGCCGCGCGGAGAAATTTCACCAGCAGCAATGGAGGTGGCAGTTTTTTCATCGGGTAGGCCGATCCAATCCGTGATTGTGTCGCTGTATTCTGTAATCCCAGCCTGAATAGAGCGATTTGTGCCAATCAGACCAGCTGTTTGTGTATCGTCTGCAATTCCGCATTGGTCGTTTCTGCAATAACGGTAATTGAGCATTTCCATGCCAGACCAAGGGCTATAGAGGCGATAATACCATGTGTTGTTGTCCACTCGCCACATTGGGATGGGAGGTGTCCACCCAAAAGCATTGAACTGGATTGAGATATTATCCGTGGCTGGGGTTTCAGGTGGCGTTTTTACGATAAAAACATATGGTGGGACGGAAGGCGCTCCCCAGCCTTCCACAACATCCTGGATAAAACCATCACTGGCCGGAATGATAATCTGTCGCGTTCGAAATTCGCCTTGAGCTGTATGATCAGAATTCCAGAAACCATCTCCCAAGCTATACTTATAGCGAAAATCAAGTCCGACGGGAAGTTGAATACGGAGCGAATAGCTTCCATCAGCTTGGTAGGTAAGCAAGGGGGCAAGAGAAGCAGCGTTATTAAACCCACTTTCCAATTCTGTAAATGTGTTGCCAAACCCATCCAGATTGCTAATAATGCGAACAGGCAGGCCTGCGCTTTCAGGAGGAATAGTTACTCGAAATGTTACTGTTACCAAAGGTAAGGATGCGAGGCGAATCTCAGCGGGTGTCATGGCATTTGCAGCAATGATGGCTTGCTGTTGAAACGGGCGATAGCGACCACTTGGAGAATAGACAACTAGGTTTTGCTCTCCTACAGGGATTCCGTTCAGGATAAAGCTACCATCTGATGCGGTTTGTGTGCTTGCGCCTGCTACATTGACAATCAGTCCACCTACAGACAATCCTGAATCCAAAACAACTGTTCCAACTATGGAGCCTTGATCACCTTGATAAGGTGCATGATCCCAGCCAAAAATTGTATCGGAAATGCTTAATGTATTTGGCACAAATACAATTCGGTAAGAGCTTTTGGATATGCTTTCGGTATGAGTAATGCCATCTGGAGTGCTATATACATAGCGATACTTGATCAGTGAACCAACTGGAACAGGAAGACTGAGAGCATAGATGGAGGATGTCTGCCCTGGAAGCATTGCGTAACGAGTTGCGTTTAGCGAGAGGCTTGTGGTGTCATCTATCACCTCAAGAAATAAATTGCCTTGAAGGGGAGTTGATTGAAATAAGCTTACATTAAACTGTACTTCAGCATAAATATTGGGGGAAACGATTGAACTTGAATTGGTTACAGAGAGAGGAGAATTACAACCAGCAAGCGCCGCGATATAGGTGAGCAACACAAAGATAAGTGGGGAACGGAAATGGTGATGCGGCATGAGGAAAGAAATTCCTTCTCATCATAACAGAAAGACAGAGGGAGATTACTCTTGAAAGGGCTCGTCAAAAACTGTTGGAGAAATTGAATCTGAAGTTGGGTGAAATCGCTGGCGAATTTCGTTTTTGCGATTTGCCAGGCTTCCCAAAACACCATTGACAAAGCGCGGAGAACTATCCGAGCCAAAAAGTTTAGCAAGTTCAATTGCCTCATTGATTGCCACTTTGACCGGGGTACATCCAGCAATCGCAAATTCCCACAGAGCAATGCGAATTATGTTTCGGTCAATTACGGCAACTTGGTCGAGTGGCCATTCGGGTGCATGTTGGCTAATTAAATCATCTATTTGCATGATGATTGGGATGATGCCCTGCACAATATTGTTTGCAAACTTTTCCAAAAAAGGCGAGACAGTTTCTTCCTCTAGTCTATCCTGAATGATTCGAGTGGGGGTGTGACCAGAAAGATCATATTCATAAAGTGCTTGCAAGGCAATATAACGAGCCTTAGTACGTGGTTTAATCATAACGCTTCAGGCTGTCTCCGAATAATCTACATCCTCAACATGCACGTTGATACGTCCCACTTCCATGCCAACGATTTCTGAAATCGCCCGTGCCACTTGTGACTGAATGGAGCGACTTACATCGCGGATATTTACATTGCTGTTGAGAATGACATATAAATCAGCATAAACCGTATTGTTTTCAACTATGATTTTTACGCCGTCTTGTAGGGTTTTACGAAACAAGCGATTTACATCGCCAGGGATAACCGCCAAACGGCTCACGCCCGGTGTGCTAAGTGCCGTAAGACGGGCAATAGTCAACAAAACATCGGGGGCAATGGTGGTTTTTCCAATAATAGGAGGGGTGTCGGTCATTTTTTCTCCAAAATCCAGTTCTGGTTTGTGTCAATTATAACCGAAAATACTATTTTAGGATGCTTTATGGAAACGAACTCCCAGTAGAGCAAAAGTGGAAAGAAAAAACATTGTTCCATAAATGGCAAAGAGAACAATGTAGCCAACGCCATTGGGAGAATCAACATGTGCAGTAATACTATCAGCTAATGGTCCGCCTATATAAGCACCAACGGCGCCAGCACCGGCGCCAGCCAAATTGGAAATCCCCAAAAAGCGCCCTGCCTGATCGGGAGGGACAATTTCTGTTCCCAAAGCCCAGTTGGCAGTATAAAATAAACCGGCTGCTGCACCAATTATGCAAGCGCCGATGTAGATAACCGTCAGGTTAGGAACCAATGTTACAATGGCTGTGCCAAGTGCAGCAAGAATGCCACTGATGACAGCGATGGTTTTTCGCCCAAAACGATCGCTAAGCCATCCGCTTGGAATTGCTGCCAAAAAAATAAATGCGCCCAAAAAGACGGTTAAATTAGCAGCAGGTCCAGCGGCTTCTTGCTGTCGGTAGCCTAGGCGTGCCTGCAAAAAATATAAGACAAAGCTAATTAGATTGGTTGCACCAACCAAAAATGCCAGGCGATTGATTACCCACCATGTGAAAGAAGGTGTAGCTGCTTGCTGTTGTTTGCCCAAGCCGAGGTAAATACTAAAATAAACACCCACAAAAATTGCCAGCGTGATACCTATAAGACCCGCTCCTCCGGCAATAAAGATATAGGCAATGTCAGATAAGGATGCAGTTACCTGACTGATCCAACGAACAATATATCCTACCAGCAAAATTGTGGCGGTAAAAGCGCCCGTCATCAACAAAAGACGAATGAACGGCTGCCAATTAAGCGGTTGAAGAGGTTTTGATTCCTTTTTTTCATTCACAAACAGGGTGATGAAAGCGGTGATTACAAGAATACCCACAAGAGTTAATAACCCGCCCCATAGATTGCCATTTTTGACCATTTTTCCAATGGTCATTCCAACAACAATGACTGGTAGTGGAACCTCAAAAATAGCTTTGATTGAGGAAAAACGCCCGCGTTTTTCCAACGGAACCAGATCTGGAATTAATCCTTGTTGTGCTGCATGAGCAATATTTGAGAAGAACATAAGTAGCAGAATTGTTCCAAACAAAAACCAATAGCCGCCCATTCCTTCCATACCAATTGAAAGCCCAATCAAAAAGATGACCAAAATGTCGCCGAGGGTGCCAATTGCAATGAAGGGCCGGCGTTTTCCCCAGGGTGAGGTACTTCGATCCGAAAGCATCCCCATTAATGCTTGAATGAGCAAAGCCGTCATCAGTTGCCAAAGACGTAAATTACCATAATAAGTCCCTTTTAGTTCTTCGCCAACAAACTGCTGTACAAGTAGCGGAACAATCAATGGTGTCATGGTCTGTGAAATGCTGGTTAGACCAAACCAGTAAATGTTAATCGTGATGTAATTAAACCATTTCAGGGAGCGGTTCATTTTTTAAATCCTTTCTAAAATCGAGTTGATAAATTTTTCGGTTTTCTGGCAAACAAGATCAAATTGACGGTCTAAAATGACACAATGTGTTGAATCGGTTAGCCAAAAAAGCTCTTTTCTTTCCGATGCCAGCGCATTGAATAATTGTTGAGCGCCCTGAGGATCAACTGTTTGATCCAATTCACCTTGTAAGATGAGGGTTGGCTGGTGGATTTTTGTTAAGTTTTTTCGAATATACTCTTGAAATATTCGCAATTGATTAACGGCATGTGTTGAACGCACTGTATATCCCTGCCATTCCATCGGTCGTGAGCTAGTTTTTTTCTTTAAGTAGGGTATGAATGGGTAAATCAAAGCAATTAACCACATGCGCGGAATGCGAATGGCTGGGGCATATAACAACAAAGCCAGTGCATTGGGGTGAGAGCGAGCAAGGTCAAGGGCAACCAAACCACCCATTGATGCTCCAGCAAGGAAAATATGATCGCAATCCTTTTTTAGTTGTTGATAGGCATCTTCTCCTGCCTGAGCCCATTCTAACCAACTGCGGTTGTTTAGATCTCGGGGGCTGGTTAGATGCCCGGGAAGTAGGGGGCAAGAAACACTGTAGCCTTTAGAAGACAAGAATTTTGCTAATGGACGTACTTCGGCGGTAGAAGCAGTTAGACCATGAAACAACAAAATGCCGATCTTGTTTTTCTTCCAATAAAAGGGGCGACCTTCCAGATGTGCATTTTGAAACATAGAATCGCTCATGAAAATGAAGGGATGGTGTTGGTGGCACGCGGCAAGATGGCAATTGCTGGTTGAGGAGGTAATGTAGTCAGGGCTAGCTCAAAAGCTGCTTGCAAAGTGGGGGCGGGGGTTAATAGCAATTGTTGGACAAGCTGAGGTTGCATTTCAGATACTAGAAGAATGCGAACGCGTTGTGCATCGCGCGCAATTTGAAGCGCTTTGTGGGGGCCGACACAAAAACCCATTTGTTTAAATTTTTCAGACACCTGATCAAAAGAAGTGATTCCCTCCATAAATTGTTGATAGGCCATGTTGCCACTGCCCTCGGAACATTCGGCAACCAGAATCACTGTTCCACCATCTCGAGTAAGCAAGGAGGCATGCGTTAAAGCTTTTTGTGCCTGATAGAGGTTGATGTCTTTGGGAAAACCGCCACAAGAGGCAATCACTAAGTCGTATTGTCTGGTAACAGGGACTTGGCTGATTGTGCGGGAAATCTGAATGCCTGCTTGCAGTACAGCGTCTGGCCGGCCAGCAAAAACCTTTACAATCTGTTTTTCTCCATTCAGGACAACATTCAATGCAAAATGAACGCCTATTCGTTTGCCAATTTCTTCTATATCCTGACGTAAAGGATTTTTGTCAAATTCTCCTACGCGTGACATTGGATCTAACAGCATCGCATGATTATGATTGATAGTTGATCTTCCGGTCAGACCAATGGCTGCTGTTTTATATCCTCCTGAGAAGCCCGCAAAGTGGTGTGGCTCTATGTTGCCAATGACAATCTTTAGGTCTGCCTCATAAAAAGAACGGTTCGCCCAAATTGGGCTGCCACGCTGTGTTGAGCCCAGAAAGATAAAATTTGACGCATTGTCAATATTGTGCGAGACAACAGGATACTGTTCAATAATCCATGAAGGCAAAATAAGAGGAAACTCAGTATCAGACATTGGTAAGTGTGTGCCAGTTGCAATCCAAAAACATATTTTATGCTTGGGGATTTTATGAAGTCGGTTTAGTAGGGGCGGCAGAATAAAATGATGCGGCACAGGGCGGGTTTTGTCGTTAATTGCAATTGCAACCGTTTGAGCGGTGGCCAACAAGTCTTCAATTCTTGGGGTTTGCAAAGGGGAATCGAGTGCTTGTTTAAGAAGGGGCAGCGGATCTTCAAGCCCTTTGATAAATGGGGGTTCGATCCAATCAGCCTGAAAGGAATCCGTTATGCTCAAAGATTGAAGGGTTTTTCCGTATCGTAATTGATAAACAGTCATGGTTGCTAAAATGCGTGCAAAAAACGTTGGATTTCGATTCGGTACCCATTGGGGTCGCGCAGAAAACAGTGATAGATTCGATATTCAGAGTTTTCATGGGGGGGGGCATCAAATAATACTTCTTGATGGATTAAGTGTTGGTACCAGGCATCTACATCCTGTGTAATCAAGGTCAGGATTACTGATTCTGTGACCAGGACAACACTACTCTTTTGGCAAAAGCCAATAGCAGCATTCGAAGATGTTCGATAGATTCGACAAGAACCCTGGTCTAACACCAATGGAAGGCCTAAAATTTTTTCGTAAAAATGCGCTGTTTCCGCAAGATTGGAGGTGTAAAAGAATGTAATTTGATGCTCGATAGGGGATAGGTTTGTCATTGTGTATCTCCTGACATAAAGAAATGTCCAGCAGCGATGATTCTTGGTTTAAGAGCCATTTGACGTTCAAATGCCGAAACTGCCAGCTGCATATCCCAGGTGTTGGCGGTTGTGGCATAAGCGATGGGCCCATTACGACTACCCCAAATTGAGTCGCCTGCAAAAAGAATACTTGCAATTGGCAAATGAAACGAAAGGTGTCCCGGGCTATGTCCAGCAGAATCAATGACTAGCAGGCCCTCGAGAACTGGCAAGATTTGACCTGGATGCAAGATTTCATCTACCGGATTGGGGATTGTGGGAATGATACGTTTGCTGAGCGCATAAATTGGCTTTTGCAGGCCGCGAGGTTTGAGCGGGCGAGAAGAAACACCAGCTCGAATAGCTTCGGCTTCTATCTGGCTGGCATAAACGGTGGCCTGCGTGATGGTTTTTAGCTCACCAACAGCAGCGCTATGATCACCATCTGCATGAGTAATCAAGATGCGTTTAAGGGATGTCGGTTGAAAACCGATTTTCTGAATATAATCTAGAATGCGGTTCTGATTACCTGGTAAGCCAGCATCTATCAATGTCAACTCACCATCTGAAACCAAAAGATATTGATTGGCAATAAAGCCAGTGAGTTTGTGAACGCGGGGGGCAATTTCCATAGGCTCAACCTCGTTTTGATTGTATCATTTTTTGGTGGGGGAGTGTGAGTAGATCAGATTAATAAATTTCGGCATCAACTTTTCGGGCCGGCAGGATTGGAGTTTTTCTGGATTTACGAAAAGTTTCTTTTGATTTTTGCCATAAAGATACTTGCATTTGCTGGGGGAGTCTGATATACTATTTTTGATTTCGATAAGTACTATTATAGAAACCAAAAGGAGTGCTTGAAAATGCCCCTACCGAGAACAATTTCTGAGGTAATCCATGGTTATTTACAAACTGTGCAAGGTGCTCGTAGTGAGCATACTGCACGCGCTTATCGAAACGCGCTAAATGCCTATCAGGCTTGTTTGGCTTTTCATCACGTAGACGCTCAAAGTGCCCCCCCTACTGTGTTAGATGAACAATCCATTATTTGGTTTATTTCCTACCTGCATCAAGATGATATGGAATACGCCGCATCAACAGAGCGATTATACCTAACGGCAATCGTTGGTTTTTTTGAATATTTGTTAATCGAAGGTCTTGAAACACTCCATCTTACTCGCATACGTCGGATCATTCGCGATCGAGCGCGCCGACCTGGTCAACGATTGCCACAGTTCCCAAATGACGACATTGAAAAATTAATTAATAATATGATTAATCTGATTAATGAGCAAGAAGGAAGCGAAAGCGATCAGCTCCGCACACTACGTGATCGGGCGCTGATCATTGTTCTAGCAGATACCGGCTTACGCATTCACGAAGCCTGCAAACTGGTGCGTGGGGACATTGATTGGCAAAAGAACTTCGCAATGGTTATCGGAAAGGGCAATAGTCAAAATATAGTTCGTTTTTCAGGACGCGCTATGCAAGCATTGCGCTTGTATTTACGCGCTCGTTCCAGCCTGGATGGTTCCTCTGGCAAAAATCTTGGCTTATTGCCTCTTTTTGCAAGACACGATAAGGGAGCCGGCAAAAAGATAAAGCCTATAACGCCGACAACGGGACGGGATATTGTAGCTGCACGCGTGTTGGAATTTTTGGGGGCTGAGGCTGCTCACACCATCACCCCCCACTCTTTCAGACATTACTTTGTCACTCGCGTTCTGCGCAAGTCGGGCAATCTCAAACTGGCGCAAGAATTGGCTCGCCATCGAAATATTGCTGTGACACAACGTTACGCTCATCTGGCTGATGAGGATTTGGAAGATCGTTATCGAGATATTTTTGAAGAAGATTGACTTTACAAAGCCCTTACAAGTTGATAATTGACTTCTCGAAATTACCGATCATTGTATAATAATGATAAGACTTCTGCACCTTATCATCGAACGAAAAAGGCAAACCCGGTGAAAACCGGGGACGCAAAGTTATGGGTCTAAAGCCATTTGGGCTACGACTGCCAGGCCGCCGGAAAAATTGTACGCTATCCTCAGGCCTGGTAATTTGACCAGGTCTGTTTTTTATTTTTTTTTCGGAGGTTTGCCATGTCTCAACAAACGAAAACCCCACTGATTATTTTTGTCATGCTGACCCTGGTAACCGGTTTGCTGTCCGGTATTCTGGTTCGGCCTGGAGCAGATTTCCAATCTGCATCCTATATCATTCAAGCCCAAAGCATTGAGCAAGCTCGCCAATTGGTTGAGTCTAACGGTGGTGTTGTCACCTCAGATCTCTCCATAATCAATGGCGTTGGAGCGTTGCTAACTGAAACTGCTGCGCACAATCTGTCCATGCAGCCCGGCGTTTACGTTCTTCCCAATGCTCAGGTTGGCGTTTCTTCTGCCCTGCCGCAAAACCCCAACCTGCCTGAAACAGATTATCCCGAAGTTGTTGGTGCTAATTATGTTTGGGAGCAGGGAATTATCGGCGAAGAAATCGGGGTCGCAATTATTGATACTGGCATTGCTCGAGAACACTCTGGACTTTGGAAAAAAGTGGATGGGCGAAACGGACATATTGTTGGTTGGGTGGATTTTGTGGCAGGAAAACGCACGCCTCGCGATCCCAATGGACATGGTTCCCATATCGCGGGTATTATCGCGAACACCGATTTAGGTGCTGATGGTGCATGGAATGGAATTGCTCCAGGTGTCAATCTGGTTGGCATTCGGGTGCTGGATGAAACTGGGTATGGCTCCTACGAAACGGTCATCCAGGGCATTCAATGGGCAATTGAGCATAAAGATGAATACAACATCCGTGTAATGAATCTTTCATTAGTTGGCGTGCCAGAATCCCCCTACTGGGCTGATCCTCTGAACCAAGCTGTAATGCAAGCCTGGCAAAACGGAATTGTGGTTGTGGTGGCTGCTGGTAATGATGGCCCAGAAGCGATGACCATCGGTGTTCCCGGTAACAACCCATACGCAATCACAGTTGGCGCTTTCACTGATGCTTACACCCCCCTTGATTGGAACGACGATTACATCACTCCATTTTCTGCTGCTGGTCCAACGTTAGATGGATTTGTCAAGCCGGATCTGGTTGCTCCTGGCGCCCATATGGTTTCAAGTATGATGGGGTCAAGCTATCTTTGGCGAACTCGTCAAGCTAGCCGTGTTGGACCTCGCTACTTCTCAATGGCCGGCACCTCTCATGCTACAGCAGTTGCTTCTGGCGTTGCAGCTTTGATGCTCTCCTATAATCCCAGCCTTACACCAGACCAGGTTAAATATCGCTTACAGGCCACCTCATTGGTTTGGGTTGACCCAGAAACAACAGACGCTGCTTACAGCATGTTCCAGCAAGGTGCTGGACGCATTAATGCCCCAGACGCAGTTCTATTTGAAGGACTGGATGGAATTGCGAATTCAGGGATGGATATCCAGGCTGATTTGGATGGTAGCGTACATTATGAAGGGTATGGCTACTACGACGAAGATGCAGGCGTTTTCAAGCTGCATGATACCGCATATGGCACATGGGCCGGTGCATATGGCACCTGGGCTGG
>CAYVRT010000002.1:0-21192 GCA_964453115.1 uncultured Anaerolinea sp. | reverse complement strand
TGGGCTGGCGCATATGGCACATGGGCCGGTGCATATGGCACCTGGGCTGGCACCTACGGCACCTGGGCTGGCGCTTATGGCACCTGGGCTGGCACCTACGGCACCTGGGCTGGCGGATATGGCACGTGGGCTGGTGGGTACGGCACCTGGGCTGGTGGGTACGGCACCTGGGCTGGCCTGTATGGTGATGCCATGTTTGCTGCAAACTTCGTCAACTGGACACCAAGCGAGGACCAGGGAGAAACTTGGTCAGGCATGATCAATTTCATTGGATGCATGGAGCAAGACTACTAGTCCCCTCCCTTTGCAGCTTATTGGTTGCCCACTTGTGTGGTGGGAAGACGCTGGTGTGAAATCACACCAGCGTTTCTTTTTTGCTCAGCGTTTTTTGCAGTTCTGGTTTCGCGCCAAGACCTGCAAAGGTTTGGGCTGCTTTCTCAAGAAGTTGTAAGGCTTGAACTTTTTTACCTTCAGCAATCATCACGAAGGCTAATTCTCTTTGAAGTCTTGCCTCCTCATAAAAATTACCGCTATTTTGAGCTAGTGCTAATCCTTCTTGTAAACTCATATTTGCAACCGCCCAATACTGTCTGGCAATTGCTAAACGTCCTGATAACAGCAATGAACGAATGCGTGCCTCGTGCATTGCCAATGGGCCAGTCCCTAATTTCGCAAGCATTTCCACCATGTGATGTAAACGCTCCTCTGCTAATTCCAGCTTTCCAAGTCCCAGGAACGCCTCGCCACTTAGGTGGAAAACATCAATCAGGGGCTCCTTGGCATTCATTGCAGCGTAGATGCGCTCCCCAATAGACAAGAATTGATGTGATTGTTCGTAATTTTCCTGGACAAGGTATAAGCGCCCTAAAGTGGTGTTTGCGGCTGCGATATGGAATTGTGCACCCAGCTGTTGTGCCAGCTGTAAACTTTCTTGACAATGTTTTTCCGCTTCTTCCAATTGCCCAAGATCAATTTGCAACTCAGCAATATTGCGATGGCATATGATAACTTCTTCATTGTCGCCCAATCGAGCTTGTAACGTCAAATCGCGCTGTAAACTTTGAAGCGCTTCTCCCCACCGACCACGAGCATAACTTATCAAGCACAAGTTATTGCTTGAGCGAGCTGCGCCTAACAAGTCTCCTATCTTTTCGCGAATTTCCAATCCGCGCCGGGTATATTCCGATGCTTGATCCAGATCTCCTTTACGGAAATATACCCCACCCAGCCGATTAAATACAGATGCCTGAATATCATATCGGTCGGATGGCTGAACAATTTGTAAGGCTTTCAACAGATATTCTTCAGCCTCTGCAAGGTTGCCTCGCCGGAAGTGTATCCAACCAATGTCATGCAAAATACATGCGCTTTCAAGAGAGGTGTTTAGATCTTCAATTAATTCTTCTTGAGCCAAAATCAAGCGCGAAAGTGCTTTATCAAAATCTCCCTGTCTTTCAAAGGAGGTAGCAATTCTGCGCTGAATGCCACTGGCCTGTATCAATAAGTTTTGCTGGGCAGAAGATGTCACAATATCCAATGCTGCCTGATAGTGATCTCGTGCTGCCTGATACTCACCTACAATCACCAATACATCTCCTAAACCAATGCGTGCATCCACATATTGTTGGTGGGTATATGCTGCTTGACCAAAGAGAGATAGTGTTTGTTCAAAGTATTGACGCGCTTGTTCATTTGCGTATTGGCGAGAAGATTTTTGGGCCGCAAGAAGTGAAAATTGTAAAGCTTTGCTATGGTTATTACTGCGCGAATAATGACTTGCCAAAAATTCCAACTGTCCTTCAAAACGATTAGCGTATAGCTCTTCCAATGCCTCCCCGACAAAACCGTGCAGTTCACTACGGTCTCGCTTGAGCAAAGTGCTATAAATTGCATCAGATACTAACACGTGACGAAAAATATATTTTTTGCATTCTCCGCCATCCTGTGGTTCAATAAAATTAAGTTCTTGCAAGCCAGAAAAAGCTTCATGGTTCCATTTTCCTGCCAGAACTCGTTGAATCACCTTGTCAAGCACATCCAGATCAAATTGATTGCCAATAACAGATGCAATTTGCAGTGCACGTCGTTGCTGTGCGTTTAAACGGTCAAAACGATCCAAAATTAAGTCCTGCAGAGTGTCGGGAACGCCAAAATGGTCAATATCTCCGCCGCTGGTAAGAACCCAATGTCCATTAACATTCTCAACGATTTTTTCCTCAATCAATTTGCGCAAAATTTCTTCCAGATAGAAAGGAACACCAGCTGCACGTTCAATGATTTGTTGAATTAAATGTTCGGGAATGTCGGGAATGCTGAGAAGTGCATGAAAGAGTTGCGAGCTTTGTTCGGGCTCTAACGCTGAAAGCCGAATCATGACGCAAAAATGGGGCAGCTTTTCCATTGCCTGTGTCGCCAACTGATCCATCTCTCCGCCCTCGTAAGGGCGAGTAATTGCGTAAATTAAAAGGGGGGGTTGTCGTAATGAGTCCAGCAAAAAAGTAAGCAATTCAATTGATGGCTTATCAGCCCAATGCAAATCTTCAAAGATTAAGGCGAGTGGATTTTCTCCGGCCTCAGCGATTAGAAAATCGCGAACTGCGAGAAAAATACGCTGTCTGAGTTGACTGGGATCAAGATAAGAGAAACTAGGTGATAAAGAAGTTTCACTTTCAGAGAACAGCAAGTATTCCAAATAAGGTTGGGTATCCATTTGACGCTCACCCAGCAACTCCTTGCAGCGCTGGGATAAGGCCGCCAATATCGCTTCGGGAGAGTCATTCATCGTCATATTCAGATTGCTGCGCATTAAGTCCTGAAAAATCCAATAAGCAGCTGATTTTCGATATGTAAGACTACGTCCCTCGACCCAGCGAATTTTTTGCTGATTGAGATGGGATTTAAATTCACTGGTCAAACGACTTTTTCCAATTCCGGCCTGTCCAATGACAATTGCCACACCGCCGCGCCGCTGAGCGGATACTTGCTTCGATAGATTGATGAGCTGAGATAGTTCCCTTTGGCGGCCAATCATCGGTGCTTTAAGACCCTCAATGCCGCGCACAGAACCAGGACGCGACTTGATGCCTGAAACTCGATAGGGCCGAATTGGTTGCAGAAAGCCTTTTACAACTTGCACCGGCATCATTTCATAATCAAAAAGCGCTTTGGTTTGTCGGTAAATTGCTTCACTAACTACAATTGTTTCTGGTCCAGCAAGAGATAGCAAACGATTGGCTAAGTTAACTGTATCACCGATAGCTGTGTAGTCTAAAGCAGCGCCAGGATTAACACTGCCAACAATAACCGAGCCTGAGTTTAAACCAATGTGGAGGCGAAGTTCACCTCCAATTGTATCTCCTAATTGTTGGCTAAGTTGTTGGACATCTGCTTGCATTTTCAGGGCGCTTCGAATAGCCCGCTCAGCGTTGTTTTCATGAGCAATAGGAGCACCAAATAACGCCATGATCCCATCGCCTGTAAGTTTATCAACCGCTCCCTCATAATAAACTACATCAGCAGCTAACATCTTCATTAGGTCCTGAATCAAACGATACAGGATTTCATCATCTACACGTTGTGCGATTTCTGTGTAATCACATAAATCAGCAAACAGGACAGTTACATTGCGACGCTGCCCCATTGTAGATGGGATCGGCGATACTTCATCACCAGCAGCCAAACGAGCGCCACAATTTCCACAAAAGCGCATCCCTGGCGGGTTATCGAAACCACAATGATCACAATGCAGCACAGTGTTCCTCTTCTGCCTTGAATATAATTTTATTATACAGGAGAAAGCAGCCAAAAGAGAACAAGATTTATTACGGAATCGTCGCAATTTTCAGCGTGGGGTCACCCAATAACAAAAAAGTTAATAGCACCTCTCTTGTTCCAGGCGTATTGGGCAAAGATTGCCATGCTTTCAATAATGATGAGCCAATAGTTGAGGAATTGAATGTCAATGAATGCTGAACAAAAGCCTCTCCCAACAAACGCTGGTCATTTGGAAAAGTTAACCCGGTTGGAGAAATTGCTGCTATTGCACCACCATTGGGTTGCCAAAGCATTTTTTCGGAAAGAGAAACAATTTCTGGATGGACAAAAAACCCCGATAAGCATGTCATTTGCATCACGATTGGATAGCTTTGGTTTGATAATTTCTCAACATCTTGAATAGTAAAAATACGATCCTTTCCCCACATCTTCAAACTACCATGCCCAAAATAAACAATCAGCGAGCGGCCTTGATTAAATTGTTGCTGAATAATAGTGTTGGCGCCAATCATACCTGGTGGTGGTGTATAAAGCTCTTTTTCAAACGAAGATGGTACTTGTTTCAAAAACAAATTGGCCGAGTCTTGAAATTGCACTTCTTGTCCATCTGCAACAACAAAGATAGACGGCTGCTGAGGGTGTTTTTCATAATCCAGCATTTTTTGAACCAAAGCCGATAAATCGGAAGGATTGGACGAAGGGATGCGTCCTAAGGCAAGCTCAGGTCGTTGATCACCATCCAAATCGGTCATCAGTACATCGCTTGGAGAAAGTCCACCATTGAGTGTTTTAACAAAAAAAGTGGGAATAAAACCCTGTCCACCCCTTGACTGTACAGCAGGAAAATAAGTTGCATCACCCAATAAAACCACCTGGGAATCTGGTGAAACCCAGCCTTGTTCAATACCAATACGCAAAAATTTCTGGATGGCTTGTGGCTCCACAAACCCATCATTATATTGATTGCAAACGCTCATCCAATCCACGCTCCAGACTTTCCATCCCTGACGTTGCCGTGTTTCAATGATTGGACGATACGTTTCCTGCAGTGCCGATGAACCAACGACAAGATAGTCAACCATTTCATTGGGTAATTCAAGCGAATGGGCAGGTTCAATTGTTTTTAAAGTGTTATGC
Source organism: uncultured Anaerolinea sp. (assembly GCA_964453115.1). Taxonomy (GTDB): domain Bacteria; phylum Chloroflexota; class Anaerolineae; order Anaerolineales; family Anaerolineaceae; genus JAIWNK01. Next base: position 16,281 of record CAYVRT010000002.1, on the reverse strand, counting down.
GATAAGCTACCAACAACAGCATAGGCATGACCTGATTTTGCTGAAAATGTGGCCTGGCCCATTACTGTAGACGTTATCCAAGCCACTGGGGGGGTAGCAGACAAATCATAAATCCACACTAGCGGGGAGGAAAAGCCTTCTAAACGATATTGGACATTCGCTGTGCTTTCAAACACCAATTGCTCATTCAACGCGACTAATTGAGTTGCATATTGTAAGACGATTTTGTTCAGGTAGGTGATTTCAGCATCAACAGTTTCAATTCCGGGAAGCGATATTGAAATCCGATTGACTCCAGGTTGCAAAACGCCAAATGGAATTTGAAATTGTGCAGCATGTTCACCCGCTCCCCGCCAGCTTTCGGCAGAAAATACATGATCGTTGATCTGCAAAAGCAGTTGATGATCTATGTCTGTATTCGGGTTCGATGTTGGTGACCAAAGGCTAAGCTCAATCAATCCTTCGCCAGATTTTGGCAATTGGTCAATAGTTACTTCAATTGTTTTTTGCTCTGGAGCACGCAGCATTTCCCAAAACCAGGGATCCTCCGATGCTGCAAGAGGAGAGAATATATTGTTTTGTTGCCAATCCATTGAAACCAAAGCAAAGTCCGAAAATGGCAGACTGGCATCCACATCGGGAAGAATTACATCTTGAGCGGTTGATTTTTCGCCTACAGAGAGCAAGTAAACATTGGTCAGCGAAGTGCTTGGCAAGCCGGCCTGCCCCCAAAAATGCAATTGAAAAGCATCTCCTGTTTGTTCATACCAAAAAGGGATCTCTTTTCCTCGTAGAGATAATCGAAACTGTTTAGCCGAATCCGTGTTCAATCCAATTTCTTTTAAGTCTTTAGAATCAATCTTGACCATACCAGATTTTGAAACCAAAATACGAACTGCGGTTATTGGTTGAGATGACAACGGCAAAACCGGTTGGCAGGATCCCCCCACCCCTAGCCAAAGCAAGAGTAAAAACCAAGCGAGAGGTTTTAAGTTTTTTTTCATAGCCCTGGACGCTTGTATTGAAAGACCATTCTTGCCATCCATATGCCAATAATCACAAACAGTATCGAGCCAATCAAAACCCCCCCCCACCCCACAATATCGCCAAGTGCTGGCGCTGGACGAGGCGCAAAAGTTGCTGTTTGTGTGGCTGTAGGCTGTGCCGTTTGGGTTTGGGCCGCAGATCGAGTACTTTGTCTATCACCCACTGTTGGTGAAGGCAAAATAAGCGGAGGTAATGTTGAGGTGCTTTCGTTCGTTGGGTTTTGCGGTTGGGAGATAGTAGAAACAGAAACACCGGTAGGAACAAAAGTAGGGGTTCTAGTGCGCGTAACGGCCAAGAATTGTTTTGTGGTTGTTGGTAAACCTGACGGGGTACGCGTTTTGGTAGGGGTCGAAAAACTTGCAGATGTAGACGTTCGAGTAGATGTAGGTTGCGTACCCGTACGGGTGACAGTTGCTGTGTGTGAGGGCTGGCCGATCTGTGTTATAGTTTGAGTAAGTGTAACTGTCATTGTAGGAACATTACCAACCATTATTGAAATCGAATCAGAAAAATCAGAAGACTGGCCCTGATCAAGCGGAATAATTTCAAGCTTATAAAAATAGATGTTGGGCTGGAGTTCCTCATCGGTGTAATTGTAGTAAGCGCCACCAAATTCTCCCGCCGCAAAAATTAAGTCTTGGCTAACGCGTTCATACGGGCCAGAAATCGCAGTGCTGCGGACGATGTAAAACCCACTAATATCTGTTTCAGAGCCAGTTTCCCATTCCAAAAACACAGAATCTTCTTGTTCAACAGTTGCAATAAAATAAACTAAAGTAATTGCAGCCGAAGCATGTGAAATGTTCAGAAAAATCACCATGGCCGAAAGCAAAAAAACAAAACCAAGTCTTTGCTTGCTTGCCATCTTTCTATTTCCTGGAGGGCTGTTCTTGCAAAACAATTACCCCGCGCTTCTCTAGATCTTCCAAAAACAAGCATAAATCTTGAGATGCCTGTTCACTTGAGATGGAATAGAAATTTTTTAAAAGATCACTAATTTCTTGTGCGCTGCGCAGCCCATTAATCCACTCTACAATCTGACGACCTGTATCGTTCAGGACAGTTACTTTTCCACGCTCCGGCAATAAAATGATGATTTCTTGTTCTGTGTTTCGGATCATGCTATTTGGATGAATTTGAGGATATGTGTTAAGAATATTCATGCGCATAATTATACCTTTTGCTATCAGGAAAACCAAACCCGAATTTTTTTCTTGACATTGTACAACCACAAAGCAGTATGTTCCAGTAAACAAAAAATGGGTGTATCTAGCCGACGCAACCGACCATTCCGTTCTACTGCAACTACAATTCCTATAACGCTGGAGGGTTGAGTCGGTGAATCGAAAGTTGCACTTCGATCCCCCTTTGTGATCATATCTTCTGGGCGAGCCTCCAGCAAGCGATGAACTATCACTTTTTCATCTTTTTGTATGCACAAGATTTGACCGTTCACAGGTCTAGTCTGTCCCGCGTTTACCAGTACCCAATCGCCTTTACGGATTAAAGGGGACATGCATTCGCCGGTGATCTTGACGCGTACAGTTTTGGCACCCTGCCTTGCAAGTTCGAAACCAATTTTTTGATAGGGCTGCATCATGGGCTTAAGATGGCCGGCAAATAAATTTTTGGTGGCTTTGGCGTGAATGTGGGTGTGGGGGTTGGCTGTGTGCCTGTTTGCGTTACCGTTGGCGTTAGCGTGATGGTTACTGTTGCAGTAGATGTTCGTGTTGCCGTTGGTGTTCTAGTGGTTGTTTGAGTCTGCGTCTGAGTGGCAGTCTGCGTAAAAGTTGAGGTGAATGTGTGTGTAGGTGTTGGTGTCGGCAAATTGGATGGCAGTCGTAGTTGGAGTGCCGGATCTCCAAAGATGGTAAATGATTGCAAAGCATCCTTGCCTGTTCCACTCTCAAACAAATCAAGTCTTCCGGCCAAAACAGCATATCCAACCTCTCGGATTCCATCTTTCAGGCTGGCTTGTAAAAAGCCGCGCTCTAACAAGTCGTGATCTGTAGTTGTTCCATAGCCTGTTGACGAAAATTGTACAACGGCTCCCTTGTTTTCAGCCCGTACCATTTCCTCAGCCAGGCTAGAGGCAAAAGAAGGAGGAGGCGCCCAATAACCATCCATACAGGTCATCGAGAGAACAACTGGAAATTTTAATGGATTGTTGAGCAATGGAATGGTACTGGTGATAAATAAGCCCTCTGCCGCCCATTTATCAAGATATCCATGACCAACGTAACTAACAATCAATGCGCCATCGTTCACCTTTTGCACCAAAGCTGTTCGCGCAGAAGTACCATCAGAATAATTATTTAGATAAACTGTTTGTGGTGTGTAATTGGGCTGAACATAGTCTGTGATCAGTGAATTCGAGATAGCCACAAAATCACCAGCCGCATCAGGGACATTATCTGCCACAAATAAGATATTGTTTTGCCAAGGCTGATCGGGCAAACTGTCTTCATAGGCTGAGGTTTTATCTAGCACAGCTTGTAATTGCGCCATATTGTTGACCGAAATACGAGCTACTATCAAATCCGGAAGAAGATCATCCCCCACCACTGTTACCAAAGCGTTAGAATTATCAATTTCGCCTTGTGTATAATCAATCCAGCCTAAATTAGGCGGCATATAAATGGGTTGTTGCCCATAGCTGGAAACATTAAAAAAATTGGAGTTTCCGTCACCAATTAATACAACAAACATCGGTGAGGGTTTTTGCCACTGATAATATGCATAGCGCAAAAAATTCTTGATTGCCAATGGATGATAAATGCCCTCATTGAATTGATTGAATAAATCATTAATATTGATAACTCTTGTTCTAAGTCCTTCTGCTGAACGTAATTCCGCCAATTCCTGAGCCCCGGACAAAAAATCGGGCGCTGTGATGACGAGATAATCAGCGCCAGGGTTTGAGGACAATAAATCTGGAGGGTTATAAAAGCTAAAAGATGCGGGCTGTTTTAATGCACCCTCTCCTGCTGCAAAATATATACGTTCCTCATCGCCTTCTGCCTCAAAATCCAACGTGCCAGCAGAAATTTGAGCAGCGTCCATTAATACAGGTTGTTTAGCGTTTGTCACGTCCAAGAGCCAGATAGATGTTGAACTGAAGCCGGGAATTTGGCAACGCCAGTTACCAGCGGCAATTGAAAACAAACTTGTATCACTATTTGCCTGATACAGACGCTCGTACTCAATCTCAAACCAGTCAAAATAAACCCAGTCCGATGACTGTCCAGGGTAAGCATCAAAATACAAACGGTAGGCGAGTGTATTTGTTCCATCCAACAGCACGCTGCTTTGAACGCTGCTTTCAAATACATGTCGGGTTGGTCCATCCCACGTAACATCCTCAACAATCGCTCCATTCAGTTCAACGCGAGAGTGATGGTCTGGATTGTAGCTAGAGCTATGCACACGTGCAACAACCTCCCCACGCACAAGGGCTGTTCCAGTAGCTGCTGGAGCCGTTAGCGATATGGGGTAATTTTGCGGACTGGTATTTTGATGGCGCGTCCACAACCAGGTATCTTCTCCAGTAGCGTGAAAACTATACCAAATAGATTGCTGTTCAGAACGCACTGTTTCCCGATAGCTATTTGCAATGGGAGCACTCCCCGGACTTGCGTTAAGAACATTCATCCGAGTACCATAAGTGTCTTCAATGGTCAGCCAATAAACATTGGTTTTCGTATATTTTTCGAGCATGGTGGCGTTGAACTGACCATGCCACCCATTGGAGTAAGTTAGCCAGGAATCGCTTTCCCCTGCATAGCGCTCGGCCAATGAATCTCCATGAAAAGACTGACCGTAAAAATACAAACGATCATCATCATCCAATTGACCATCTTGCTCACCCCCAATCCAAATTGCAATTTCTTCTCCCTGATTGTACATGTGAAGATTGCGAGGATCAATTCCATCAACATCAATCCCAGCAGCTTGTAAATTGGCTTTGGTAAGGGCGTAAATCCCATCTGAAATGACTTCTATTCGATATCTTGGGCCAACTGGATTTGAGATATAAAAGTTTTCGGGTTGTGGTAAAGCGCGCCATGCCCGTCCCTGGTTATAATTGAGTAATTTTTGTTGCAAAACTTTCTCAAACGCCATGTTTTGATCAGCTGGCAGACGGACAAAGTCTTGCTTTGGAGCAGAGTGAAACAGCAATTCAATTTGTACTTCTCTATTCAAAATTAGAATGCGTTGCTCTGAATCATACTGAAAAGGATAATATTGAATCCGTACCAGACGTTGTTCACGCAACCAAACTTCCTCCATCGTTACCCACGTTTCAGGGAAAAGACGATCTACAGGAAAAGAGATCTCTTGCAAGGGTTGTGGGCCACCATCCAAAGCTGCTGCTTGTGGAAATGGTGCAGTTGAAAGAACAACTGAATTGGATAGTGGTTGAGAATCCTGTTGACTTGATTTTAATTCAATTTCTACATCGGGCGGCACCGCTACCAATACTGAGAAATAGGGCAACCTTACCTGACCAGGCTCTTGTAATAACTGGGATCCTTCCACAATTAAATCCTTTGTGTTAGGAAATTGTACACTATCCACGAGCTGATAGCTGAAAATTTTCCCACCCAGCACAATGCTCTGCTCGTTTTCTCTCAATAAAAAAAGCCCCGTCTGCGACTTATGTTGCAGGCGGGGACTAAAAAGGCTTTGTGTAAACAGTCCCCCTAGCAAAAAAGCCAAAGAGAGCCAGCTAATTAAAACTCTCTTCATTCTCTCTGATCTCTAGAATTATGGAATGCTCCACGGGTTGTAATTATCACCATTAGGATCAAAAGGAGCAGAGCCGCCAATAGGGCCGGTTCCACCAGCCGAAGCTTCTAAATCAATTTCAAACAAAACAACAGGAGGAACATATACCTTGCCAGTTTCTTGCGTTGTTTTAGAGGGCTGGTTTTTCATTGAGAATCTCCTAAAAACAAATTCTTTCTAATTATATACTTTACAGGTGAGATTTGCAAGTATTTTCAAGGCTCTTTTCGCTTTTGTAAAGTGAGTAAAATTCCCTGCTTTAATGCTTTGCTCCAGCGCAGCCAGTACAGAGACAACAATTTTGCGTCAGGATTTTCTTTTCCATATCGCCAATACATATAATCATGCGAAGGATACAACATCTCAAAAAGATAACTCAAGCGTTGCCAGAAATTGTTTTGAGCCAAGAGAGAAACAAGCATCGCAGTAAATGCGTTATGCGGCTGTTCAGCTGCCCAATAATGCAATTGCTTTTCTTGTTTGGAAATCGGCAATTCTCTTGTCTTTTCCAGAACTTTTTCGTCCACAATTCCAGGCCAATGCCTTTCAAGTCTCTGCAAGGTTTTCTGAAGGGGTAGCACAAGATTCCACGCCTGAGCATCGCTCAATATTTGTTCCCACTGTAAATTCGGGTTTGCACGAATGATCAAAGCCAGGTCATAATCGCGAAATAGCCCCGGATGGTATTGATGATGGAGCGCGAGATGACCGCTGAGATACAAAACGTTATCCTCGGCAGATAAAACCAACATAGGAGTTGTGTCTTCAAATATTACCGATTGCGAACGATCAAAGAAAAGTTGCAGCATATTTTGTTGCCGCCTACCAATGGGCAGCAAACCAGTGTGAAGCCCGATGGGCAGCCAGCCCTTTTGAGAAAACACACTGGTATAAGCATAACGTTGCAAAAAACCAGGTCGGGGCTCGCCACTTTCCAGTGTGTATCCCAATTCTTCTAATACGTGACAAGCTGGAAGCATTTGCTCTGGTTTAATCAGCAAATCCAAATCAATTCCTGGTCTGCTGGCTGGGTCATTTTGATAAATTGTAGGATAGAATGCCCAACTTTTTAATACAAGAACAGGGATGGAATGTTGGTTAAACGCATACAAAACTTTGGCTACATTTGAGCGCTGTTGCCGAATAGTTGAACCAAACAATTCTGCACCAAGTCCAAGCCAACGCAGCAATTCAGTTTCCTCGAATTCAGATTTTTTTTTCAAAATGGCATATAAAGCACCGCTCAAACGGTTTTCAGCGCAGAATGCCGCGATTTGCTGTCCTAAAACACGGTCTGGCAAAGGCCGCATTGCTGGCAATTCCCCCCAGCGACACGCTAACCAGCCGCACACCCAATTGTGCGCATCATCCATCAACATCATCATCCAATACCCGCCAAAAGGATGGATCCTTGCGAAAATGTAACCGTTGAATGCCAGGCCATTCAGCCAGTTGTTCAGCTCGTTGCCATAATCCATTACGAACCTCTGCCGGCAAACGACCAAAGGCCGGCACGCAGGCCAAAATTTCCGCCACAGCCAATCCGTTCCCAACCTTCTCTAGAAAAACCGCTTGATCTTTCACCAAACGATAACACCCGACAAGCGACACAGTGCGAGGGTTAACATTCGGTTGTACCTGGCTTGGATTCCAGAAAGGCGTACCAGATGCCTGCCAACCAGTTTGCATAGGCATCAGAACCACCAAATCATCATTTAGCACAGTTGCACCACATTGCTCCTCCGAAATCCGAGCGCTGGTGGTTTTTCCACTTCCTGAGTGCCCAAAAAACACATAAGCCTGCCCCTTACGCTCGACGGCTGCGGCATGAAGCAGCATTCCGCCCCGTTCCCAGGCCAGGATAAGAGTCAGCACACGCAGAAAGAAATCCGCGTCCAGCGCTTCCTGTGCCGAGGCAAGTTTTAGCCATGCTTTACGCGTTACAAGGTCAATTTGGCCATCAAAACCATCTGCCATCACGTGCCAAATTTGCAAAGACTCCATCTCCAAAGCTGGCTCTGCGTCTCCCGGACTGCGCTGTAATGGTTTGCGACATTCAATATCTACTTGCATTACGGGGTGTTCGATCTGCATTGTGAAATGACCATAATGCTGTTTGAGCGTTTTTAACAGACGTTGGTTTTCGCAATACAGAATAACCTCTCCCGCCCCCAACCAGACTGGTAATCTGGCGTTTCGCCACATTACAAAAGCGCTGATTATACCAATTATGAATGGAAAAGCAACAAAAGCCCAAGCCCAGTCATTCACCCCATCTGCCTGCACCACCAACGGCCCAAAGCGTTCCACCTCTCCAGTGATTGAGACTGCTTCAAGCTGATAGTAATATACCTGCCCAGCTTTTACGAAGCGGTCGGTGTAACGATATTTTCCCCCACTCAATGCGTCTGCTTGTGCGGGAATGAGAGTCGCTGTAATTCTTTCAAAGGGGCCTCTCGGCTGCTCTCCACGTGTCAGGTAAAACCCCATCGTATCTAATTCGCTGGCTGTTTCCCAATGGATAAGAACGCTTGCTGGCTGCAACAAAACACCCAATGCCAAAAGCATTGAGCTCAATATGCCAATCAGCACAGCCTTAATCCAGCGAGCTTTTAATTTACCAACTTCAGCCAACCTATTTCTCACGACACATTCTCTTGTACCTCAATTGTTACCAATTATACCTTGAAAGCTCGACCCTTGATATAATCATTTCGCTTATGGAGGATTCAATTGCCCTCGCTTTATTACACCAGATACGGGATGGAGATAAGGCTGCATTCGACCAGCTCTATCAAGAACACGCCCCCATGCTATACACCTACCTGCTGCGCCTGTTGACTGATGAGCAAGCAGCTCAGGATGTGTTACAAACCGTTTTTCTTGCCGTCTGGCAGCAAGCGGGGAAATTCCGCGGTGAGGCATCTGTCCGTACCTGGTTGTTACGCATTGCATCCTATCAAGCAATTAGCTGGCATCGCCACAACCACCAACCACAAAACCTTTCCGAGGTTGAGGGGATTGAAGAATTGAATTGGCAAGAGATTCGATCTAATTTCGAGAGGATTGAAGAATATCAAGGATTACAACAAGCTTTGTTCCACCTGAGCGCGGAACAACGCGCCTTACTCGAATTGACCTTTGTTCATGAATTGCCGCCTCAACAAATTGCCTCCATTCTGAGCTGCCCTGTTGGTACAGTTAAGAGTCGTCTGCACCGCACACTGCGTCTGTTGGCTGGCCTTTTACAACGAACAAACTCCTGATTTTTAAGAAAAAACCATTTGTAAATATACAAAATAGCGCGATAATAGAAACAATTAAAAGTGAATGCGTTTTGGGGAAGGAGCAAGCCATGAATCCACAAAAAGTTTTTCATTTGTTTTGTGCTTTGGTGTTAACCCTCGGCGCGATGCTGACCATTGTTGAGCCAGTGTCAGCAGCAAGCGAATGGGCCGGACAAACCAATGGTGGGGCATCGTCCAATGGCGGAATCTATTACAGCGGGTACAACTGGATTGTTGAAGTAGATCGAAACCAGGTCATTCCCTATTCAGACACCGCAGCTTTTGAAATCTGGCAAGACGCATATCAAAGTGGTTTTTTATCCAATTCCATTGAGCTTGATCGTTGCACCCTAAGGTATGCACCTAATTCCAGTAATTTTTCTGGTAGTTCATGGACAGAAGTGACAGGCGTAATCAGCGCTGTATCAGGCTCAAATAATGACCGTTGCAAATTCAATCTCGATCTAGCTGCCGGAAATGATTATATGCTGTATGTTGTGTATGAGGAAGGAAGCACAACCTGGTATGGGTATCCTGGTGTGTCAAATTTCACAACAGCACCAACCTCGCAAACGCAAACGTATAAAATTCACCGCATTCCCGCAAGCACCTATCAAACGTTGCGTATTGATGGAAAAGAGTGGGATTGGAATACATCCGCAAATTTACTTGGAACGGATGGGCGCTCCGCCCCTGACACCACCTCTTTTTATCTTGCCTGGGATGAAGATAATCTTTACGTTCGAATCAGCGGTGGGTTTGGCAATACGGACCGGCTGAACATTGGCATAGATACCAACCCCGGCACCAATGACTTGAGCGGCAGCAATGTAACGAATGGCTTTGCCAAGGCACAGTTCGCCGGCTATTTAGTACCCGACTACATCATTCAATCCACTGGCACAACCAACTTGGATAAATACACCCGCAGCAGCAATAGTTGGGGCAGCGCAAGTTCCATCTACGCCAGCGGTGCCAATCTGTACCGCAGCGGCAGCGAAGCCGAAATTCGCATTCCGCGAAGCACATTGGCATCTCCAAACACCATTGGCCTCTATTTTTGGCTGGCAAACAATTCAGACGATATGTACACCTGTTATGGGGTTGATAAACCAGAAAATTGCAATATGAGTAGTGACGATCGCTTGCGCAGTGCTTTAGTCTTTGACAACCTGGGCAGTGGCCAAGTGCCTGCAACCGCAGGGCAAACAGATTACAACGCATCTCAAACGTATGCATTATCCATCTCTTCAGGTGTCCGGCACTTATATATATCCAATGGTACCTCTCAACCCCAAACCAACCTGACCCTTTCTGGAAATTTGACCATTGCCAACGGAGCAAGCTTTAAAATCCTTAGCGGGGTAACCGCCCTAACAATTGCTGGAAATCTACATTGCGATGGGACGTTAAGCGGTATAGTTATCCAAAATGGTAACGTGATTCTCAACGGACAAAACCAAACCATTAGCGGTAGCGGAACGATCCTGATTCGCAACCTTTTGTTCCAGGGGAGCGGCATCAAGACCATTGATAACAATCTGACCACCACCAATATCAAAATTAACAGCAATGTAACAGTAAATGCTGGTGACAGCACCATCACCCTGTATGGTGGAACGACGATCCCGCTATTTTTCAACAACGGCTCTTTTGATGCCGGTACCAGCACAATTGCATTTCGAGGATATAACAACTTAAACAGCGCAGTTTTGGGCAGTAGCAACACCACTTTTTACGATGTCTCACTGACCTGTGCCAATGCTGCTTCGGGTGGCAGCTGTATTGGACGCTTTGGAGTAGATTTTCGTGACCAAAAATCAGGCGCTGCCAGCCGTGCCACCATCGCCCATAACCTGACATTGAACAACAGCACTTTTGTCGCCGATGAGGAACTTTGTGATGACCCATGCAACACGACTGAGCTTGATGGAACGCCAATTTATGCTGTAAACTCAACCTTGATTTATAACAATGGCGGATCATTTGATAGTGCTGCTGAATGGAAAGCACCGAACACAATTGTTTGTGGCGAAACCCCTGGAACGCCTTACAATGTGGTCATTCAAAATGGCACGGCGCTCAATATTTCTGCTGCCTATATTATTGGCGAGTGGGATAACATTCCCACGGACGAGTATGCAGATGGCGCAAACAAACGTCTGTGCGGAAACCTAACAATTGCCAATGGCAGCAGCCTCACAGCAACAGCCGGAATCTTGAACATAGATGGTAACTGGACGAATGACGGCAGCTTTACGCACAACAACGGCATTGTCAAATTCATCGGCAGCGGGGAACAGCAGATTCTGGGCAGCAACAACACAGCCTTCAATGCCATCTACAACCGCTCTACAGCTAGCAGCCTGGTACTGAACGATCTTTCAACAAATGGCGCCTCGGCACAGAGTTTTTACAATTACGGCATCTATCGCCGTAGCTGGGCACCTGTTGCCGGACAAGCGCATTCCTTTGGGCTGGCACGCCTGACCATCGCGATTGATTCGGTCAGCGGCAGTTCACCTTCCATTCAAGTGGACCGCATTGATCAGGATAGCAGCCACAAAACCGGTAGCTGGCCAACCTGGGGGGTGGGAAACAAAATCCACTGGAACATTACTCCCGCCAACATCACCAGCATACAGGCCGACCTGAGCGCCCCAACCACAGCTGGGGCTGGCAGCGGCCTGCTAAACGGCACAGCAAGCCTCGTCAATGGGCCAACATTCATCGAAGATGATCTCTCAACCCTCTGTCGTTACGCCGGTAGCGTGTGGGATTGCCGCAACAACGACACAATTTACAATGACAACATGGTTCACTTTGCCAATACCACCAGCTTCTCCGACTGGGGACTGGGCAAGCGAGCCAGCCCCACAGCGCTTGAACTGCTCCAGTTGCGCGCCGAAAGTGGCCTGGCTCGCCCCTGGATATTGCCGGTTCTGGCTGGTTTGACCCTCCTCCTGCTGCTGTTCACAGCCGTGCTGCGCCGTCACCGCTAACCCCATCTTTCTTTCCGCCCGTCGGTGTTCTCTTACAAAACTCATAACTTGTTCCGTCAATTAAAATCGGGTATAATTGCGTTGAATTAACACGAGTTAGTAAACTCCTCCGCCAAACATCTTTCTCAGAAAGGCGAACTGCACCATGCCTGCCCGAAAAATATTTTCACTCTTCGCAGCCCTGATTATCTGGGCTCTACTGTTCAACGCTGCCATCCCTGCTGCCCTTGCCGCTCAGCCCCAACAGCCCACTCTGGCGTTGGATGGCGTGCGCGATGCTTCCTATACCTTGCTGGCCCAAGACCCCGGTGGTGACCTGGCCAATCCTGGCCCAGGTTCCTGGGTCGGCACTGCCTGGGCCGATCTCACGGACCTCTATATCTCGGATGATGGTTCAAACCTGTGGGTCTATGTTGCCTTACCCAATTATGCCAAAACCATTTCCTCAGGCGAAATTGGCCTGGCATTGGATGTCAACGGCGACACCCCCAACGCTGGTGGAACCGCAGACCCTTGGGGACGTGCCATCACCTTCGCTTACACCTCCACCCACAACAACGTTGGTGAAATGCCTCAATCCCCGGCCCATACCATCCTGCCCGACAAGCTCATTCGCGGCAATATTCCCGGTATCAGCAGTAACCCGCCCGATGAAAACAATGGCTGGACAGAGCTGCGCACCTGGAATGGCAACAACTGGAATACGGGGGCCAGTGTCAATTGGGGCGGCATTACCGGCGGCGGGCAAATTGGCTCGCGCATTGCCTATGCCAACAACCAGGGTGTTGAATTCATGATCCCCTGGAGCGATTTAGGGGTCACAGCCGGCAGCACTGTCCACCTTGAGTTTTTCGCCACCCAAAAAAGCCCCACCAAAGGCGCTTTTGACACCGCTCCCAGCGATGATCAATCCACCGGCTGGGATGATGCAACCACCCAAACACACCTGGCAACCTTTGGCGGCGCCCCCCTCACTCCCCCCCAACCCCCAGCATTCATCCACGCCACCGATGGCAGCTATGCCGACAAAGTGCGCATTTCCTGGATCGTATCCGCAGGTGCGGCAAGCTATGAAATCTATCGCTCCGATACGCCCTCTGGCACCAAAACCCTGTTGGGCAACAGCGCCACCTCCCCCTACGATGACACAACCGCCTCGCCTGGCAACACCTACTACTACTGGGCTAAAGCCCTCAACCAGGCCGGCAGCAGCGATTTTAGCGCCTCCGACACAGGGTACCGTAACTCAGGCACACCGCTATCCCCACCCACCAATATTCAGGCCACGGATGGCACCATCGAAAATTTTGTCCAAATTAGCTGGAATAGCGTACCAGGTGCCAGCCAGTATGGCGTTTATCGTGCCACCAGCCCACAAGGACCGCCCGTTCTACTCAATATCAGCACCATCTCTCCCTTCAATGACTGGAATGCTGTCCCTGGCACCGTCTACTATTACTGGGTAACAGCCCGTAACCTCTATGGCGAAAGTCTATTCAGTGCGTCAGATAGCGGTTATCGCGGCAGCAGCCCGGCCGATTGTGCCAGTAGCCTGCCCGGTGATGGACAAACCATCACCGCCGAAATCTTTCACGACAGCACCCTCACCGCCTATCGTGACCCGCTCGGCAACATCGAGCCATCCAGCAGCGCCCGTCTGCGTCTGCGCGCCTGTCACAACGACCTGTCCAGCGTACAAATCCTGGTTTGGAAAACCGGCGATCCGCTTGCCTCCCCCACCAATACCTACCCTGCTGTTGTTCGGTCCCTGGCTGATGGGTATGATTATTGGGAATTTGATGTCCCTGGCAACAGCATTGATCAATGGTATCAGTTCCGCATCACCGATGGCAGCAGCACAGGCTATTATCGCGTTGCCGGCACAACCAATAGCGGTCCCGGCCAATGGAGTGACACCCTGCTAGACCGTTCCTGGAAGCTCGGTACAGCCTCTGGCGGCGGTGGTGGCGTCAGCGACTACTACGTCCCCGACTGGATGAAAGACGCCATCATCTATCAAATCTTCCCCGACCGTTTTCGCAATGGAAACACCGCCAATGATATTTACAACACCAATCACACCGTTTATGGCCCAACAACCTGCAACGGTGGTATCTGTCAACCCTACCAAACGTCCTGGCTCAACCCAGTCATTCAAGACCCCAACTTTGGCATCGAATTCAAAGGTGGCGACCTGGAAGGTATCACCCAAAAAATCAACAGCGGCTACTTTGATGATCTGGGCATTAATGTCCTCTACCTCAACCCCATCTTTGAAGCATCCTCCAATCATGGCTATGACGCCAACGATTACTACAACGTTCGCAACGGCTTTGGCGGCAACGCTGCCTTTGATGCTTTGATTGCAGCAGCCAATGCGCATGACATCCGCGTCATCCTGGATGGTGTTTACAATCATGTTGGCTCTGATAGTAAATATATGGATGGCTACGGCTATAACCGCTGGTCGAATGATCCGCCCTATGGTCCTGGTGCTTGTGAGGCCGCTGCTCCCTATCGCTCCTGGTTTACAACCGGCGGGCAAGGCTCTGGTTGTAGTGATGGCTGGGGGTGGAAGGGGTGGTATAACTATGAAACCATCCCTGAACTGGTGGAAAACGACCCGGTCAAAGCTTTCTTCTATCGCGGCAGTAGCCCACAAAGCCCAGGTGGTGTCTCCGTCAACCAGTACTGGATCAACGAAGGCACTGCTGGTTGGCGCTATGATGTCGCTCAGGATATTACCTTGAGCTGGTGGGCCGATATGCGCCCTTATGTCAAAGACCCGGCGCTTGGTGGAGACCCCGACGCGTTGATGTTGGCTGAGGTAACCGGCGGTTGTGCTTCTGGCCTCTACCAACAATACCTCACCCCCAATGGCGTTGACTCTGTCATGAACTACTGCTTCCGCGACTGGGTGCGCGGCTTTGCCAACGGCGATTCCCCCTCCTCATTCGACAATTCGCTCAATGGTTATCGTCAGGCCATTCCCCCCTCCCCCTTCTATGCCCAAATGAACCTGATTAGCAGCCATGACTCGCCTCGCCTGCTCAGTCAGCTCAACGATAACAAGGCGCGCCTCAAAGTAGCTGTTATCTTGCAAATGACCATCCCCGGTGCACCATCCGTTTATTACGGCGACGAAGTTGGCATGTCTGGTACCGGTGACCCATCCAACCGCAACGCCTACCCCTGGGCCGACCTGGGCGGCTCTCCAGACACCAATCTTTACAATCACTTCAAAACCATGATCGCCATGCGCCGCGATCATTCGGCCTTGCGCCGCGGCGATATGGCTACCTTGATGACCTCCGGCGCCTACGCTTTTATCCGTTGGGATAGCAACGAAATCATCGTTGTTGCCCTGAACAACACCGAAAGTACCGCAAACAATATTGCCATTCCGGTCAGTAGCTACCTCTCTGATGGTGCTGTCCTGACCGATTTACTCAACGGCGGCACCGTCACCGTCAGTGGCGGCAACCTGACTGTCTCCATCCCAGCCCAGTGGGGAAAAGTATTGCGGATTGCCAATCCCAACCCGCCCCCCGCCGTGCCGACCGGCCTGCAAGCCTCGGATGGCACTTCTGGTGAAGCCGTGCAACTGACCTGGAATACTGTCTCGGGCGCAACCAGCTATCAGGTCTATCGCGCCAGCAGCCTCACTGGTGGAAAAACACAAATTGGCAGTCCAACGGCCAATAGCTTTGACGACACAACCGCGATACCCGGTGTTACCTATTCCTACTGGGTCAAAGCGTTGAACAACCTCTCAGCCAGTGATTTCAGCACTCCGGATAGTGGTTGGCGCAACACGCCACCACCCCCCGCTGCCCCAACCAGCCTGCAAGCCTCGGATGGCAGCTATCCTGACCGAATTTTCGTTACCTGGAATCCGGTCAGCGGAGCCAATGGCTATCAATTGTTCAGCGCCACCTCGCCAACCGGCGTCAAAACAGCAATCGGCACATTCACTGGCCTTGCCTATCAAGACACGGTAATTACGCCCAATACACTCTATTACTATTGGGTCAAAACCCTCTCTGCCTATGGCGAAAGTGACTTTAGTGAGCTTGATAGCGGTTATGCTGGCACGCCCACTCCCCCCGCCGCCCCAACCAACGTTCAGGCCAGCGATGGCAGCTACACCGATCGTG
>CAYVRT010000001.1:0-239545 GCA_964453115.1 uncultured Anaerolinea sp. | reverse complement strand
GCATTCGCCACATCTTCGGGCTTGGAAAGGTCAATCTTGACATTCGGATGCGCAGCGGTGTAATCATTGAATGCCTGCGTAATGGCATCCAGATACTTGCCATCCCACTGATGCCAAATCTTAATCGTCACTTCTTTAACTTCGGGTTCGGGCGTCTTGGTGTTACAAGCCGCAAGAACAAACGTAGCAATCAGCACAAGGCTGATCAGCATCATCAACTTCTTAGACATCTTCTTCCTCCAGAATAGTTTTAGTTTGATTGGTAGTTTGAGAAAACACAATGGAACACAAAAAAGTTTTTTGTTTGCTAAAAAGCTGCCTCCTTTCCCACACAGAAAAAAACTTAGAACTTACAACGAACAAACTAATATCATTTTATTCCATTCGGAAATTTTGTCAAGTTTACACGTGTCAATTTGTCTAATCCGCCCCTCATCTTGCGGTATAATGACGCCATGCCCATCCTAACCTGGCGGCTACTCATCACTCCACCTGCCTGTGGCACATGGAACATGGCTACAGATGAAGCCATTCTAGAATCTGTTGGCACACGCCAAGCCCTGCCCACTCTGCGCCTCTACGCCTGGCAGCCCCCCTGCCTCTCACTCGGCCACGCGCAACCTGTCGCAGATGTGGACCAGGCTGCCCTGCAACGCTTCGGCTGGCAACTTGTCCGCCGTCCCACCGGTGGACGAGCCATCCTGCACACCGATGAACTCACCTATTCCGTCATCACCCCGCCCGACGACCCCATCATGTCTGGCGGCGTACTGGAAAGCTACCGCCGCCTGGCACAAGCCCTCCTGCTGGCACTGCAAACCCTTGGGCTTACTGCCAACGCCAATGCCACCTACCAAAACACACCAGCCAATTCGACCAATGGCCCGGTCTGCTTTGAAGTACCCTCCAATTACGAGATCACCGTCCAGGGCAAAAAGCTCATCGGCAGCGCACAGGCGCGCCGCCGCGAAGGAATTCTTCAGCACGGCTCCTTTCCCCTGCACGGCAACCTGGCGCGCATCACTCAGGCACTCGTCTTCCCCACGCCGGAAGCCCGCCATCAAGCCGCTGAACGCCTCCTTACTCATGCTGCCACAGCTGCCAATTTTCTCTCCCCACCACCCACCTGGCAGCAAGCCGCATTTGCCTTTGAACAAGCCTTTGCCCAAACCCTCAATCTAAACCTAAAACCAGGTGAACTATCACCGGCGGAAGTGCGCCGTGCCCAGGAGCTGCAAAACGAAAAATACGCATCCGCTTCCTGGACACTCCGCATCTAATCCCATCATCTTATGGCTGTGGTGTTGGCTGCACAAAAATAACTGAGGGGTAGCCAAGTTGCCGGAACAAACGCATAAGATAGTTCTCAGCATTAACTTGCGCCATACTCAAAATGCCATCATTTAAAGCCGCCTTTAAAATTTCGCCTTCTGCCACCTGCCGCGCCTGTGTTTCCAGGTTCACGTTTTGCTGTGCCAACAATCCTGTCTGCCGATCAAAAACATAGGATTTCTCATTATCCAGTTCAGCCACAAACACCTCAGCCGGTGGTAACTGCACATACAGTGTCTCGCCTTGCAGCCACAAATCCTGGTCGCTCAGCTTTGCCAGGTCAACCCCCGCAATCACCTGTCCATGCGCCACAAACAATAACCGATCACCAAACAAAAACTCAAACGAACCCTGTCCAACCTCCGCTGTAATTACCTTCTCAACTGTGTATTGAATTGTTTCCAGCCGGGCCAGCGATTGCACATCATGAATGATTGTCACCGGATCTGGAATAATCGTCGGAGTCGGATTTAACAACGCATTAACCTGCGTCTGCAATTCCCGGTTAGCCGAATTGAGCGGGTTGAGCGAATTGTCCATCATCCGGTTCACCTGCCCCAAAATCACAGCCCCTACAATGAACAAGCCAATCAGCAACACCAAAATCAGAATTACATTTCCTCGTAAACTTCTCATCGTAACGTTCTCCATTTCTCAAACAGAATCATCAACTCGCGACAAATCTTGCACGCTTTCAAAACAAATCTTAAACCCGATTATAATAGAGTTTATGAATTTGCGTTCCTATGAATGGAAACACCTCCGCACAGCAGTCGTTACGTTATTGATTGTCCTGCTGCTTGCTGCCTGCCAGGCATCCTCCATCACACCTACACCCACCCCACCACCCAACAGCACCCCCTCCCCAGCCCCCACCCCAACCCTGCCCCCTCTCGGACAACCCGGCAATCCATTGATCTTTGGCTTTATTGTTCTTGACCCCACCCAACCATTGCGCCCAGAAATTAACGAAATCTCTGCTGCGCTGAGCAGTCAAACTGGCTATCTGGTTGAACCGCGGGGCTTCGCTAACGAAGCAAATCTGCTCAAAGAAATGCAGAAAGATCATGTCCATCTCGCCTTCCTGCAACCCATGTCCTACCTCTTCGCATCAGAACAGCGCATTGCTGAAATTGCACTGCTTTCCAATCACTTTGGCACTTATTTTTACGGCACACAGTTCATGGCAAATATTGAAAGTGGCTTTATATCCTACTATGATCCGACTACCGAACAAAGCAGTGCCGATGCAGCCACAGCATTGCAACAACTCAGCGGTAAGCGTCCATGCTGGATTGAAAACAAATCCCTCTCAGGCTATCTGCTGCCTGCGGGATTGCTCGCCGCCAACCAAATTCCCTACCCTAATGGTGTATTAACCCTCTCCCCAACAGCTTCCGTGCGTGCACTGTATATCAAGGGCATCTGCGACTACGCGGCCACTTTCTCAATCTCAGGTGACCCTCGCACTTCACCTGCCATCCTCAACGACCTACCCGACGCTCGTGAACGAATTGTCATCCTCTGGCGCAGCGAAGCCATCATCCCAAACCTGGGCCTGGCAATTCGCCCTGGTTTAGCGCAACAAATGCGGGCCGACCTACTTGATACCATGCAGCAAATTGCCCGCAACGACACCGGCAAAGCTGTTCTCAGCCGCGCCCTTGACTACGATATCCAAGACCTGCGTATTGTGGACGATTCTATCTATGACCCCATCCGTCAAGCGCTCCAGGCGCTTTCCCTCACTCCGCAAGATTTCATCGAACGCTGAACGCGTTCGCCTCCTGTTTCGGAGATTGTTTCGCATGTTCTTCAGCATCCTCTTCTACACTGCCCTTGCCACACTGCTGATCCTCGGTCTGCCGCGTCTCATCACCGCCATCTATTCTTCCACCCGCACACACACTCTTGAAACAATCCCCGCTCAACGCATCGCGATTGTGTTTGGCGCCGGGTTAAACCGAGATGGCACGCCATCCCCTGTCCTGAGAGACCGTGTTGCCACAGCAGCACAGCTCTATTTCGCCGGCAAAGTTGAAAAACTGCTCATGAGCGGTGATAATCGCTTCATTGAATATAATGAACCTGCTGCCATGCGCAACTATGCAATTCAACTTGGTGTGCCAGCAGATGCAATCGTCCTCGATTATGCTGGACGACGCACCTATGACACATGCTATCGCGCTAAAGCCATCTTTGAGGTACAGCAAGCCATTCTCGTTACCCAGGCCTACCACCTGCCGCGCGCCCTGTTCACCTGCAACGCCCTCGGATTACCAGCAACTGGAGTCCCAGCAGACCAGCGCACCTATAGCACCCGTTGGCACACATTTTGGCAGCTTCGCGAAATTCCAGCCACCCTGGTCGCTTTCTGGGAAACAACCATCAGCCGACCCTTGCCGGTCCTTGGAAAACCAGAACCCATCTTCCCACCTGATTCATCTCAACCGTGAGGTACACCATGAACCGTTCTGAAGCACTTTCCATCGTCCAAACTTACGTTAAGAACCCCAATCTGATCTATCACATGCTTTCCGTCGAAGCTGCCATGCGTTTCTATGCCCAAAAGCTGGGCCAGGATGTTGAAACCTGGGGAATCACCGGCCTGCTGCATGACTTTGACTGGGAAATTCACCCAACGATTGAAGAACACCCTCTTGCCGGTGCACCCATCCTTCGGCAGCACAACGTTCCAGAAGAAATTGTGCGCGCCATCCTCTGCCATGCCGACCATACCGGCTTCCCGCGCCAAACATCCATGGAAAAAGCTCTCTATGCCTGCGATGAAATCACCGGTTTAATTACGGCTGTCGCGTTGGTGCGCCCCTCCCGCTCCCTTTATGACCTTACGGCATCCTCGGTCAAAAAGAAGTGGAAAGACCGCGCATTTGCCGCCGGCGCCAATCGCGAAGAAATGGAAAAAAGCGCCGCTGAATTCGACATCTCCCTCTGGGAACATGTAGACAACGTTATTTTGGCTATGCGAAGTATAGCGCCTGATATTGGACTGCAAGGTCAGTTAATTCTTTCAAATTAACTGCCAGTCTCCTTGCGTTTACGGGGTGTTTTCGCCGGCACAGCGGCGGTCGGTTTTTTTTCGGCCTTTTGCCCAGATTTTGCAACCGGTTTTTGCGCCGCTTTCTTAGCAGTCGGCTTGCGAACCTTTTGGGCTTCAGTGCTACCCATCAATGTCAATTGCTTGGGCGCCCCCTTCTGCATAGCAGCAGGAGTTGCTATCTTTCCCCCATCCACCTGCACCGTCAAACGCACCAGTTCATCGCCTTCTTTCACCGGAGCAAGCTCCGCCCCTTTGCTGCCACGTTTGCTCAGCTCAAGCTGATCTACACGTACCAGGCGGGCTGCCGCCTGAGCAAAATGCAGCATCCCTGTCTGTGTTGGTTTGCCAGCCATCAGCCCAACAAGGCGCACCTTCGTAGGCAATTTACAGCCAATCACACCTTGCCCAGCGCGCCCCTGCAACGGAATCGCATCCATTTCGAATCGCCATCCATTTCCGTTCGAGGCCGCCAACAACACAGTTCCCTCTTGCATACAAACCGCGCCCAGTATGTGATCATTTGCCAACAACTTCATTCCATTCACACCAGCTGCTACCAACCCCATTGGACGCACCTCCTGCCCGGAAAAGCGGATCATCATCCCCTGTTCAGTTACCAACAACAATTCCGTCTCTTCGCGTGTCAGCAATACCGATTGCAACACATCCCCCGAATTAACTTTGGCTAACACAAAGGCCTGTGTTGATGGACCGGGCAATTCACCGGCTTCCGTCTTCTTCACCAACCCCTCACGCGAGATGGTCGTCACATAACAATGAGCCCTATCCTGCGGCAGGGAAAAGACGGCAGCCACCTCTTCCTCTGCTGGCAAAGCGCATACCCTGGAAAACGGGGTGCCTTCACCAAAACTGGCCGCTTCTGGAATAGCGTGAACCGCCACCGCCGCTGCCCGTCCACTGCGCCCAGCCAGATACAAAGTATGGTGCGTATTGGTGCGCAACAACAAGGCGGGCGCCTGTCGCCCACTCACGCGTGGCAATTCATCACCGCTCGTACGCGCAATCACACCGTCCGGCATCATCCCCACCCAAACCGTTTGTGCCGGGGTCAAGTCTGTTGCTGTCAATAAATCGGTTGCCGTTTCCCCTTCTCGCAACGCGACAATTTGCGTCCGCCGCCGATCGGCATAGCGCTGTCGCATTTCAGCCAGTTCATCGGCTACCACTGTGCGCATCTTCTTCTGCGACTTCAGCAACGCCTCAAGTTCCTTCACCTGCGCCATCAGGTCTTTAAATTCTTGTTCAATCTTCTTGCGCTCCAGCCCAGAAAGCCGGCGCAATTGCATCTCCAAAATTGCCTGTGCCTGGATCTCGGATAGCTTAAACCGCTTAATCAACCGCTCCCGCGCCGTTTCAACATCCGGTGCATTGCGGATAGTAGCAATCACTTCATCCAAATTGCTCAACGCCACCCGCAACCCCTCCAGAATGTGTAGACGTTGCCTGGCCTTTGCCAGGTCAAATTCACCCCGACGACGCACCACATCCAGACGATGTTCCAGATAAACACGCAAGGCCTGTTTAAGTGTGAGCAGACGCGGCTCGCCATTGACCAGCGCCAACAGGCTAATGCTCAACGTCGTCTCCAAAGGCGTTCGGCGGTATAACTGTCGCAAAATATTCTCGCCATCCGCTGCTTGTTTCAGTTCAATCACCACCCGCATCCCCTGCCTATCCGACTCATCGCGCAAGTCAGCAATCCCTTCCAGGTCACCCTCACGCACAAGTTCCGCAATCCGCTCAATGAGTGCTGCCTTATTGGTCTGATACGGCAACTCGGTAATAATCATTCGATTGCGCCCACGCCCCATCTCCTCAAAATGCACCCGTCCGCGCACTGTCACCCGTCCGCGCCCGCTGCCATAGGCGCTGAGCAAATCATTTGCCTGCTGATCCTGTAAAATGATGCCACCCGTTGGTAAATCAGGGCCTTTGATATAGCGCATCAAATCGCCTACGCCAATCTCTTCCATCGCGTCCCACTTTTCAAGCATGAAGATAAGCGCATCTATCACCTCGCCCAAATTATGTGGCGGAATGCTCGTTGCCATGCCAACTGCAATGCCGCTCGCCCCATTCACCAACAAATTCGGCAGCGCAGCAGGCAATACCTCCGGCTCGTCCAATGTATCATCAAAATTGCGCACAAAGTTAACCGTATCGCGTTCAATTTGCAACAACAGATCCATCGCAAAAGGCATCAGCTTTGCCTCGGTATACCGCATCGCCGCCGGCGGATCTCCATCCACACTGCCAAAATTACCCTGACCATCTACCAACGGGTCGCGCATACTGAAATTCTGAGCCAGGCGCGCCATTGCTTCATAGACCGCAGCATCTCCATGCGGATGATACTTCCCCAATACCTCACCAACTATGCGCGCCGATTTCTTATACGTCGCCTCAGGCCTCAGCCCCATATCATACATTGCATACAAAATGCGTCGTTGCACCGGCTTCAATCCATCGCGCGCATCTGGAAGCGCACGCGCCACAATCACGCTCATTGCATAATCCAGGTATGCCTGTTGCATCTCCTGGTCAATATCCACTTTGCGCACCAATCCAATTTCCATTATGCCATGTACTCCTGAAAGAAATAAACCTGCCAGCCCATTATAGCCCAAAATTACAGGCAGCCCCTCCCATTTTCTGGAAGGGGCTGCTCAAGTTTCTACCTGGATAAGCTACTCTGCCGGCTCAATCAAATCCGGGGTTTCACTATGTCCACCCGAACCGTTCTCGTCTTGCACGGCAGCAGCAAAACGGCCATATACAAAGCCCGTCCCCGCTGGAATGAGCTTGCCAATGATCACGTTTTCCTTCAACCCATAAAGCGGATCTTCTGCCGATGCAATTGCTGCGCCCGCCAACACTTTAATCGTGTGCTGGAAGGATGAAGCCGAGAGGAACGAATCGGTGCTTAATGAAGCCTTGGTAACACCCAGCAACACCTCAGCATAACGCGCAGGCTGCTTGCCTTCCGCAATCATGCGCTCGTTCATCCGCCGAATCTCCAGCCGATCCACCAGGTCGGAGGGTAAATAGCCCGTATCCCCCGGACGAGTAATCTGTACCCGCCCCAGCATCTTGCGCAGCATCACCTCAAAGTGTTTATCATGAATATTCTGGCCTTGTGAGCGATACACTTTTTGGATTTCTGAAAGCAAGTACACCTGACAGGCCTCACGCCCCTTAATCTTCAAGATCGTGTGCGGGTTGAGCGAACCTTCTGTCAAAGGTTGACCAGCTTCGACATGTTCGCTATCCTTAATCAACAGGCGTGCCGTCGTTGGAATTTCATATTCTTCCGACTCGCGTTGCTCATAGGATACAATCACCTTGCACCCTTCCACACGCACCCAACCAGCATGTTGCGCAGCAATCGCCGCTTCGCCATGAACCGCCAGCACATCATTCAGGGAAACCTGCTCGCCATCCTGAACCCGGATTTCCCATGATTCAGGCACATCATAATCATCACTCACCATCTCGCTATGATCCACCCGCACCGAGCGCAGGTCCGTGTAACGCTCCGATTGAATGATTTTCGCCGTGCCAGCAATACGGCTGATAACAGCCTCACCTTTGGGAGCGCGTCGAGCCTCAAACAACTCTTCCACGCGCGGCAAACCCGTTGTAATGTCTCCGCCAGCCGCCACACCACCGGTGTGGAATGTGCGCAGCGTCAACTGCGTGCCAGGCTCACCGATCGATTCCGCACCCACAATGCCCACCGCCGAGCCGGTTTCCACCAATTTACCTCGGCCAAGATCCATTCCATAGCAATGTGCACACAAGCCATGTTCCATCTCACAAGTCAAGGGCGAACGCACCTTAACCTCCGTGATCCCGGCCTTGACAATGCGGCGAATGCGGGCATGATCTAGCATCTCATTCCGCTCCACCAGCACCTCACCAGTCAATGGGTCCACCACCCGTGCGGCAGCCAATCGGCCATACAAACGGGTACCCAGAGATTGTCCAGCCACATCATCGCTTTTACGCAGCCAAATGCCTTCTTGTGTCCCACATTCAACATCATTAATGATCATATCCTGTGCAACATCCACCAAACGGCGGGTCAAATACCCAGCATCCGCTGTGCGCAATGCCGTATCAGCCAAACCCTTGCGCGAGCCATGCGTTGAAATAAAGTACTCCAATGCCGTCAGGCCCTCACGGAAATTGGACTGAATCGGCAGACGAATGATACGCCCAGCCGGATCCGCCATCAAGCCACGCATACCCGCCAGCTGCGAAATGGGGCCAAAACCGCCCTTGGTTGCACCAGAATTGGCCATCGTCGCCAGGTTACCCGTTGGGTCCAGGTTGCGACGCACCGCATCAGCAACTGTCTTGGTCGTACGCTGCCAGATTTCAATCTGACGCTCATTCCGTTCTTGCTCGGTTAACAAACCGCGCCGATAGTCGCGTTCCAGTTTTTCCACATCGCGCTGCGCCTGCGCCAAAATTCCTTCCTTCTCGGCTGGCAGCGAAATATCAGCCACTGCAAGCGTGGATCCAGAGCGCATCGCATACTCAAAACCAATATCCTTGATGCTGTCAGCAACCATGGTCGTAACCGTCTCACCGCAGATCTCATACACCTCAGCAATCAAATCCTTCACCCCGCCTTTATCCAGCGAGTGATTGACAAACTGTACTTGCTGGGGCAAAATGCGATTAAACAACACCCGACCAACTGAAGTATCAAGCAATGCCCGGCGCGGCGACTCCAAACGCGTCCCATGTTCATCGTAGAACGTTTCAACCTGAATGCGAATCTTGGCATGAATATGAACTTGCCCAAGGTGATAGGCCATCTCGACCTCATCCATATTGGCAAAGATACGGCCATCGCCCAAATGCGCTTGCGAGTCATCCATGGTCAGATAGTAGACGCCCAAAACCATGTCCTTTGAAGGGCTAATAATGGGTTCACCATCTGCCGGTTTAAGCAGGTTGCGCGAAGAAAGCATCAAGGAGCGCGCCTCTTGCACTGCCTTCTGCGAAAGCGGCACATGCACAGCCATCTGGTCGCCATCAAAGTCAGCATTAAAAGCTGTGGTGACAAGAGGATGCAATTGTATAGCCGACCCCTCGATCAAAGTCGGCTCAAAGGCCTGGATGCCCAAACGGTGCAAAGTTGGCGCACGGTTGAGCAACACCGGACGGTCGCGAATGACCTCCTCCAAAACCTCCCAGACCTCAGGCCGATTGCGTTCGATAAAGCGCCGCGCCCCCTTCACGTTGGCGGCATAATTGTGTGCCACCAATCGCGCAATTACAAACGGGCGATACAGTTCCAGGGCCATTGTCTTCGGCAGACCACACTGATACAATTTCAGCGTTGGGCCAACCACAATCACCGAGCGGCCCGAATAATCCACACGCTTTCCCAACAAGTTGCGGCGGAAGCGCCCCTTCTTGCCTTTCAACATATCACTCAACGATTTCAATTCGCGCCGTCCACGCCGCGAAAGCGCCTTGCCACGTTGCGAATTATCCACCAGCGAGTCAACCGCCTCCTGCAACATACGCTTTTCATTCCGCACAATCACATCAGGTGCGCCCAACTCAAGCAAACGCTTCAAACGATTGTTGCGGTTAATCACCCGGCGATATAAATCATTCAAATCTGAGGTCGCAAAGCGCCCGCCATCCAATTGCACCATTGGACGCAAATCGGGCGGGATGACTGGCAGCACCGTCAAAATCATCCATTCAGGCCGGTTACCCGAACGTCGGAACGATTCAACCACCTTCAAACGCGTCGTCGCCTTCTTGCGTTTCTGCTTGCTTTTCGAAGTTCGCACCTCATGCCACAAATCTTCCGAGAGCTTATCCAGGTCCAGGCGACGCAGAATATCGAAAAACGCCTCCGCCCCCATATCAGCCCGGAAGACTTGCCCCCAGCGCGCCTTGAGTTCGCGATAGCGGCTCTCGCTGAGGAAAGTGAATGGGCGCAGGTCTTGCAACTCGTCACGATAATGCTCGTTCTGACCATGCGAAGCCTGCGTCTGATCTTCCATCTGATTGCGCAACTGTTCCATTTCAAGATCGGCCTGCGAACGCAGTTCGGCAATCCCCATCTTAATCTGCTCAACTTCGCGCTCAATCTCACCCTTTAGTTCAATCTCAAGCTCTTCAAGGCGGCGTTTGACCACCTTTTGTACCCGTGCAATGTGCTGAGCAGTAATTGTTTCACCCGCTTCAGCAATTACTTCAGTAGCTGCCTGAAAAACAAATTGCGTTCGGGCCGGTGAACCAATCATCTCTTGCAATCGGCGTTCAAGTGATTGCCCTTCCTGAATGACCGGCTCAAGTCGCGCAGCAATCTGCTCGTCACGGCGCATTTCAATTTCCGACTTACGCTGTTGCAGTTCACCAATCTTGCGATCGCGCGTCTGTTTGACTTCCAAAATTTTGGCATTGATTTGTGCCGCCTGCTCACGCTCAGAAACATTGATTTCATCTTCCAATCGCTTCTGTGCTTTCTGGCGCGCTTCCTCATCCACATAGGTCACAATGTATTGAGCAAAATACAACACTCGGTCCAGGTTGCGACGAGAAATATCCAGCAACAAACCCAAATACGAAGGAATGCGTCTCGTGTACCAGATGTGCGCAACTGGCGTTGCCAGTTCAATATGCCCCATCCGCTCGCGGCGGACAGAAGCACGCGTCACTTCTACACCACACTTATCGCACACAATTCCCTTATACCGGGGATTTTTGTACTTACCACAATAGCACTGATAATCCCTGGTAGGCCCGAAAATCGATTCACAGAACAACCCATCCTTTTCGGGACGCAACCGTCTGTAATTGATCGTCTCCGGTTTGAGAACTTCGCCATAAGACCAACTCCGAATCGTCTCCGGCGAAGCCAGGTTGATACGCAACGCAACTAAACTCTTGGTTTCCACGATCCGACCTCCTCAAAGCAACCTGGTATAACTTGATTAAGCAAACAACGCGCAAGGGAACACCCTGCGCTATCACGATTTAGAAAAAAACTACAGCAACCATGCAAACGAGTATTATAACACGAATTGTGTTTTTGTGCAAAAACTCCTTCAATTTTTGCTGATAGTTGCTGCTCGCAACAAAGGCAACTCCATGAAAAAGGTACTGCCCTTGCCTAATTGACTTTCCACCCACACGCGCCCGCCATGTCGTTCAACAATGGATTTGACAATCGCCAGCCCAAGCCCTGTGCCACGCTGCTGATAAGCCTCGCGCCGCCCACTACGATAAAATTTCTCAAACAAACGTGGCAAATCCAGCGGCGCCACCCCAATCCCCGTATCCTGAACCTCAAAAGTTATCCGTTCTTCTCCAAGCAACAATCGTACCCGCACCTGCCCACCCACTGGCGTATATTTAATCGCATTTTCCACCAGGTTATATAACGCCTGATGCAGTAAGGCAGGGTCTGCTTCCAGGATAACCCGTTCCTCAGCCGTCTCTGTCAGCAATTGCAGGTTCTTTTGCGTGGCCTGCGGCAATAATGAACTGACCACCTGCTCCATCACATCACGCGCACTTGTTTTCTCCAACCGCAGGTCAATCCCAGCTTCAATCCGTCCTAAATCAAGCAAATTATTGACCAGCCGCGACATATTATCCACCCCGGTAATCATCTTCTGCACATAGGCCTTCTGCTGATCATTCATATCCCCCACCATTTGCAGCATCGTTGCATAACCACGCATCAACGTCAAAGGAGAACGAAGGTCATGGCTAACCGTTGCCACAAAATCAGATTTCAGCGTATCCAGCTCTTTAAAATGTGTAATATCGCGCATCATGCAAATGCGCCCAAATTGACGCATCCCACCCGCATCACCAATTCCATTTTCCACCACTGGCGCAACACTGACATAAAACACCCGCCCATTCCCCAAATGAATTTCGCGCGAAGCAATTCCGCCTTCCAAAGGTGCAGTCAACATCGCCCGCAAATCTGCATGGGCAACGACCTCTTCCACACCCCGTCCAACCACAGCAGTACCAATCAACCCGGGTAACTGCAATGCCGCTGGGTTAAGCAAGAACAAACTGTTCTTCTCGTCAAACACCAAAACCGGGTCCGGTGTTGAAGCCAGCACTGCCTCAAGTCGCTGCCGACCAATTTCTGCCGTCGTATAAAGATGCGAATTCGCCGCTGCCATCGCAGCTTCCCCCGCCAGCGTACTCAAGAAGCGCACCTCTTCTTCGCTAAAGCTACGTGGCTGTTCATATCCCAACCACAACGCGCCATAATATGTGTTTTCATGCCGCACCGGCACCGCCAGCAGCGCTCCCGGCTGCAAACGCCCTGGCAAAACATTCAAACGCCGAATACGCGCCAGATTGGGAATTGAAAGCACTGTTTGCTGCCGCATTAAGTCAAAAATTTGCCCATCCAAATGAGCATATCCCTCAGCCAGTGCGCCCACACCCATCGCCACCCATCCATCCCCATCACTATCCAACGCCACATCACGCGTTAGAATGATGCGTGCCACAGCAGCCTCTTCACCACAAGCAGCCATCAAAACCGGACGCACCGCCTCCGTCACATCCAGGTTTGAGGCCACACCCTGACTCACCTGCAATAAGCGATTCAGATCTTCCAACCTGGCACGCAAACTCACCCGCATCTTCTCAAATGCAGATGCCAGGCGGCCCACCTCATCTACCCCCTCTACAACCAGCGGCGTTTCCAGTTTCCCCTGCGCCATCTCCGCCGATTGATCAGACAACTTTTGCAGCGAGGCAGTCAAAGAACGCAGGCTCAATCGTAACCCTACAAACGCCACAGCCAACACCACCGCCAAAATCAACAACAGGGGAATTGCAATATTTAAGGCCAATTGCTGTGCCAATTGCGCCGGAACACTGACGACCACACCCCATGGCTTGCCACTGCCAGGGCGATAGTAAACCAATTGCCGCGTGCCTGTCGGCGAAACATCATCGTAAAATGCTTCCTGAGCTGGCAATGTACCAATATATTCGCTCATTACCATCACACCACTACTTGACGAAGTGTGATAAAGAATGCGGCGGTTTTCATCTAAAATAGCGCCGTATCCTCCCAAATCAGCCACAGTGCGTAGTGCCTCAATGGTAGATTGAGTAAACGGATTGCTATCCAGGTCCGTGCGACCAAGCAACACACCCACAACCTGCTGATTTTCATCTCGAATGGCAGCAATGAAAGAAACCTGCGCTGTATTCTCGCCCGGCCAGGGGGGAACCGTCACAGTCTGGGCCGGAATACCTTTCAATGCCAATTGAATAGCAACTTGCTCTTCATCTGTTGGCCGAATTTGCTCAAAAACAGCAACCGGATAACCAGTCAATGGCACACCTTGCGCATCAAACAAGCTCAGTTGTCGGAAAAACGGCGCCGATCGAAGTTGATTTGCCAGCGCTTGTGCGCGTGCCGGCTCACTCAAGCGCAACAGCCCTGGCTGTGCTGTTTGCAGAGCAAGGCTTTGGCCCGTCTCCAAAAAATAAGGCAGGCTATCGGTCGAGACACGCGCCGCGCTTGCTAAACGATCTTCAATCATCTGCTCAGCAGCTTTTCCAGCCACCATCCAATCGCCCACCGTCAACACCAGCGCTAACAACAAAACCAGGAAGAAAATCCCATACAACAGCCGTTTTTCAAGGCTCATTTCCCCTGGAGAAGGTCGCAAAACCGCTGGCCGGTACCAAAATTCCTCGCGCAGTGCAGAAAAAATATACAAAACACTTGCCACCCACCCTGCCAGCAACAGTTCCACCACCCGCGCCAGAACCTGCAACCAAACTTGCGTCAGGGCATAATCCAACCGCACTGCCAGACCCCCATTCGTCGCAAAGAACACCACCAGCATATGCAGCGGAACGCTCAAAATGCCTGCAAACAAAGCAGCCAAAAGCGGCTGCCGTAAAGCCCGGTATATCTTCGTCCTGTAAGGCTGCCGTACCGCTCGCACATACACCAATGCCAACAACGCCATCTCCAACGCGGTAAACAGGGTATGGGTGCGGAACAATGCCAGCAACAAACCACCCAAAAAGGCCAGCAACACCGCCGGCAACATCCCCAACATTCCTGCCGCAATCACCCACGGCACAGCAAAGAACAAAATCAATACTGGAGCGCTTAATTCAGTCGGCACATAGGGCAAAGGTGTTGCCGCTTCACCCGGCAATTGAACAGCCAACAGCAAAGTCGTCAATGGCAAAAGCAACAACAAAGCAGCAAACAACAACCATTGATTGCGTTGCCGCAGATTCAAAGGCTGCCACCAACGCCATATCCCCAGCGCCAAACCACCCGCCATCAGCAGGAGTCCGGCCCACCCCAACAAGTGATAAGGCCAATCCAGAAATGGAATGTCATCCAGCAATGTGATGAACGGGTTCATACACTTTGATTATAGCATAGCCCTGTATTTAGCAAGCTGCACAACGCACCTTTTTTGCCAATCACGCATTTTCAATCAGGTTTAAAACCTGCTCCAAGACCTGATCCGCATTCAAATGGTCCGAATCCAGAATTACCGCATCCTGAGCCGGGCGCAAAGGCGCTACCGAACGGGTCGAGTCAATCTCATCCCGACGGCGCATTGAAGCCAGAATCTCCTCATATACAGCAGCCTGTCCGCGATTGCAAGTCTCCTCGTAACGACGACGAGCGCGCTCCTCCACCGAAGCATCCAAATACACCTTCAACTCAGCCTCTGGAAACACGACTGTACCAATATCGCGCCCCACCATCACCACTTGCCCGCGTTGCCCAATCCGGCGCTGCTGTTGCGTCATTGCCCGCCGCACACCCGCATAAGCCGAGGCCTGTGAAACGTTTGCATCCACCTCCGGATGGCGAATCTGCCAGCTAATATCCTCACCATTCAACAACACATCCACCAATCGTCCATCCGCCACACTCGGCGGACGCACATCAATCTGCACCGATTCGGCCAACGCCGAAACCAAATCCTCTTGTTGCACGCTACCCAAAGCCTGCAATGCAGCCCAGGTTACGGCTCGGTACATCACCCCTGTATCAAAATATAGATACCCCAAACGCTCAGCCAATTTCTGCCCAAGCGTAGATTTTCCCGAACTAGCCGGGCCATCAATTGCAATCATGATTGGTTTTTTCATAAAGAACATTCATCCTTAAGGTATATTCCCCGGAAAGCGATCTGTTCGCACCCAAACAACCGCCATCACATCCTGGAGCGGCGCATAACGCAAGGTCAGCCAAAAGCCATATTCCTGCGTCAACATCAAATCCCATGGTGTGTAGGAAGCAACCGTAAAGGCCTGCCCCGTATATTCTACCCCCGTACCAAGTGTTTCCTGATCCAGGGTAAGAATCACCGTTGGCGCATTTTGCGCATCGGGCGGCGGAGCAACACGCTCAAAGCGCACATTCCGGAAATCGCGCAGCGCCCAACGCAAGGCCTCGGAAGGCACACCAGCCACAACACCATCCACAGCATAATTGTCTCGCGTTGTCCACTGAGAAGTTTGCACGAGCGTCTTGCTCAGCAAATCCCCATCCGCAAATACAGGCGATTGTCGCCAAAGTTCTGGACGATTTACAATCACCCCGCCCGTTCCCATCGCAGCCGCAAAGCTATACAACAGGAGCGCCATTCCCAACCCGCCTAACAGCCCCAAGCGCGCCGAACGGCCGTTCCAGCCCACACCAACCAGCAATGTCACCACCACAATCATCCCCAATGCCGTCGCCAAAGCTGCCAAATGCAGTGGCGCCTCTGCTGCCCGGATGATATCCACCATTGTATTCAAATAAAACAGGAATTGCAGCCAGGCAAACACGGCCAGCACAAAAGTCAAACCACCCAATAATAGAGCAGGTAATCGTCCCTCTCGATCAACGGGCAACCAGCGCACCACCTGTCGGGCCGCCAAAATCAGCAACGGCAGCAAACACCATGCCAAATCGGTCACCTGGCGAGATGGATAGAGCAGCGCCAGCAAAAGAGCCAGCCCCCACCACACCAGCAGGAAGCGCTCCAACGACTTGCGGCGCGCCCAGCTCAGCCCTGCCACAAGTCCCATCCCCAAAACCCAGGGGTGATATACCAACAACGCCATCAACAATTGCCCAGCCGGCCTTGCCTCCTGCCAGTTCGGCCAGGGCAGATCAACCATCTTCACCCCACCCCAACCGGCAAAATAACTCACCAGACTCTGCCCAAAAGCGCTCAAACCGCCCGGCGAAAGCAACAGCAAGCTGCCAATCACCAACACCGTCCCACCCGCCCAGAGCGCTAGCCTGCGCAGCAAAGCAAGATCAAAATCCAACCCCTCCACATTTTGGGGGCGGGCCCATGCCCAGGCCACGCCCAAAGCAATCAAACCCGGCCATACCTGCGGCCCGCCAAGCAACCCCAGCCCCAGAAAAACGCCTCCCCAAACTGGCCGCCGCGCCAGCCAAAAGCCAATTGCCAACAGCACCCCACCCAATGCCAGCATCAGACCATCCGCCTGCCTTGAAAGCGCCATCATCCCTGGATCAAAGGCCAAAAACACAGCCAATAATAAGGCTGGCACACGCCCAACAGGCTTTCGCAACAAGAATGGTACCCAAACCAACAAACTGCCCATCAGTGCCGGCCAAAACCGTGCCAGTAGCGGCCCTGCACCCAAAAGATAGAATAAAACCGTCGTCAGCTGCACATACCCAGGCTGCGGCGCAAGGCTCGTCACCATTCCACGGCTTTGTTCCAGCGCTTGCATTGCCAGCGTTGCTTCCCCTTCGCCCAGCGGTGCATTCCCCAACACTACAAAGCGCAACATCAACGCAAACACAAAAACTAGCCCATACAATGCTTTCTCGCGCGTCAAAGAAACCTCATTCATGATCACCTCAAACTCAAATCTGGTACTTCATAGATGACCACCGAACCTGACCGGAATGCAACCCGTAAATTCTGCTCAAATTTACTCAGATTAACCGGATAGGTTTGATATTCCAAATCGCCAACATACACATAGCGAACATCATATTGTTCCAAAACAAGGCGCGCCGTTTCCCAATCGCTGGTGGTATACAGCTTTTCAATGTCCTGTGGTCGAGTGCCAACCTCTTCATAGCCACCGCGCCACTGCCCCTCATGATTTTGCCAGCCCAGTACTGCTGGCAATCCCGAATAGACCGAAATGCGACCATAACTTGAATAGGCCCCACCAACCGCTTCCGCCACCACCCCATAAGGCGCATTTGCCAACCAGTCTAAAGCCTTCGCTTCATCACTATAATATTTACGCAAATATGCAGCCCCATCAAGCGACCATTCTTTCACTGGCAACGCATCGCCACGCTGTTCCGTCATAAAAATCGGATATGCGAGACTCATTAACATCACAACAGGCAAAACAACCAGCGCCCACTTCGCCCGCCGTAGCAGAACCTGCGTTGCAAAAGCTGCGGCCAGCGCCCACAACATCCAGGCTTGAAAATAGAACTTAAAAATTGTATTCATGCGCGTTCCAAACTGATCGCGCAAATATAAAAACTCAGGGAAAAGGGTCAACCCGGCCCCCAAAAGCACCAACAAAAGAACAAACCCAGCCGGGCGCGCGGGCACTTCTTCCTGCCCCAAATCAGTTGCTGCTCGCCTCGCCCGCAGTGCCGCCAGCATCCCCCAGGAAAAGGTCAACAGAATCGCCAATGTCAACCAGGTTCCAGGCGAAACCAGGCGTCGCAACAAAGCCTCGCGCAGCACAACCCCTGCCGTTGTCACTGCACCTGCGGTTTGCAATCTCCAGAACAAATTCCCCCAAACGATCAAGTTCTGCCCCAACGCAGAATCTGGATTACGCGCCACCATTGTATTGCCAAGCACATCCAGATTAAGGCCCAAAAAGCCAAGCAGGAAGGAAACCAGCCACAATCCACCAATCACCAAAGCGGCAAAACGCAACCCGGCCCGCCAATCCACGGCCAATTCTCGCTGCCGCCAGGCCCAAACCAACCAGGCCAACACACCAAACAACAATGGGCCAAACATGACCCAGAAGTTCACCCCCCGCGTGAAGAACAGAAAACTTGGCAGCAAACCACCCGCCTGCGAATCAAAACCCAGATAGAAGGGAGCGTAAAGCGCCAACCCAGTTCCTCCAAGCCCAATTCCCAACCCCAAAAACTCCAACACTCGCCGTCCAGAATCCCAGCCCAGGCGCTGCACCTGACCAAGAACGCACACCAGCACAAACAAACCCACTGCCACTGGAAAATCCCAGGTATTCAAAAAGCCCAATGCACCCAGCACCACCCCGGCAAACCATGCCTCAGGCAAACGCAGCCAATTCAACCCCGGCTTAGCCAGGCGATGCCGCCCCCCTCCCAGAAACAAATTGAGCGCCAATGCAATCGCCAGCAAACCAAACGGCATCGCCAGCACGTGCGGGTGTAAATCGCCAAGCAGGTATGAGAAATACGGAAATTCATCAATCACTTCCTGCCCGGCTACCGGATTGATCGCAGCAGAGGGCGAATCAATCAACGTCAGGTCTTGTATCACCCGCGAGGCCCGCCACCAAACCAACCCCCTGGCACGCTGCGGCAACCACTGAAATGGCTCACTCGGCGGCATGTTTAACTCAGCAATCTTTAACCAACTCCAGAAAGAGGATTGTAGCGTTCCATCCAGCATCCGTTGCCAAAACAGCCCGCGCGCGTGCAGGATCTCCAAGAACCCCTCAAAATTACTCACCAACAGCACAAACACCGGCCCCAGCAACGGCGAAAAGCGGCTGATGGATAGCAGTTTTTCATCCCCTGCTCGATTCTGACGCCAGGCATTAACAAGCGAATACAACACCCCATAGGCAGCTGTCGCGGTCATAGCAAACCACAGCGCCCCGCTCAGGCTAAATGCCACCCCAGAGCTAACCGCTGTCAGGCGCATTAGCATTGCAATCATCACATAGCCAAAATAATAATAGGAAATGGCATAGCCCGACAGCCAGGGATCGTTCGGCGGAAAAGAAGGCGAGCGAGCAATGGCATTAATAAATGCCATCTCCATCGGCTTCTCGGTCGTTACAACATCTGGATACGCAGCTCTCAGCATCGCCCAGCCAGCAAACGCCACCAAAAAGACCAATTCCACCAAAATCAAACTGCTCACATTGCGCCGTAACCACTGCCGCATCTCAGCCCAGTGCCCCCAGCCAGCCCAACCCGAAAGGCCCGCCACAAGCAACACAGCCACCACCTGCCCGCCAACTGTATTTTCCAGCACTTTCATGACTGTCAACAGCCAAAAAAGGTATCCCCAGACTAACAAACCCAGCGGACGAAGAAATGCCACACCACGATCGTGCAGGAAAGGCAACAAGCGATATGCCAACGGCAACACCAACAGCCCCAACAAGCTGATGACCAAATACCAGCTCAAAAAACTCAGCATGATGCGCCTTCTTCCTCACCCAAATCGGGCCAGGTAAAACGGCCGTCCGGCCCCGGCTCAAATTGCCAGGCGGCCTGCACAGCATCCAGATTCAACGCCCCATAAATATGCGGAAAGTGTTCCCCTTCTGGTGCAGCTTCAAGCCGTACCTCAGCCCGCAAAAGAGCCTGCTCAATCTTCAACAACACCAACCCTTTCTGCCCGGCAAATAAACTGTTCGCCACCCACAGCACCTGATCCTTGAACGAAGCATGAATAAAACCCTCCTCGGAATCCAGCGAACAGGTGCTATACGTTCCAGACGCCAATGCATTCCGCCAATCTTCCAAGCTTGCAATGTGGTAGATCATCGAATCACCTCATACAAAACAGTTTCCTTGTACCGAAACACCTCGCGCCACAAATCGCCATCCAGCTGTTCAAATTTATCCAGTCCAGCCCCTGGATACATGGCATGTTCTAGCTGACCCACCACCACATACCCCACATCATACTGATCGAGGAAGGTTTTGGCCTGCTCGCGGTCGTTTGTCAAATAGAACGAACTGATTTCTTCAATCCTACCAGTCACCAAGACAGAAGGCATTTGATTGCGCTGCTGAATCTGATGCCAGTTCCAACCTACCACTCCCGGCAACCCGGTATAGATGGTAAAGCGCGTCCCCCAGCGATATTCTCCCGTTTTACCTTCAACAATCACGGGCGATCCAGCCACGTTCTCCTGCATCCAACGAATGGCACGGTAATCCTGATCCAGTTCCATATTCAGTCCATTCTCATTGTAGAACGAAGTCTGCATATACGCCATGCCATCCAGCGTATGCGGCGCAAGAGCACTCATTCGGTCACGCATCTTATCTGCCCCACCCAACAATGGGAAGAGCAACCCGCTGCCAACCAACAGCACCAACACCACCCGCCACGCCGCACAACTCACCCGCCCCCACACATGTGCCACCCCTGGCAGCATCCAACCCAAAGCCGCTGCCGAAGCAACAGCAAACATCGTCCAAACTTGCAAGTAAAACTTAAAAACCGTGTTCATGCGGTTAATATCCCCCACCAACACAAACAGCTCCACAAACAGCGTAATCACCAAGCCCGTCCCAACCAGGAAAAGAACCAGCCGCTTGGCATCGGGTTGATTGGAGCGCAGCATCAACAAGCCAGCCCACAGCGCTACCGGCAGCGCCAGCCAGGCAAAAGTCACCTTTTGCAGCGAAATTACGATCACCGAAACCAATAGCATCAACAATCCAAAACCAACCCAAAAAGCAATCGTTGAAGCATAGGGCTTAAACTTCCGCAATGCCGAAAGCGGCGTTTTTGCCATCCAGTCCAACGTCTCATACCACAGCCACGAGACCAAGATGAACAAGAAAACTCCCCAATGCGTCATATAAGACCAGAAGGGGGCCTGTTCTGGTTCTTTCCAGACTGCAATGCTGCCATATCCCTGCTGATACCAACGTCCAAATGGCGCATACATCACCAACGCCAGCCCCACCAGCAAACCTGCCGCAAACAGCAGCGTCAACAAACGCCCCAACATGCGTTCATCCTTGCGCCAAATAACCGGCCAGTCTGCATTACGCAAAATTACATACCCCATTGTCAGAACAGCCAACACCAAATAGGTTGGCAAATCCCAGGTATTGGTTGGACGCAGTGCGCCAATCGCCAATCCTCCCAACAGAAAAGCCGCCCCTGCCGCCAGCCAGCGCCGCTGAGTCACAACCCGCCATTGCCAGCGGTCGAGCAAAATCCCCAAAATCCACCCCAGCACCAGCACTGTAATTGGCAGAGCAATCATATGCGCGTGCAAATCCGCATATAGGAAAGTGAACATTGGAAACTCGGTGATATTGTTGCCGGGCAGAGCGCGGCTTGGAACCCAATACCAATCTCCCCAACCATATGGCAGATTCTGTCCACCCAAAAAACGCACAAAACCCTGAAAACTCCACACCCAGCGCTCCAGGAAATTTCCATCCTCCATCATTACCCCAGCCGGCAGCGCCAAACGCTGAAAACCATGCCAGATCATGCGCACTGTGCCAAGGTTACCAATCACAGCCAGCAACCCCGCCCCCCACAATCCAACCCGGTAAAAGCGCCCCTCCAGCCAACGGTTCGGCTGCAAAGCACCAATCTCTTCTTCCACACGGTTTGCGCTCCACACCAAATTCCAAACAAGGCTAAACGCCCCCATGCACAACATCGCAAACAACGTTGGCAGAATCAAATTATAAGCAATTGCCGGAACAATTCCCAGCCACTTAACCAGCATTCCAACTATCACAAACCCATAGTAATAATAGTTAATATACCCACCGGCATACCAGGGATCATAAGGCGGAAATTGCGCACTTTTTAGAACTGCGTTGAAGTAAGAAAAATCCATTGGTTTCTCGCCGCCTTTGTAAGGATGCCACAGGTCCGGGTTTGCCACCCGCACCAGCACAAAGGCCAGGAAAAAAGCCAAAAAGATCAGTTCCACCCGCAACCAATATCCGCGTCGTTGTTTCCATTCCAGGGCCAGTTCTTTGCGCTGTAGCCAAAAAAGCCCGCCATTCAGCAGCAAGATTATCAGCACAACTAAACTAAGCATCCCACGCGTCACCGGAAGTCCGAGAGACCCTGCCATCCAGCTCAGCCATGCAAGCAACAACATTGCCACCAGCTTGATAAACGGATAGCCATGATCTGGCAACCCTCCCAGTGCCAGCCGCACCAGCGGATATACACCCCAGCCCAGCAAACTCAAAGCTACATACCACAGCACCAGCGCAAAAAAAGGATAGCGATTGTACAGCGCATTGGTATTGAATAATTGCGCCCAACTGCCGCTTTGCAATTGCTGCGCCCAGCGTTGCAATGAAAGCTGCAAATTGCCCTTATAAGCCCCCGCCTGACGCGGCGTCAAATGCACAGCCACCGAAACATCCACAGCTTCCAAAATCATCCGAACACGTTCCGCATCATATGTAGCATTCTTGCGGAAGATCATCACCTTGGCATGATCGTAGACCGAAAATGCCTCCTCAGCAAACTGTGTATTGAAACGTATTGGACCCAAATTGGGATACGACGTACCAACATATACCAAGTCAAACCCAAGCTGCCCCTGAAAGGTACCAACTTCCGCTACATTGTAGCACCACACCACATCCTTCTCTGGCGGGCAGCCCAACAATTGACGGTAGAATTCAGTACTAACCGGGTATCGCTCTGGAACGCGCGGTACCGTTCCCCAAACGCGATTGGTGCTGGAGAGAATATAATCTGCCTGATCCAAAATTCCCAGCATTCGTTCTGTCTTGGGTTGGTTATCATCCCAATACAATTCCAGATTCAAATCAGTGCGATAGATTCCCCACCAGATATCAAATGGGTTGCCAAACCCCAAATCAAATGGAATGGTCATATCCCAGGTTGTTTCCACGGTCGGCTTCACGCCATAGACCGCCAACGCCCCATCTCCCTCGGTCATCCGCAGCCGCAGTATATAGGTCTCATCTGCCGCAAGCGCCACGCCCGGCTGCAAAAGTAGGGAATAGGGTTCACCCCGCGCATCGCTCTGTGTGTCAAATTCGGCCGTCGTCAACACCTGCACCAGCGGGCTATCCTCCTGACCGGGTCGGGCAATCACCAATTCCAGAGTTTTCTGCTGCTCATTCGCCGTCCAATCCACCACCCGGTTCAAGGTCACACGTTTCAACGTAGCATTCTCCGGCACGCGAAAACCAGGCAGCAACACATCTGTATCCGGCCGCACCGTTTGCACAATTTCGGGCAATGCCTGTCGCCGCGCCCCCTTCGCCGTCTGAAAAATCAGCACCGGGCTACCGCGCAAACGCAAATTAGCTTGCGGCTCAATCATCTGCACTTCCAGAACATAGTGCATTTCGGGCTGCAACGAAACTGGCGCCTCGAAGGAAACCACCATCGAATTTTCTGACGGTGCAAAAGGATCCGTTAAAAGACCGTAGGCAATTGCTGTCTCGCCCTCTGGCGTTTCCTCAAAAATTGTAACCGCCATCGTCACTGTTTCGTTTACGCCCAGGTTCATCGCAATCCCAGGCTCAACTTGTGTCACAATCCCGGCATAGGCTGGATGGAAGGCAATGCGCAATGGCGCATCTGCCGAGACCAATTGCCCCGCAGGCAAAGGCAGCGGCAAATTCACCAGGCGGCCATCTGCGGTTTCCAGTTCCAAAGTCACCGGCCCCGGCACATTCTGATACATCCAGGCGCTAGCAGCCACCCGGCTCTCAGGCCGATGATAAATGCGCGTGAAGGCAAACGCCCATGCCACCGTGCCACCCACAACCAAAATCATTGCCGCCAGGCTCAGCCCACGCCAGAGCCATTGTCGCCGCCCCGCCCCAATCGCCGCTTCCCACAACCGTAATAATCCCCAGGCTGCAAAAATTGCCAACGACGGATAAATCGGCAGCAAATAGCGCATGCTGCTCACAAACCCCGTCCCCTGCCACAAGAAATAAATCGCCGTCCAGACCCAAAGCAGCAAGTGTACCCGCCACTCCCCGCGCAGAATCCGCCAGCCCATCCACAAAAACGCAGCCCAGGCCACCAACCCCAGCGGCAACCCCAGCCCCCAAAGAGTCAGGTTTTGCCATCCAAACCAGACCGGACGGCGCGCCCACTGCAAACCAGGTGGAAAGTCTACATCACCGGTGCTTTGAGCTCGCAGTTCCTTCAAATCCGCCACCCAATCCTGATTAATTTTTAACCCAAGAAAACCTGGTCCACTAAAGGCATAGGGCTGGAAAACGCGGAAAACCAGCAACGAGATAATTGCAGCCAGCATCACATACAACACCCCATTCATCACCAGCCGCCGCAGCCGAGCATCCCAACGGCCACGCCAATCATCACTCAGACGCAAAAGAATTGCCAAAGGCAGCACCAAGGCCACCGGTGCAGTGTTAATTTTGGAAGCCGCCGCCATTCCCAACGCCACTCCA
The DNA here is from genome assembly GCA_964453115.1 of uncultured Anaerolinea sp. Lineage (GTDB taxonomy): Bacteria > Chloroflexota > Anaerolineae > Anaerolineales > Anaerolineaceae > JAIWNK01. The sequence continues at coordinate 214,700 of CAYVRT010000001.1, read as the reverse complement.
AAGCCCACATATGGCCCCGTCATTTGCAGCCAGCCCACAAACGACCAACCACCTGGTTGCTCCTCCAACGGTTCCGTCCGCGGCATCGTCAAAATGACAACCGCAAAATAAATCGCCACGTAGGTAAAGAAGTTTGAAAACGTATCTACTGTAAAGAAATGCGATAGCTGAATCTGCAATACTGCTGCCGCTTCTAAAGCCAGCACCAGCACCCCCAACCTGGTTTTTCGATACAAGCGCATTGCAATCAAAAATGCCATCATCACCGTCAAAAAGTCCGCTGCCCCCGAAAGCATGCGCCCCATCAAATAAATTTGTCCGTAACCGGTCATATCGAACCAACCAGCCATATAGCGCACAATGAAAAGCGGCAATGTGCCATAGACAAAAAAACCATAACCGACATTGTTTGGGTTAAGCGTCGAGCTAGCCGTATTGAAATATTGGCTCAATGGCACCGGCTGAAGTGCGTCCACCACCATCGTCAAGAAGCGCTCATCCGGATGAACGTGCTGTCCCTCGTCCCAATCCACGCCCGTAAAGCGGAAATAAGCACCCAGCACCAAAATCAATACCAACAGCACATAAGCCCATGCCTCACTATGCCAGAGTTTTGCAGTTGGCTTTTTCTCCACAATCGGTTGGTTCAGCTCGAGATCATCCATGATTGGCTCCTAAGGCTGCACGTTCACATCGGGCGGCACAAAGAACAGCATAAAATCTTTGCCCTCCACTGGCGCATCATAATTATATAGTACACCCTGCGGATACAATTCGCGCAAGGTTGCCGCATCTACCATGTCGTTTGAATTGAGAATGAATAACTTGGCACGCGGGTCAGCCAATGTGTCCACAAACTGCTCCGGCCACAGTGCATAATCCTTAGTTGGATACCCAGACGCAATCCCAATCAGACGCGAGTCGGCCCAGTGTGGATAAGCCACCAAATATGTTGTGTCTGTGCTGCCCACCGAATCCGAAAAGGCTCGCGCCACCTCCCCCATATCTGAAGTGTTCCAGGCTGAGGCATCATAGATCTTAGCATATTGGTTAAAGACCATATCATAGTTCTGCAACGAAGATAGCACAAACAACACCGCCGCCAACAACCACGCCAATCGCTTTCCCCAAACCATCCAGGTGCGTTCCAATGCATCCATCACTGCCTCAAGCGCGTAGCCCACAAATAAAAAGGCAGGGATAATCGCCGCTGCTGTACGGTTCAGACATGGGTTTTCACCTGGAAAAGCCAGTGACAAAATGGAAGGCATCAACAACACCGGCAGTGAAAGCAACATGAAGCCATCGGCCCAGTGCCTGTGCCGCAAATAGCGCGCCAGCAGCAACAATGCTCCCAAGTGAAATAACGCCCCCGAAATGGCATCCAGAATTGGGCGGTGCGTAATTGAAATAACCCAAACCTCCCCATTATCCCAGGCAAACATCGTCATCGCCCGCCAGAAATTGCTCAAAAAAATCAACCACGGGCTGCCTTGCAAAGGCTGCTCAGCATCACCAAGACGCGTCAAAGCTCGGAAAGCAACCATATCCGGGTTATCCATCGTGTATCGCAGCAAAGGCAGGAACAAGATGAAGGAAACCACGGCCAAGGCCACCAGCCCCAGCCAGGTCTCACGGCGAGCAATACGAACCACCCCCTTCACCACCTCTGGCGAACGCTCTGCATCCTCCACTTTTGCCAAACGGCGCAAGTGCAGCCAGTAAAGCACCACGCCCACTGCCAAAAGAATCGGTACCACACGGAACGGAGAATAGCCATGCAGCCCCAGCCCCAGGAAAAAGCCCGACCAAATAAAGTCACTCCGCCGCATCCGCCGCATCCCACGCAAAAAGTAATACAAAGTCGGCGCATAGAAAAACGGGTAAAGTGTAAAACGCAATGCAATGCGTGAAATCAGGTTTGGCCAATAGGCAATTCCAGCAAAACCCATCGCCAACAAACCAAGCCGTTTGCTGCCCAGTTCCTTGCCAATCAGGTAGAGGTAGGGCAAAGTCAGAACCCCCAAAATGACCGTCCCAAGCTTAAGGCTCAGGAAACTCACCCCCTGTCCAAACAACAACACAATCAACGCCGTCCAGTAAAACTGAAAAAACTCTCGCCCAGTATTACGCGGAAAATATGTATTGAATTGCCCGCTCAACACATCATAAACATCCAACAACTTCTCAGCATGATCGCTGACCATTTCAGAAGGCACGCTTTGTAAACGATAAAAGCGAAAGAAAACCGCCACCCCCAGCACCACCAACCACAACAGCGAATGCCAGGAAAGCTGAAATTTCCATTGCCCGCGCCGCAGCGTTTGCCAGGTCTGCCGCAGCCAGTCGCCCGGTCGCTGCCCTGATTGCCAGAGTGCCCCCAAGGCACAAATCATGGCCGCTGCCCATAAGACCAAATTGGTTGAATTAAAGACATACCGATTGGCCGCCCGATCGCCAAATGCAAGCAAAGCCAACGCTGAAAATAAAACCGCTCCACCAATCCACACCATCCGGGTGAATGGCATCCGCTCATTGGTCTCTTCTTCATCCGGCGACCAATGGAATGTCACCTTCAAATGAGCAGGCAGATCAAATTCCTTTGCCAGCCAGCCCCACAACACCAACAACCCGGCCAGCGCATATCCCAATACCCCCCACAGCGTTGTGCGATTCGGGCGCGGCTCAAGAGAGAACTGCGCCACCAGCGCCATCAGCAAGGCCAGCAAAGTGCGCCATGGAATAGAACGCAGTGGCAGTGACGGCGGCAAGGGGCCAGTTTCCTCAACCACAGGCACATCCACATCTTCCGTCTCCGGCACCTGCAACCGCTTGCCACGCAACCATGCTTTGACAAAATCAAGAACACTGGGCTCGGGGTTCATCATTGCCTCACCCTCCCTTATTACGCGCCGCCCGTAGATACCCAATCTCCTCATAGACCGGGTTTGCAAAAACTTCCACCACAAATCCCTGTTCCTGCAAATAGCGGCTCAAATCCATGTGCTGATAATCTGCCACACCATCATGATATTCCATCACCAGACGGTCAACCCGTTGCAGCAAAATTGGGTCAGAGCGCATCAAAATATCATACTCAGCACCCTCGCAATCCAGTTTCAACAAATCACAACGCTCCATCCCCATCCGCTCAAACACCTCAGCCAGCGACCAGCATGGCACCCGCAATTGCTCGGTTGCACCAGCAGTCCCACCAACCCCACTCTGAAACTGCAATGGTTCGCCACCTGAAAGGTCAAGCACCAGTTCACCGCTCTTACTGCCAATAGCCACAGCGAATGCATCCACTCTTGCTGCCTTATTCATAGCAATGTTTTGCTGCAAAAGCGCAAACGATTGCGGAAACGGCTCAAAGGCAAGCACTCGTCCAGCGCCTTGCTGAGCAGCAAACAAGGTAAATTCGCCAATTCCTGCTCCAATATCCATCACCGTCCAACCCGGCTGCACTGCATAACCGCAAGTTTCATAAAATCGGTCAAGCAATGCCTCCTTCACACTCCACACATCCATTGCACTGCGCACGCGCATCTGCACCACCGGACGTGTGCGCAACTTCAGCACAGGCCCGTCACTCGGAAACGTTTTGCGCAACACAAACAAATTCGCCATCTGCCAGGGTGCGCCTACCCCACCCAGCAACCGCCCCATTGAACGCAGGTAATACCACCAAAAGCCAGGTCGGCGACGCATTTAGCCCTTCCTTTGTGCAATATAAAATGTACAAACACCCTTCGGATGCTCCGGAGTCGCATCATAATGGGGTCGAGTAATGGCATCTGTCCAGGCCAGGTTCCAACGCTGCGGCACCAGGATCCAACGCCCAGTGAGCTTGCGAGCTACCAGAGAAGGCAGGCCAAACACATGGCCCCATTCCAGAACCGCCAGTGCCTGCGGGGAAAAATAATGCCACCAGCGAACCACAGAAAACCCTGCCCGGTCCAAACGCTCTGCCCAGACCTCCGGCGAATCGAGGTGTTGGTGTCGGGCAATTCGGTCAAAGAAGCGCCGATAGGCTGCGGCCATCCGCTTCAACCCCAATCGCTCCAGGGTCTGCGCCACGCTCAACTGCGGGTCAAATTGATGGTTTGGCACACAAAAAACAAACAAAGCACCCGGACGCAGCACCCGCGCCACTTCTGACAGCACCGGATCCAAATCGGGAATATGTTCCAGCACAGAATTACTCAGTGCGCTGCCAAAATGCGCATCTGGGAACGGGATGTGTGCACCCTCGCTTTGCACCGTCTTCTCATAACAGCCACGCTGCTCTGCCTCATGCAGCGGCCCAGTCCATGGGTCAAGCCCAACTTCCAGCTTCCGTGGAAAGGTCACACTAGCAAAATGCCCATCCCCGCAGCCAAGGTCAAGCGTCGGCGAGGGAAGTTCCATGCCCTCATAGAAACGCCCCTCCACCGCTCGCAGCAGCCCACGAAAGTAAGGCATAGAGGAAATTTGCAGCCACAAATAGTCTTTTTGGGTCATCCAGTGCCCTTTCCTTGTTGCATTGCCTCAATCAGTTCATAGAATACAGCCTCATATTGCCCGGCAATTGTCTGCGGCGAAAAACGTTGCCGGACCATGTTCACATTCCCAGCAAACGCCTGCGGTTGCTCCAGAATGCGTAACATTGCCTGCGCCAACGCCGTTCCATCCATTGGCGGAACAATCAGCCCCATCCCCGTGCTATGCACCGGCTGCCGCACCCCTGGCAAATCAGAAGCCACCACCGGCGTACCGCTCATCATCGCCTCAATTTGCACCATCCCAAACGACTCGGTTGCATTAATACTCGGCAAGACCGTCAGCGTGCAAACCTGATAGAAAGCAGCCAGGTCTTCCGGCGAAAGGACTCCTAAAAAACGCCATGCCTCGCCCAAACGTTCAATGCCCGGCTGCAAACGCTGCGCATAGGATTCCTCACCCAACACATTCTGATATTGACCAACAAATAGCAAGCGCGCCCGTGGATAGCGCTCCAGCACAGCAGGCATTGCTTCCACCACATATTCAGCGCCCTTTTCGGTTGCCAGGCGCGCCACCATGCCAATTACGGGCTGATCAGGCTGAATGCCAAAACGGTCGCGAAACGATTGCACCTGCTCTGCCGAGACTGCCGGAAGTTCTGCTGGCGGCGGAATAACCGCCACCTTGCCCAGACGCGGCTTGAGAAAAGCAGATTGCTCTGCATAATCTCGAGTATTGGTCACAATTGTATGTGCAGCAGCGGTTGAAACGCGGTTTGCAAAGTGCGAAGCCTGATTTGCCAGCCAATGAATGGCACCATTCGGCAGCCGCAAATCACAATGATAGGTCAAAACCACCGGGCGATTCATCATTCGCGCCAACAACGCAATCGGCGCGGCATCCAATTGCGGCACATGCAAATTGACCACATCTGCATGTCGAATGAGCCGCGCGGCCCAAAAAGGCATTTGCGGCATCAATACTCCCTTGCTCACACGCATCAGCACCCAGGGGCGCACAACCTGCACACCATTTTGCATCTCCACTGCTGGCATCTGCGAATTGAAGCGCGAGGTCAACACGGTCACCTGATGCCCGCGCCCGACCAGGGCGCGCGCCAAGCGCTCCGTATAAATTGTCAGCCCAGAATAATGTGGGCGATAATAGGTCAGAGCAATCAAAATCCGCACCGAGGGTTACTCCTCTTCGAGTCGCAAGACGGCCATGAAAGCCTCCTGCGGAATTTCGACACTGCCCACCATCTTCATCCGGCGTTTGCCCTTCTTCTGCTTCTCCAGCAATTTGCGCTTGCGAGTAATATCGCCACCATAGCACTTTGCCAGCACATCCTTGCGCAGCGCTTTAATATTAGCCCGCGAAATCACCCGGCCACCTGCCGAAGCCTGCACTGCCACATCAAACAACTGCCGAGGGATTAGCTCTTTCAGCTTTGTCACCAAGCGCTGCCCTTTATGATAAGCATCTTCCTTGTGAACAATTGCTGCCAGTGCATCCACCGGCTCACCACCCACCAGCACCTCCAACTTCACCAGGTTGCCCGGACGATATTCAGCAAACGAGTAATCCATCGAGGCATAGCCGCGCGTCCGCGATTTGAGGTCATCAAAAAAATCTACAATCAACTCCGAGAGCGGGATCTCAAACCCCAATTGAACCCGGTTTGGCGCCGGATGTTCCTGGCTCTTGAATACCCCGCGCCGCTTGGTCACCAGTTCCATCACCGTACCAAAGAACTCGGTCGGGGTAAAAATTTCCAGATTCATCCACGGCTCGCGCACCTCTTTAATCTTACCTTCCTCTGGCAGCGAAACCGGCGAATCAATCGTGATCGTCTCACCTGTCAGCAATTCGACCTCATATTCCACCGAAGGCGCAGTGACCACAATATCCAGGTCATATTCGCGTTCCAGGCGTTCCTGAATAATCTCCATGTGAAACAGACCCAAAAACCCACATCGAAAGCCAAAATTCAACGCCTGGGAAGTCTCTAACTGATAAGTCAGTGCTGCATCATTTAATTGCAATTTTTCCAGTGCTTCCTTCAGGTCAGGGTAATCTTCCCCTTCCACAGGATAAATTCCAGCAAACACCATCGGTTTGGGATGCAAATAACCTGACAAGGGCTGCGTTGCCAAATTTTGGGTTTGCGTAATCGTATCCCCCACCCGGCATTCCGTCACTGTCTTTAGCCCAGTTGCCACATAGCCAACATCTCCCACCAGCAATGCATCCACCGGCCGCATTCCCGGCCCAAAGAATCCAATTTCGACCGGGCGCACATCCGAACCAGTTGCCATCAAACGCAATATCTCACCGCTACGCATTCGCCCCTGCATCACACGCACATAGGCAACCACACCTTTATAAGAATCGTAATGCGAATCAAAAATTAATGCCTGCAAAGGCTGCTGTTCATCGCCTCGCGGTGGTGGCACCTGCCTCACCACTGCCTCCAAAACAGCCAGCACATTCGTCCCCTCCTTGGCCGAAATGCAAGGAATCTGTTCTATCGGCACGCCCAACAGTGAGTTCAGGTCTTGTGCCACCTCTGCCGGACGCGCCGAGGGCAAATCTATCTTGTTAATAACCGGGATAATGGTCAAATCGGAGCCAAGCGCCAGATAAAGGTTTGCCAGTGTCTGCGCTTCAATTCCCTGTGTGGCGTCCACAACCAGCAACGCCCCCTCACAGGCAGCCAACGCCCGGCTCACTTCATAGTTAAAATCCACATGTCCAGGTGTATCAATTAAATTCAGCTCATAAGTCTTGCCATCCTGTGCAGTGTAATTCATCCGCACTGCCGAGGCCTTAATCGTCACACCCTTCTCACGCTCCAAATCCATACTATCCAAAACCTGCTCAACCATTTCCCGTTCGGAAATTGTGCCGGTCAATTGCAAGAGACGATCAGCCAGCGTGGACTTGCCATGATCCACGTGAGCGATAATACAAAAATTACGAATGTGCTGGGTACTCATAGACAGCCTAGTATACCCCAGGCATTACATCTTTTCCAGCAATTGAGACTTCTTGCGCTGAAATTCCTCCTCCGTCAGCACACCACGCTGTCGCAGCACATCCAATTGCATAATCAAAGCCGGAATATCCTCACCCACGCCCGATTGTGCAAGCGGCGCAACCGGTTTGCGCACAGGTCCATCATCCCGATCTTGTGACATTTCTTCCTTGGCATTTAGCATTGCCGTCTTAAAACGGATTGGATCGCCAATCCGCCGAAACAAGTTGGCGCCCATCTCACTCGCCGTCAGGATTTGAATATCCCCATAGTTAAACATCCGCCCCCAAAAGGATTGTACCATTTTGACATCGTTGACCTTTTCCAGCGAAGAATCAGTCACCGTCTTATCAAAAATACCCGAAATTTGAATCACCCGTCGCGTTGTAACAATATATTGCCGATTTGTCCAAACCAGAATATCACGTACCATTGTCACCAACGGCACCACAATCAAAATCAAGCCCAGGGCAAACAGCGGATGAAAAACCGCTGCCAGATACCCTAATCCCCCGCCCAACCCAAGGATGAGGAAGATTTCCAGCACAATCGAACTGATCAGCACAAATGCATGTTGCCGGGTTACCAGCAAAATTTTCTCCTGCTCGCCCAAAAGCCGTCGAATATAGTCAGACATCCACTACCTCCAAACAATCAAAATATCTTTCTTATTCTACACGCAAATTAGTTTCTCGGTTACGTCAGCAATCCATGTTTTCCATTCACCATCTAAATCCGCTCCACCTCGCAGCCCCAGCCAGGCCAAAAATTCAGTATTGCCCTTGGGCCCTAAAAGCGGCGAACGGATTAGCCCCAGCGGTTTCAGCCCCAACTCAACCGCACAGGTCAATACCTCATCCAACACACGGCGGTGTACTGCAACATCCCGAATCACACCATCGCCGCGCCCAACCTCCTGCCGCCCTGCCTCAAACTGCGGTTTAATCAAGCCAATCACCTGTCCTTGCTCCGCTAGCCAACCACGCAGCACCGGCAACAACAATCGTAAAGAGATAAATGACGCATCCACAGTTATCAATTGCACAGGCTCCGGTAAGGTTTGCACATACCGAGCATTGATATTTTCCATCACCACCACACGCTCATTCCGGCGCAATCGCCCATCCAAAATTCCTTGTCCCACATCCAGCGCATACACGCGCTCCACCCCAGCCTGGAGTAAACAATCGGTAAAGCCACCCGTTGAGGCCCCCACATCTGCACAGACCCAGCCAGCAAGAGACCTCAAACCAAAAGCTGTCAGCGCTGCGTACAGTTTTTCACCCCCGCGCGAGACAAAACGCGCCGCCCCATCCAGCTCCAGTTGAGCCGTTTCAGCAACCTGCACTCCCGGCCTATCTACCACCCGACCATCCACCCGCACCTTGCCATCCATCACCAGGCGCTGTGCCAGAGAACGGCTTGCTGCCAGTCCACGCATTGTCATCAAAACATCCAGTCGCTGTTTTTGTTGCATTCTTTCATTATACCCTTGCTTGACCCCAACCATTGTCAGACAAACAGCCAAAAAGCGACATCTGTCATCTATGCAAAATGACAAATTCGCAATATAATTTAGCCATGATAAGGCGTGCCTTATCATCAATTCTTATCAACCCGATTCTCAACAACAGATCATCCTGCAAAGGAAAAAATGCAACAAGAAAACCTGGAAATGTATGCTGGTGCCATCTACAGGCTGCGTGCCACACCTCAAACACCTGTCCCCTTACCCCAACTCAAGGAATATTTTGGCTTCACGCTTATCTCCATCCATGAAATGACCCAAAAACTGGAAGCTGCCGGCCTCGTCCACTACACTCGCTATCAAGGCGTCATCCTCACCCCATCCGGCGAAGAAATTGCCGCCGCCCTCATCCGCCGGCACCGCATCTGGGAACGCTTCCTGAGTGATCAACTCGGCATTCCTGTCGAACAGGTACACAGCATCGCAGATGCCCTCGAGCACGCCGCCCCCGACATGGTTACCGAACGCCTGGCTGCAATGCTGGGCGAACCCGAATCCTGTCCACATGGTTCCCTCATTCCTCACACACCCAAACATAATGAAAACTGAAACCATCCTCCCACTGATTGAATTAGAACCCGGCAACATGGGCTATGTGCGCCAACTGCAAGGTGGACACTCGATTGTTGGAAGACTTGCCGCCCTGGGCTTTACCCCTGGCGCTCAAATCACCCTCGTACGCAAACAATACCATGGGCCCCTGCTCGTTACCGTGCGCGGAGTGCAAATTGCGCTTGGTCGCCACGAAGCTGCCCATGTCCTGCTCAGCCCCGCCACACCCGAAACAGTCCCCCCCACCCCACCCTCCACTCCACCGGTTGCACAGCGCACCATTGCCCTGGCTGGGCAACCAAATGTCGGAAAATCTACCGTCTTCAACCTGCTCACCGGCCTCAACCAACACGTTGGCAACTGGGCCGGAAAAACGATCGAGCAAAAAACGGGCCACTTCACCCATGCTGGGAAAACCTATCACCTGGTAGATCTACCTGGCACCTATAGTCTGACTGCCAATTCAGAAGAAGAACGCCTGGCTCGCGAATATATCCTTCAGGAGCAGCCCGATCTGGTCGTTGTCGTCGTTGATGCAGCAACCCTGGAACGCAACCTTTACCTGTTAGCAGAAATTTTGCTCCTGCCAACCCCGGTTGTCCTGGCCCTGAACATGATGGATGTCGCCCGACAAGAAGGCATTCAGATTGAACCACAAGTGCTGGAAAGCGCCCTGGGCATCCCCGTTGTTGCCATGTCAGCCAGTCATGGTCTGGGTGTTAACGAATTAATTGAAACAGCCACGCGCCTGTTGGATGGAGAAATTGCTTATCAACCCCGCCGCCCATCCATTCTCCCAACCCACCAAGATGTACTAAAAGTTCTCGCTGAACAGATTACCCCCTTCGTCCCCTCACCCTACCCGCCCGAATGGATGGCTATTAAGCTGCTCGAAGGCGACGATGAAATGACCCATCGAATGCAAGCCCAAACGCCCGCCGCACAATGGGAAAAAGTCAGTCGTCTGCTCTACCAACACGAAGATGCCATTCTGGATATTGCTGGTGCGCGCTACGAATGGATTGCGCGCATGGTGCGCGCAGCCGTTGTTCAACCACAGGTCACGCGTGTTGGCCTCACCGCCCGGCTCGATCGCATCCTCACCCATCCACTATGGGGAACCCTGATTCTGGTTGCCATTTTGGGCGGTGTCTTCTGGATCACCTACACCATCGGCAGCCCCATCCAGAGTTGGCTTGGCGACCAGGTTGCTTTGCTGGCCGAGCTGCTACGCACCCCGCTCAGCGCCGCCCCTGCCTGGCTATCTGAAATGCTCACAACCGGTATTCTGGGTGGGCTGGGCATGGTGTTAACTTTCCTGCCCATCCTGGCTATTTTTTATGCCACGCTTGGCCTGCTGGAAGATACCGGCTACCTGTCACGCGCTGCCTACCTGGCCGACCGTTGGATGCATCAGATGGGCCTGCATGGTAAGAGCTTCCTACCGATCCTGCTCGGCTTTGGCTGCAATGTACCCGCCATCTACGGTGCCCGCATCATCGAATCATCGCGCGCCCGCCTGCTCACCATTTTGCTGGTTCCTTTCATTCCCTGCACTGCTCGCATGGCAGTTGTTGCCGTCCTCACCCCACTCTTTTTCCCCACTGCCGCCGCCGGAGTCACCTGGGCACTGGTTGGCGGCAATCTCATTCTCCTTGCTGGTTTAGGCTGGCTGCTTCATCACTTTGCCTTCAAAGACGAACACATGGCCTTCATCATGGAATTGCCCCTTTATCACCTCCCCAACCCCAAAACAATTGGTCTGTACGTCTGGCATAACCTGATTGGCTTCCTGGAAAAAGCTGGCAAAGTCATTTTGCTTGCCTCCCTGATTGTCTGGGCATTCTCCTACTTTCCCACCGGACAGATTCACACCAGCTACCTGGGGCAAATTGGACAATGGCTAGAGCCAATCGGTCAGGGCATGGGAATCCCATGGCAGGCCCTGATTGCCATTCTAACCAGTGTTGCCGCAAAAGAAAACACCATCGCTACATTGGGCATTCTCTATGGCGATCTCAATTCCTTACCCAATCTCATTTCGGCACAGGCCGGACTGGCACTGCTCGTCTTCCAAATGCTTTTCGTTCCCTGCATTGGCACCATTGCAGCCATCCATCAAGAAACCCGCTCGATTAAATGGACCGCTTTCAGTGTTCTACTCACCCTGCTGCTCTCCGCTGGATTTGCAGCCCTCATTTATCAATTAGGGAACCTCTTCTAGATGTTACACAAACTCCTCAAACGAATTGCTCGCGGTCAGCCCGTCACCATTGCGGGCCTGGCAGCCGAGCTTGACACCACCGCGGGCATGGTCACCCTCCTTGCCGAGCAACTTGTCGCTCTAGGATACCTGCAAGAAAGCAGCCCATCTACTTGCCTACCCGACTCAACATCGCCAGCCCATTGCGCAGGCTGCTCGGGTTGCCTCTTAGCAGCCCCACAACGCCTTTGGAGTGTAACAGAAAAAGGTCGTCAGGCCGCCAAATGACTGTATAATATAAGTCTAAATCTCTTGTGCGAGGCAACCCCGTCATGCCCGAGCCGATTCGCTCCCTGAATTGTCCTTCCTGTGGTGCGCCCCTGCCCACATCCGATCAGCGCCGCATTGTATGCCAATATTGTCGCGCCACCCTCGAATTACCCAAAGAATCCACACCCGGCACCCCTACACAAGTCGTTGTCATCACATCCGACTTCAAACCGAAAATCAAAACCACCCCCACTCCCCTGTGGAAAACCTGGCTGATCGGGCTAATCCTCATCAGTGGAATGGGCACCTGTACTGCACTGGGTATCCTATTCCTTGAAAACGGGCAGGGCATCCCTGCCACACGCCTGACCATCTGGTCGCTTACCCACCCCATCTTGCTCCCTGGAGAACCCCATGCCAGATTGATCAGCCTGGCCGCTTTTTCCGATTCAACCCATCGGCTTTCATATTTCGACTTCAACCAGGATGAGCCTCTGCTTTGGAAAACGGAAGACCTGGGGCAGGAAACCTATCGCATGACCTTACAAACCGCATCTGGGCGAATCTACCTGGCAGATGAAACCCGACTGACTGCCTTTCAACAATCCGATGGCGCCCGGCTTTGGCAAGCCACCCTCAACGATTTGCTTCCTCTTTCCTGTCATCATTGCCTGCTAGCTGATGAAGGGCAGGTCATTGCCCTGACACAACTCAACACCTTGCAAGCCTTTGATGCCACCACCGGCCAGCCCATCTGGAGCATGGGCCTTGCCGAACGCCCTGATTCAATCTACCTGCTCAACAAGCACCTGGTTTTTCCAGATACCGTCAATGAAAAGGTACAGATCCAAATCGTTGATCCCCAAACCGGTCAGATTCAGCACAGCCTGACACCCACCTGCCCCAACGAAACCTTCCCCAACGACACCCAAACCCTCAGCAGCAGCGATGACCTGTTTCCCGATACCGATGGCCGCAGCGTCTATATCCTCTACGGTTTTTGGCAGCCAGCTTGTTTGGAAAAATGGGACTTGCAAACCAGCGAACGCATCTGGCAAACCCTCTTACCCGAAGACCTGGCCCGCAACCAGACACATCGGCTGCAAACCTCTCAGCAACTATTCCTTGCCCCCGAATACGGACATAGCATTTGGGCCATTGATCTGTCTTCCGGTCAGGCAACCATCCTTTTGCAAAACGAAGGCTACAACCTTCTTCCATTGGCCGCTCACCAAAACGCGCTCATCGTCCAGGCAGAACGCGCCATCGGTTCGCAGCGTTATGAATTGTGGGCGATCAATACCCAAACCGGGGACCAGCGCTGGCAAACCATCCCAGCCGGCAGCCCAATCGAAATCAATGTTTCAGAAATTATCAACAGCGAAGACATGCACACCGCCTTCCTCACCCCTGCTGGGTTGACGGTGCTGCAAGCCTTTGCAGACCCACAGCGCATCGTCTTTGAAACCTTCAACCTGGAAACCGGCAGCAGCAACGGACAAATGAGCTATGCCGGCCCCGAAACAACCATCTTCCGCATCACCGTGCTTGGCTGGCAAGCCAACCAAATTTATCTCGAACAAGATGGCCTACACATCTTTGATACCAACACCGGCCAACCTGTCATAAATTGGCCCTAAACGCAAATTGCGTTATAATCCAAGAATCTCTGGGAAAGGAACGCATCTTATGTGTGCAATTCAATTTGTCAATAATTACAGCGACCTCAGCACGGATCGCGGATTTCAATTCGAATTTCACTGCAATCGCTGTGGCGCCGGCTATCGAACCCGCTTTCAAACCTGGAGCGTTAGCAATGTCAGCGGTGCGCTCAACGCAGCCAGCAGTCTGATTGGCGGCATCTTCAACCAGGCCGCTGACCTGGGCGAACGTGTGCGCTCGGCGGGCTGGCAAAAGGCCCATGATGCCGCCTTTGAAGAAGCGATTGAAGAATTACGCCCACAATTCATCCAGTGCCCTCACTGCTCACAATGGGTTTGCCGCGAACATTGCTGGAACAAAAGCCGCAACCTGTGCAAAAGCTGCGCCCCCGACCTGGGCGTGGAAATGGCCGCAGCACAATCGGCGCGGGCTGTTGAAACCGTCTGGACAAACGCCACCCCCTCCGAGGAAGACCAACAAACCGCCTCAACCGGCTGGAGCCAAACCATCCAGGCCGCTTGCCCCGCCTGTCACGAGCCGCTGCCAAACGCAACCGTTAAATTTTGCCCCGGTTGCGGCGCTAAAATTCAGCGCGAACGTCACTGCACCGAATGCGGCGCCAAGATTGCCGCCGGCGCCAAATTCTGCTCGGAATGTGGCAAACCCGCCGCCTGATCTTCACCCATGAGTACCGACGACGTCACACCCATTCGCCAGCAATACCTTGAAATCAAGCGTCAACATCCCGATGCAATTCTCTTCTTCCGGCTCGGCGATTTTTACGAAACCTTCGATCAAGATGCCGAAACCACTTCTCGCGAGCTAGATCTTGTCCTCACCTCGCGTCCGGTTGCACGCGGCACGCGCGTGCCAATGGCTGGCATCCCCTACCACGCCGTTGAAAACTACCTTGCCCGGTTGATCGAAAAAGGTTATCACGTTGCTATCTGCGAACAAGTTGGCGATCAACCCGTTAAAGGCCTCTTCCCGCGCCAAGTCGTACGAGTCGTCACCCCTGGCACCATCGTTGAGCCAGGATTGCTCAAAGGAGACCGCAACAACTACCTGGCCTGCATCGTCCAAAACGACCAACACGCTGCCCTTGCTTATGTAGACATCACCACAGGGGAATTTGCCGTCACAGAACTTGAGGATGGCGACCGCGCCTCTCAGCTGCGCGCCGAATGCATTCGCCTCAACGTTAGCGAGGTGCTGCTGCCTGAAAACGCCCCTGCCCCAGAGGGGAATTCCCTGCACCTCTCGCGTTGGCCTGCCTGGCGATTTGAACCAGGCCGCTGCCAGCAAACCCTGCTCCAACATTTTCAGGTTGCTGCTCTGGATGGTTTTGGGCTGCGCGGCATGTTGCTCTCCATCCGTGCTGCTGGTGCAATTTTGCAATATTTACAAGAAACACAACCCGCAGCCCTCAAACTTCTCACCAGTCTTGCCACCTATTCGCTCAACGACTTCATGACCCTGGATGCTGCCACCCGCCGCAACCTGGAGCTAACCGAAACCATCCGCACCGGCGATGTTAACGGCTCTCTGTTGGGCGTTCTCGACCACAGCATGACCCCCATGGGAAAACGGCTTATCCGCCAATGGGTCAGCAAGCCACTCCTCAATCTCTCCGCCATCGAAGACCGACAGGATGGTGTTGCCTTCTTCCTGGAAGCAGGCCTATTACGCGCCGAATTACGCGCCGCACTGCGCACCCTTAACGACCTGGAACGCCTGACCAACCGCATCCCATCCGGTCATGCCACCCCGCGAGACCTGACAGCGCTGCGCGCCACCCTGCAAGGCCTGCCTGCTTTGTATGCCCTATTGCAAACCACCCCCAATCGCCCAGCCATTCTACAAACCCTGCTAGCACACCTGCATCCCTGCCAGGAAGAACGCAACCTGCTCGAAGCCGCCATCAGCGATGACCCACCTGCCACGCTGCAAAACCCCGGCGTCATCCGTCCCGGCTATTCCAGCGAGTTAGATGGCATCATTGAAGCCTCTCAACATGCCCGGCAATGGATTGCCAACCTGGAAGCTGTTGAACGGCAACGCACCGGCATTAAAAACCTCAAAGTTGGTTACAACAAGGTCTTTGGTTATTACATTGAAATCACGCACAGCAACACCAACATGGTGCCTGCCGACTACATCCGCAAGCAAACCCTGGTCAATGCAGAACGATACATCACACCAGAAATGAAAGAATATGAAACCCTGGTGCTGAATGCCGAAGAACGCATCCGCGACGTGGAAGGGCGAATCTTCCGTCAGATATGTGGGCAAATCGCCAGCGCAAGCCGCACGCTGCTCCAAACTGCCCGCTCCCTGGCCGAGTTGGACACACTGGCCGCACTGGCCGAAGCAGCCGCCATCGGCGGCTATATTCGCCCACAAATGACCGACGACTCGGGGTTAGAAATCCACTCAGGGCGTCATCCCGTTGTTGAACATGGCCTGAATACCGAGCGTTTTGTCCCCAATGACGCATGCTTTGAAACAGGCGAAATCATCCGCCTCATCACCGGCCCCAACATGAGCGGTAAATCCACATTCCTGCGCCAGGTTGCATTGATCGTTCTCATGGCTCAAATTGGCAGTTTTGTTCCCGCCCAATCGGCGCGCATTGGCCTGGTAGACCGCATTTTCACCCGCATTGGCGCTCAGGATGAAATCCACGCCGGTCAATCTACCTTTATGGTTGAAATGATCGAGACTGCCAACATCCTGCATCATGCCACCCCGCGCAGCCTGCTCATTTTGGATGAAATTGGGCGCGGCACCAGCACCTATGATGGCCTTTCGATTGCCTGGGCAGTCGTCGAATATATTCACAATCACCCACAATTACGCGCCCGCACCCTGTTTGCCACCCACTACCACGAACTGACCCAGTTACCCGACCTGCTGCCCGGCGTACGAAATTATAATGTCGCCGTTAGCGAGACACAAGGACAAGTCGTCTTCCTGCACAAAATCATTGCTGGCGGCGCAGACCGTTCCTACGGCATCCATGTTGCTCAATTAGCCGGCTTGCCACGCCCGGTCATCCAACGCGCAAGCGAAATCTTACAACAGCTTGAAACCTCCTCCGGAAAAGCGGTTCGCCTCGACCCCGGCCTGCCACAGCAGATGGCGCTCTTCCCTGAGACCAACCCACTGCGAGAGGAACTGCAAGCGCTCGACATCAACACGCTCTCACCCATTGAAGCGCTCAACAAGCTCTATGAATGGAAACGCCAATATACCGCCTGATAAAAACCTACCCCGGCACCCAAACCGTATACCGCAGCCGTTCAAAATATTTCCGCGCCCGGCGCAACCGCTCCTGAAAAACCACATCCGCCCGCAAACCACTCACCCAGCTTTGCACTGGATAGAACCATTGCTGCGCCTTGACCGAAAGATCAACCCCCGAGGCCACATACGTTAGCCAAACCGCCTGCGATGCATACGCAACTACATTGCGCGGCTCAATCCGGTCAAAATCTTCAAAGAACCACCCACAGGATGTAAACATCCGCATCCGTTCATGCTGCGCAGTCAGCAACATGTCAACCCGCGAAAGCTGCACCTCGCTCAGCGTCCGCCCCGAAATTAACCGCACCAAACTCCCAAGCGAAGTGTTACCCAACAAAACGTGAATGTATTGATTGCGCAACTGCCACACATCCCCCACCAAAGGCTGCACCATAGAAACGTAAACCTCATCCACCGCTCGCGCCACAAAATTCAATGCCTGTCGCAAATAGGCCTTCCATTCCCCATGCGGTGTACAACCGCAATGCCCTGCCCAACGCAAAACACCATGATGACAACTCCACGATGTATCGTTGCGAATCCGCATTACCTGCCGCGGCTTATGGTCTTGCAACCAGCGAGCCGGAAAATTAGCCATCAGCATACCGTCACCAACTGCCTTGCTGGTCAAATGTGCTAAAAACTTATCGCGGAATGGTTGATGATGCCCATACAATTCTCCATCTGAAGCCATCAACACCATCTGCGTATCATTCCCACCGCGAAACTGCGCAGAAAGCACGGTGCGATAAAACTCATCCGCGTTGGTTGTTGCCCCAGGGTCGAAACTAATCCGTGAACTCAACTCAGGCTGATAGAAAAAAACCACCAATCGTTTGCCATTACTCGTCTCCACCCAATAAGGTTGCGTAATATCCAGCGCTTCGGTATCCGCCTGCCAGGGTGCCAAAATGGTAAATTCAATCCCACAATCTGCTAGCACACCCAGAGTCTCATCATCCACTGCCGTTTCCGGCAGCCACATTCCCAACGGAGCATGTCCAAACCGCTTTTCATAATCGGCAATTCCCCACAACACTTCACTGATCTTATCATGTCGGGCTGCCAGCGGCAAAATCGTATGATGATAAGATTGCGCCATTGCGTTGCCCACACCATACCGGCGCATTGTGCGCCGCTCTTGTTCCAAAATCATCTCTGCTGTCTCAGGGTGACGCAAAGCCAACCAGTTAAACAGCGTTGGCCCAATATTAAAACTAATCCGTTCAAAATTTCCCAACTCGGCATTTGGACGATAACAATGGTCATAAATTCGTTCATTCCAATTCGCATAAGGCGACGCCCCCTGCTCTTGCGGAATTTCACCCGTCAGCGGATCTTCGCGCACCGGTTGATAAAAATGCCCATGCACACAAAATGCCTGTTCTCTCATTTCAAATACCCCAACTGCTGATGAAATCGAGCTGGCAACAACCCAAACAACCTCGGCACACTATCGAGCGGACAGGTCCGATTATAGGCCAGATAATCTAACCAATATACCGAAAGTGGAAAACGCCCACCCTGTTCCAACCACAAGGCAAGGTCGCGCAGCCTTTTTCCCGGCACATTCAGCAACAAACGCCGAATTCCAAGCCGTTGGCAAACCGCAAGCACCACATCGCGCACTGTCAACATCTCAATTCCACCCAAACGGATCACCTGTCCCATCAAACGTTCATCCTCCATTGCCATCACCATGCACGTCGTCAAATCCTCAATCCACAAGGGTTGAAGCAGTGTACTACCATCCCCCGGCAAAAGAAAAATACCCGGGCTGCGACGCAAAATCTGCGCCAACGGCTCGGTAAAATGATCGCCTGGGCCATACGCCATGGCCGAACGCACAATTACATGTGACAGCCCGCTTTGCTGCACAAATGCCTCGGATAAGGCCTTGGCCTTGAGAACCGGAAAAGCCGACTGACGATCTGCCCCCAAATGGCTCAAAAAGATTAGCTTGCCAACCCCTGCCTGACTCGCCGCCTCCACCACAGCCTTTGTCCCACCAACCTCCACCCCATCAAAATCGGCTCGCGAACCGAGCTGCTCACTGCCTGCCAGATGATAAATAACATTCACCCCCTTCATTGCAGCGCGCAACCCACGCTCATCGTTCAGGCTGCACAGCACCACATCCACCGCCACCCCCAAAGGCAGGCGCGGAGAACGGGGAGAGGGGCGCAACAAAGTACGCACCTCATAACCAGCTGCTGTTAGCTGCCGGATCAAAGCCCGCCCCACAAAACCCGTCCCGCCCGTTACCAGAATCATGGCAAATATTATAACGCGAGAAATTCATTTGTGCGCCCCAACCACCTGGCACAAATCTTGCAACCAATATCCATAACAAATCTTTTTCTGGATGGATTACCATGTCCCGACTCGGCTTACATTACTTTCCTGATACCAATCATTACCGTCAAACAGATCTCGACACCTGGCTGCCAGAATTGATCGCGCTGGATGTGCATTGGCTGGTGTTACGATCCGAAATCAGTCGCGCCATCCCTGAACCATTTCTGGCAGGCCTGCTGCAAGCAGGCATCACCCCGCTGATTGAATTCCGTCTCTCCCTGGCTGCACCACCACCACCCAACACAATTACACCGCTTCTGGATGCCTATGCGCAATGGGGAATTCGCCACCTGCTCTTCTTCGACCGCCCCAATTTACGTTCTGCCTGGCCCAACCCGGCCTGGGCACGTCAAAACCTGGTTGAACGCTTCCTCGATCTATACCTGCCATTTGCCGAAATCGCCATCGAACGCCAACTCAACCCACTCTTTCCACCCCTTCACCCAGGCGGCAATTATTGGGATACCGCCTTCCTGCGCGCTTCCATTGCTTCGCTTCGCCGTCGTCAACAATTAAAATTGCTTGAACACCTCACCCTCAGCGCCTACGCCTGGACCCACAATCACTCATTGGATTGGGGAAGCGGCGGCCCGCAACAATGGCCCAATGCCAGTCCCTACCTCACCCCTACCGGCTCACAAGACCAACGCGGATTTTGCATCTTTGATTGGTACACTGCTATCGCTCAAGACGAACTAGGCCACCCGGTGCCTGTCGTCTTGCTGCAAGCCGGACAGCCTACCGCCCCCGAAGATTCCCCCACTCCTCAACCCATTTCAGAAGAGCAAACCCTGACAATTGCTCACCTGGCGCTCGGCGAGATCTACACCACCCCCAACCTGCCGCGCGCCCCAATCCACGAGTTGCCTGCCAACATCTTGGCCTGCTGCCTTTGGCTGCTCAGTGCCGAACCCACCTCCCCCCACACACCACAAGCCTGGTATCAGCCCACCAGGCAACCCCGCCCCTGGATAGAAAAACTCAAGGCATGTCATCCACCTGCATCCGCAGCCAAATACCTGCCCAACGAACAACCATTATTCGATCATTACCTGCTGCTGCCCAGCTTCGACTGGGGCGTGCCTGACTGGCACCTTGATTTCATTCGTCCCATCATCAAAAAACATCGCCCAACAATTGGCTTTTCACTTCATGAAGCTGCCCTGGCCCGCCGCGTTACCGTCATAGCCAATGAACAAGCTATTCCGGAAGAGGATTTAAATGCCCTGCGCGCCGCTGGTTGCCGCGTCGAACGTATTACAGAACCTGGCACAAATCTTGCACCGTTTTCATAAAGAGGTCCCCCATGAACTTCTCCCTACCTGCACACCCCCCACAATTCGCGGCCCTGACCGCACAACAGCCCGTCCTCAAGGCCATTGGCCTGGGTGGCGGAGGTTCAAACGCCATCAACCGCATGATTGAACTAGGTCTGAACGGTATTGAATTTATTGCTGCCAACACCGATGCCCAGGCCCTCAGCCATTCGCTTGCACCGCACAAGATTCAGCTTGGCCCACGCCTGACGCGCGGCCTGGGCGCCGGTGGCAAACCCGAAGTTGGCGAATCCGCCGCCGAAGAAAGCTACACCACGCTTGCCAGAGCACTGGCTGGAGCAGATATGGTCTTCATCGCCGCCGGAATGGGCGGCGGCACAGGAACGGGCGCCGCCGCTGTTGCGGCCCGTGCCGCACGCTCAGTCGGGGCCGTCACCATCTCAGTCGTCACAACACCTTTCTCGTTTGAAATTGGCCGCCGCCAGATCAATGCCCGCACAGGGCTTGCGCGCCTGCGCGCTTACAGCGACACGCTAATCGCCATCCCCAACGACCGCTTGCTCTCCCTTGCTGGGCGAAATTTAACCCTCGATATGGCCTTTCGTCTAGCCGATGATGTCCTTCGACAGGGCATTCAGGGCATCTCGGAACTTATCACCGAGCCCGGAATCATCAACGTAGACTTTTCGCACATCCGGCAATTAATGAAAACCGGCGGTGGAGCGCTGCTCTCAATCGGCATTGGCGAAGGCTCTAACAAAGTCCAGAAAGCCATTGAACGCGCCCTTCACCATCCCCTGCTCAACACCATTCAATTATCCGATGCCACAGCCATCCTGGTCAACATCACCGCCAGTCAGGATATTACCTTCGTCGAAGTTATTGAAGCCCTCAACAAACTGCAAGACGCAGCAAGACACGACACCGAAATCATCCCCGGGCTAACAACCGATGACCGCCTGCAAGACCGAGTACAGGCCATCCTCATTCTCACTGGCATGGGAGCCACACCCATCATCACTGCACCAGCCCCTGCTCCAGCCGAAACACAGCGCCCCGGCCCCATCTACCCATCTCAACCCACTCTTCCTACACAACCAGTTCCGGTCGCCGAGCTACAGCCCGTCGGTCTCCCCAACGACCTCGACCTCCCGGCATTCCTCCGCCGACGCCCCCGCAACTAAGCCACCATGAATCCTGTCCTCTTGCAACAAATTTGCGCTCAAATCTATCACCGCTTCCCAGAAGTCTCCGGTGTGCTGCCGCG
The DNA here is from genome assembly GCA_964453115.1 of uncultured Anaerolinea sp. Classification (GTDB taxonomy): domain Bacteria; phylum Chloroflexota; class Anaerolineae; order Anaerolineales; family Anaerolineaceae; genus JAIWNK01. The sequence goes on along the minus strand of CAYVRT010000001.1, from coordinate 192,755 downwards.
CCAACAAACCGCAAACAAACACACCATCCTCATCTTTGAAGCACAGGTCAGCCTGCCCCAACAAATATCCATACCACACATCATCCGCGTCACCGTCCACCAAACCGGAAAAATTCTCAAAATTTCCACATCTCGCTAATTCAGAGGTAGCTATGAACTCCACAATTCAAAAAATGGAACTGTACTTTTGGCAAATGACAGCCCTCCTGCTCGACGCCATTCATCAACTCCTATCCCAACTTCTTCAACCCAACCGGTATTTCTACCTATCCCCTTTGCTGCAATTTTTCTGCCCCCTCAAAGGCCTCGACTTTATGCCATTGTTACGCATTGCTTTGCTCAGCGCAGCCTGCGGGTTCTTCACTGGCGTTCTTCTCAAACTGACCAACTAGAATCTAAATGCTTTCACATTTTTGCTACCCTTGACAATTCATCATTCCCGTCAGACAATAGAAAGCAGTCTCTTGAGACCATCTTTTCTATGTCAAAAAATTGGAGGTATTTCTAATGTTCTGTAAGAACCTTCGTTCCCTCAGCACGCTGTTGCTGTTGGGAATGCTGCTGCTGACCGCCTGTACACCCAAGGCCACCCCATCCCCAACGGTCAACCCGGATGACATCCGTACCCAGGCCATGCAAACTGTTCAGGCCCAATTGACGCAAACCGCCATCTCTGCACCTAGCGCCACACCAACCTTCACTCTTGCGCCATCCAACACCCCTGAACTTTCCACCCCAACCCTCTCGGCGACCCTTCCCACCCTTGCTGCCACAACGCCAGCTCTTTTGCCAACCAACACCCTTCCCGTTGGCGGCGGCACGACAGATACAGCCCTCTATGTTTCGCAATCGCCTGGCGATGGCACCGTCTTTGCCCCCGCACAGACCTTCACCATGACCTGGCGGCTGAAGAACACAGGCGCAACCACCTGGACAACCCAATATCAATTCCGCTTCTATGCTGGCTCAGGCGGGCGCATGGGTGCTTCCGACATCACCCTACCGCGCGATGTGGCCCCCAACAGCGAAATTGATATCACCCTGCAAATGACAGCCCCCCTGGCAGCTGGTGAATATAACACCATCTGGGTTCTCAGCAACAAGGATGGATTAAACTTCTCGCAAGTCTACCTCATCTTCAAAGTCAGTGGCAGCACCCTGACGCCCACTCGCCCGCCCTCCACAGCAACAACGGCCCCCACGAACACCGTCGCACCAACCCAGACAGAAACCCCCACCGAAACCCCAACGCCGTGACAATTGAAACCTGGATCAAAGCCGAGGCACAACGCCTCGGCTTTGTATTAGCCGGCATTACCACCCCTGCCCCACCAGCACACCTGGCCGAATATCAGGCCTGGCTGCAAGCCGGGCACCATGCTGGCATGACCTATCTCGCATCTGAAACAGCAAAAGCTCAGCGCGCCGACCCTTGCCTGCTCTTGCCCAACTGTCAATCCATAATTGTCCTCGCCCTACCCTATGCACCAACCGCCAACCCTCCAACGCTTCCCGGCCATGGACAAATTGCCGCCTACGCCCTCACCGGCGAAGACTACCATCAACAAATTCCCGCCCTGCTACAACACCTGATCGCCAAACTGCGCCAACAGGGAAACCAGCCCTTTACAGCCCGAATCTGCACCGATTCAGCCCCCCTGCTGGAACGCGACCTGGCACAGCGTGCCGGGCTGGGCTGGATTGGTCGCAACACCTGCCTCATTCACCCCCAACATGGCTCCTACCTGCTCCTGGCCGAAATCCTGCTCGACCTCCCGCTCCAGCCCGATTCCCCCTTCAAAGACGAATTTTGCGGCAACTGTCAGCGTTGCATCCAGGCCTGCCCAACCGCCTGCATTTTGCCCAACCGCACACTCGATTCGCGGCGCTGCATTTCCTATCTGACCATTGAACACAAAGGGGTGATCCCAGCCGATCTACGCCCGGCCCTCGGCAGCCATGTCTTTGGTTGCGACGTTTGCCAACAAGCCTGCCCCTGGAATCAACGTCTGCCACTTTCACCGCAGCCCAATCAATTCGCCGATTTGCGCCAGGCATTGCTCACCCTCACACCCCAAGCCTTTCAACAACAATGGGGGAAAACCGCCCTCTCACGTACCCGCCGGCGCGGCTACCTGCGCAATGCCAGCATCGTCCTCGGTAACCAATGCCAGCCAGAGTCCCTTCCCGCCCTGTTACACGTCCTGCAACACGACCCTGAACCGCTCGTGCGTGCCCACGCCGCCTGGGCCATTGCTCAAATCAACCCACAACACGCAGCGCTTGCCCAGGCCTTTGCTAACGAAACGGATCCGCTCGTCCAACACGAACTGCTCAATCTTCTCACTCAGGGCAACCAAACCGGCTGAGCTGCATCCTCAGCCAACAAACGCATCTCCCTCCCCGGCCAGGACCAGATCACCACCGCTGGTTTGGCCGTTGAACTGCCCAACGCAAATTGCTGCGCCACCAGCCAGCCGCCTGCCGGATGCCAAGCATAGGCCCCATATGTGTTCATTAAATCATTCGTCAATTCCTCCCGCAGCCCATCCTCATCCGCCACCCACAATTGCTGACTGACCCAACCTTGCAATGGACGCACACCCAAAATAAACCAATCTGCCGCCGGATTCCAGGCCGGCAACCCATAGGTATACGCCATATTGCCATCGTTCAAAAAAAGCCGCAGGGTCTCATTCTCAAACTCAGCCTCCACCAACGCCAGAAAAGGAGCCGGCCCTCCTTCACCTTGCGTCAAATAGATTAACCGCCGACCCTCCAAAGACCAGACCCCCGGCGATTCGACCTCACTGCTCAGCAAAAATATCTCACCGGTTAAAACATTCAAAACACGAATGCCAGCTGCCTTACGATCATAGAATGAAATATATTTTCCATCCGGAGACCAGGCCGCAAAATCTCCCACCACCGCGCCACTTGAATCCAACGCCGCTGCCTGCCCTTCTGGCCAGGTCAACGTCCAAAGTTGCGGCAATTGCCCTGGCCTGGTGCGGCTAAGAGCCAACCGCCGTCCATCCGGTGACCAGGAAGGATGACGGCAGATATCCCCCCCACAATCCAACACACGGCGCGCCACAGCATCCAAGGATTTGTTGCGTACTGCCACCCACAAATCAGCTCCACCCTGCGCATTCTGCGCCGCATAGACCAGCATCTCCCCATCCCGGCTTACACCAAAATCCAACACCATTCCGCCAGTGTTTGTCCAGGGAATATTTATACCGGTCTGTAAATCGGCCACCCAAACCTCAGTCGCCCCAATCGGATGGGAAAGATATGCCAATTGTACCGATCGAATTTGCACACTCCAGCGAACAGTGCGGCGCAAGCGCGCACCATTCTCCGCCTGCAAACCCTCTGCAAGCTGCACAACATAGACCCCGCCCGGCTGCAAGGCCTGCTGCGGCCAAAACCAGGCTGTGTTCTCTTCCCACACCCATCGCCCTGGCACCGACGGCTCAATCATCACCGACTCAATAAAACGTTCTGCTGACACCGGAACAGAAAACTTCAACCCAATGGGCCCATACGCCCCCGGCAAATCTGTGCCAATCGCAACCAGCCTGGGCTGTGGCAGCCCGGCAGACCGTCCCAGCAGTTCTACCGCCACCACCAACAGCAAAACACACCCAACAACAACCAGCAACCGCCAATCCAAACGTCGCATTTACAATTTCCTTCTATGGAAATAAATAGGGCTGCTCAGGAGCTTCTACTTTTTCGATCATTTGCGCCTCAAACCCGGCCTGCAATTCACCATTCACCTCAACCCATATCACCCGCCCGCTCACCCGCACCCAATCTCCCTGTGCAAAAGAAGCCGCCAATGGTGACTGTACAACCACCCCCACCGCCGCAGCATCTGCCACACAACAGGTAATTGCAAATCGGCCAACCATCATCTGGTCCGCAGCCAGCATTGAATCATGGAAAACAAATCCTGTTACATCCACATCCTGCCCAATTTGCTTTTCTGCATCCAGCCGAAACGCCTGTGTCCAATCCAAAACACTCCACTGTGTGCTTGGCAGCTCCATCCGCTGCGTCTGCGCATCAGAGCGTAGCATCAAGGGTTGGGTTTGTATCCCACGAACATCAACCATTTCCTGCGACAGCGGACGCGCCGGAATCATAACCCCCACAGCCAGCGGCAACAACAGCCAAACCAGCCCCCATGCCGAACGACGTTCCAATTCCTGCCCCACAGCTGGCCGGCTTTGCAACACAACCTGCGCCATGCCTAACAACATCAACCCAGCCAACACCACCAACCACACAAAACGCTGATTCAAATACAGCAGGATACGCCCATCCCAAACCCGTCCCAGCAGAAAAAAGCCCAACCCAGCCATCAGCAGCCCCTGAAATAACCGATAACCTCGCATCCCCATCTCAGCCCCCCCTCCAAAAAACATTCAGCAAACCGGTCATCAACAATGTTAGCAACAGCGGAAACAGAACCAGAGACACCACAACCCGCCTTTGAAATACGCGTCCAAACATCAGCACACTCTTAATATCCACCATTGGACCATAGACGAGAAAAGCCAGCACTGCTCCCACAGGCAGCCACCCGGCAAACCCCAAAGCAACAAACGAATCTACCGTTGAGCAAATGGAAAGCAATGCAGCCAGCCCAGCCAAAAACAAGGAAGATAGCACAGGGCCTTGCTGAATCGTCAGAAAAGCCGATTGCGGCAAAAACAATTGCATCATGGCTGCCAATGCTGCACCCAAAACCAGGTAGCGAACCATTTCAAAAAACTCATCCGCCGCGACAAGCAACACCCGCCGAAAACGCCGCTCCGCAACAGGGTGAACACAAACCACAGGAACATTTTGCCCCACAATGCGAAGCAGCCCGCTTGTTGCCCCATCGCGCCCTAAAACCCACCCAACCGGCAAGGCAATCAACACCGTCAACAGCAACCGTCCCCAAAAAACAACCCCTGACCCAAACGCTGTCAGTGTACTCAAAATTACCACAGGGTTAATCACCGGCGCAGCAAGCAAAAAGGTGACTGCCAACGCTGGCGGCACACCTTTCTGCAACAATTTTCGCGCCAATGGCACCGTTCCACATTCACAAACAGGAAAAACCAACCCCAGCCCCACCCCAGCCAGCGCCGCCCCAAGCGGTTGACGCGGCAGCCAACGCATCAGCTTCGCCTGATCCAGGTACACTTCAACCAACCCCGAAGCTAGCGTTCCCAACAGCAGGAAAGGAACTGCCTCAATAAAAATCCCCAAAAAAATTGCTGCGAAATTGGTCATCACAATCTCCATTCCAATACAAAAGCAAGGTCAAAGACCAACCTTCCTTTCAGAAAGTTGGCTTTGACCTTGCCATTCTGCAATGCCCAAACAACAATTACTGTCCAGGCGTTGCGGTCACCGTCGCAGTTGGAGGCAAAGTAACCAAAATGGGCGTAATTGCCAACGGTGTAAACGTCGGCTTTGGCGTTGGCGTTGCTGTCACAATCCGCACTGGAATGATCAGCTTCTGGCCCACCTGGATAGTATTGGCATCTTTCAGGCCATTCTCCTGCATAATGCGCTGCACCGTGCTGCCATATCGGTCAGCAATGATTGCCAGCGTATCTCCGGTCTGAACGTAATACTCAATCTTCGTCCCAGGCGCAATATCCGATGGCAATGCAGTCGGCGAAGGCAACACCTGCCCAGGCAAAGGGATCAAAATCAAATCATTCATTTTGATGGGGCAAGTATTGGGCGCAAAATTATTGACAGCCAACAAAACCAACAAATCCACCTTGAACTGCTGGGCAATGCCCCAACAAGTATCATTCTCTTTGACCGTGTATTGCATTGGGCCCGCTTGCGTTGCAGTCAGGGAAGGCGTTGGCGTTTCGGTGATCGTTGGCGTAATTGTCACCGTCCAGGTAGCCGTAGGTGTCACTGGAGTTGGCGTATAGGTCAATGTCACCGTTGGAGTATCGGTTGCAAACAGTGCCGCCGGCCCCCCCCCCGACTTAGAGAACCAGGCCACCAGAATGATAATCCCCACCACCACAAGAATTACAGCCAATCCGCCGATCAAAAACGGCATCATCTGCTGGCGTTTCTTGTAGCTATCAATCACACTGCGTGGAGAGCTTTTTCCGCTCATTTTTTATCAATCCTTTTTTTGTAGAATTCTGTCAAATGCATCCATCGCATCCAACATAGAGGTTGGCCTCTTCGGCCCACGTGCCATAATTCTAACCCATAATCCAAATTTTGTGTGAGACGCAAGCCCAAAATGACAAAAAAACCGCCCTTCTATCGAACTATTTGTTATCAGCTCATGATATAATCGTTATACTTTCATTCTTACTCTTATTTTGATTCCCGGAGGCATACCCATGGAGATTACGCACACTCAATTCAAACACTGCGATGTGATCAAACCCGAAGGCCGGATAGACAGCGGCTCAGCCCCCATTCTATCTGACGCCATCAATGCCATCACAGAGGAAGGGCGTTTCCGCATCGTCATTGATATGAGCGGTCTCGAATTCATTTCCAGTGCTGGGCTGCGCGTGCTCATCAGCGCCCAGAAAAATTGCAAACGCTATAATCGTGGCGAAATTGTTTTGGCACTTGTTCCATCCACTATCATGACTGCGCTTGAACTGGCTGGCTTCAACATCCTGTTCAAAATCTATCCGGATGTCCTTTCCGCAGTAGGCAACTTCTAATTCAACGGGTTCAATGACTGTTCGCATTTTCCCCGGCGACTATGTCAGTCTGGCAGAAATTGCAGCATTTGTGCGCCAGGCAGGCGTAGCCGCCGGGTTTGATCCTCTTGCTCTCTATCAAATTGAAACTGCCGTAGATGAGGCCTGTTCCAATATCATTGAACATGCCTACGGCGGTGAACGGCGCGGCGAGATTGAATGCTCTTGCGAAATCACCGAGCGCGGCCTGACCATCACCCTCAAAGACCGCGGCAAGGCATTCAAACCCGAAAAAATTACCGCCCCCGACCTGAAAGCCCCCCTGGGAAAACGTCAGGCACACGGCCTGGGCCTCCATTTCATTCGACAATGGATGAACGAAGTTCATTTTGATTTCAAGGATGGGGTCAACACCCTCACCCTGATCCGATATTTGCCCAGTTAAAGGCATGAGCATTCCCGAACTCAGCAACACGCCCGAATGGAAGCAATTCCTTCAACTCGGAGAGGCCATCCTGGCCCAGCCGAATGCCATTGCACAAATCAACCTCATTCAACAAACCGCCGAGAAACTCCTCGGCGCTGTTGTGCGCGTCTGGCTATTGCCCCCCTTTTATCCTTTGCCAGGTCAGCCCGAGGTGCCATTGTTGGATCAAACCGCTCCCGCCATCGTTCACCAGGCAGCCAAAGACCAACAATTCATCTGCCATTCAATAGGCGGACAATCCACTCCTTGCACTCAAGATTGCGAGCCACGCCTTGCCGCCATGCCCCTCCTTACCCAGGATTTTGTCCTCGGAATCCTGCTCGCAGAACGAATGAGTGGCGCCCCATTCCGAAAAGAGGAGCTAAACTTTCTCGAAGGCCTGGCAAGCCATGCCGCTATGTCCATGCAAATCTCCCGTCAAGTCACACTTAAAAACTGGCGGTCTGAACAATTAGCGCTTGTACGTTCCGTCAGCGCTCAAATCGCCAACATTCTAGATCTTGACCAGCTTTGCCAGCAAGTCAGCAACAATATCCAGGAAACGTTCGGCTATTATTCGGTTGCCATCTTCACCCTGGACCCGACAAGCAACACCTTGCACCTGCGCGGCAGTGCAAGCCAGGAAGAGCATCCCACCCAACACCCCAGCCGTACCATCCCGCTCGGCAGTGGCATGATCGGTAATGCAGCCCAAACCGGGCAAGATTATATTGCACAAGATGTAACCACCGAACCGACCTACCACCCTCTTGAAAACCTGCCCAAAACTCGCTCCGAGGCTGCCCTACCACTCAAAATCAGCGACCAAATCGTTGGTGTCCTTGATATTCAAATGGATCGCCTGAATGCCTTTCACGAAATTGACATTATGGCCCTCCATACCCTGGCCGACTCAATCGCCCTGGCAATTGAAAACGCCCATCTCTACACCGACTTGCGCTGGAAAGCTGAGCAAATGGAAGTCAGCGCCGAAATTGGTCGCGCCCTGGCCTCCATTCTCGACACCGATGAATTGCTGCATCAAATTGTCCAGGTCATCCAAACCCGCTTTGGTTACCCCTATGTCCACCTCTTCACCGTCCATTCAGGGCGTCGGAAAGTCATCTATGCAGCCGGCAGCGGAGAACGCAGTCACACCTTCTGGGAACAGGGACTCGCCTACGATATGGATGATCCGCTAGGCCTCATCCCAGCTGCGGCCCGCACCCGCCGCACCTTTCTGGTCAATGATGTCAGCCAGGAACCCCTCTATCGCCCGACCGAACTGCCACCTGATGACACCCAGTCTGAACTGGTCATTCCCATCCAATACACAGAAGAAGTACTGGGCATTCTGGATATTCAAAGCGATGAACGCAACGCATTTGACCAAAGCGATCGCGCCCTGTTCGAAACGCTAAGCGCCAGCATCGCCACCGCCATGCGCAATGCAGCTCTCTATCGCTCCGAACAATGGCGGCACAAAGTAGCCGATAGCTTCCACGATGTAGCAGCCCTTCTCACAACCGATACCAGTCTGGATACCCTGCTGCAAACTGTTCTGGTCAAACTAGAAGAAAACCTGCCCTGTGAAGCCTCTGCCATCTGGTTGCTCGATGACCTGAACGAACAAGAACTCAGCCTGGCAGCCTGGCGCGGGGTTGAAGCAGAACCTCTGTTACAAGCCATTGAACAACATCCAGAGGTTCGTCAATGGTTGTTTGAAGCCATGCAATTGAACGAACCAACCATCCGCCATGCCGACTCACCCTATGGCCCGCTCGGCATGGCACTTTCCTTTCCAGCCGATTATTCCTCAATTGCTGTTCCTCTGCGCTCTGGCGAAAACTTAATGGGTATCCTCACCCTTGCTCACCACACCCCCGGACGCTATGGCAGCGAAGCGCGCGCCCTGACCAGCACCTTTGCCAATTACACTGCCATCGCCATCCAAAATGCACGCCTCTACGCCGCCACACAAGAACAGGCCTGGATTGCAACCGTCATGCTGCAAGTTGCAGAAGCCTCGCAATCCATCGCCTCGATTGAAGAATTGCTTGAAACGATGGTGCGCCTCACCCCTTTGCTGGTTGGTGTTAACAAATGTGCGTTCTTCCTCTGGAAAGAACCCCTCTCCGCTTTCACCCTCAGCGCCACCTATGGCATGGAAAGCAGCATCACCCACTTTGATAAAGATTTGCCGGCATTTCATCGTCTGCGCACCACCCAATCCATCCTTTACATTCAAGATGCCGAAGCAGAACTCGATTTGCCAGCTGCCAGCGTTTCCCCACAAACTGGCACCCTCGTCTTGTTACCCCTCGTTGCTCGCGGCGAAGTTCTGGGGGCCTTTCTCGTCGCTCATGAAAGCGAAACGCCCGAAGGTGTCATCAGCAGTTTCGGACAACAAACCATTGCCATTCTCCAAGGAATCGCCCATCAAACCGCCGTTGCCGTAGAAAATATTCACCTCCTTGAAACCCGTCAGGCCGAAGCCTACGTCACTGCTGTTTTGCTGCAAGTTGCCCAGGCTGTTGTCAGTCAAAATAACCTGAACGACATTCTAGACACCATTGTTCACCTTATGCCAATTCTTGTTGGCATTGACTCTTGCGCCATCTATCTCTGGAAGCGAGAAGAGAAAATCTTCCGCCTCGAAAAAATCTTCACCGGCTCGCACCAACAAGAAGAAGAATTACAGTCTGTTTCCTACCGCACGGGCGATTTTCCCCTCCTGGATTCGGTTCAAAACAGCGACGCGTTGGTGCTTTGCCCCGCCCCCGCCACCCCAACCGACCCACGCCAATGGCCCTCCCTGGCATGCCTCTCCGCTGGCGATACGCCCCCCATCCGTCAGGCAGGCGATAAAACCTGGGTAATTGGTTTTCCACTTTCCGTCAAGGGCGAAGTCTATGGTGTACTCATCACCCAGGAGACCGGTGTCCCCAGCGCATTGCAAGAGCGTCGGCTGGAACTAATCACTGGCGTTGCCCAACAGGTTGCACTCGCCATTCAAAATGAGCATCTCAAACAAGAAATGGTGCGCAGCGAACGGCTCGAGCGCGAAATTCAGCTTGCGCGACAGATTCAGCAAACCTTCCTACCCAACCGTTTACCCAACCTGCCACGCTGGGAAATGGATGTGCGCTGGGAAACAGCCCGTCAGGTCGGCGGCGATTTCTACGACATCTTCAAACTCGGTAAGGGGCGCTTGGGATTGGTGATTGCGGATGTATCTGATAAAGGGCTGCCTGCAGCTCTCTACATGACTGTCACCCGCACCCTCATCCGCGCCTATATGCACGGCACCGATTCACCAGGCCGGGTGTTGGAGCGCGTCAATTCCTTGCTCCTCTCCGAGGCCCAAAATGGCATGTTCGTCACCGCCGTCTATGCCGTCCTCTCACTCGAAACAGGGCAAATGACTTATGCCAATGCCGGCCATAACCGCCCCCTGCTGTTACGCTCCGAAACTGGCGAAGTTGAAGCCCTGCCCAAAGGCGGCATTGCACTCGGTGTTATGGACGATGTACACTATCAGGAACACAGCGTTGCCATCGCCCCATGCGACACCTTACTCTTCTACACCGATGGATTAACAGAAGCCTTCTCAATCCACGGCGAAGCCTTTGGCGAAGAGCGCATCCGTCAAACGCTGTCCGCCGCCCGTTGTAGCAGTGTCAAAGAATTGCTTGAAGACACCGATCGAGCAATTCTAGAATTTCGCCAGGGTGCAGCGCCCTCAGATGACCTGACTCTACTGGCTGTGCGTCGTCTACCAGAAGAATAACACCCACCTTTCACTCTCCTGCAAACAAAGCCCACCAAATTTCCCAGTTTTCCACAGCGCGCGAGGCCACCGTAGGCACAAAAACTGGCACAGAAGTTGCACCAGGAGGAGGAATGGGAATTATCAGCACATCACCTGGCATCGTCATATGGCCTTCCTCGCGCGCCCACTGGTCAACTGCCGCCTGTGAAGTTGCATATGCAATCTGTTCTGATAGTGCAGTTGCCGTCGCTTGCAGCCCCACCACCTCGGCTCGCATCTCATCTCGCTGCCCGCTCAAACGGTTCAGGGCTACCAATCGGGAATTCAAATCCACCACCAGGAAAGCCGCCACCACAATGAGAACCACCGTCACAACATGTTTCCAACGCACAGGAAAAATCTTCATACCATTAATATTACACCCATTCCGCCTCGCTTACAAGCAAACTCGCCAAACAAAAATCCCCTACAGTGTTTGTAGGGGATGTGTGCCGAAGGTGGGATTTGAACCCACATGAGAGTACACTCACTACGCCCTGAACGTAGCGCGTCTGCCAATTCCGCCACTTCGGCATATCGGAACAGCGCTCATTTTACCGCGTATTCGTCATTTGTCAACCTTTTTGCCTCCAAAAAGATTCGAGCCGCTCCCATCAAGTATGCTATAATTTCTATAACAAATAGGATTTCAGCATGGAATCGCTTCTCTCACAAATCCTCGGCCTCATTACCCTCCCTCCTGGTAGCCTGGTGTATCACCTGGTGCTGGCATTCGCCATCATGTCGGCACTGCAATTCAGTCTTTTACACCCCGTCAAAGGCCAAAGCACCTCGCTTGGGCTTGGCGTGCTACTCTTGGCCCAGGTATTGCTCTTCCTTGCTGCGGCTTTCTCCTGGCAGGGCATCCTCAATCCACTCACCTTGCTCCCACCCCTCGAACGCGCCATCAACTTGCTCTCACTCCTCTGGCTCATCTGGCTGTGGGCCTTCCCACGCCCAAAAGCTACTGCCACCATCGGCGTCCTCATTGGCAGTCTGGTAACACTGATCGCCTTTCTGCTCACTCTCAACGTATGGCCTGCTCAAACCCCCTCACTGGCCTTCAACAGTTCCTGGTTCGATAGTGCATGGCAAGCAGCTTCCTTGCTCATCGTCCTAATCGGCATCGTCTTCCTCGCCATTCATCGGCCACCCACATGGGGCATTGGCCTGGCCTTTCTGCTCCTCAACGGCTCCGGCATCCTTGCCCATTGGTTGTTTGCCGCACCTGATCAAAGCCTGGCCGGATACATTCGTCTGGCGCAATTATGCAGCTTTCCCCTCCTGACAACTCTTGTGCAGCACATTCAACTCCCCGTTCATTCTGCCACCCCACCCCCATCCAGCGAACTAGCCATCATCGAACCAACCCGCAAACGAATCAGCGCTGAACCGCGCACCGTCCAGGCCTGGCTGGCACTCGCCAATCAATCTACCCCAGAACAACTAGGCCCAGCACTTGCCCATGCCATTTCGCAAACCATGCTGGCCGACTTATGCCTGATCGTCTCCGCCCCCGACCCATTTGGACAAATCATCATCCAATGTGGATATGACCTGATCCGCGAAGAGCCTCTGCCCGGTACAACTCTTGAACAACGCAACCTGCCCACCCTGGCCAATGCCTTGCAACGCGGCAAGCCCATGCGCATCATTCCCTCCGCAAACAACATTCCCTCCGATCTGCAAGCACTCACCAATTCACTCGGCCTGCGTGAACCTGGCCCCCTCCTCTGCACCCCCATCCTCATCAAAGAGCAACCCTGGGGAGCTGTTCTGCTTCTTTCGCCCTACTCAAACCGCGCCTGGAACACAGAAGACCAAACCTTCCTCACCTCCAGCGCTGACGCAATTGGACACATCATCCAACGCGCACTCAACGGTGGAACTTCGCAGGTCACAACCCAAAGCCTGACAGATGAAATCCGTCAACTAGAAGAAAAACTGGCTCGTACCCTCAAAGAACAACACACCCTGCAAGAAACCTTGCAACGCGCCGAAAAAGCAGCTCAGCGCATGCGACCAATTGCCGAATTTGAATCGCTACTTGCCGTACAGCAAGAAACGCAACACACCCTTGAACAGCTTGAGGCCGAAAACCAGCACTTGCGCGCCAACCTGGAAGAATCTCAGCAGCGCGCCAGTAACAGCGCCGAAAGCCTGCAAATGGAAGAAGAACTGCGTCTCACGCTGGGGCAGGTTGCCCATCTCCAAAACCTGCTTGCCGAGGCCAACATCAAAATTCTGAATTTGCAGCGCCAGGTTGAATCGTCTGGTGCCCTGACCAATGAAGACCGCGAAGTTATTGCCTCAATCGTCCAGGAACTCCGTCAGCCCCTCTCATCCATCCTCGGTTATTCCGAACTTCTCCTTGGCGAATCGGTTGGTATTTTAGGCGCACTACAGCGCAAATTCCTTGAACGCATCAAAAATTCCACCGAGCGCATGCGTTCCCTGCTTGAAGACCTGCTACAATACACCACCCGTCAGACCCCAACCATTGACCTGATGCCTGAAACCATTGACCTGAATGAAATTATTGATCAGGCCATCAACGAAACCAGCAGCAAACTGCGCGAAAAAGGCATTAACCTGCGGGTAGACCTGCCAGACGAAATGCCCAACATGTATGCTGACCAGGAAGCATTGCAGCAAGTCATGGTCTATCTGCTCCAAAATGCAGGCACTGTTACCCCAGTCGAGGGCAACATCCGCCTCAGCGTTAAAGTATCTGCAAATGATGGGCAACCCTACCTGCTGTTTCAAGTCACCGATAGCGGCGGCGGCATTTCGCCCGACGAGTTAACGCGCGTCTTCTCTCGGCGCTATCGTGCCGATAACCCGGTCATCCAGGGCGTGGGGGATAATGGTGTTGGGCTCTCAATTGCAAAAACCCTCATCGAAGCACATGGTGGGCGCATTTGGGTTGAAAGCGACTATGGCATTTCCTCAACCTTTAGCGTTCTGCTGCCCATTCACCCCAAATAAAAGCTGTGAAAGCCCTGCGCACCCTCTCTATCGGCTTTCTAATCGCCCTGACATCCACCCTGATTGTCCTCGGCGCTCTTTCACTTACCCTCACCGAAGGACAGTTCACAGCCTATCCACAGCCACAACCCACGCTGCCCCCCCCTAATCTCACACCACTTCCCCAACAAACACAACTCATCGGCGCAGCAACACCAACCAACACCCCCTACTACATTGCTCCCCCCCCCACCACCTGCCCACCGCCGGCCGGATGGGTCAGCTATCTGATTCAACCCGACGACACCCTGACCAATCTTGCCCTGTCCCGCAACCTGACTGCCGAACAAATTCTAAACGCCAACTGTCTGGTAAGCGAGACCTTATTGCCCGGCACCTTCCTCTTCCTGCCAGAACCAATCCTACCTCCCAGCGCAACCCCGCTCCCCATACCCACCTACACCCAGCAGCCCTGTGGCCCGCCCTTCGGTTGGATCCTGTACACCGTCCAGCCAGGACAGACCTTATTTGGTCTCAGCCTTGAATTTGGCGTCAGCGTCTATCAACTGCAACGGGCCAACTGCCTGAGCGGCACCTTCATCTACGCCGGACAACCCCTCTATGTTCCCAACCTACCCACCCGCACGGCCACCCGACCTGCCAACACCCCCACCCAACCCATTCCGGCCAGTTTCACCCCACCCGCCACATCCACCACCCCACCAACAACCACGCCGACAACGGCTGACAGTCCTACCCCAAGCATAACTGCAACCGACACGCCAACCAGCACCCCCACAATCACCCTCACCCCAGAGCCAACTTTAACATCCACACCAGAACCAACGGCCACCCCCTGATTTGATCATGAAGAAAATTCACCTCGCCTTATTGTTTCTATTGCTCAGCATGCTTGCCTGCAATCTGCCAGCTCACGTAAACACCGGTCCACAACCCATTCAATGGGCCACCCAACCCGCCAACCCCACAACCACGCCGACAGCCTTTGTCCCCGCACAACCATCACCCACCCCACCGCTCAGCATCGAGACGGCTATCCCCAGCATCACCCCCACCCCAACTACCCCATCCCAGGCCGACCGAATTGTCAACCTCCTCATCCTTGGCTCCGACCAACGCCAAAGCGCCGACTTTCGCACAGATGTCATCCTTTTCATTTCCATCAATCTCGACCAGGGCAACGCCGGCATGGTATCCTTTCCGCGCGACCTGTATGTCACCTTGCCTGGCTGGGGCGAAAACCGCATCAATACAGCGATGGAATTTGGCGGCTTCTCGCTCATGGCCGACACCTTTGAATACAACTTCGGCGTTCGGCCCAGTTTTTACATCCTGACCAATTTTCAGGGCTTTGTCAGCATTGTGGATAGCCTGGGCGGGATTGACATCCAGGCAGCACAAACACTCACCGATCAATGTCACCTGCCCCAGGCTATTGGCGGCTATTGCACCATTCTGGCCGGTCCCGTTCACCTGGACGGGCAAACGGCCCTCTGGTACGTCCGTTCGCGTTACAGCACCAGCGACTTTGATCGCGGACGCCGCGCACAGGAAGTGCTGCTCGGCCTCTTCCGTTCCCTGATGAGCATCAACGCCATTCAGCGAGCACCAGAGTTGTATCAGGCCTACCGTAGCAGCGTAGATACCAATTTAAGCCTTGAACAAATCCTCCCTCTGTTACAGGTAGCCTCACAAATCTACAACGAACCCGCCCGCCTACGCCGCTACACCATCACCCCCGCCGAAGCCTACCCATACACACTGCCCGATAGCGGCGCATCGGTACTCATCCCCAATTATGAGGCCATTCAAGGCCTGCTATGGCAAACAATGCATGGCAGCCCCTAAAATTTGACTTTTTTTTCCAACCCGATTACACTAAGACTATGCGAAATAAAAACCCGGAACAAATGCTCATGGAATCATTTAGCGCTCACATCACGCCCCAAACTCTTCTCCCCGCCGCATTGCAAGGTTGGGAAGCCTACCTCAAAGATCAGGGCCGTTCCCCTCACACCATCAAAGCCTTTCTTGGTGACTTAAGCCTGCTGGTCAACTTTCTGCCGCCCGACCTATCCATTGGCAGCATTGCCACCCGTGACCTGAACAATTTCCTACATTGGCTCCAGAATGGGCGCGGCATCTCTTGCAGCCCCAAAAGTCTGGCGCGCCGCATCACCTCCATCAAGGCCTTCTTCCGATGGCTGCATCAGGCCAAACGCATCCCTGCGGACCCCGCCGAAAAGCTCCTTCAGCAATCCGTCCTCAGCCCCACCCCCCAGGTACTAACTGCGCCTGAACAAGAATCCATCCTACAGGCCGCTCTCACCCTTCATCAATCCGCCAAACCAGATGCCCGGCCTATCACCTTGCTCACCTTGCTTTTACAAACCGGCATCAAAAAGAGCGAATGCCTATCCATCCGCATCAATCACCTCGATCTCAATACGCCGAACGGCCCAATGCTCTTCATCCGCTACATCAACAGCCGCAATCGCTACAAAGAACGCGATCTCTCCCTTAGCGCCGAATGGGCTGACTTCTATCAAACCTATCAAACGCAATACACGCCCAACGAGCAGGTCTTTCCCTGGTCACCGCGCCGCCTCGAATACATCCTGGAAGATCTCAGCCTGGCTGCTGGACTGAGCAAACACGTCTCTTTTGATATGTGCCGCTGGACATGCGCCCTGAACGATTGGCTCGCCGGGATGGAAAAAGAAACCCTGCGTCAAAAATTGGGCATCTCAGCCATCCAATGGCGCGAAGTTCAGCTCAAATTACGGCGACTGGCAGAACAAGTTCCACTCTCGGCCTGATTGGGCTCTGGGGGTAAAACCTTCAAATGTACGGCTGAGCGGGTCGCACCCCTCAGCCGAAAACCATGCCCGGGGCGGTATCCTGGCACCCATGCCACCACTCCATCACAACATACCAATGGCCAGCCCGCCCGAGCGCGGCGCGGTATGCGTACATTGACCATAAAATCGGATACTTTCTGCGTTCCAGTTTCCATCCCCAAGGGCTGAAACCGATCCCCAGGGCGTCGTCTGCGCACTGTCAATGGAAGGCAAAGTTCATCCTCATCCAACCAGGCTTCAAAAGGCGTCGGCAGCCATTCATCCACAGCCCCCAATTCCGCAATCATGCGCCAACCATTTGCCAGAACAAGCTCGCCCGGCACAGGCAAAACGCATTCCACCTCCACCTGAGGCCAGTTGCCCAGGTCATTCATTCCCGCATCCAGCAACACAAACTGCCCCATCTCCAACGTCAATTGCAGCCCCCCCGCCAACTCAATCCGCCGGGAACGGCTCGACGAACAGATAAACTCAATTGCCCGCTCAACTGTCTCAAAATCCACATCGCGCAGCGCTGGCCGCAGGCGCGAAATGGCACGACGCAGCAAACGGCGCAACAAAGGACGGCCTACTTCGCCCACCCCGCTACGCAACACCACTCGTCCAATCGTCTCCTCAACCAGCCATTGCCTCCAGGCAGCCTCTGTCACCTGTTGCAGCAACTCAGCATCTCCCTCCAAAACCCGGGCCATTCGCCAAAGCACCTGCCGCACCTGAGGGTTATAATTCATCAACAGCGGCAGCAAGTCGTGCCGCAGCCGGTTACGATAAAAATCACGTTGCAGGTTGCTAGCATCCTGGACTGGCTCTAGTCCGCGTTGTGCGCAATAGGCCTCCACCTCCGCACGCCAAACGCCCAGCAACGGGCGCACAAGCGGCAACCCGGCCGCCCAGCCATCATTGAAGCTAGAAAGTGACATGCCGCTCAACCCTTCCACCCCTGCCCCGCGCAACAAATGCATCAGCACCGTCTCCACCTGATCATCTGCCGTATGTCCAACTGCAACAGCCTGCGCCCCCTCCAAACGTGCCTGCCCAAACAAAGAGCGATAACGCACCTGACGCGCTGCCTCCTCAATCGAAAGCCGCTCCAGCTCCGCCATCTTGCGCACATCAAAACGCTCCAGCCGAAATGGCACCCCATATGCCTGCGCCACCCGGCGCACCCGCTCAGCTTCATCTAGCGCCTCAGCTCGTAAGCCATGATCAACATGCACTACCACCACCATATAGCCCAATTGCACCAGCAAATCCAGCAAACACAAACTATCCGGCCCACCCGAAACACCCACCAATACCGGCGCATCTCGACGCAGACCACACCCCACCTGCAAAACAGTTTCCATTCGCTCCAACAACATAAAAATATTATAGCATTGTACTTGCCGTATTCGACACTTTATGCTAGACTGAAGAGACTAAAATTACACATTCAAATTTCTGTTGACAACAGAAAGGGTTTAAAACATGGCGCCGAAGATTCTGATAGCAGATGACGATCCTGAGACCTTACGACTGGTCAGCCTGATGTTACAGCGCCAGGGCTATCAAGTTGTCACCGCCAGCAATGGCGTCCAGGCCATTGGCCTGGCACGGGTCGAAAAGCCCGACCTGATGATTGTAGATGTGATGATGCCGGACCTGGATGGCTTTGAGGTCGTTCGACAATTACGCAAAAACGCTGAAACCGCTACCACCCCCATCCTCATGTTCACGGCCAAAAGCCAGGTCGAAGACAAAGTTCAAGGTTACGAAGCCGGAGCGGATGATTACCTGACCAAACCAGTCCATCCCGCCGAGTTACAGGCACGCCTCAAATCACTGCTTGCCCGGTCGCAATCGCGCGCCGTCGCCGCCGCACCCACAGCGCAACGCGGTTATGTCATCGGAATCATGGGCGCAAAAGGCGGTGTTGGTTGCTCCAGCCTGACACTCAACCTTTGCCTGGCGTTTGCCAAGCGCGCCAAAACCGATGTAATCGCCGCCGAAGTCAAACCCGGACTGGGCAGTTGGGCGCTGGAATTGGGCTTTAACAATGCCGAAGGACTGTGCGACTTACTGCGCCGCCAAACCAGCGAAATCAATCAGGCAATGGTCGAAAAATACCTGATGAAAACCACCTTTGGCCCGCGCCTGTTGCTTTCTTCCAATAAGTTAAAAGATGTTGAATTAATGGCAACCGGCAACACCCAACTCACCGCCGTCATCCAGAGCCTGCCCTACCTTACCCCCTACACCATGCTTGACATTGGCAATGGAGACCTGCTTGGGCTGGATAATATCCTCACCAGTTGCAATGAAATGATTGTTGTTACTGACCCCTTACCCTCTGCCGTTCAACGCACTCGGTTGCTAATGAACGACTTGAATGAAAAAGGGTTTGGAAAATCCAAATTACTAAATGTTGTCATCCTCAATCGTGTTCGGTCCGACATTCAGCTTTCCGCCGGCCAGATTCAGGAAGCGCTGGGCGTAACCATCTCAACCGTCATCCCGCCTGCACCCGAACAAGCCTATCAGGCCGCCCTGCGATTTGTGCCCCTGATTATGGTGCAACAAGAAGGCCTGGTCACACAACAATTCCTGCGCCTGGCCGATGAATTGACACAACGCCTACGCAATAAATGACCAACCGTCCTTCCTCCACTGGCATGGAGCAGGCTGCCCAGCTCATTCGTTCAGCCCGGCGAGTTGTTGCCCTCACCGGCGCTGGCATTTCAACCCCATCGGGCATTCCCGATTATCGGTCCCCAAAAACCGGTGCATGGGAAACTCAGGACCCAATGGCCATTGCCTCGGTAACCGCCTTCCACAATCAACCGCAGCGCTTCTATGCCGAATGGTTACGCCCGCTTGCAACCCGCTGCTTCGAAGCACAGCCCAATGCCGCCCACCTGGCGCTTGTCCAGCTGGAGCAAGCCGGCAAGCTCGATGTCATTCTCACCCAAAACGTAGACCTGCTGCACAGCCGTGCTGGCAGCCGCAACGTCATCGAACTGCATGGCTCACTCGCAAATTTCCATTGCCCTCGCTGTGGCAAAACTTATCCCGGCGACCCACACTATCAAGAATTGATCGAAAACGGATCAATTCCTCATTGCACAGCTTGCCAAACCATTCTCAAGCCGAATATCGTCCTATTTGGTGATCCTTTATCCCAAACTGCATGGCTCTCAGCGACACAATATGCCCAGGAATGTGATTTGATGCTTGTTATTGGCTCATCACTCAATGTCGGCCCAGTCAATCTTCTGCCCCATTTTGCTATCGAATTGGGTGTCCCCTTCATCATCCTCACCCGTTCCGAAACACCGCTGGATGAAAAAGCTACCCTCACCCTGCACGACGACCTGGCCGAAATTTTGCCCACAATCGTCTCCCTCGCTCTGGAGGTAGGATGACTGATCCCGTTTCCTCTCGCATCGAACGATATCGGCGCATCATTGATGTCTCGCTCGACCTTGCGTCCACGCTGGACTTGAATGAACTGCTCAAGCGCATTAATCGTCTGGCCGTTGAACTAACCGAGGCCGAGGCATCCTCCATTCTGCTCTACGATGAGCGTAAAAATCAGCTCTATTTTGCCGTGGCCGACAACCCGGAAACCGAAGCCGCCCTTTCCTCTGTCGTTGTCCCCCCAGAAAGCATCGCTGGCTGGGTTGCCACACACCATGAGCCGGTCTTCGTTCCCGATGTCCAACAAGATCAGCGCTTCTTCCGCAATGTTGAGCAACTTCTCAAATTCCAAACCCGTTCGATCATGGCTACGCCCATGCTCATCAAAGGCCGCCTGATCGGCGTCCTGGAAGCTCTCAACAAGTCCAATGGCCCTTTCACCGAAAACGACCTTGAAATGCTCATGGTTCTCAGCGCACAAGCCGCCGTCGCAATCGAAAATTCGCGCCTCTTCCAACAAGGTGATCTGATCAACGAACTCGTCCATGAAATTCGCACCCCTCTTTCTTCAATCAACACCATCAGCTACCTGCTGCAACGGCCCGAAGTAGCCGATTCGCAACGCCAGGAACTAGGCGGCATGATCCAAAAAGAAGTGGAACGGCTGAATGGTCTGACCAACACATTTCTAGATTACTCCCGGCTCGAATCGGGTCGAATGCGTTTCACGTCCACCCCATTCGACCTTGCCGCCCTGATGGAAGAATGCATTCGCATCGTCTCTCCACAAGCAGTTGAAAAAGGCGTTCGCTTACAAAACGAAACCGCCGCTGGACTGCCCATGTTCTATGGCGACCGCGACAAGCTCAAACAAGTGCTGCTCAACCTGCTCAGCAATGCCATCAAATACAACCGTCCACGCGGCGATGTCAACCTCAACCTCTGGCAGGAACCAGAGAACTTTTGCATCTCCGTCAGCGATACTGGTGTTGGCATCCCGCCCGAAGACCTTCCACACATTGGCGAGCGCTTCTTTCGCGCAGGCAATGTGGAGCGCAAAGTGACCGGCACCGGCCTGGGCCTCTCCATTTGCAAACACATCATCGAGGCCCACGCCGGACAAATGCAAGTCAGCAGTCAAATTAATCTAGGCACCACCTTCACCATCAAGTTGCCAATCCAACCCAGCGACTAAAGCTGAAACACATCCAACGGGGCCACGGCCATCCCCACCAGCCCAGGGCCCGTATGGGCGCCCAAAACCGGCGCAATCGGCACCATCGTATCCCAAACACACTGAAAACGCTTCTCCATCTGCTCACGCATCATCTGCACCCCCTCCACATTATTGCCATGCAAAGGCTGCACCCGCAAGCGCGTGCCCTCGCCATACCAACCGGCAACAATATCCGCGAAGCCATAAATTGCCCGTTTCAAGGTGATGTAACGCCCAACCTGAGTGTAGGTACCACGTTCTTTTTCGACTGAAATAACCGGCTTAATGTTCAACAAAGAAGCCACCAAACCGGTAATATGGCTAATCCGACCACCATGCAGCAAATAGCGCAGTGTATCGAGGGTATACATCCCATTCACTTTTTCACGCAAGATAGCCAAATATTCCAAAACACGCTGCAACGGCCAACCCGCTGCAACGGCTTTTGCTGCTGCTTCCACCTGCCAACCCAAGGGACAAGAAAGGGTTTTGCTATCCCAAACCGTCACGCGGGCCTCAGGAACCATCTCAGCACCTGCCCGCGCCGAGTTCCATGTTCCGCTTAATCCAGAAGAAACATGGATAGACAAAATATCAGGGTCATTTTTTGCCAATTGACGATACAACTCGGCAAATTCCCCCGCCGAAGGCTGCGAGGTTGTGGGGTAAGCATCGGTCTCCGATAACATGCGATAAAAAGTTACCCCATCCAAATCCACTCCGCTCAGATACGTTCTATCATTCAAAGTAATCCGCAGCGGAGCAAACTCAACACAGTATTTTTCTAAGAACTCTGGGGCCAGATCAGCCGCTCGATCCGTAACGATTTGCATACTTCTCTCTCCTGGTTTTTAAAAATTAACACCATTTGCCCAACAAAGTTGCGCTAACGGCTACCTCTTCGTCCAAACTGCCGTTCCAACAAATCCACCGAAAGATGGATCATTGTTGGCCGCCCATGCGGGCAGGTGCGCGGCGAAACACAGCTTTCCAAATCGCGCAGCAAGGCACGCTGCTCTTCTGCCGCCAGTAATTGCCCGGCCTTCACCGCCAGGCGTTTGCACACCCGAGCGGCAATCCGCCGCTCCACTGCTGCCTGCAAAGGCGTTTCATCCTCCTCAAAATCTTCCACCACCGCCCGCAAAGCCATCGCCGGATCTCCACCGGTCAACAAAGCCGGCAGACTGCGCACCCGAAAGGTATTTGCGCCAAACAATTCCACCTCAAACCCCAATCGGCCCAACGTCTCCAACTGATCTTGCAATAAGCGCGCCTGCGCCGGCGTAACCTGCATCAAACATGGCTCAAGCAAAGATTGCGATGCCACCTGCTGCCGCTCATACTGCTGCATTAACCGCTCAAACAAAACCCGCTCATGTGCCGCATGTTGATCAATCAAATACAGTCCATCGGGCCCCTCCGCCACCAGATACGTCCCCCCCACCTGTCCAATCAAACGCAACAGCGGCAAATTTCCTGAAGGCAAGTCGTTCTGTGCTTCCTCACCGGGCTGCAAAGATATTTGCGGCCCGGATGGTTCTTCCTGCGCTGGCAAGGCTGCAACCACAGTTTCGGCCTCTACCGCCATCTCCCAGGCCGGGTCTGGCATGCGCGGCAACGGGTCGGGCCGCCAACCACCCACTGCAACCGCTGGAATCGGCGAATAGGCCAGCAGCGCCCGGCGTGCCACCCGTGAAATTGCACTGAAAACCCGGTCGGGCGAGCGGAAACGCACCTCAGCCTTTGCTGGATGAACATTCACATCTACCGTCTCCGGTTCCAATTCCACAAACAAGACTGCCAGCGGAAAACGCCCAACCATCAGCAAAGTGTGATACGCCTGAAGCAGCGCCTGAGTCAACATCGTATCCTGCACCCAACGCCCATTGACAAAGAACGTAATCTCACGACGATTGGAACGAGTCAGCGCTACTGGGCTAATATAACCTGCCACACGCAGCCCATCATCCTCCATGGTTACTTCCAGCATCTGCCGGGCTGTTTCCACACCAAAGAGTTGCGCCAGCACCTCGCGCCGGTCACCATTTCCGCTTGTTTGCAATGCTGGCCGGCCATCCTGGAATAATTGAAAAGCCACATCTGCATAAGCCAATGCATAACGGCTCAGCAAGGCATCCACCTGCTGACGCTCGGTCAAATCCTGCTTCAAGAACTTAAGACGCGCGGGCACATTGTAAAACAAATCTTCCACCCGCACCACCGTACCGGCAGGAGCGCCCACGGCCTCCACCTGCCCAGCCCGTCCCCCCTCCACCACCAACCGCGCGCCCACTTCAGCTACCTGCACCCGCGACACAATCGTCAAGCGCGAAACCGAACCAATGGAGGCCAACGCCTCGCCCCGAAACCCCAATGTCTGAATGTGAAATAAATCTTCCGCACTGCGCAATTTACTTGTCGCATGTCGCGCCAGCGCAAGGCTCAGCTCTGCTGCCGGAATGCCACAACCATCATCAGCAACCTCAATTAATCGCCGCCCCCCTGCCTCCATCCGAACCACCACGCGCCGCGCCTTCGCATCCAACGCGTTTTCAAGCAATTCTTTAACCACAGAGGAGGGGCGTTCCACCACCTCCCCCGCAGCAATTTGAGAAGCAACTTCATCCGACAAAATTTGAATTGGCATGGCATCCTTTCAAATCAACTTTGTAATTATACCGTAAGCAACTTGTTTTCGCCCGTGCTTGTGCTATAATCTTTCACTATGTCCAGCAAAGCAATCCTGTTTTTTGACCTCGACGATACCCTCTACCCTCCCAACAACGGATTGTGGACCATTATCAGCCAGCGCATGAATGACTACATTGAGAGAAAGTTCTCCCTCTCCCAACAAGAAGCCAGCCAACTGCGCGATTCGCTCTACCACACCTATGGCACCACCCTGCGCGGGTTACAAAACCTTTATCAAATTGATGAAGACGAATACCTGGACTACGTCCACGACGTACCACTTGAACCCTACATTCAACCCAACCCCGCTCTACGTCAAATGCTGCAATACTATCCGCAGCCCAAAATGATCTTTACAAACGCCCACACCCCACACGCCCAACGAGTCCTCAACCGGCTCGGAATTTCCGATCAATTTGACCAAATCTGCGATATCCGCACCATTGCCCCGTACTGCAAACCCATGCCTGAGGCATTTGCCATCCTGCTCAAAACAACAGGTGCAGACCCAACCCAAAGCGTGATGATTGATGATATGCCCAAAACAATCCAAACCGCCCGTTCTTTGGGCTTTACCGGCATCCTGGTTGGACGATCCATGCCAGCCAATGTTGAAGATCTGCATATTGCAGCAATCACCGACCTGCCCAACATCCTACCACCAATATGATGAACGACCTGACGCTCAAAGATTGGATTGCCATCTTATGTCTGGGACTGATTGTCCTCATCCCCAACCTGTTGTTGCTTTCCATCCTCTTGCAGCGAAAGGTACCGCGTCTTCCCATCTTTCGCACGCCCTGGAAGCGCATGATCCACACCGTTCGGCAACCCTGGCGCGAAGAAGATGCCCAACTGAGTGAGCTATCGCAACGCGTGCAGGAAGTGAAGAAAAACTCTCAGGATTCTTTAACCCCGCCGCAGTAAAATTACCCCATCTCTTTATTGGAGTGTCTACATGTCAAAAGCAATTCGGATCACCCTCTCAATCATTGTCGTCCTCTTCCTGGCGACCTGCGCCTTTACCGGCGGCATTGCGGTTGGCTGGTCCATTCCGCGCAACATTGCCCGCAACCTTCCCCTGCCCGTCCCCATCCCACAAGAAATCACCAGCGAAGATACAGGCACCCCGAGTGAACTTGGTGAGTTGTTTCAGCCCTTCTGGTACGCATGGCAGCTCGTTCATCAAAACTACGTGGATCAGCCTGTAGATGACACTGTGTTGATGCAAGGTGCCATTCGCGGCATGCTCGAGGCACTTGGTGACTCGCACACATCCTATATGAACCCCGAGGAATATCGTCAGGCCAACACCCCTCTTGAAGGCGAATACGAAGGCATTGGTGCCTGGGTAGACATTACCGGAGAGTATCTAAAAATTATCAGCCCCATGCCCGACTCACCTGCTGAAAAAGCTGGGCTGAAAGCTGAAGACCAAATCGTGGCAATTGACGGTGAAGACATGACCGGTATTGATGGCAATCTGGTCTTGCGGCGCGTCCTCGGCCCGGCTGGCAGCGATGTCACCCTCACCATCTATCGCTCCAACACCGAGGAAACTTTCGATGTCACCATCACACGTGCCAAAATTGTCATTCCCAGTGTTGAAAGCAAAATGCTTGAAGACGGCATTGCCTATGTCCAAATCCTCACCTTTGGCGAAAGCACCGATCGTGACTTGCGCCAACAATTGAGCGATTTAATGGCCCAGAACCCCAAGGGGCTGATTCTGGACCTGCGCAACAATGGAGGCGGTTATCTATACACCGCTGTAGCTGTTGTCTCACAATTCATTGAGGAAGGCCCTGTTCTTTACGAAGTGTATGGCGATGGAACGCGCGACACTTACGAATCACTTGGCAATGGCCTGGCAACCAAAATCCCGCTCATCGTGCTGGTCAATGAAGGCACCGCCTCCGCCTCCGAAATCACCGCTGGCGCCATTCAGGATTACAAGCGCGGCATCCTGGTCGGCGTCACCACCTTTGGCAAAGGCTCTGTTCAAACATGGCAAGAGCTTGGCACCGAACAAGGAGCCGTACGAATCACCATCGCCCGTTGGTTAACCCCCAAAGAACGCCAGATCCATGGCATCGGCCTCATACCCGATGTTGAAGTACAAATTACAGAAGAAGATATCGCCGCAGAGCGCGACCCTCAGCTCGAAAAAGCAATCGAATTGCTGCTGAAACCCTGATTAACGGCAGAAAAGAAGCAAGATACATCGAATGACACCCAAAATGGCATTTTGAATTGACAGTTTACCAGTCGAAGGGTATAATCACCCCTCGCTATTATGAACTTTGGAGAGTAGGCTATGGATATGATCGAGACAGTGGACACAGTAGAAAACCCCGAAATTAAGGCCAAGGCGCGCTATATCGGCAAAGTCGTGCGCGTTGCCCTGGCAGGCGCAGCGATTGACATCGGCGTCGGAAAGGGCCTTCTGCACATTTCGCAGATGGTTGCCCCTTCCCCCGAGCAGCCAATCAAAAGCGTTCGGGATGTCCTGCAAGAAGGACAGGAAGTTGAAGTCTGGGTCCGCAAAGTCAAGGATGACCGCATCGAATTGACCATGATCAAGCCGCTTGATCTCGAATGGCGCGAGATCAAGAAAGGCATGACCGTGAAAGGTAAGGTCGTCCGGTTAGAAAAATTTGGCGCATTCGTTGAGATTGGCGCCGAACGCCCGGGCCTGATTCACATCAGTGAAATGGCCCATGGCTATGTTCGCCAACCTTCCGACGTTGTTCAGGAAGGCGATGAGGTCGAAGCGATGGTGATTGATGTCAATCGCAAGAAGAAGCAAATCAAGCTCAGCCTCAAAGCCCTGCAACCCGAACCTGTCAAAGAAGAAGAACCGGTTATGCCGGTTGACCTTGCTCCGCAACCGCGCCGTGAAAAAACGCCCCGCCGCCGCACAAAGACCGGTCGCCGCGACCGCGCCGATGGCGTCAGCGAAGACCTGAACGGACTGCTCGACACGATGGAAAATGCAACCCCCGTCGAAGCCGAGCCAACCGCCATGGAAATCGCTATGCGCGAGGCCATGGAACGCGCCAAGAGCCGCAAAGAAGACAAGAAAAAATCACGCGGTGCTTCTTCCGAACAAGAAGACATCTTCGCCCGCACCCTCGAACAGAAGCACGCCTAGTTTCTGGCTTCTCCACTGTCCGAGTCAAAGCTGCCCTGCAAAATCCAGGGCAGCTTTTTTGTCACTTCACACACCTTGTTTTGTGGTAAACTAGAGCGGTTGTGTTCGTTTCGTTTCAGAGAGGAGGATCCGTCCCATGCCGACGCAATACATCTTCTTCACCGGGGGCGTTGTCAGCTCGGTGGGCAAAGGCGTCACCGCCGCTGCCATTGGTCGCTCGCTCAAAGAGCGCGGATTTCAAGTTGCCGTCCAAAAACTTGACCCATACATCAACGTTGACCCCGGCACCATGAGCCCCTACCAACACGGTGAAGTCTTTGTCCTCGACGATGGCGCAGAAACAGACCTCGACCTTGGACATTACGAACGCTTTATTGATATTCGCCTCAACCGCGTTTGCAACATGACCACCGGTCAAATCTACGCCGAAGTCATCTCCAAAGAACGGCGCGGCGACTACCTCGGCGGCACCATTCAAGTTATTCCCCACATCACCAATGAAATCAAACGTCGCATTCTAGCAGTTGCCAAAGCCACCAATGCCGAAATCGTTCTTGTCGAAGTGGGCGGCACAGTAGGTGACATTGAAAGCCAACCCTTCCTTGAGGCTCTGCGCCAATTACGCGCTGACCTGGGGCGCGAAAACACGCTCTACATTCACGTCACCTGGCTACCCTACATTGGCGCTACCGGCGAATTGAAAACCAAACCCACCCAACACTCTGTCCGCGAACTGCGTTCCATCGGCATCTCCCCCGACATCATCGTCGCACGCTCCGATTACCCGATCGAGCCAAGCCTATGCGAAAAGATCGCCCTCTTCTGCGATGTAGAAAAGCGCGCTGTCGTCCCCATGGTCACCTCGCCCATCCTCTACGAAGTGCCATTGCTCATCGAACAGTCCGGCGTCACCGAATACATCCTTGAAAAACTAAAAATGACCCCGCGCCGCCTCCCCAATTGGAACGCATGGCGCGAAATGGTCGAAAAAGTTCGCCAACCCAAACCACACGTCAAAATCGCCCTGGTTGGTAAATATGTCGAACTACATGATGCCTACATTAGCGTCCGCGAGGCCATTAAACATGCAGCGCTGGCCGTTGGCGTCGAGCCAGAAATCCGCTGGGTACACTCGGCAGACCTGGAACGCGGGCGCGGATGGGAAATGCTGAGCGACTGCAATGGCATCCTCGTCCCAGGCGGGTTTGGCAGCCGCGGCATCGAGGGCAAAATCCAGGCCGCCCGTCATGCCCGGTTGGAACGCATCCCCTACTTTGGCCTCTGCCTGGGCATGCAGCTTATGGTTGTTGAATTCGCCCGACATGTATTCGGTAACGACACCCCCAATTCAACCGAATTCGACCGCAACAACCCCTATCCCGTCATTGACCTGATGCTTGACCAGCAAAACGTAACTGATTTAGGCGGCACCATGCGCCTCGGCCTCTACCCCTGCGTCTTGCAGCCCGATAGCATTGCCGCCTACGCCTATGCTCAGCCAATGGTCGAAGAACGCCACCGACACCGCTTTGAATTTAACAACAAATATCGTCCGGTACTGCAAGAGCATGGCCTGCGCCTCTCCGGCCTCTCACCAGATGGCAAGCTGGTTGAAATCGCCGAAGTTGCCGATCATCCCTTCATGCTCGGCACACAGTTCCATCCCGAATTTCTTTCCCGCCCCAACCGTCCACACCCACTGTTTATTGCCTTCCTTGAGGCAGTTTGCCGCCACGCCGGCTTTGACCCGCAAGAGACAACCCAGAAATAGAAAAAATCGAGTATACTCAAAAACAGTGCATTCGGCGCCCTGCGCCTTAATTCTCAAAAAGAGGTGAATTGTATGGATACCACAATTGAAAACATCAGTGCAATTGAAATTCTCGACTCGCGTGGCAACCCCACCGCTGAAGTTGAAGTTGTCCTGGCCGATGGCAGTTGGGGGCGCGCCGCCGTCCCCTCTGGTGCTTCCACCGGCGTTCATGAAGCATTAGAGCTGCGCGATGGCGACAAAACTCGCTACAGCGGCAAAGGCGTCCTCCAAGCCGTCGAACACATCAATACCGACCTGGCTGAGTTGCTCCTCGGATGGGATGCTGTCGAACAAAAAGCCATTGATCAGGCAATGATTGCTGCCGATGGCACACCTAACAAGTCCAAATTCGGCGCCAATGCCATCCTGGGTGTCAGCCTGGCGGTTGCCAAAGCAGCAGCCAATGCCCTTGGCCTGCCGCTCTACCGCTACATCGGCGGCGTCTACGCCCATATCCTGCCTGTGCCAATGATGAACATCCTCAATGGCGGTGCACACACCGCCTGGCAATCCACTGACGCACAGGAATTCATGGTCATGCCATTGGGCGCGCCTTCCTTTACCGAAGGCCTACGCTGGGGCGCCGAAATCTATCACGCCCTCAAGTCCGTCCTCAAGGCACGCGGGTATGCCACCCTGGTTGGCGACGAAGGCGGCTATGCACCAGCCCTCAAAGCCAATGTCGAAGCCGTTGAAGTCATCCTGGAAGCAATTGTCAAGGCTGGTTACAAACCAGGCGAACAGGTCTGCATTGCCCTCGATCCAGCTGCATCCGAGCTATACGACGAAGAAAGCAAAAAATACAACCTGCGCAAAGAAGGCCGGATGCTTAGCGGCGAAGAAATGGTTGCCTTCTGGAAATCCTGGGTAGATCAATACCCAATCGTCTCAATTGAAGATGGCCTGGCACAAGATGATTGGGAGAGCTGGAAATTAATGGTGCGCGAACTGGGTAGCCGCATCCAAATTGTAGGTGATGACCTGCTCGTCACCAACCCAGAACGTGTCCGCCGCGCCATTCGCGAGGGCGCAGCCAATGCTCTGCTCGTCAAGCTCAACCAAATTGGCTCGCTCACCGAAACAATCGAGGCTGTTGAAACTTGTCACCGCGCCGGCTGGCGTGCAGTCACATCCCATCGCTCGGGCGAAACGGAAGACTCAACCATTGCCGACCTTGCGGTTGCCCTTAACATGGGCCAAATTAAGACCGGCGCCCCTGCTCGCTCCGATCGCGTTGCCAAATACAATCAGTTATTACGCATCGAAGCCGAACTTGGTGAAACCGCTGGCTATGCTGGCTGGTCGGCTCTGCGCCGCAGCTAACGCTGAACCAGATAAAAAACAAGCTGCCATCAGGCAGCTTGTTTTTTTATTTCTCCACCACCATTCGGCAAAAATCCAACACGGTTTGACGAACCACCGCGTACCCCGGATGCTCAGGCAATGTCATATTATGTTCCCCATCCACAGTCACAAAACGCAACGACCCCGAAAAACGGGCCATCAAACGCCGGGTATAAACCGGCCTAACGACCGGGTCCCGTTGCGCCTGCATCACCAACACAGGTACTTGCAATGTCCCCACCATCTGCTGCACCGCTTCACTTAGCACCTGAACCTGTTCAACAAACACCAGTGGCAGCCCAAAGCGCCGCGCGCCCGTTTGCACCACGTCATCATCCCAATTCAGCTCTGGAACAAACTGTTCCAGAGCCGCCCGCATTCGCCCCTGACGCAAATCCACCCGGCGCAACGGTCGCAAAACCGCAGGCAAGAAAAGCCGGATCAACCCCGCAAGCACCTTCTGCAACCAAGAAAACGGCTGCCAGAAAGGCGCCAACAGCACCACAGCATCGGGCTGCGACCGCACTGCCGCCGGAATGGAAAGCCCGGCCCCCATCGAATACCCAATCAATACCACCGGCGCATGACCAGCGGCGCGCAAACGCTGCACCTCGCTCACTACGTAATCCACCCACCCGCTCACACGCTGCTGATACAGGCTAGAAAGCTGCCCAGCAAACCCCGGCAACAGAGGCACACACACCGTCCAGCCCGCTTCGTGCAAGGCGCCCGCCAATGGCAGCATTTCATTCGGCGACCCCGGAAAACCATGCACCAGCAAAGCAGCTGGTTTGCCACCCTGCGCCTCAAATCGTTCGTGCTGCTGCCCGCGGAAATAATCAATTTCCGGCGGAGAAATTTCATCTGGCACCGCCAAAGCATGCAAAACATCAAACAGAAGCAGAAAAGCCCCCTGCACAACCACCCCCCAGCCATTGCCAGCCGCAAAATCATCCTGCACCCAAACCAAAGCCCACACCAAACCGCCCGCAATGTACAAGACATCCAGACCTGCATTAGCCCACAAAATGAGCCGCAGCCGCCTGGCATCCCGCTCAGCCAATGCAAGTTCCACCGGGCGAGCAATTTTTTCCGCCAGTCCGCGCAGGCCAAACAACGCAATCACCCCATCAACCACACCCCAGGCCAGCGCCTGAAAACCAAACCCTTTCCACCACTCTGCTGCCCCCCCAAGCCACACCAACCCAAACCCAACACTCAACCCGGCCCACAGCAACAATCGGCGTCCCAATGTTCGTTGAAATTCCCAAATCACAGGTCCAGCACTCCTTGTGCACCCTCTTCGTAAGCCATCACCAACTTTTCAGCCAATTCCTCAGCAGTCATTGCCGAAGGCGGCAATTTAAACGGCACCTTCTGCCAAAAAGCCGTTCGCACAGCACCCGGCCTGACCACCAAAACCTTGCGCCGTGTTTCTTTGCGCAGCACCTCAGCAAATGCCTCAAGCCCAGCCTTGCCAGCCGCATAGGCTGCCAGCCCCGGTAAGCGCATCCGCTCCTGCTGTGCGCCCACAAAGGCCATCGCGGCCCCTGCCCCAAGCAACGGCAGTGAAGCCTGCGCCGTATAAAACGCCCCGTTCAGATTGGCATTCAGCACCCGCTGCCAGTCTTCCACACGCAACCCCTGGACAGTCTGGACGAAAATATCGCCCGCTGCATAGACATACCAATCAAACGGGCCAAATTCCTGCCCAATTGCCAGGGCAGTCGCCTGCACAGCCGCAGGCGAGGAAAAATCAGCCTCAAAGACATGGACATTCACTTCCCGCAAATCAGCGCCTCGCCGCCCCACGCACACCACTTGCCAACCGCTGGATATAAGCCGGGCCATGACAGCCCGGCCTATCACGCCGCTTCCCCATATCAGGGCATATTTCATCCCCCCTCCTTTCCAATTTCATCCAATACTGCCAGTATATCCTGGTTGGAAGGAATATCTGACATTGAATCGCCATAATGCGCATAGCGAATCACTCCACTGCGGTCTACGACAAACAATGCTGGCATACGGCCCAATTTGAGCCAGTTCACTTCCTGATAGAACGTATCAGCCACTTTGTTGCGAATATCCGCCATACCCACAAACGGCATCTGATTTTCCTCCCAATAGCGCTTGAATGCATTCGGGCCATCCGGTCCAAGCACCAACACATCAGCCCCGCGCTGTTGAAACAAAGCATAGTCTTGACGCAACTGCGTCAAATGCGCGCGGCAAAATGGTCAGACAAACCCACGCGTCAAGACCAGCACAACCGGCCCTTTGGCAGTGTATTCACTCAAGCGCACACTACGCCCGCTTGTATCCAACAGCTCGAAATCGGGCGCCTTTACAGATACAATCAACTGATTTCGGCTCATTGCAACTCCTTTTGCTCAATAAACGGCAGCACTGCTGCCAAAAACGCTTGTGGACGCTCCTCGTGCGGCAAATGCCCGGAACGCTCCACCACCACCAGCTGTGCGCCAGGAATTTTCCCAGCCAGCTCAATACTTTGCTGCGTTGGCACAATCCGATCATCATCCCCCGTTAGAACCAGAACTGGCATCTTCAATTCACCCAATCGTTCCGGCAAGTTCAGTGGACGGGCAGATTTGGTCAATTCCCAAAGCGCCCGATCCCAATTTTCTGCCTGCAAAGGCTTGCGATACCCTGCCAAAACACTCTCCGTCACACCCAGCGGATCATGCCACGAAGCACGGATAAAATCCTCGCCGCGCGACTGCAAAGTGCGTGAAAGCAGCGGCCCCAGGCGATCGGCCTGAGGCGTTTCTTTCAGCCAATCCAACCAGCCCGGCAAAGCCCGCCCGCCGGTGAAAATCGCCGCATCCACCAACACCAACCCGCTCACACGCTCCGGATACTCCAAAGCCATTTGCGTCGCCACTGTTCCACCCGCCGAGTGTCCAATCAAGATTGCCTGTTCCACTCCCCACGCATCCATCAAAGCAAGCAACAGTTCAGGTTGCGTTTCAAAAGCATAGGGGTTTTCAGCCATCCATTCACCCGGCATGGGGCGTTGCGTCAAGCCAAAGGCTGGACGATCATACGCAATGACCGTCCCCACCTCCGAAAGTGGCAACACCACATCTCGCCACGAAAACGCACTTGCGCCAAACCCATGCAATAAAATCATCACCGGTCCACCACTGCCATATACTTTATAATGCACATTGACACCCTTAACCTGCACAAAACGACTGTCAGCATCTGCCAGTGCCTCCGGCGGCTTTGTATCCTTCAGCGCCGGCACCGGTACCAAAAACGGGCCAAGCACCAAAACCAAACTCAAACCCAAAAGAACCAGGCCAATCGTCTTCAAAATTCTTTTCATTTTACCTCCACATCAGAAAGGAGATCAAGCGTCGCCCGCAACATCTGCGCCTGTTGCTCCAAATGCGACAAGGTCGCCTCTCCATCCCCTTCCTGAGCACCATACCAACCAAACTGGGCATGATTGCCGCCCTCAATTGCCACAAAACTGGCCGTCTGCGGCAGCAAGGCGCGGCTCTGTTCAATCTTCTCGGTCGTCGCCACCCCATCCAATGTAGCATAAATGGAAGCAATCGGAATGTCCACCCCGGTTAATGGGTTGGTTTGTGCTGGATACGCAGCATAGAAAATCAAGCCATCCACGGCCTGCGGGTTGGCATGAACAAATGAAGCCGCCATCGCACCGCCCAAAGAATGACCACCAATCACCCATTTTTGCACCGATGAAATCTCAGCCATCACCCGTTCCGCCCGCATCGGGTCAAAAACAGCCAGGCTCAGCGGCATCTTCACCAAAACAACCGGATAACCAGCTTCAGCAACGGCCCTCGTCAGCGGTGCATAGGAGCGATAATCCACCCGCCCACCCGGGTAAAAGATAAACCCAGTCTCTGTGCGTTGCTCAGCAGGCAAGAACAGAACCCAATCACCCTCATCGCTCACACTCACCTGCTGCCCACTCTCCAGCGCCATCAAAGCTGCGTCTTGCGGCCCACCAGGGTTCAATAACCAGGTGAGAAAAGTCATCCCCGCGACCAACACAACACCCCATGCTGCCAATCTAACCTTGCTTTGTTTTACTCTAACGACTTTGCTCATAAAGGCTGCTCCTCTTCAATCATTGATTTTGATTGTAAGAGCTTTCTGGTGCAGAATCAACCCCCTTTTATACAAACACTATACATCAACCAGCCGACTGCGCGCCACCTGCCAAACAGCATCAAACATCTCGGCCGTCAGTCGCCCAGTCTGCGTATTCTGACGGCTGGGATGATAAGAAGTAATTAACCAGGGCATCCCTGGCCCCAATTCCCTCAAAACGCCATGCCCAAACGAGACCGACGGCAAAACAGCCCCCATCAGCCGATAGGCAGCCAACACACCATTCAGCGCGATTTGCCCCAAAGCCACAACACCTTGTACCTGTTTTAGCAAACGCAGTTCTGCCACCAGATAGGGCCGGCACCATTCCAATTCTTGCGGCGTAGGTCGGTTCTCTGGAGGCGCACAACGTCCAACCGCTGTAATATAAGCATCGTACAATATCAAACCATCCCCACAGCGTTCACTGAACGGACGATTGGCAAACCCTGCCCGGTACAAAGCCGGGTAGAGAAAATCACCCGACGCATCACCGGTAAACATTCTGCCGGTACGATTCGACCCATGCGCCCCAGGTGCCAACCCAACAATCAACAATCGTGCGTGCCGGTCACCAAACCCTGGCACAGGCCGCCCCCAATAAACCCAATCACGATAAGCACGCCGCCGCTCAATTGCCACTCGTTCGCGCCACTCCGTGAGACGTGGACAAGTTCGGCAACCACTCAATGCCTCATCCAATTCTTCCCAAGTATCAAAGCTCATTTCTCACCCCATCAAAAAAAATCGTCAGCATCTGTGCTGCCATCTGCGCCTCTGCCTCTCGGCTACGCAAAACTGCCGAGGGAGAAAAAAACGGGTACAACATACCCAGCAGCGTCCAGGTTGCCACACGAGCATCCACTGCCCGTAGTTCACCGCTCTGCACCCCCTCCTGGAAAATCTGCACAATTCTTCCAATAAACTTCTCTTCATACAAAGCCACAAAAGCCTGTCGCTTTTCTACATCCAGGTTCGCCACCTCCTGTGTACCGAGCCGCACCAAAGCACGCTGCTCAAAAGGCAGGTGCAGCAGCCCATCAATCAGTCTTTCAATTTGGGAACGGACATTTATTGGCTGTGCCATATCGCACCCGGCAACAATTTCTGCCACTTCCTGCAAATGGCGATTTAATATCGCCCATAGCAAATCGGATTTATCAGCAAAGTGATAATAAAGAGCAGCCTTTGTCACGCCACAGGCCTGTGCAATCTCGCGCATTGAAACGCCATGGTAACCACGCTGCACAAACAGCCTTATCGTCTCTGCCAAAATTCGCTCCCGCATCGCCTCACTGCCCGCCTTTCAAGCGCTCAACTTCAGCGGTGCGCGGCTTAAGTGCCAACGCGGCCAGCACAAGCAACACCCCCACACCACCAATCAAAGCAAATGCCAGGCTATACCCTGCCACCGCTCCACCTTGCGAAGCAGCCACCGCCCCCACCGCTGCGCTACCCATCAATTGGCCAATGCTGGTAAACACGGTCACCACACCTTGTGCAGCCGAGCGATCCGCTGCCGCCGTCTCGTTCAACGTCACATAACGAATGGGCGCACCCAAAAGTGCTGAAAGACCAAACCCAATCAATGCCCCAGCTACAATAAACAGCGCCATGCTACTGGCAAATTGGCTCAAAAGAAATACGCCCATTGTGAAGATGAGTGTTCCAGCCAAAATTACGACCCGCGAGCCAAGCTGGTCAAGCAGCCGGCCCATCAGCGGAGAACCAACTGCCATCGCCAGCACAACCGGCATCAGCAAATAGCTGGCCTGCGCCGTTTTGACACCCAACGCAGCAATAGCCAGCAGCGGCATAAAAACCAGGCTCGCCTCGCCCAATCCAGCACCCGCCGTCAGCATATACCCCAACCGCAATTGACGCAGTTCAAACAAACGCAATGGCAAAATCGGGTTCATGGCCTTTGGCTCAATCCAGCGCATCAAAACCACAAACCCCAATCCAGCCCCAACCAGAAAAGGCCAAACCCCCAGGCCTGTCAGGCTAACAAAGAAATGCGCTGTGTCAATCTGATTCAACCCAAAGGCCAGCGCAGCCAAGGAAAACGAAAGAACCGCCATGCCCAACCAGTCAAATGCCGGACTTTTCTCCGGGCGGGAAACCGGTAACGTTCGCAAGCTCAAAACAATCACCAGCAATGCCAACGGTAAATTAATCAGGAACAACCATTCCCAACCTAAAGATAATAACAAACCGCCCAAGATGGGGCCAATGAGAAAGGCCAGCCCAAACACTGCTCCAATCAACCCCAGCGCACTGCCGCGCTTCTCTGGTGGAAACGTATCGCCGATTACTGCACTCGCCACCGGGAAAATTCCACCCGCTCCAAACCCCTGCACAGCGCGCCCAATCAACAACAGGGCAAAGGAATCAGCCCCACGCGCCATTGCCACCAGCAAAGAGCCAAGGGCAAATAAAGCTACATCCAACACATAAATAGAACGCCGCCCATATAAATCGGACAATTTTGCCATCAACGGTGTCCCGATCAAATTAAACAAAACATAAATACTGAAAATCCACGGCAGTGAACGATCCCCAACCCCCAAATCACTCCGAATAGCCGAAAGCGCCGGTCCAACAATGGCAATATCCAGTGCGCCCATCAACACACCAATAAACAAAACAGTCATCACTTGATTACGTTGCTTGTTTTCCATAACTTTGCTATCTCCTTTGAACTAACTAAACGGTCGGTAAGTACAGCGAGAATTATACAACACCGATCCGCTTTGTCAAGTAGTCTGTAGAAAATTCTATTACAAAATTAACATTGCATCGCCAAACGAAAAGAAGCGATATTGCATCCGAACAGCTTCTTCATAGGCCGCCAATATCCGTTCGCGCCCGGCAAATGCGCTTACCAACATCAAGAGAGTCGAGCGCGGCAGATGAAAATTGGTAATCATTGCATCCACCGCCTGAAAGCAAAATCCCGGCAGAATAAACAAATCGGTTGGTCCGCAAAACGGCTGCACAACCCCACCACCAGCCCGCGCTGCCGATTCTAGCGTCCGCACACTGGTCGTGCCGACCGCAATCACTCGCCCCCCTGCACGTCGCGTTTCTGCCACAGCCTGCGCCGTCTCAAGGCTCAGTTCACACCACTCGCTATGAATCCGATGCGTCTGCGGATCATCCTCTGTCACTGGTGCAAAAGTATCCAACCCCACATGCAATGTTACCCCGGCAAATTGCACGCCACGTTTCTGCAAATCGGCCATCAGTTCCGGTGTAAAATGCAAACCGGCAGTTGGAGCAGCTGCCGAACCCGGAGATTGCGCATACACGGTTTGATAGCGCTCCGGATCATCCAAACGAGCATGAATATAGGGCGGCAATGGCATCTGTCCAATCTGCGGCAAAAATGGTTCAATCGGCTGCTCAAAGCGCAACAACCGCCTGGCGCCTTCCAGTACCTCAACCACAAGCGCATCTGGCCCACCCTCAATCTTCAACACCTTCCCCGCCAAAACCCGCTTGCCCCCCACCAACACCTCCCAGGTTTGCGAATCCACCCGGCGCAGCAACAGCACCTCAACTTGCCCACCCGAAGGCTTACGGGCAAAAATTCGCGCAGGCAAAACGCGCGTCTGATTGATGATCAACAAATCAGATGCTCTCAGATAGTGGCTGATATCCATGAAGACACGATGTTGCAATTCTTCACGGTTACGATCCAGAACAAGCAGGCGCGATGCATGACGCGGCTCAATTGGCGTTTGCGCAATTCGCTCCAGGGGCAAATGATAATCAAAATCATCCGTGCGCATCGTCATCCAATCAGGCGCAATTGCTGCCCATCCTCCGGGTAGCTCAGTTCCAAATGTTCATAAGCCCGGCGTGTTGCTGTGCGGCCCTGGGGCGTACGATCCAAAAAGCCCAATTGCAACAAATAGGGCTCCACCACATCCATAATCGTGTCTGGTTCCTCACCAATTGAAGCAGCGATTGTATTCAGGCCCACCGGCCCACCCCGATATTTTTCAATAATTGTCCGCAGCACCCGCCGATCCACATCATCCAGACCCAAAGGATCCACCTTTAACAAATTCAGCGCTTCAATTGCAAATTGCCGGGTGATAATCCCTGTTCCTCGCACCTGCGTATAGTCTCGTACCCGGCGCAACAAACGTAACGCCACACGCGGCGTGCCACGCGCTCGGCGCGCCACTTCCTCCACCCCTTGCGGCTCCGCCTCCACTGCCAGCAATTTTGCTGCCCGCATCACAATCTCCATCATTGCAGGCATGTCGTAATAATCAAGCCGGTAGACCGCTCCAAAGCGCGCCCGCAGCGGTGCACTCACCAGGGCAAGCCGCGTTGTTGCCCCAATGACGCTAAAACGCGGCAACTTGAGGCGAATGGAGCGCGCCGATGGCCCTTTGCCAATGACAATATCCAGCGCATAGTCCTCCATGGCTGGGTATAAAACTTCTTCAATTGCCCGTCCCAGGCGATGAATTTCATCAATAAACAGAATATCTCCTGCCCGCAAATTGGTCAAAATTGCTGCCAGGTCACCGGCCCGCTCAATTGCCGGGCCGGTTGTAATCTTAATATTCACCCCCATTTCATTCGCCAGGACATGCGCCAATGTTGTCTTGCCCAACCCGGGTGGCCCATAAAACAGCACATGGTCCAGCGCCTCCCCCCGCTGCCGAGCCGCCGCAATCAAAATCGCCAGGTTCTCTTTTACCTGTTCCTGCCCAATCAATTCCTGCAAGCGCTGCGGACGCAACGCCTGATCCACACGATCGTCTGTGCGGGCTTCCGGATCCATCAAGCGATTCTTATCGTCAGTCATACCCCCGATTATACCTGTTCCTGCGCTATTTGGTTTATAATCAGTCCATCCAATCCAGGAGTTTTCCGCATGTCCACTGTTTTGCTTTCCCCTCATCCGTTGGTTGCGCACAAGCTCAGCAAATTGCGCTGCGCCCAAACTGAGCCAAAGAAATTTCGCGAACTGGTGCGCGAAATTGCCGGGCTGCTAGCCTACGAAGCCACTGCCGACCTGTTGTTGCAGCCCATCACCGTCCAAACCCCACTCGCCGAAACACGTAGCTGGCAACTTCAGGAAAAAATCGGCCTGGTGCCCATCCTGCGCGCGGGTCTGGGCATGGTCGAAGGCGTTTGGGAACTGATGCCCTCCGCCGAGGTCTGGCATATTGGCCTCTACCGCGATGAACGCACACTCAAACCCGTTGAATATTACAACAAGCTACCCACCGAGCCAACCGTTTCCGTTTGCCTCATTCTTGACCCCATGCTGGCTACTGGCGGCTCTGCTGTTGCTGCTGTTGATGTGCTGAAACGCTGGGGAGCAAAGAAAATCAAATTTGTTGGCCTGATTGGCGCCCCCGAAGGTGTCAAACGCCTGCAAACTGCCCACCCGGATGTTCCCATTCACCTCGCCGCGCTGGACGAACGCCTTAACGAACATGGCTACATTCTCCCAGGTCTGGGCGATGCCGGCGACCGTCAGTTTGGAACGGCTTAGCCACCAATTTGCCGCATACAACGCCCCGACGGGCTGTGTTGCTGCTCCAACTCATGCGCCATTGGCTTCAGCGCAATCGCCTGCTGCAAATAAGGCAGCAAATCCTCACCTCGTCGCAGCGCATCGCGCACCGGCACCTCAACATCATGCAACAAGCAGGGGCGCAAATTTCCATCGGCCGTCAGACGCAAACGGTTACACTGCTCGCAAAATGGCTCGCTGACCGGTGAGATGAAACCCAACTTGCCCAGCGCACCGCGCAGACGATATTCCTGTGCTGGGCCGCTCCCCACACCATGACCGCACACTTCCAGGCCCAACGGCTCCAGTCGGGCCAACATCTCGGCAATCGGCAAATAGGTCTCCTCTGGCAGCGGCAGCCCTTCCCCCCATGCTGCCTGGTTCTGAATAGGCATTAATTCAATAAAACGCACCTGCCAGGGCCTTTCCAGTGTCAGGCGCGCCACATCCTCTAACTCATCATCATTCACGCCGCGCATCATCACCACATTCAACTTAATCGGACGCAGACCCAATTCTTCCGCCTTCAAAATTCCTGCCCAGGTGCGCTCAAACGATCCGCCGCGCGTAATGCGCAAAAAACGCTCCGCTTGCAGTGTATCCAGGCTGACATTAATCCGTTTCAGTCCAGCCCGCACCAACGGCTCAGCCAGCCGATCCAGCAATAGCCCATTTGTCGTCAGGCTAATATCTTCAATTCCAGGCACCCCGGCAATCATCCGCACCAGGTCCGGTAAATCAGCGCGCACCAACGGCTCACCACCGGTCAAACGCACCTCGCGCACCCCATAGTGCGCAGCCAATTTCACAATCTCTAAAATCTCTTCATACCGCAACACATCCCCATGCCCAACCTGAGGAACCCCTTCAGGTGGCATACAATACACACAACGCAGATTACAGCGGTCTGTAACAGAAATGCGAAGATACGTTATCTGCCGTCCAAAGCGGTCGCGCAGTATCTCCGATGAATTCGCTACCATCTCATCCTCCAGGCCTTGATGTAAATCGGATAATATTCGTTGTATTTTATCAGCTTTATCTGCTGTCTACAATCCCTGCACACGAACGCCCGTCAAACGCTCCAAGACACGGCGCACCCCCCAAACTGGCAACAACAAAACGAGATGAACGACCAGACTAATGGCCCAAACCACCGCCAGCGCACGCAGCACCTGATTCAGGCCCGGTGCCAGGTTCGCCAACATCCAGGGGCCAGCTCCGGCCAAAACTGCCAACAACACCATCCCCACCACCGTCAAGCCAAGTGGCAGCCAACCACGTCGGTCAGAGGCTGAGGGCAACATCGTGCTGCTTACGCTCAGAGTCAAATAAAACCACAGCCAAAAATCGCTTTGCTGCGGCAGTGCTACCACCCCTTCCCAAAAGCCAGCCAACCCAGCGCGTCCAAAGCCTTCGGCCAGATACAAAAACCCCAGCCGCTCAATTCCCAAATATGCTGTCAGCGCTCCACCAGTAAGCAGCGGCGCCATTCCAATCAATGCATCGCGCCCAAAATCAACCTTTGCTGTTTCCACAAAGCCCAGGCGCACTGTACCATCACCAAGCACCGTTGGCAAAAGCGAAAAACGCCCGGTCCGCACGCCTAACAGGCGCGCCATCAGATAATGGCTCAACTCATGCAGTAACACCCCAGGAAACAACAGCAGCGAGAACAGCCCAATCGTCACCGCTGGGTGACGCGTGAGAAGCAAAAAGACGGCCTGCAAGTTCTGATGCAGACGGCGTTGCGCAAAAATAAACGCCGCCAAACACGCCAAGAACCACAGCAGGCCGTCAAAAGCCGATAAATTCACCGGGCTGCAGCTTGTGTAATGGGCACAAATTCGGCAAGTTTCAGGCTCGCCCCTCCCACCAAAGCGCCATCAATCTCAGACTGTGAGAAAAACTCAGCCGCATTCGCAGCCGTCACCGAACCACCATACAAAATGCGCACTGACTGCGACACCGCCTCGTCGAACAGGCCCGCCAACGTTGGACGGATGCACTCCGCCAACACCGCATTTGCACCAGCACCGCTTGCTGCCCGCCCTGTGCCAATGGCCCAGACCGGCTCATAGGCAATCACCAACTTTTGCCCGTCTCCAACCTCCAGTCCCTGCAAACCCTCGCGCAATTGCCGCTCAATCACCGCTGCGGTTTGTCCAGCCTCATTCTCAGCCAATGTTTCACCCACGCAAACAATCGGCGTCAGGTCATTTGCCAGTGCTGCCTTCACCTTACGGTTGACCGTTAAATCCGTCTCACCAAAATAAGCCCTTCGTTCCGAATGACCCAGGATGACATACTGACAAAACTCCTTCACCATCCCAGGCGAAACCTCCCCCGTAAAGGCCCCTGAAGCCTCCCAATACAAATTTTGTGCCCCAAGGCCAATCCCCGTTCCTTGCAAAAGTTCCGAAACCGCCCATAAGGCCGAAAACGGCGGACAAATTACCCGCTCCACCGTCATCACAGCCTGCAAACCAGGCAACATCTCCTGCACCAATTGACGAGCCTGTGCAGCCGTCTTGTTCATCTTCCAATTACCAGCAACCAATGGAGTACGCATCCTTGAACCTCTTTGAGTAAAAATGGACACTCGGCCCTTTTGGACCTGTGTTTTATGGTTTATTCAATTGCCTCGCCATGTCCACAATCCAGGCGGGCATGGCCGCATCCTTCAAAATCCGATCCAACACATTCTGTGCCTGCGGATCATCCAGCTTAAGATACAGTTCAGCTTCCAACAAATTCACTTCAGGAAAACGCTCGCGCACCATCCGGTCTTGCATTAATTCACCCAACCGTCGCTTGGCGCTCGCCATATCGCCAAACAACATCTCGCGCCGCGTAGAGGCCACAGCAAAGAATGGCACACCCTGTTGCTGCTCAAAAACCACCTCGGCCAACGGGTCTGCTGCGGCCAAATATACCAGTTGGTGCATCTGTTCCGAGCGGTCGCGCAGAAAATCCAACGGTGCTGCCTGTGGCGGTTCAATTGTCATCCACAGTGCCAGGCCCCAGGCACCTTGCTCCATCATTGTCTTCAACGCCATATCGTAAAATTCAACATCTTCGCC
Source organism: uncultured Anaerolinea sp. (assembly GCA_964453115.1). Lineage (GTDB taxonomy): Bacteria > Chloroflexota > Anaerolineae > Anaerolineales > Anaerolineaceae > JAIWNK01. The sequence continues at coordinate 149,534 of CAYVRT010000001.1, read as the reverse complement.
AGCCGCGTTCATCATCACCCCTAAATGACGTTTTGCCTCCCCCACATCCCCGCCCAAATAGGCATTGATTGCCAGTTTCATTTCCTGCTCTGCATGGCCCAAATTGCTGCTCGGTGCTTGGGGACTATTTTCCATCACCGCTGTACGAGTTGGTTGCAGCTGAACAACCGGAAGCAATGTGGCAGGTATCGCGCTCTGAATGGCAGTTGCAGTGACCTGCCAATGTTCACGCGCCGATTGGCGCAAGCCAGCCACACGCACAGCCATAAACGCCATCAACAACAACAAAACCACACCGGGCACCAGCCATCCCCAGGCAAAACGGCGGTTTTTTTTCACAGCAGGCACAGAAGCCACCGCAGGTTCCTGCTGAGCGGCAGCCATCTTTTCCGCCTCCACACGCAACTCCACCGTCGCTTTCGATAGCTCATCCTTAAGCTCTGCCGAGGCACCTTGCATTGCATGACCTAACACCTGTCCAAGCGCACCGATGAATTCACCCGCAACCCCCGAGACAGTCGAGGAGGCAGCAGGTGGCACCTGCGTCGGCTGCGGCGACTGTTCTGGTACCGGCTGCGCCACCACCGTTGGAATGACCGCTTCCGGCACTGGCAAACCTTGCACGGCCACATGCACCGCCCGCACCATGCTGGCAGCATTTTCAAACCGATCCTGCGGGTCCTTCGCCAACGCTTTCAGCAGCACCCGTTCCACCGGCAGCGCAACCTTTGGGTTCACCTGGCGCGGAGGCGGCAACGGTGAATAGATGTGATCATGAATCACCGCAAACGGTGTATCCGCGTTAAACGGCACCCGACCAACTGCAATCTCATACAACATAACGCCAAATGAATAAATGTCCGTCCGGGCATCCAGGTCTGCCTTGGATAATGCCTGCTCCGGTGAAATATATTGCGGCGTTCCCACCATCCGATCCGAAGTTAACGACATCTCACTGCTTTGTGCAATACGCGCCAGTCCAAAATCAGCCAGATAGATTCCCCCCTCCTGTGTCAGCAACACATTCGAAGGTTTAATGTCACGGTGCAAAATGCCCTGCGCATGCGCATACTGTAAAGCAGACCCTACCGCATCCACCACCTGTAACATCTCATCCTGCGAAAGTGGCCCGCGTTCCAAGCGCGCCTTCAACGTTTCACCCTCAATATATTTCATCACCAGGTAAGGCAATCCATCCTGCTGAGCAAAATCGTAAATTGGGATGATGTTTGGATGATCCAATCGGGCCACAACTCTTGCCTCACGCTGAAACCGGGCCAAAAAGGTCGGATCTTCCAGAAAGGCCTGATGCAGCACCTTAATCGCCACATAGCGGTCTAGAGCCGCATGATAGGCCTTGTAGACAGTCGCCATTCCCCCCTGCCCCAACTGCCCTAAAATTTGATAAGAACCAACCGTCTGACCAGCAACAAACGGCATATGCGACCTCCTCAAAGGAATATATCAATTATAGCCCCACATTCTGCAAATGACAATTGACGCAAACGCCTGAAAGCGGTATGATGAGCATACCCAGGTCGGTCAGACGATCGCGGCCCTATGTTTCATGGGGTCGAGGAAAGTCCGCGCTCCAGAGAGCAGGATGCCGGGTAACACCCGGGGCGGGGTAACCTGCCGGATCGGGCCACAGAAACATACCACCTCTTCTAGAGGTAAGGGTGAAACGGCGGTGTAAGAGACCACCGGCGCCGTAGTAATGCGGCGGCCAGGCAACCCCCATCCGGAGCAAGGCCAAGCAGGAGCAAAGTTCCTCGCGGGGAACGGGAGACGGCTCGTCTTCCTAGAGTTCCGGGTAGGCTGCTAGAGCGCACAGGCAACTATGCGTCCAGAGAGATGATCGTCCCATCGCCAACGATGGACAGAACGCGGCTTATCGGCTGACCTGGGTATTCTTTAAACCGGATGAATCATGTCACTCATTCCACATTGGATTGCCAACGCTTACCAAAACCAATGCCTGAACGGCAAATTTAAAGCCATCGGTCTCTTCCTGGACCTCTCCGGCTTCACTCGCCTCACCGAAGCGCTGATGCAACACCAAAAACAAGGGGCCGAGGCCCTGACACACGGCCTCAACACCACCTTCACCCCCCTCATCGAGCAAATCTATGCCGCAAATGGCTTTGTCTCCTCCTTCGCTGGCGATGCCATCACCGCCCTCTTTCCGCTCGAACAGCCAAACGCTGCCGCGCTAGCACTACGCGCCGCCGCCGACATTCAGGCCCGTTTCGCCAAACCCCAACAATACCCCACCCCCTGGGGCAGCTTTGAACTGACAGCGCGGGGCGGATTGGGGATTGGGGAAGTAGAATGGGGCATTCTCTCCACCGCCAACCAAACCCACGCCGCCTATTACTTTCGCTCTCAGGCAATTGAAACAGCAATGCTTGCCGAGCAACTCGCCTGTAAAGGACAAATCGTTCTGGATAAGGCCATCCTACGCCACCTTCAACCCGCACCATCCATCAAGCCCTTCCCCGACGCACCCGGCTATGCCCTGCTACAAGGCACACCATCCGCACCCATTCAAGTTTTTCAACCAGCCCCAATTGCCATCGAACACTTGCGCCCCTTCATTCCAATGCCAGTGCTTGAGTTTGCCAATCGCAATATTGGCGGAGAATTTCGCCTCATCTTGCCTGTTTTCATTTCTTTTCAAACATCCGACGATGCCTTGCCCAGCTTTGTAGATCACCTGTTGCAATCTGCCGCAGAATATGGTGGTTACTTCAATAAATTGGATTTTGGCGACAAGGGCGGCATGGCTCTCATCCTTTTCGGCGCACCCATTGCCCATGAAGACGATGCTCAACGCGCCGCCGGATTCCTGTTTGATTTAAGACAGCGTTGCAACCCAGCCCAAGTCACCTGGCGGGCCGGGTTGACGCGCGGTATGGCCTATACCGGCCTGATTGGCTGCTCGCTGCGCAATGAATATTCTGCCATTGGCGACACGGTCAATCTCTCTGCTCGTCTGATGCAGCAAGCCAGTTCGGGGCAAATTCTGCTCGATTCCCAGGCCGCCCGCTCGCTAGCAACCAGCCACAAGCTTGTATCAGCTGGCACGCAAACCATCAAGGGCAAACGCACCCCCCAACCCATCTATACCCTCAACGCCCGGCACAATCAGCCGCTCACATCGCTTTTTGCCGGTCAATGGGTGGGCCGCACGCAGGAAATGCAAACCCTGCAACGCTTCCTTTCGCCCACCTTGACCGCCACCCACCAGCCCCGCTTTGCCGGCCTGCTAACACTCTGCGGTGAACCGGGCATTGGCAAAAGCCGCCTGCTCCACGAACTTCACACCCAGCTTCAAGCTCAAAGCCATCACCACCTTTGGTTAACCGCCCCTTGCGACCCAGTTTTGCAACGCGCTTTTTCTCCATTTGTTTACCTGCTCCAACATTACTTTTCCCAATCAGAAACCGCATCAGAAAACGACAACAAAGCCCGGTTTCTACAAAAGATGCAAGCGCTGCGCACCTGGCTGCAACAAACCCCCACTCCCCAACTCCCCACCACCATCCGCACAGCCCTGCTGCGAGAACTGGAGCGCGCCGATTCCTTCCTGGGCGCACTGCTGAACCTGCATTGGCCCGCTTCCCTCTACGAACAACTACAACCCCGCTTTCGATTCGAAAACACCCTCTACGCCTTCAAAGCCCTCCTTCAGGTTGAGAGTCTGCGTCAGCCAGTCATTGTAGTCCTCGAAGACACTCAATGGCTGGATTCAGCTTCGCTGCAATTGCTGCAAGCCATCGTCCGCCCTCCACACCTTTTCCCCTACGCCATCCTATCCGCCTGCCGACCACAAGATGATGGCCATCTACCAGAATTTTCACTTGAGGAAGAAATTCCGCAAGAAACCATCTGGCTCTCCACCCTCAACGCCGATCAAACCCGGCAAATGGCAATCAGTTTGTTGGGTACGCCCATTGGCCCTGGACTGTATGCACATCTGCTCGAAAAAACATCTGGCAACCCGTTCCTGATTGAACAAATTCTTCTTGACCTGCAAGAACGCTCTGGCCTGCAAACCAAAGACGGCCACACTGAACTGAACCCGGTCACCCTACCCGACATTCCCGTAAACCTCAACGCCATCCTCGTTGCCCGCCTCGATCGCCTCTCTGCCGAAGTCAAACACATTGTTCAAACAGCTGTTGTCCTGGGGCGAGAATTTGAAATTGCCATCCTCTCGCACATGCTCAACGACAACCCTCTGACGCTAACGCTGGTCACCGAGGCCGAACAACAGGCAATTTGGACGGTCTTCCAGCAAATACGCTGCATCTTCAAGCACGCCCTGTTGCGCGATGCCGCCTATCAAATGCAATTTCACGGGCGGCTGCGCGCCTTGCACACCCTTGCACTACAAGCCATTGAAACCCTATATGCTGACCGGCTGGAAGCCCACTACGAAGAACTGGCATACCATGCCCAACAAGCCCAGCAAACCGACAAACAATGCCTCTACAATGCCATAGCTGGTAAAGCAGCTCAAATTGCCTATCAGAACGACAACGCGCTCACTTACTATACCCGTCTGCTGCCACTGCTCAAAACACCCCAAGAAATCACGCCCTATTTGCTGCGTATTGCAGAAATTCAAGAACGAATTGGCAACTCGTCTGCCTCTGCCAAATCTTATCACCGCGCCATTCGCCTGGCCCGTCAAACCAACGAACTGGCCCTGTTGGCTGAAGGCCAAATGAAACTTGGACACCTGCACTACCAGCGCGGCCAATTTGATCTGGCGCGCCGCTGGCTTAAGCGCGCCCGCATCAGCTGGGAAACCTTGCAACATCCCACGGGCACCTGCCAAACCCTCAGCTATATCAGTTCCACTTACATCCGTCAGGGCCGCTATCCGCTGGCAGAAAAGATTGCAAAACAAGCCCTGAACCTGGCAGAACAAACTCAAAACCACTCCGCCGCTGCCCTGGCACTGAAAAACCTGGGCGTGATAGCCTTCTACCAAACCCGCTACGACATTGCCAAAGAATACTACCAGCAAAGCCTGGCCTTCTACCGAGAAACAGACGACAAACCCGGCATTTCAGCTGTCTTGAACAATTTAGGGATCATCCTTGGCGAAGAAGGTCGCGTTGCAGAAAGTAAAGCACTGTGTGAAGAAAGCCTGGCACTCGACCGTCAAATTGGCGATAAATGGGGAATTGGGATTGCCCTCAACAACCTGGGCCAGGGAGCCGAACAAATGGGAGAAATTGAAACCGCACGCCTCTGTTACGAAGAAAGCGCCGCTGTCTGTCAGGAAATCGGCGATCAGATTGGAGAAGCCTACGCCACCAGCAATCTAGCTGGAATTGCCATGCTCAACAACGATCTGCCCCTGGCCCATACTCTTTACAGCGCGAGTTTCCGCATCTTCCACCGCTCCGACGATCTCCGTTCAACCTCTATTGCCTTACGCAACCTGTCCGAAATTGACCTGCAACTTGGAAATTACAGCGCCGCCCGTCAGCAATTGCTGGAAAGCCTCACCATCACCCAACAGCTTGAAGATCTGCGCGGCATTGCCTACTGCATCATTGGATTAACACGAGTATTGCATCAACAAGCCCTTGCCCCAAACACCCCCCAGGCCACCTGGCAAACCCTGGTACGCTGGATTGCCACCGCACAAACCATCCAGGCACAAAATGGCTTTGTCTTTGAAGGCGAAATTGCCAACAAAATCACTGATATTTTACAGGCCGCCCAGACCCAGTTATCTCCCGCCAACTTTCAATCCGCCAATACGTCAGGCAGCCAATTAACCATTGAACAAATCATTGCTGAAATCAGCACCCAACCGGAGACACCATGAATTCCCCTCACCCACCCAGCTCGCTCAACCGCAAAGCCATTCTGGCACTGATTGGATTTGGCGTGTTCCAGGGCCTCTTCTTCCTGACGTTTTTCAGTCGCAACTATTTTCTAGAACGCCTGCCACAACCCTTTGGGCGACTTGCCTTGCTCATCATTGCCACCAGCTTGCTTTTTCTGTGTTTGGCTACATCACTCAGCATCGGCGCAGCAATCCGCCAACGCGCCCAACCCCCAACGCCAACCAGGATTTCGGCATACAATCCAGCGCCCAGCCCCTCCACACATCGCACATTTTTACTTCTCGCCGTGCTTATGCTCTTGTTGATGGGCGGAATCGTGCTTTTTACGCTGGTTATCCTACGCGCCAACCTCGGCTAATCTTTCCATAAGGATCCCCCCATGACCCACTCTCCCCTTGAAACACGCTACACCTCCATGCAGTACCAACGCTGCGGACGAAGCGGTCTGCTGCTGCCCACCATTTCAATTGGCCTATGGCACAATTTCGGCGGCGTAGATGTTTACGAAACAGCCCGCGCCACCTTGTTGCGCGCCTTCGATCTTGGAATCACACACTTCGACCTTGCCAACAATTATGGCCCGCCCCCCGGCTCCGCAGAGGAAACACTGGGCAAAATCCTGCGCCAAGACCTGGCTGCACACCGTGATGAACTGATTCTATCCACCAAAGCTGGATACATTATGTGGCCTGGGCCGTATGGCAATTGGGGGTCACGAAAATACTTGCTCGCCAGCCTGGATCAGAGCTTGAAACGAATGGGGGTTGAATATGTTGACATCTTTTATTCCCACCGTCCCGACCCCGAAACACCCATGGAAGAAACACTCTCCGCCCTCGACCAGGCTGTACGATCTGGCAAGGCACTCTATGCTGGCATTTCCTCCTATTCACCCGAGCAAACCCGCCAGGCCGCCCACATCATGCGCCAGCTTGGCACCCCATGCCTGATTCACCAACCACGCTACAGCATGTTCGATCGCTGGATTGAACATGGTTTGCTAGAAGTCTTGCAACAAGAAGGCATCGGCAGCATCGTTTTCTCACCGCTTGCCCAGGGCCTGCTCACCAACAAATACCTGAGCGGTATTCCAGCCGATTCGCGCGCCGCCCGCCCACAGGGCTTCCTGCGCCCTGAACACATCACCGAAGACAAACTGCAAAAAATTCGGCAGCTAAACGACATAGCACAAGCACGCGGTCAAAGTTTGGCACAAATGGCCCTTGCCTGGGTACTACGCCACCCCCAAGTCACCTCCGCCCTAATTGGCGCTAGCCGCCCCGCTCAGGTTGAAGACGCGGTTGCCGCATTGCAGCACCGTCATTTTGATGAAAGCGAATTAGACCGCATTGAAGAAATTTTAGCTTCCTAGTCGTCATCTTCCTCTCCATTCGGGTGACAGCCAGCGCAGTTGCTCAAATCCCCAATGCCCTCCTTCTCATGCTCGCGCCGCATTTCGCTGGCATCGTGACAACCGTAGCATGTATAGGTCGAAAGCCCTCCCGTGTGACAGGCATTGCAGGTCTGTGCCCCACCATGTGCCATCGGAAAAGTATGGGGACCATTAAAAGTCGCCGGCTGCCAAGCAGTCGTCGTGTGACACTGTGCGCAATCCACCCCAAACAAGCCCTGATGATAAATCGGCTCTGCATGGCACGAAACGCACGCCGTCCCCACCCCTGCAAACGTTCCCGGCGCATGACAATCAAGGCAAGCAATCCCCACATGCGCCCCCGTTAGCGGAAAACCGGTTGCATTATGATCAAAACTGGCTGGCTTCCAACCCTGTGACGTATGACAGGCAGCACAATCGGTCCCAAACTGCCCATTGTGTGCATCATCCTGCGCATGACAGGCAAAACAAGTCGTTGGCATATCAGAATATTGTCCATCTAGGTGACAAGAGGCACACTGCAAACCCGCATGCGCCCCAATCAATGGAAAATCAGTTGCATTGTGATCAAAACTGGCCGGCTTCCACCCCTGCGGCGTGTGACAGGCAGCACAATCGGCCCCAAACTGCCCATTGTGTGCATCATCCTGCGCATGACAGGCAAAACAAGTCATTGGTGTACTTGCCAGTTCATCCATTGTTGTCACGGCGTTATGACAATCACCGCATCCCACGCTTTGATGCCCACCCAGCAAAGGAAAGTCCGTCTGCTGATGATCAAACGCGGCATAGCGATCTACACCATCATGACACGCCAAACAACCCAACCCAAAATCCAGTTCGTGCTGCTGCATGAAAGGCAAATCCAGGCGCGAATGACAGTCACCACACGCCTGTACATCAAAATGATTCAAGCCATTTTCATGGCAATCCTGACAAGCAAAATCCCGTCCGGTTTCCTCGTTCTGCCGATGTACGGTCAGCCAAAAACCGGTCACCTCATGCGGAAAATCTACCCCCACCTTCGTAATGTTTCCATCCGCCCCCAAATGCTCCGTATGACAGGTGCGACAGGTCAGCACATCCATTTTTATCCCCAAACCGCCATGCAAACTGGATGGATCTTTTAGCTCGGCCTGAATATCATCATGACACCCCAAACACTGCCCATCCATCGTCTGCGGCGCCCAAAAAGGCGTATGACAGGCAGAGCAACGCTCCACCAACTGCGCATGGGAAGTTACACCACCCAGCACCGAATCACCGGTGCCAGCCTTTAACCCACCCGGGCTAAACCAACGACCGCCATTCAACGCCACCCCAACCCCCACAACCAGCAAAGCCAGTGCAGCCGCAATCAAACCACTTCCCGAAAGACACCCAAGGCGTCGCGCATTCATTGTCTTCTCCTAGTGCAAAAACGTTGCAAAATACAAAGCTGCAACAACATGCACAAATGCAAGCACAAACAAAGTCACGCCCAACGGCACATGGATGGTATGCCACAACCCCAACAACCGTCGCACTGTCGCCAGCGATTCGCGCTGACGTTTCAATTGTCGCTGCCGCCGCACATATCCCTCCAAACGCATCAATGCCGGACGCAACGCCGGTTCAAAGCGACGCTTCTCGCGCCGCCAAATTTCCGAATCCCGCCAGTCGCTCCACACCCGTCCGAACACCATCCCAACCCCTGCACCCGAAGGCTGAAGTTTGCCCAGCCATTGCGCCAAAGCCCACAAATTTTGTGGCTGTCCCGCCAGCCAGGAATTTAATTCAGCTTCAAGCTCATCCATCTGACGCACCAATTCTGCTTCCTCAACCACAGCCCCCTCCACCGTGCGCGGCACAGCGGTATAGATATAGCGCCCAATAAAACCACTCAGCACCACCACCCCTGTAAATAACAACAATACTCCCGCCAAACCCTGAAATTTCCAGGCGGTATGCAAAAGAGCCAGGTACGGCCCTACAATACCAGTGATGATGTGAAACTTTAGCCAGTCAGCCGGCCTTCCCCACGCAGCTTTTACACTACGCTTACGCAATGAATAGAGTGTCTCAGTCATCAGCATCAGCAACAATCCCACCGCACCCAAAGAATGCCCCAACCACTCACTAGCTGCCGGCACACCACCCTGAAGCCAAACCAGCCAAGCATAGCCGGTTGTAATCAGCACCACAATCAACAATGCCACCAACAACTCGTTCAGGCTATTTCGTCGCATTGCTCGCCCTCCAATCCGCCCAAAAACGGGCTAAAATCTGGCTCAAACGCGCACCTTGGGCCAGCAAATCCCCCCGAATGACGGTCAGGTCCACCTGCCGGGCAGCCAGCGTGTACAAGGGGCGGCTCAAGGTTTGATCCCCCATCACCACAGCCCCCAACAGACTGCGCTCCCCAAGCATCAAGCGAATACGATTGACATCAAAACCATCCTGAGCAGCAATTGCATCTGGAACACTTTGCCAGGTTTCGCTCTCACCGCGCACAATTTCCACCGCATCCCGGCTGCCTGTCCCAACCTGCCCAATAATGGTTGTTGTCAGGCCTGCCAAGCGAGTCACATTCAACGGCAAAGCACGGCGATAGACCTGCATCTGCCCGGCCATATTTCTACCTGCGGCATCACCCTGCTGTCGCGCCACCCACCAGAGCGTCTCCAAAGTATTTTTGCCCGTGCGCGGGTCAAAAACTTGCGCCACATCACCAGCAGCAAACACATCGGGTGCGCTTGTGCGCAAATATTCATCTACCAACACGCCGCGTTCCACTGCCAACCCAGCCTGCTCGGCCAGTTCCTTGCGTGGACGGACGCCAATTGCCACCCCCACCACCCCGCAGGCCACCATCTCCCCCGTCTGTGTCACCACACCAGCCAACCGCCCACGCTGCTGCACAAATTGCACCGCCTCGGTGAAGTAATGTAGCTTTACACCTTCGTGCTTCAAACGCTGCTCCACAATTTGCGACTCGGTCTCATCCAGCACCGCATCCCAATAACGTCCCCCTCGCAGGAAATAATGCACCTCCATGCGATGCGCCCTCAATCCCTCCACAATCTCCAGCGCTGTAATTCCCCCTCCAATCACCACGGCTCGCCGTGCGCCATGCCCAGCAGCCAACATACGGCTTGCATCCTCCAGCGTATCCAGTTTCATAATCCCGGGCAATTCAGCGCCGGGCACATTCAAGCGCATTGCCAGTGAACCTGTTGCCAGCAACAACCGGTCATATCCCAACCGCTGTCCATCTTCCAACGCCACTTCATGTGCGTCAATATCGAAAGCAACTGCCCGCGCTTTCAGTCGGCGCACCCCTTGCAATCGGTCTGCCAAATGCGGAAAAAGAAAATCCTGTCGCACCTCACCAGCCAGATAATATGCCAACCCTGGACGAGAATAAAATGGGTGCGGTTCTTCGCCCACCATCCACACTTGCGCCTGTGGCTCAACTGCAAGAATTGCTTCTGCAGCTGCCACCGCAGCCACGCCGCTGCCCAACAGCACATAGCGCCCACTCATCGTTGAAACAACTCACTCTCTTCAAACCATAACACCCCGCGCGGGCAACGCCGAACACATTCACCGCAGGTTAAACAGTGCGAATCTTGAACCGGTTTTCCCTCCCAGGCATGTCGCCGCACATCAATGTTAATTGGACAGTAAAAGGAGCAAATGCCGCACTGCACACAGCGCTGCGGATCAGCAGCCACCCAGCCGCTCTGCAATGCAGCGCGGCGACGCTCCTCGTCCATCAGCCATTCTGGCTGTCCCATTTCTTACTCTTCAGCAATTACTACAATCCGGTCACCCGGAGCAAAAGTGACTTCGTCAGCCTTGTTAGGGTTAATCTTAACACCATAGCTTTGTTCAGCTTCTTTGGCAAATTGCGTTCGCCGATAGCCAATTGCCACCTCACCATAACGCCGAGCAGCCTCAACCACGGTGTAGAAATTGACCGGTTTGCCAGTCTGCACATAATCTTCCACTGGCTTAAGGTAAATTTCTGAACCCTCCGGGTCAAACATATCGCCTAACACACTGTTGAGATATTTATTCTCTGAAATCTGCGCCATCATCAAGCTCACCAGTTTGTCACTAACGATGAAGTCATCCGCCCGAGTCACATCCGCCAGGTTGCGGTTACGCACATCCAGCATTTCGCTCACAATTCCAAACTTCAAGTGTTGCTTCTCAGCAATATCGCGCAAATGCAAGAGTGTCACAATGGTACGGGCATCTGCCTGCTGCGGGGAAAGCGTGTCTGAATAGCACAACACAATGACATGATTATATTGAGCCAATTCAAGTGCATCCAACAAGCGGCGGCTTGTACTATCTCCTTTTTGCCAGGTCACAACTTGCGTTTCCAGGTCAGGGCAACAGGCCCGCAAATCCTCTTCCACACCCTCCACATCCGCCACAACGAGAACCGAAGAACCCATTGCAACGTAATGATCCAGTTCACGAATAATCGCCGCACCGCGCTTATTCCACCCCAACACCAGCGTTTTCTCGGGTTGCGGAATGCTGCTGCGCTGCGACACAATCAATGCCTCGTGAACATTTTGTGGCTTTCCAACCGTTAGCAAAATTTTATCATCATCTTCAGCAATGACCACCAGCCGATCCTCAGTTCGCAACACCGTATCCATTGGCGGGTTCAAACACGCCGTACCATCCGGGTAGGAAATCCCCATCACTGTATTGGACTCGAAGGCACCCAATGTCTCACCAAAGCGCCGTCCCACCAGGCTGGGCTGCTGGGTGAAGTAAATTTCATCTCCGCCAAAATCCATCAATTCTGTATAGACCACCGAAAGCCCGGACTGCCGGCAAGTCTGCGCAATCACCCGTGCCACAAAATCACCCACCAACACCCATTCAACCTCATCACCACCCGCCACACGCGCCGATTCCATATTCTTAGGATCATAAATCTCTGCCACAATGTGATACGGCTCAGAGCGTCGCTTGGGATGATTGACAATCGCCAACACAATCTTAATCACCTCAGCATCCGGGTCATCTCCGCCCGGCGAAAGCACCACAATCGCCTTTGCCGTATTCAAGCTGGCAATGCTCAAATCAGCCATATCCATCGGGTCGCCCGAACGACATACCACCCGAGTTTTACCTGTGCTTTCCACCTTTTGCTGAATCTCTTCCTCCATCTCCACCTTATCTGGCAGCCCCAGCACCACAATGCAAGATTTCTTCTGATTTTCATTTGCCGACACCAATTCAGTAATCAGGGTAAATACCTGTTCGCTCCACCCCAAAATAACTGTATGGCCGCTTTCCAATACGCGCGAGCGCCCCTTGCGCAAAGCCTCAATCTTGCTATCCACACCGCTGGTCAGCACACCAATTAGCGTGCTGATGATAAACACCCCACCCAGCGTCACCAAAAACATAACAAACCGGAACCCCCAGCCCGCATCTCCACCCATCGTCCCCGCATCCAACGTACGCATCAAGCTCGCCCAGACTGCCTCAAAGAAGCCCAATGGCTCTTCCCCTTGCGGAGCAATTTGCAGCAGGCTCAAAAAAGCCCCCGAAACAATGATTACCAACAATGATAGCACGCCCAGCCACAAAATTAAGGTTGCCGTCCCTTTTGAAAATTGATTGTCCATCCAATATTGGAAGCGATCCTTAAATGTAATTTTTCCGTCCATTGAATTTTTCTCCTCAAAGGATTAAATAATTTTAATCACAAGCATAGCAGAACTCATGGTTTCTGACAAGCAAAATCTACACCCCAAAATTTTCCAAATTCAGGTAAAATGAAGGTCTAAATTAAATTTCAGTCAGAGGAGTAGGATGGCCGAATTTCCATATTCTTATTTGAGCCCCAAGCTCGAGTTGCGCCCCTGCCTTGAAAAAGGCGGCTATGGGCTGTTTGCGCGTCAGCCAATCGCCACCGGCGAATTGCTGGCGATGTGGGGCGGGCAGGTGGTCACCACCGAACAGCTCGCCGAACTGCCTGTTGAACGTCAAACGCATGGCATTCAGGTAGATGAAGAACTCTACCTTGTGCCAATCGTCATGGGCGAACCCGCCGACTACTTCAACCACTCCTGCAATCCCAATTGTGGCATGAACAGCCCTGTTTCGCTGGTTGCCATTCGCGATATTGCAGCAGAAGAAGAAGCATGTTTCGACTACGCCATGAGCGACTCAAGCGACTACGATGAATTTGATTGTCATTGTGGGGCCGCCAATTGCCGCAAAATCATCACCGGCCAGGATTGGCAAAACCCTGAGCTGCAAAAACGCTACTATGGCTATTTCTCGCCATATCTACAACGGCGCATTGAGCGTCTGCTCAGCGGTAAGAATCACCGTCCGCATCCCACCCTTGAAGCTGAGGTCATGCAACAAAAATAAGGCCTCTCGCCGCACACGCAGGGCGCACGACCCGGTTTTCCTGGCCATGCGCCCTGTTTTTATCCCTTTGGAGACTTCCCACCATGCCCATCATCAGCCTGCTTACCGATTTTGGCCTGCATGACGAATATGCAGGAATGCTCAAAGCCATCCTCTGGTCCCTGGCACCCAACTGTCAAATTATTGATCTGACCCACCAAATTCCACCGCAGGATGTACTGCAAGGCGCACTGATGTTAGGGCGCGCCACCCCCTACTTTCCCCCTGGCAGCATTCATCTAGCAATTGTTGACCCTGGCGTAGGCACAAACCGCCGGCCCATCGCAGCACGCCTTGGCGAACAATATTTCGTTGGCCCCGATAATGGCCTCTTCAGCCTGCCGCTGCAAACTGCCGAACAGAATCAAGCCCCAATCGAAATTGTACACCTCAATCAGCCCCAATTTTGGCTGCCATCGCTCAGCGCATCCTTCCATGGCCGTGATCTCTTCGCCCCTGTTGCTGCACAGCTTGCCAACGGCACCCCGCTTTCGCAGCTCGGTAGCCCAGTTCACAACCCGCAACGCCTCACCCTGCCACAGCCCGAACCACTGCCCAATGGCTGGCGCGCCCACGTGCTACACTGTGACCAATTTGGCAATCTTGCCACCGACCTGCATCGCTCAAAAGTGAATGCACCCCATCTACGCATCATTGCTGCGGGTCAGTTGCTGCCCTTCGTCCACACCTTTGGCGATGCCGCACCCGGCCAATTAATTGCCCTGTTTGATAGCAGCGGACAACTTACCCTGGCTGTTGTCAATGGCAGTGCTGCACAACGGCTGAATGCCGGCGTTGGTTTCACGCTTGAGGCATATTGCGACTGATGCCCAAGCCCCCTACTCGAACCAGCTCATCATCGTCTCGCCCAAATAGGCAAACAGCAACATCTTCAAAATTTTACCCAGCAAGCACCAAAGCAAAAATCGCCACAACGGCATCTTCAGCACGCCAGCTGTAATGCCCGCAATATCAAAAAGAGGATTTGGGAAAAAGGCCAGCAAAAAAACCACCACCGAACCATAACGGCGCATCCAGTTCTCCACCCGTTCATGCCAGCGCGTGCGCTCCACCACACCGCGCCCACCAAACCCGGCCATATAGCCCGAAATCTCACCCACAGTTGCCCCACTACCTGCCGCCACCGCCACCCAAAACGGGTTAAATACCGCCCCCATCGCCGAAGTAATCAACACCCCAGGCACAGGCAAAATCAGCGATGCATTCGCAATCGCTGAAACCAGAAAAATTCCTGGATACCCGAGCGCCTCAAGTTCACCCACACGCTTTCGATTGATGAAAATCAATATCGTCAGCGTCACCACAAAGAGCAGCGCCAACAAACGCAGCATCTGTGTTCGCCGGTCAGGCTTCATCGCCCTGAAACCCTCTCTCCGTGCAGCAAATCCTCAATCCGCGCAATCACCATATCCATTGCCACCACGTTCAACCCACCCTCTGGAATGATAACATCTGCGTAACGCTTTGAAGGCTCAACAAATTCCAGATGCATTGGCCGCACTGTTGTCAAATATTGTTTGACCACTGTCTCCGCTGTTCGTCCGCGCTCAGCAATATCGCGCTGCAAACGACGAATAAAACGAATATCTGCATCCGTATCCACAAAAATTTTCACATCAAACAATTGACGCAGCACGGGCTCCGCAAAAATCAAAATCCCCTCCACCAAAATCACTCGCTGCGGTTCCACCCGCACCGTCTCTTCTGTGCGCGCATGACGGGTAAAATCATAAATTGGCAAATCTACCCCTTGCCAATTTTTCAATGCCCGCACATGTTCAACTAACAACTCTGTCTCTAACGAATCAGGGTGGTCAAAATTAATTTGTACACGCTGATTATGCGGTAATTGACTCAAATCCCGATAGTAGGCATCATGCGGCAGGTAAGCAATCCGATGACTGCCAACCCGCTGCAAAATCACATTGGCGACAGTCGTCTTGCCCGATCCAGAGCCGCCAGCCACACCAATCACAATAGGGTTTAACATAGAAGACATATTGAAATTATAACCGAGTATAATAAAAATATGAAATCCCCTTCCCGCTTTTGGTGGATTGCTGCCACAGTTCTGTTGTTGGGCCTGCTTTGGATTGGTCTAACCGTACGCCTGTTCCCCAACACCCATGCCAACATCCCTGCTCCTCGCCCCGGCTTCCTGGCACCCGATTTTGAAATCCCCGATCTGCAAGGCAACCTGGTACAACTCAGCAATCTGCGCGGCCAAATCGTGCTCATCAACTTCTGGGCCACATGGTGCCCACCCTGCCAGGCTGAGATGCCCGCTCTGCAAGCCATTTATGCCGAATATCAGCCCTACGGCTTCACCATCCTGGGGGTCAACGCCAGCAGTTCGGAAGTAATCAGCACCGTTCCTGGTTTTGTCGCCGAACGCGGCCTGACCTTTCCCATCTTATTGGATGAAAAAGGTCAAGCAGCCAATGGTTATCAGGTCACGAGCCTGCCCACTTCCTTCCTCGTTGGGCGAGATGGTATTATTCAACAGGCATTCATTGGCCCAATTAACGAAAGCACCCTGCGTAGCTGGCTCAACGAGGCGCAGTAATGTTTCCCATCCTGCACATCGGCCCACTTTCCTTCCAATCCTATGGCTTTCTGCTCCTGCTTGGACTCTGGCTAGGCCTAACGCTAAGCGAAAAGCTGGCTACACGCACTGCGCCCGCTTTCCCCACCCGACAAATTGGCAATCTAATTCTCATCGCCTTGCTTGCCGGCCTGATTGGTGCCCGGCTCACCTATGTTTTTCGCAACCCGCAGGCCTTTGTCCAAACGCCCTTGCAAGCTCTACTACCCACGCCATCTGCCCTCGACCCCGAAGGTGGATTGCTGTTTGCGGCTTTGGCCCTGCTCATTGCCCGACAGCGCAAAGCACTACCCTTCTGGGCCATGCTGGATGTACTCACCCCACTTTTCCTCACCATCCTCATTGTCCTGCCAATCGCCAACCTGGCCGAGGGCAACACCTATGGCCGCCCCACCACCTTGCCCTGGGGCATTTACCTGTGGGGCACCTACCGACACCCCGTGCAACTCTATGAAACCATTGCCGCCCTGCTGATTGCCGCCTGGCTCTGGCCCCGCGCCCCACACCCCCAACCTGCTGGACTGCGATTTGCCCATTTGCTCACCCTTAGCGCAGCAGCCCAGCTGATCCTGCGCGCCTGGCATGGCAGCCCAGAGTCACCGATAGCCGCACAATTCATGGCCTGGGCTGTGATGGCTGTTGGTCTCGCGCTGTGGGGATTGCGGCGCAACGCCCCACCGGAGGAAAAATCATGACCCTCACCGGACAAACCATCCTCATCACCGGCGGCGCACGGCGCATTGGCCAACACCTGGCCCTGGCACTGGCCCAGGCGGGCGCCAATATCATCCTCCATCACAGCCAATCCCCTGCCCAGGCACAAAAAACTGCCACAGACATTGAACAGCTCGGACGAAAAGCCTGGATACTGCAAGCCGATTTTCGCACCCCCTCCCAGGCTGCACAACTCGTTTCCTGTGCCTGGCAATGCGCCCCTGTGAACGCAATCATTCATAATGCGGCCATCTTTGAGCCGCTCAGCCTGGCCGAAACATCACTCACCGCTTGGCAACAGCACCTGGATATCAACCTCACAGCCCCATTTCTCATCAGCCAAGCCTTTGCTGCCCACCTCCCCACCGAAGCCACTGGGCGCATTCTCACCATTTTGGATTGGCGCGCCCTGCGCCCCGCTGCCGATCACTTTCCCTACACCATCAGCAAAGCCGCTCTAGCAGCCCTCACCCGTTCACTGGCAGTTGCCCTTGCCCCACGCATCACCGTCAATGGCCTGGCGCTAGGTGCCATTCTGCCTCCCAGCGATGGTGGCGATAGTAACCAGGCCTTACAATTTGTCCCCGCGGAACGCTGGGCCAGCCTGGAAGAGGTCTCACAATCGGCTCTCTTCCTGCTCAATGGCCCAACCTATATCACCGGCGAAATTATCCACCTGGATGGTGGAAGACACCTTCTCTAATAAGGAGCTTCAATATGGACGAAATTTTAATCAAAGACCTGCTCGTACGCGGCGTGATTGGCATCTCGGATGTTGAGCGATCACAACCGCAAGATATTCTGATTAACATCATCATCTATGCCGATACCAGCAAAGCCGCCCAAAGCGATCATATTAACGACTGTGTCAATTACCGCACAGTTGCCAAGAAAGTCATTGCCCATGTAGAAAAGGCAGGCCGCTACACCGTTGAGGCACTCGCCAATGACATCGCCGCCATCGTCCTGGCCGAGCCCAATGCCCAGGGCGTGCGCGTGACTGTTGAAAAACCAGGCGCCGTACGCTTTGCCCGTTCGGTTGGCGCTCAAATTGAACGCCGCCCACCACCCAATGCCTGACATGCACACCGCCATCCTGCTATTTGGTTCCAATATCCGGCCAGAAGAAAACCTGCGCTGTGCTCTCGATGAGCTTTGCGCCTGCTGTTCATTGCGGCGCGTCTCCACCACCTGGGAAACCCTGCCAATTGACAGCCCAGGTGCGCCAAACTTCCTCAACCTGGCAGCCGAAATGGATACCCCCCTGGAAGCCGAGCCAATGAAAGCTCAATTGCTTCGCCCACTCGAAGCCCGTTTTGGCCGCGTGCGCACAGCCGATAAAAACGCCCCGCGCACCCTGGATATTGACATCATTGTTTTTGATGGTCAGGTTATAGATTCTGCCCTCTGGCAACGCGCCTTCATCGCCCTGCCAATTGCCGAACTGCTCCCCAACCTGCCTCACCCACAAACAGGTGAGCGCCTGGCCGATTTTGCACAACGCATTCTGCCCAGCTCAGGCGCTCAATCACTACCTCATATTCACATCTGCCCCTAACAACCCCTACTTCGCAACCCCAGGCATAAACAGGAATTGGAAGGCCATTTGTCCCCAGGTATTATCTCCCCAGCAGGTTAGGCTACCATCCTCACGAATTGCGCAGGCGTGCCTTCCACCACCATCCACAGCCAAATAGCGCCCTTCTGGAACACTCGACTGACCATAACGATCATCTCCCCAACATACCCCTTCTCCCGTATTACGCACCGCACAAGCATTGCCATACCCGATTCCCAATTGAGTAAACTGTCCACTCGGCGGCTCAATACCGTTATAAAAATTTCCCCAGCAAACAGCCGAACCATCGCTCTTCAAACCACAAGAAGAGTAATCCGCCACTGAAACCTGCAAAAACGTACCCGTTGGCGCATTGCACTGCCCGCTGATGTTTGTTCCCCAACAAATCAATGTTCCATCCGCTTTAATGGCACAATTGTGAGAATATCCCACGCTCAACTGAACAAACGTGCCTGATGGCGGAGATGCCTGCCCATAGGTATCATCTCCCCAGCAAGTAATTGTCCCATTCGGCCGAATCCCACAGCTATGCCGGTTACCGGAACCAACTTGTAGGAATGTCCCAAGCGGTGGTTCTGACTGCCCATATACATTAATTCCCCAGCAGTCAGCAGAGCCATCATCCCGCAAACCACACGCATGCAAATTCTGAACAGCAACCTGCGTAAACATCCCTTGTGGATCCACAGATTGCCCATAATCATTCTCGCCCCAACAAAACACGCGCCCGCTGTCTTTTACCAAACAATTACTAGTCCAACCAGAAGTCAACTGCGGACGATCGGCATGCACAAATAAACCGGCTGGTGGAGTTGCTTGTCCATTGGTTGCCCGCCCCCAACACACCACCTGACTATTGGAACGGACGCCACAGGTATGGTAATCACCAGCGCGCACCAGCGCAAATCGTCCATCAGGCTCATTCGACTGACCATCCGCATTCTTCCCCCAACAGTCAATCCAGCCATCCGAATGAAGCCCGCAAGTGTGCCCCTGCCCGCCACTCACATGCAGAAACTTCCCATCAGGTGCAGTAGATTGCCCATCCACATTGTTGCCCCAACACACCACCGAGCGGTCGTCTTTCACTGCACAGTTATGATAATCTCCAGCGCTGACCTGAACAAAGGTGCCAGGTGGCGGGCTAGACTGCCCATCAGCATTTTCCCCCCAGCACACCAGTGTGCCATCCGTTTTAATGCCACACGAATGATAAATCCCGGCTGTAATTTGCCGAAATGCTCCAGTTGGTGCAGTTGCCTGCCCGGAACTATTCAACCCCCAACAACTCACACTGCCGTTCGATTGAATCGCACAGGTATGACCATATCCGCCCGCTACCTGCAAAAAAGTGCCTGCTGGCACAGTAGATTGTCCAAAGAAATTCCACCCCCAACACGCCAGCGTCCCATCACTTTTCACGCCGCAGACATGTCGCTGACCCGCCCCCAGTTGTCGAAACGTGCCTGTTGCTGGAGATGTTTGTCCTTCGCCATTATAGCCCCAACAAGCCACAGTCCCATCCGTCCGAATCGCGCAATTAAATGCTGCTCCTGCTGCAAAAGTCTCGTAGAAAACCCCAAAATGATTGGCATCGGCCTGAACTTCAGGCACATACCACGCCCAGCCACCCATGACGAACAAAACTGCGGCGATGCTCCGCCAAAAAAGCCGAAAATTGCGTTTCATTTCTACCTCCGGGATTCAAATCAAACCAATTCATGACTTAAATTATAGACCATGTTCAGAAAATAAAACCATCCTCGCCGGGCATTTCCCCATTGAGGATGGTATGATGGATTACTGGATGAACTAGAAATGCAATGGCTCAGCGCTACGCGAAATATTATCGAGGAACTCCATTCGCAAGGCCAAATCGGTGCGGAAGGCGCCCAACATCGTCGAAGTCGTCATACGCGAGTCGTGTTTCTTCACCCCGCGGATCATGGAACACAAATGCAAGGCTTCCACCACCACTGCTACCCCGCGCGGGTGCAATAATTCGTTCAAGAAATCGGCAATCTGCCGTGTCATCCGCTCCTGCACCTGCAAACGCCGGGCAAACATATCCGTAATGCGAGGAATTTTAGAAAGCCCAATCACCCGTCCATTGGGAATATAGGCAACATGCGCCCGCCCAATGAAGGGCAACATGTGATGCTCGCATAAGCTATAAAACTCAATATCGCGCACCACCACCATTTCATCATACTCCACCTCAAACAAGGCTTCATTGACCAGCGCCACCGGATCGGTGCGATAGCCGGCCAGCAATTCTTCATAGGCCTTTGCCACGCGCTCGGGCGTGCGCTGCAAACCTTCTCGTTTGGGGTCCTCACCAAACGCCGCCAACATGCGTTCAACCGACTGACGCACCACATCCAGATCCATCTCACTATCCATCAGCAGCTCAGCCGCATCATATACTGCCACTTTCTCGTCCATCATGTCGCTCCTTATTTGATTGGTTAATACGTGCGTTTCAACAATTGCGCCGATAGCTCATACAAAGCAGCTCCAGCATCATTTGGCAATGCCGCCTCGTCTAATGCGCTCAACGCCTCGCGCGTATAACGATCTGCTTCAGTCAGTGTATTCGCGCGGGCGCCATCATCCTCCAACCAGGCTGCCAGTTGCGGCACCTCTTCCACCGCAATCGCCTCGCCCGACATCCAACGCCGGGCAAACTGCCCACCTTTCTGCAGGCCAAACAAAACTGGCAGCGTCTTCTTTCCCGTCACCAGGTCGCTCTCCGCCGATTTTCCCGTCAGGGCCGAGTCTCCCCAAATCCCCAACACATCATCCAACGCCTGGAAAGCCAGCCCAAGCGCATTGCCAAAACGCGAAAATGCGGCCCTGCGTTCGTCCGCCTGTGCGGCAATCGCCCCCAGTTCCGCACAAGCTGCCAGCAACGCAGCCGTTTTGCCCTGCACCATCGGCCAATAGGCATCCAGCGGCAAGCTGCGCTGCGTCTCATAGGAAATATCAAGGTATTGCCCGGCCGTCAGTTCCATGCAAGCCTGCATCAGACGCCGAGCGCCAGAAAAAGCCGCCCGCTCACTCACCGTCTCTTGCAGACGCATAACCGCCAACGGCGCCATGGCAAACATCGCGTCCCCCGTATTGATTGCCTGTGCCAAACCCCATTTTTTCCACACAGTTAGCCGTCCACGACGGAAATCACTGTTATCTTCAATATCATCGTGAATCAGCGAAAAATTATGTAACAATTCCACACCCGCTGCCGCAGGCAATGCCACCCGCCATTCCGCACCGCTTGCCGCAGCCGCCAGCAAAACCAACACAGGGCGGATACGTTTGCCCTGTGCTTCCGGGCCGCTGCCTTCCCCCTCCCAACCGAGATGATAAGCCATCATCTCGCGCAGCCCATCATACCGTTGCGGCACGAGCGTATTCCAGGCATGGTGGAGTTCCTCCTCCACTGCCGGACGAAAAGTTTTCATCCACATCGTTAAGTCCATCTCATTCCTCCCGAAGCAAAGGGGTCTGCTGAAGCTCAGTCAAATTTGCTGCCCCAGCCACAAACATCACAACCTGAATTTCACGTTGCACTGCATCAATCCATTCTACCACCGCCTGAGTAGATTGCACCGCAGCTTTCAAGAATGGTCCCGCCATTCCACCCAAAACCGCCCCCAGCGCCACGCTCTTGGCAATATCCACACCACCACGCAGCCCCCCCGAAGCAAACAAACGCATCCCAGGCGCAGCCCGCCGCACCATCTTCAACGACTCGGCAGTGCCAATCCCCCAGTTGCGAAAGGCTGCCGCAACCTGTGCCTGCAACGGATTGCGGATCCGATACATCTCAACCTGCGACCAGGAAGTGCCACCAGCACCGGCCACATCAATCGCCGCCACGCCAGCATCGGCAAGCTGACGAGCCGTCTTTTCCGAAATCCCCCATCCCACCTCCTTAACAATCACTGGCACATTCAAGTTGTGACACACTTGCTCAATCTTCTGCAATAAGCCACCAAAGCGCGTATCACCTTCCGGTTGCAATGCCTCCTGCAATGGATTGAGGTGCAAAATTAACCCATCAGCCTCGGCCAGGTCCACCAACCGGCGGCAATCTTCCACCCCCACCCCATAATTCAACTGCACTGCGCCCAAGTTCGCCAGCAATAGCACATCAGGCGCCAGAGAACGCACCCGAAACGTCTCGGCCTGCTCAGGATATTCCAACGCGGCGCGCATCGAACCAAGTCCTAGCGCCACGCCAGTCGCCTGTGCTGCCTCAGCCAGACGGCGATTCAACACACCGGCCTGCTCCGAACCCCCCGTCATTGAAGAAATCAAAATCGGCGCCTCAACCAGGCGCCCGAACAAGGTCTGCTCCAGCTGCACAGCATCCAAATCAACCTCAGGCAAAGCCTGATGAATGAAGTGATAGCGCTCCAGGCCCGTTGTTAGCCCCGACCGCACATCTTCCTCAAGATTAATGCGCAAGTGATCATTCTTTCGTGATACAGTAGCCGGATTTTCCATACAACCTCATCTTTCTTTGCAGTGTACCGAGAGTATACCAAATTTTCCACCTCCCTGTCGCGGCAATGTACAATGTTCGCAAAACGTCGCATCCAAACATGGGTTCTACCCCCCTTGACACAGGCCACAGGCAAGATACAATATCATCAGTTCTATCTTATCCCAGGAGGAAGCCAATGGCTGACTATTTCGAGCAAGTGCAGGCCCTCACCGCCGAGGTACTTAAAGTTGATCCGCAAGAAATTAAGCCCGAAACCCGATTCATCGAAGACCTCAAAGCTGACTCAATGGATCAGTTCTTTTTGATTGATGGTCTGAGCGAAAAGTTTGGCATCACCATCCCCGATGAAGATGCCCGTCAAATCAAAAGCGTTCAGGACGCGGTAAAATACATCACCGAACACAAGGCCTGAAAAGAAACGTAGGGAGCTGCTCGAAACAAAGCTGAGCAGCTCCCATTATTTCTGTTATCGCTTTCCGATTACTTTCTCAACAATCCGGGGATTTCCTCAGGGTGACGCGCCAGCCGAACACCAGCAGCCTGCAAAGCAGCTATTTTCTCGGCGGCTGTTCCGCTGCCCCCCTCAATAATTGCCCCCGCGTGCCCCATGCGCTTCCCAGGCGGCGCAGTTTGTCCGGCAATGAACGCCACTACCGGCTTGGTCATATATTGTGAAATCAAATCGGCAGCCTTTTCCTCATCCGAACCGCCAATTTCTCCAATCAACACCACCTCATCCGTATATGGGTCGGCCTCAAACAAGCGCAAGACATCCATAAAATTTGTCCCATTCACAGGGTCGCCGCCAATCCCAACACAGCTACTTGCGCCCATTCCGGCCACCTTCAATGCATATAACACCTCATAGGTCAGCGTTCCAGATCGCGAAACAACCCCCACCCCGCCCGGAATGGCAATCGCGCCCGGAATGATGCCCACTTTGCATTCGCCAGGCGTCAAAATCCCCGGGCAATTTGGCCCCACCAAGCGCACCGAACGATTGGAAAGATAGGTTTGCACTCTCATCATATCCTGAACTGGCACCCCCTCGGTAATACACACCACCAGATCAATGCCAGCATCCGCCGCTTCAATGATTGCATCGGCAACAAAACGCGCCGGAACAAAGATAACGCTTGTATTTGCGCCCGTCGTTTCCACCGCCCCGCGCACCGAATCAAACACCGGCACCTTGCCATCCAATACCCACTCACCGCCACGCCCCGGCGTCACCCCCGCCACCACATTCGTGCCATAGGCCAGCATTTGCGCCGCATGGAATTGACCCTCGCGCCCGGTTACCCCCTGCACCAATAGCCGCGTAGACTTATTGATCAAAATACTCATTGCGCACCTCCATGCACCAATGCCACCGCCTTTTGGGCGGCCTCTGCCAGGGTCTCTGCTGTTTGCATGTGTGCATCGGCCAATAATTGCCGTCCTTCCACCGCATTTGTCCCCACCAGCCGAACCACCATCGGCACTTTCGGCTGCACTTTCTCAATCGCCTGTAGAATACCGCGCGCCACTTCATCGCAACGCGTGATTCCGCCAAAAATATTAATCAACACCACGCGCACGTTTGGATCGCCCAAAATGATGCGCATCGCTGCCGCAACCTTATCTGCCCCGGCACCACCGCCAATATCCAAAAAATTAGCCGGATGCCCGCCAAACAACTGGATAATATCCATTGTTGCCATTGCCAACCCGGCGCCATTCACCATGCAACCAATTTCTCCCTCCAGTTGGATATAGGCCAGTCCGTGCGCCCGCGCCTCAATCTCGGCTGCCGCATCTTCCTCCACATCGCGCAGCGCCTCCAGATCCGGGTGACGAAAGAGTGCATTATCATCCAGGATGATCTTCCCATCCAGCGCCACCAGACGCTGATCGGTTGTAATAACCAATGGATTAATTTCCGCCAGAGTTGCATCCCCTGAAGCATAGACCAGCCATAATCCATGCACAATTTTTCCAAATATTGCCCACAGTGCCTTTGGCAAATCCAGGTTAACTGCCAGGTCGCGCGCCTGATACTCCATCAACCCCAATAACGGATTGATGTGCATTCTTAGAATTTTTTCTGGCGTCTGCCGTGCCACTTCCTCAATATCCACACCACCAGAAGCCGAAGCCATCATCACCGGACAATGTGCCGTTCGGTCATTGGTAATGCCAAGATAAATTTCCTGCAAAATTCCCACAGTTTCATCCACCAACACCTGCCGCACTGGCAACCCCTTAATCTTCATCGCCAGAATGTGATCCGCCAATGTCTCAGCCTCCTCTGGTGTGCGCGCCAGCCGGATCCCACCCGCCTTGCCCCGTCCGCCCACCAGCACCTGGGCCTTAATCACGGCCCTTCCACCCAGTTCCTCGGCAATTTGCCGTGCCTCCCCTGGCTGAGATGTCACCTTCCCGTTCGGGATGGGAATACCGTAACGGGCAAACAACTGCTTGGATTGATACTCATGCAATTTCATCGCGCCTCCCCAACCCAACCATTAAGGCAAAAGCCCGGCCTGCGCCGGGCTTTGCCTTCTTCCAATGTTTAGCCTTTCAGATATTCATCCAGGGATTCTTTGCTGATCCGGTATGCGTTGCCAATTTTCTTGGCCTTTAGCTCACCGGCCTGAATGGCCGCCATGACATCCTCTTCAGCAACCCGCAGCACAGCCGCAGCCTCAGCCGGGGTCATGACCGACGGAGTGGCAGCAGCCCCCCCCGCCGGCACAGCACCGCCCGCCGGTTGTGCCGGCTGCTGTGTCATGCCCTGCACCGACTGATTGATGATATTTCCCAACCCAATGCCAGCCCCAATGCCAGCCGTCAGACCAGCACCGCCGCTTGGGTTCTGTGCCGCCTCGCGCATTGCATCTGCTGCCTGCAACTGCGTGTAGGTCTGCATATCCAGCATACCCATCGCCCGCAGTTCTTCAGCTGATTTTTCCGAAGGCTTGAGGTTGGCAACATAGAAAGACTTTAATAACAAACCAATCGCAGCGAAGTCATCTTGCGCCTTGGCTCGCACACCCGCCCCAATTTCCTCGGTCAGGCCAATCATTTCAGCCACGCTGTGCTTCGCACCTACCTCACCCAAAATATCTTGCAGCTTGGAGAGAATCATCGAGCGCAAGCGGTTTTCAATCTCCGCCATGCGGTAGGAACCCTGCGCACCCACAATTTGAGTCACAAATTGCTGTGCATCCTTCACAGATACACTGTAGGAGCCAAAAGCCTGCAAAAGCGCCACACCCAGGCCCATGCCCGGGTTCCGCACCAAAATTGGCTGTGGCGTTCCCCACTTGCGGTCGGCAAACTCACGCATCGAAACGTAATAAACTTCCGCCGTGAACGGAGTGCGGTCATTGAATGCCTTGCCAATCAAATCCGTCAACAAGGGAACATTGGCCGTCGTAATGGTGTGACGCCCAGGGCCAAAGGAATCAAGCGCATGCCCATCACGGAAGAAAACTGCCCGCTGCGTTTCCCGCACAATCACCTGCGAACCAATCCGCAAATCGGCAATACCCTGCTCTGGGAAGCGATGAACAATCTCATCCAGCATTTCACTCGGATATTCAACAACATCAAAGATACGAGCCATTTTTCAACTCCAGAATTGAGATCAAAACAAAAAGCCTTGTTACTGGCTGGCAGCAGAAGACGTACCGCCACCAATCATCACTTCGGTGCGCTTATTGAAAGCATCCACACACTGCTGTGCCAACGAGGTCAAATTGCGAATCGCGGCTGGCAAACCATCCGTGCCAAGTGAAGCTTCCACATTGTCAATCGCCCGGCTCACTTCGCCTTCTGCCTCAAGCAAAACCAAATCATATTGATAGACCTGCGCCAGTTCCTCTTCATTGATCTTGACCGCATCAAAGAAACCAGCATAACCATAGGAAGCTGTGCGCACCCGGTCAATGAACTGTCGCAACTTCAGAGCTGCCGATTCAAGATCGTCCACATACAAAATGCCGCCCTGATTAATCAAGTCTTTTTGCAAACCCGAAATCCGCTGCCACAAAGCCTCAAAGCGGGTCGCAATCGTCTCGCGCAGCATCTTATCCGAAGCCCGGCGCGTCTGCCGCTCAATATATCCACTAAAGCCCGGAATCTTGCTGAGCAATTTGGTGATGATATCTTGCTCACCCTTCACTCGTTCAAACAGGTCTCCCATTGTGCCTCCTTTGTGCAATTCTTTCCAATCTGATGAACAACACTATGATTATTATAGCCCGAAACAAGCACCAAAACAATACAGTTTTCAGGCATTCCAATACAATATACGCAGGAAGAATAAGAAAGTTGTAAGGCCGCTGTAATGTTTTTCTCTTGCTTTCTGGACAAGAATCGTTATAATAGAATTGGTTTCGAAAGAAGCCCATCTTGTGAACGGAAAGGAGGTGAAAAGTCATGTTGTTCGCCCCGAAGGAAAAGGGTCAGGGTCTGGTTGAGTATGCTTTGATTCTTGTGTTGGTTGCCGTTGTTGTGATCGTTATTCTCGCCCTGCTCGGCCCCGCCATTGGCAAGATTTTCTCGAATATCGTTTCGGCTATCTAAGCCCAAAAGGAGCTTTGGCTCCACCATTCAACTTTGTTAGCAAAAGGGAGGCCGCTGGGTGACCTCCCTTTTTGATTCTTGCCCACCAAAACGCCTTTTTGGTAATTCCATGTCTCGATTTTGTTATCATTTTTCGTTTTTGTCTTATAATTAGTATAACTCGTGTAATCTATCTATTTTGAAATCTCAGGAGGCTACAAATGGCTGGCGGAAGAAAAAAAGGTGGCATTGCGCTCATTTTGCTGGCTGTGGTGTTGATCGTCATTCTTGGCGGTGTCTATGCCTACATCCAGATCATTGCTCCCATGCTCTCAGGAACGCTCAATGGAGCAAGTGACCCCAATCAGGTCACGCCCCCTCCGGTTGTGGAAGAAACAGTCAACATTGTCATTGCTGCACAGGCAATCCCACGCGGCACCAAAATCACCGAGGCTGTCCTCACCACCATTGCATACCCTAAGAAAGAAGCCCCGGAAGGGCTGTTCTTCACCGATATGGAGCAAGTAGTTGGCAAGGCGGCCATCTTTAACATTGATGCCCGCATCCCCATCACCGCAAGCATGATCAAAGATGTTGGCGACCTGGAATGGTCCCCCTCCTTTGATATTCCCAACAACATGACCGCGGTCTCTGTTCCAATGGACCGCATGAGTGCTGTATCCTATGCCATTCAGCCCGGTGATCACATCATGGTCATTGGCTGCATGATGCTGATTGATATTGATCCCGAATTCCAAACCAGGCTGCCGAATGAAATGGAGCGCAAGTTGCTCCTCTCGCAAAACGCAACCGATACCACTTTCAGCATTGTCAAAGGCCCCAAAGGGCGCCCCGAAACAGAAAACTACCTTGACCCCACGGTAAGCCCTGTCTACGCTTTACCTGCCGAAGATCAGCGACCGCGCCTCGTCTGCCAAAACATGATCCAGGATGCTGTTGTGCTTGGCCTGGGCGATTTTGGCGCCACAGCGGCTCCCGCTGCCACAGAAGAGGCCGAAGCAGCCCCAGCCGATGAGCAAAGCGGGCCACCGCCTGCACCTGTGATGCCAGATATGATTACCATCATCGTCAGCCCACAAGATGCCGTGCTGCTCAACTACGTCATGCTCTCTGAAATCAAGCTCAACTTCGCCCTGCGCAGCCCCATTGATGCCCAAACCATCACCACCGAAGCCGTCACCCTCCAATACCTGATGGACCAAAAGGCCATCCCACTGCCCGCCAAGTTGCCCTACGGCATCGAACCGCGCATCCAGGAACTCAAATTCCCCACCGAAGAAACCATCCAACCCGTTACCCAACCCTAGTTTGAAGAGGAGTTTTCATGGCTAGCGAAAAAATTCGGGTCATCATTGTAGACGATATTGCCGAAACGCGCGAACAAATCCGCCGCATGCTGCAATTCGACACCTCAATTGAGGTTGTGGGGTTTGCGCGCACCGGGCGCGAGGCCATCGAGGTTGCTCAAAAAGAGACCCCCGATGTCGTGCTAATGGATATCAACATGCCCGACATGGACGGCATCACCGCCACAGAAAATATCCGGCGCAAAGTTCCCTTTGCCCAGGTTGTCATCCTCTCCGTCCAAAGCGACCCCAACTACATGCGGCGCGCCATGCTCGCCGGTGCGCGCGATTTCCTCTCCAAGCCCCCGATGATTGACGAACTCACCTCTGCCATTCGCCGTGCCGGTGCAGTGGCCCACGAGGAACGCGCCAAACAGCCCATTGCAGCAGCTACCACCTCAGGCGGCGTTACCGCTTCAGGTCAACCAGCCACATTGGGGCAGGGAAAAATTATTGTCGTCTACAGCCCCAAAGGCGGTTCTGGACGCACTTCGGTTGCGGTCAACCTGGCCCTCGCCTTGCAAAGTGAGCAGACCCCCACCGCCCTCATTGATCTCAACCTTCAATTTGGAGACGCTGCCGTCTTCCTCAATGAGCAAGGGAAAAACACCATCCTCGACCTCACCACCCGGGCAGATGAACTCGACCCTGACATCATCCGCGAAGTGATGGTCAAACATGCCGCCAGCGGTCTCAACATCCTTGCTGCACCTCCCAAACCAGAACTGGCCGACGCCGTCAACGCCGACCAGGTTGCCAAACTGCTCAAATATCTGCGCCGAGTCTACAGCTACATCGTTGTTGACACCGCATCCTATCTAACCGAGCCTGTCCTCTCCGCATTAGAAGCCGCCGACATCACCATCCTCATCACCACCCAGGACATCCCCTCAATCAAAAGCTGCAATCTCTTCCTCACCCTTTCTGACCAGATGAAATTGCGCCGCGACTCAATCCTCTTCATCATGAACCGCTACGATAAACGCATTGGCATCTCCCCCGAAAAAGTCGGCGACAGCCTGCGGCACCCCCTATCCATCAGCATTCCACTCGATGACCGACTGGTAATTGCTGCCATCAATCGCGGCATTCCCTTCCTGGTAGATAACAAAACACACCCGGTGAGCAAAGTGATCTATTCATTGGCCGATGCCATCAAAGAACGCATCGCCAAATTGGAAGCACCCGAACAGCCTGCTCCCACGCGGAGATAAGGTCCCCACAAGGAGGAAGTAAGGTATGTCCATTCTCAAGCGAATTACCGGCGGCGACAGCGGTCAACAATCCTCTTCAGGCAGCACACCGCCCTCACAACGCCCCTCCGAAGGACAGCGTCCTCCTTCGTCCACGATGCAAACCATGCGCGTCAGCGCACCCGGCGCTCCTGCTGTCCAGGATAAATACACCGATGTAAAAAATCGCGTTCAGAACAAACTAGTTGCTACACTCAGCCCAAGCATTGATCCAACCCAGGTTGAGCAGGTTCGCCACACCATTCAGGAACTGTTCGAGCAAATTCTAGAAGAAGAAAACATCATCCTTTCCCGCCCAGAACGAGCGCGCATGTTTGAACAAATTGCCGCCGAAATTTTGGGCCTGGGGCCACTTCAGCCCCTGCTAGAAGATGAGGCCATCACCGAAATCATGGTCAATGGCGCAAAGAACATCTATGTCGAACGCAAAGGCCGCATCTATCGCGCACCAATCGCCTTTGAAAACAACGAACACGTCATGCGCATCATCGAACGCATTGTTGCACCGCTCGGCCGCCGCATTGATGAATCCAGTCCCTATGTAGATGCTCGTCTACGAGATGGCTCGCGCGTCAATGCCGTCATTCCCCCCATCTCACTGGTTGGCCCCGTTATCACCATTCGTAAATTCTCCAAAAAGCCCATCACCGTTCAGCAATTGATTGACTATGGCTCTCTCACCGCCGAAGTTGCTCAGTTCCTGGATGCATGCGTGAAAGCCCGCCTCAACATCGTCATCTCTGGCGGCACCGGGTCGGGCAAAACCACCCTGCTCAACGTGCTTTCCGGCTTCATCCCCTCTGATGAACGCATCCTCACCATTGAAAACGCTGCTGAACTTCAACTGCGTCAGGAACACGTCGTCACACTGGAATCTCGCCCGGCCAATATTGAAGGGCGTGGCGAAATCACCATCCGCGACCTGGTGGTCAACTCCCTTCGTATGCGCCCCGACCGCATCGTCGTTGGCGAAATCCGCGATGCCGCAGCACTCGACATGCTCCAGGCCATGAACACCGGTCACGATGGTTCCATGACCACGGCCCACTCCAACAGCCCACGCGACACCCTCTCTCGCCTTGAAACGATGACCCTCATGGCAGGCATGGAACTACCTGTGCGCGCCATCCGTGAGCAGATTTCCTCCGCCGTAGATCTTGTTGTGCATCAGGAACGTTTGCGCGATGGTACCCGTAAAGTTGTCTACGTCAGCGAAGTCACCGGCATGGAAGGCGAGGTAATCACCCTGACCGATTTGTTCTTCTTTGAACAAACCGGCATTGGCAAAGAAGGCAAAGTGGAAGGCCGCCTGCGCGCCAGTGGCCTGCGCCCCAAATTCATGGAGAAAATTGAAGCCGCTGGCATTCACCTGCCACCCACTGTCTTTGGCATGGGCGAACGGAGAAGGTAACTCATGTTTGAGAATCCAACCCTCATCTTATCCGTCGGGGGCGGAATGGCCCTCATCTTGCTAATCGTTGGCATTGTCATCTCCATTCGCAGCGATCAGGCCTCGGTTGAGGAACGCATGGGACGCTACCTCGACCCAGCAGAGCAAGAACGCCTCGAGGCTGTCAAACGCACCCCCCTAACCGATTGGCTCAACAAGCGCGTCGAAAAATCATCCTACGGCAACTCGATTGCCCAAAGCCTGGCACGCGCCGACTTGAAAATCAAACCTGGCGAATACATCGCCCTCATGCTCATCGCCGCATTCGGCGTTGGCGTTGTCCTCTGGTTCATTGGTGGGCGCAGCCTCATCACCGGTGCGGTTGGCGCGCTGCTTGGGCTTCTCCTCCCCGGCATCTACGTCAAACGGCAACAGGGCAAACGGCTCATCCGCTTTAACGAACAACTCGCCGACATGCTCAACCTGATGGTTAATGGTTTGCGGGCCGGTTTTTCCACCATGCAGGCCATGGAAGCCATCAGCAAAGAGCTACCGCCCCCCATCTCAGATGAATTCCTGCGCGTTGTGCAGGAAATGCAATTGGGCGTTCCAATGGAACGCTCTCTCAACAACCTTCTGGCTCGTATCCCCAGTGATGACCTCGACCTGGTCATTACTGCAATCAACGTTCAACGCGAAGTCGGTGGCAACCTGGCCGAAATCCTGGATACCATCTCCCATACCATTCGCGAACGCGTGCGCATCAAAGGTGAAATCCGCGTCCTCACCACTCAAACCATGTATTCTGGACGATTCCTCTCCATGATGCCGGTGATTGTATTGGCAATTCTCTACCTGCTCAACCGCGATTACATGATGACCTTCTTCATCCCTGAAAATCGCCTGTGCGGGTCCATCGCCCTCGGTGTTGGCGCCCTGCTCATCGTCCTGGGCTATCTGGTCATGAACAAAATCGCCGATATCGAGGTGTAGAAAATTCGGAGGTACCCATGCCTATCCTTATCATTATCATCCTGGTTGTCATTGGCGCAGCAGTTGCGCTAACTGTCATTGGCCTGCGCAGACCGCAAGCATCTGACGACCGCGCCATGCTCGACCGGCTGAATGAATTTGCCGCTCGTGGCGAAGAAGTAGACCTGCGCAAGCTGGAAATGTCCCAATCCTTCAGTGAGCGCGTTATCTTCCCTCTTGCGCGCAAACTCGGCGAACTTGCCATTCGTTTCACCCCCCAAAACGCACTCCAAAGCATTTCCAAAAAACTGGAACTGGCTGGCAGCCCTCCCAAACTTGACCCAACCATGATCCTTTCCATGCAATTCATTGCCGGCTTCATGTTCGGCGGTGTTGTTGCCCTGGTTTTCAGCGTTGGCACCCTCACCTGGCCGGCAAGCCGCGTTTTGCTGCTCGTCATTGCGTTTGCAGGATTGGGCTTCTACTTCCCGCAACTCTGGCTGAGCAGTAAAATCACCCGGCGACAAAAAGAAGTGCGCAAAGCCATGCCCGACGCCCTCGACCTACTCACCATTTGCGTTGAAGCTGGCCTGGGGTTCGATGCAGCCATGTCCAAAGTCAGCGAAAAATGGCAAACCGAACTCTCGCTCGCCTTTGCACGCGCCATTCGCGAAATTCAGCTTGGCAAAATGCGCCGCGAAGCACTGCGCGACATGGCCGACCGAATTGGTCTGCCAGAAATGACCAGTTTCGTCGCCGCAGTCATCCAGTCCGAAATGCTCGGCGTGAGCATGGCAAAAGTTTTGCGCATCCAATCCGATCAAATGCGCATCAAGCGTCGCCAACTAGCCGAAGAAGAGGCCCATAAAGCCCCCATCAAAATGCTCATTCCCATGGGGCTGCTCATCTTCCCATCTTTAATGATCGTTCTGTTGACCCCGGCTGCCCTGAAGCTGATGCACTCAGCATTAGGCGGCATGTTCAACTAGGCGGAGGCTCTATGCTCTTGGCGGGACTGAAAAGGCCCCCCTTGCATGTCATCTATCACGCGCTGTGGAAAGCAGCCGACTGGCTTTACCCACCCTATTGCGGCGGATGTGGTCAGTTTGGGCAACGCTGGTGTGACCTTTGTCAGGCCCAGGTGCAAACCATCACCGAAACAGTTTGCCCTTGCTGCGGAACCCCACAACCTGCACCACAGCTCTGCGCCCACTGTCAACAGTCCCAGCCACCCTATCAGGCGCTTCGCTCCTGGGCTGTCTATCGCGAACCATTGCGTCGCGCCATTCATCAACTCAAATACGCTGGAGATATGGGGCTGGCCGAGAGCTTCGGCCCACCCTTGCTCTCCTTCTTGCTGCAACAAAACTGGGATTTCGATTGTATTATCCCTGTACCGCTCAACCCCAAACGGCAGGCCGAACGCGGTTACAATCAGTCCACCCTGCTTGCCATCCCCCTGGCAACAGCCCTCCGCCAACCGTTGCGCACCCAAATCTTACGCCGCTCGCGTGAAACCGTCAGCCAGACCAAACTTTCAGCTGCTGAACGCAAGCATAATATGCTCGGCGCATTCACCGCCTCTCCCATCCAAAATCAATCTGTGTTGTTGGTGGATGATGTCACCACAACCGGTGCGACCCTCTGGGCTTGCGCCCAGGCACTGCTCGAAGCCGGCGCCCGCGCCGTCTTTGCCCTCACACTGGCCCGCTCGCTCATCAGCGATCCCAGCCCCGAGGTTACCGTTGCTGCCTAGCAGCCATCCTATTCACCCTACTATTCCCGAGGAGGAAGCCATGGAAAACAAAATCGAGATCTTTGCACGAAACCTGGAAGTTACGGATCGCATTAAGGAATACGTCACAAAAAAAATTGCCAAATTTGATCGCTTCCTGGGTGACATTGACGAATCGCGTGTGGAACTCTCTTACATCAAATCCGCTCGCAGCGCAGCCGATCGCCAGGTGGCGCAAATCACACTGCGCGGGCGAGGCTATGTTCTGCGCACAGAAGAGCGCGCCGATGATCTGTTTGCAGCCATTGATGCTGCCGTAGATAAAATGCAGCGCCAGATTACCCGACTGAAAGGCAAACGTCAGGTTGGACGCGGCGATGGCACCCCTGCCTCCGAAGTTGCTACCCCCGTCATCGAGGTCGAAGAAGAGGCCGAAAAACCGCTTGTGGTCCGCCGCAAGCAATTTACCCTCATTCCCATGGATGAAAACGAGGCTATTGAGCAAATGGCTCTGCTGGGCCATGAAAACTTTTTCATCTTCTACAATGCCAATACCAGCGCCATTAACATCCTCTATCGCCGCCGTGATGGCAACTATGGTCTGATCGAACCACAAATCGGCTAAATTCCCCTTGCTGCCTCCAAAGGCCGGCCCTTTTGGGCCGGCCTTTTTGGCACTATAAACCGGCAAACAAATCATTTTCCCGTTCCTCGCCCATTTGCGGAAGTGGAAACGCCCGCATAAACTGCTCGGTTGCTCCAGTCCAGCGCCGCAAACGACCCAACAGCCCACTGCTCATCCGCTGCCCACCCTGACTGACATGACACGCACTAGCCTCGTCACGTTCCATCATCACGGCCCGATATTGCACCACCGCATGAGTCGGAAAATTAACCTCCGCAATTGAAACCAAATCAATGTCTCGGTTTTCCCCAAAGCGACGAGGATCACGCCCCAACAACGGCATGACGCGCACCATCAACCGCAGAAAACCACGCGGCAAAATATGAAAGTACAGCTTAGCCGCCCGAAATGGCGGCAACGATTCAGCGTCCACAAAATCTGGTTCGGCAGCCAAAGCAAAAGCCCGTTCCGTTGCCCGCTGAATAGCGATATGATCAGGATGACGATACCCACCAATGGGATCAAACGTCAACAAAACCTGCGGACGCAGTTTGCGCACAAACCCAGCCACGCGCCGCGCGACCTCTTCCATCGGCTGTGCTGCCAACGCGTCCGGATGTGCATTATCGGGCGAGCCGGGCATACCTGAATCGCGATAACCTAAAAAGAACACCCCTGCCAGACCCAACTTCTCGGCGGCACAGCGCAACTCCATTTCGCGCCGGCTCCCCACGCTATCAAACCCTTCCATCAAGGTCGCATCCATCTGCCCCACCTCGCCGCGCGTCGCACACACCAGATACACACTCACCCCGCGACGGGCATACAGCGCCAGGGTTCCTCCCATGCCAAAGGTCTCATCATCCGGATGTGCCAGCACAGCCAGCAAAACCGGTTGGCTGCCGTCCTTCAACTGCACTGCTTGCAGGTTTTGTTTCATCTTTTTTGCTCCTCAATCATTTTTTTTATTTATCATACGCCACCTCAGACGCAACAAGCTTTCCATTGTCCAATGTTTTAGCCATAATCCCAACAGTTCGCCCAACGCACGCCGATACATGCGTTTTATCAGCTCAAGCTCGCCTGCATCTGGCAACTGTGTGCCAAAAACCACCTTTTCCAACAGCTGTGTCGCGCCTTGCAAAGCTAGCAGCACTGCGGGCCGCCGCGTCAATTGCCTGCCAACCATCGTCAAAAATTCTGCTGGGGTCTGCGATGGAGAACCAACCAATCCAGCCAAAGCCAAATCTCGGCGCAACCTGAAGTACAGGCTAATTGCCGGAGACAAACCAGAATTCTTC
This sequence comes from uncultured Anaerolinea sp., assembly GCA_964453115.1. Lineage (GTDB taxonomy): Bacteria > Chloroflexota > Anaerolineae > Anaerolineales > Anaerolineaceae > JAIWNK01. The sequence goes on along the minus strand of CAYVRT010000001.1, from coordinate 113,207 downwards.
CATTCTACCCGTCGCAAAAGCCAAACCATCAGTGCGAACAGCCCCAATTCCAGCACGGCCAACAATCCACCCACACCAACCCGGCTGATTGTCGCGCTACGCTGCCGCGGCTGCACATCTTCCCTACTGCCGCCCACACGCTGCACGCGGTCATATACCGCCGTTGGTTCAAACTCCACCCATCCATACCCGGGAAAATACACTTCCACCCAGGCATGTGCCGCTGAAGCCGGCACACGATAGGCCCCTCGATCATAATCATAATCTCCTCCCACAAAGCCAGTTGCCACGCGCGCCGGAACGCCCTCTGCCCGCAGCAACACCACCATTGCCGAAGCGTAATGGCTGCAAAAGCCTGTTTGTGCGTCAAACAAAAAATAATCCACAACGTCCTTCCCGGCTGGTACAGGCTCAACATCCAGCGTATAGGGATAGGTGCGCAAATAGGTCTCCACACGCTCTACCTTATCATAGGGCGTTTCTGCTCCCTCCGTCAGCTGAGCAGCCAGTAGACGCACCCGCTGCGGCAAATCTTGGGGCAATTGCAAATAACGCGCCACAATTTCTGGCGGATACGATTCGCCCGCATTGCGCAATTGATTGATTGTGCCATGGGGTGCCCAAGAAACCACTGTATATTCCTCCTGGCCGTTACCAATCAACAGCGGCGTATCCTCGCCACCTGCCGCCATCCGCTGCGTGCCATTGCCTGATTGCATGGGCGCATTAACTGCCGGCAAAACACCTTGCAATGCAAACCGAAGCATAAAATGCTGCTCCAGCACATAGCGCCCAAGGGAAGGGTTCCCCAGTTCAGCCGCCGTTGCGGGCAATTCCAGGTCTGCTGCCACAGCTCGCCAGCCCATCCCCGTATATTGGTCAAATACACCACTACGCCAATAATAACTGCGCCGAAACACCGCCGCCCCGGCCTGTTCTGGCGGCGGTGGCGGGTCACTCACCCAAACCCAAAACACAGTCCGCTCCGAATTATCTGGTGGAGTGCCAATCTGTTCCAAACCCGGCATTTGAGCAGAAATGGCTTCTGCCGGAAACTCAACTTGCTGCGGGGCCGATTGCGTTGGACGATTGTCCGGCCCAGCCATTGGCGTTGCCACGACGAGCGACGCAGGTTGCAACCAATCTCCAATCCGCTGCCACCCCTCCGGTGTTGCCACCCAGGCCGACATCCACGCCAGCAAGCCAATTGCCAAAGCCATCACACCGGCACCCATCATCCACTCTGGCAGCAAAGAATCGGGGAACGGCCAATCCACCCCCTCTGCGTCCCACCGAACCTGCACGCGCCGGTACGCAGCATAAGCCTCAGCCATCATCAACAGCACAGCAAAGGCTACCAACAGCCCCACCCCCCGCCCAGATGTAAACAAACAATAAGCCAGCAACCCGGCTGCCGGCAATCCGCCCCGCAAAGGATGTCGCCCGCGCAACACCGCCCGGCTCAACACCACCCCCACCAACCAGGCCAACCAACAACCCAGCACAATTCCTGCTGCCCGGTCATAAATTGCACCTGTCTCGGCCCATAGTTGCCCCCAGCCTCGCAAGCGCTCCACCAGTAATAAAAACCGCAATCGAACACCATCCAGTTCCAGGCCTGCGTTGCCGAGTCGGCCAAACCAGCCCAAACTGGTCAATGCACCACTCAACAAAGCATATCCGCCCACAACCAGCCAATGCCAGCGCGTCCAACAAAGCAAGCCGCCCAACAAGGCTCCCAACCACAAAAAGCCCGCCCATTCGCGCCAAAACGGCCACCCACCCACACTGTACAAACCAGCAGTTACCCCAACCAGCAAAAGGGTCAACACTGCCAACTCAACAGAGACATGCTTCAACCTGCCCAACACCCCCAAAAGCCACTTCATCGGCTTTGCCCCATAGCAGCCGGGGCGTGTTGGAGCAAAGCACGCCCCGTGCCCAGTGTGCGAAACTCCCAGCGGCTCAGCCGCCCATAAGCCCCCAGACGCAGCCGAAGTTCCTCACGCCGTACCACGCTTGCCGCAATCCCCCGCCCAACCAACACACGCTGCAAATCATCCGCATTCAGCGCCTGCCCGGCAAAGGAGCGTCCATCCACCAGCACCGCCTGACATCCCCCCGGCCCAAATGCCGCCGCCGCTCCCGCCCAATCCACAGTTTGTGTAGCAGTCAACGGCATCACGACACTTTGTGCCGACACCAAAGGGCGAAGTCGTCCCAGCAGATCCGACAGTGCAACCTGCCCAGCCTGCACCCCAGCCAGCAGGCGCAGCATCCGCCAGAATTGCGATTGCCCGGTCTGCGGGGCAAGACAAACCAACCCGGCCTGCCCCCACCCTGCCAGACCAACCCGCAGTTTGGCGCGCAGCATTTCCCCCGCCAAAGAAGCCGTCAGCACCACTAAGAATTCCAATGTCCCAGCCTCAACTTCTCCAAATTGTGCAGCGGAATCAAAATCTGGCACCAGCCAGATCGAAGAAACTGTCTCCGGCTGGAGCATTTTGACGTATAAAGCATCACGCCGCGCACTTGTCAGCCAATGGATTTGCCTCAAGGCATCGCCCGTTTGATAGCTGCGCACAGCAAACGCCTGTGTTGTCTCTGCTGTCAGCGGCTGACGATCAGGCCGGCCATCTCCATGCCGACCGCGCCGTGTCCATAAACGGGAAGGCAAATCTGCCAGTGGCGGATAAACCAACACCTCAACGGGTTGTGCATACAATTGACGAGTCACAAACACACCAAACGGCTCACCCAATAGCAATTCCCAAGGCCCCAGTTGAAAGACCCCACGCTGCCGACAAATCGTGCGAGCCGTCCAATGCTGCGTACTATGCCCATCCACAGCCCGCACACTACGAACCGCATGTCCCGGCAAACTGGAACGATCCGCAAACTCTGCCCAAATCACCGGCAGAATACTGTCATTATGCAGCCTCACAACCTCTTCCAATTCATCCCCCACCTGAAAAGCGCCATAACGTAGCTTTCGCTCCCCGCGAACAGCCACAGCCAACGTCCGCGCCCACAGATAGCTGACAACCAGCAAAAGCACCAGACAAACCAGAACAACCGCAGACACCCCAACAGGAGAAAGCAGATACCACAGCAATGCACCCAACACAGCTGCCAGAAGCCAGGGCTGCTGCATCTCAATTCGTGCTGTACACTCGGCGCTGGCGAAGGTTAAAAACCGCATTTCAATACCGACGCATGGTTGCATCTACCTGCTCGGCCCAGGCATTGATTCCGCCACGCAGATGGTATACCCGCTCAAAACCCGCTTGCCGCAACCATTGCACTGCGCGAGCCGAACGCGTCCCCGTCCGGCAAAAAACCAGCACCGAACGACTCGCATCCAGTTCCACATAACGCTGCCGCAGTTGCTCCAATGGAATGCTGATTGCCCCTGAGAACTCCGAAACCTGGCGTTCCACCTCTGCCCGAACATCCAGCAACAATGGCGGCTCCGCTCCTGCCATCTGTTCTGCCAGTTCTTGCGGCGACCATTCCATCTCTGGCACAGCGTCAACCTGCCCGCGCACCCCCACGCCACAAAAGGCCTCATAATCCATCAACTGCATCACCGAAGGATGCTCTCCGCACACCTTACAGCCCGGATCTTTGCGCAACGCCACCTTCTGAAAGCTCATATCCAACACATCGCAAAGCATCAATTGACCAATTAGCGGATCGCCCACCCCCAAAATTAGCTTCAGCACCTCTGCGGCCTGCAAACTTCCCACAATCCCCGGCAAAACACCAAAAACGCCCCCCTCCCCACAGGCTGGCGAAACCCCTGGCGGGGGCGGCTCCGCAAACAAGCAACGGTAACATGGCCCGCGCCGCGCATCAAACACGCTTACCTGCCCCTCAAAACGAAACACCGAACCATAAACATAAGGCCGGCCACTGAAAACCGCCAAATCATTTAATAAATAGCGCGTGGGAAAGTTATCTGTCCCATCCACCAAAATATCATATGAGGCGGCGATTTCAGCCGCATTTTCGGCTGAAAACAGCGCATCATATGTATCTACACAAATAAATTCATTCAGCCCCACCAGCCGCTCACGCGCCGATTCAACTTTGGCACGTCCAACCGTTGCCCGGCTGTGAATAACCTGCCGTTGCAAATTGGAACCATCCACAACATCGTAATCCACCAATCCAATCCGCCCTATTCCAGCCGCAGCCAGATACAGCGCAATCGGCGAGCCAAGCCCACCACTGCCAACCACCAGCACCGACGCGCCCTTCAGCTTGCGCTGACCTGCCAACCCAATATCTGGCAGTAACAAATGCCGAGAATAGCGCAATAATTCTTCCTGTGTCAAATCGGGCAACATCTCATCACCTCTTTCTCTCGCAGACACGTGCTTTTTTCGCAAAATGCGACTAAAATTATACTATCATGCATATCATTTTAACCCACGAACAAGCCGATTTTGACGCCATTGCCGCCCTATTGGGAGCTTCTTTGCGAAGCGAACATGCCATCCCGGTCTTGCCACGTCGCATGAATCGCAATGTTCGTTCCTTTCTCAACCTCTATAGCTCCGAGCTGCCCTTTTATGAGGCGCGCGACCTACCGCCCGGCAACCCGATTCAAATTGTCACCCTGGTAGACACGCAATCGCTCACCACACTCAAAGGGCTGCACCCTGGTTCGCGAGTCTACGTTATAGACCATCACCCATTGCGCTCCGATCTCTCCCCAGATTGGACGGTCAGCACCGAGACAGTTGGCGCATGCACCACCCGCTTTGTTGAATTGTTGCGCGAACACAACAGCAGCCTAACACTCGTCCAGGCAACCCTGTTGCTGCTTGGCATCTATGAAGACACCGGATCGCTAACCTATGTCAGCACCACGCCACGAGACGTGCGCGCAGCCGCCTACCTGCTTGAACAAGGTGCTAGCCTGAGTTTACTGGCCGATTTCCTCGACCCGCCGCTTTCTTCAGCGCAACGCGAGATCTACAATCAGCTGATGAATACCGCCCAAACCTTCACTATCCACAGCCAGCAAATTCTCGTCTCAGCTGTCGAAGCACTTGAGATGACAGAGGAAATCTCAAGCATTGCACATAAACTACGCGACCTGCTTGACCCGGATGCATTATTTCTCATTGTGCGAACCACCGAAGGCATCCGCATCGTTTCCCGCTCAACAAGCGACCAGGTTAACGTTGCCCAACTGCTCAAACAATTCGGCGGCGGCGGACATCCGCGCGCTGCTTCAGCGCTGCTCAAAGTCATAGAGGGCCATCCGACACTACAAAAAGTGCAAAGCGAAATTCTCCAACAATTGCCGCTAATTGTTCGCCCCTCCATCACAGTTGGGCAAATCATGTCGAGCCGCCCACTCACCCTGACGCCCGAAACCCCGGTCCAAAAAGCGGCGGAATTAATGCAGCGCTATGGATACGAAGGCTACCCTATCATGCAACACGGCAAAGTGATCGGGTTGCTCACCCGCCGCGCCGTAGACCGAGCGCTGACACACAAACTCAACCTCCCCGTCTCCAGCCTGATGGAGGCCGGCGAAATCCAAATCTCGCCGCATGAACCAATTGAGGCCCTACAACGGCTCATGTCCAGCACCGGATGGGGACAAGTGCCGGTTACTGACCCACAAACTGGCAAACTACTTGGCATTGTCACCCGCACCGACCTGCTCAAAACGCTAGGACACAGCAGCACCAACCTGCCCGGACGACAAAACCTGAGCAAGCAGCTCGAAACCGCCCTGCCACCGGCCCATCTTGCCCTTTTGCAGCAAATTGCAGCCCAGGCACAGGCCCTCAACCTACCCGCCTATATTGTTGGCGGCTTTGTGCGCGACCTTCTGCTCGAACGCCCCAGCCTCGATTTTGATATTGTCATTGAAGGAGATGCCATCGCCCTGGCACACAGCCTTTGCAAACAGTTTGGTGGACGATTGATCACCCACAGCCGCTTTGGCACTGCCAAATGGCAAATTGCTGAAGTTCGTCCCAGTCTGCTTGCTCAATTACACCACGCCAGTGATCCAGACCGTCTGCCCGAAAGCCTGGACCTGATCAGCGCCCGCACCGAATTTTACGACCACCCAACAGCCCTCCCCACCGTTGAGCGCAGCAGCATCAAGCTCGACTTGCACCGTCGCGACTTCACCATCAACACCCTGGCACTGCGTCTTGATGGTCGTCACTATGGCGATTTGTATGACTATTGGGGCGGCTTAAACGATTTACGCAAAGGGCAAGTACGCGTCCTGCATTCACTCTCTTTCGTAGATGACCCGACCCGCATGTTGCGTGCTGTGCGCTTTGAGCAACGCTTTGGCTTTACCATTGAACAACGCACACTGCAATTAATGGATGAGGCGCGCGACTTGCTGCGGCAGCTCTCTGGCGACCGTCTGCGCCACGAATTTGACCTGATTTTCGCTGAACAGCGCCCCGCCGCCATGCTGGAACGCCTCCAACAGCTCGACCTGCTAAGCCCCATCCATCCAGCCCTCACCTGGCAACCCACCTTAAGCACTGCCTTGCACAAGGCGCTCCACTCTTCACCTCCTGCTGGCTGGCAATTGCCACCCAGCACCAGCGGACAACCCTCGTCCCGCCTCATGGCATATCTGATTTGGTTAGCAACTTTGCCACTTGAAGCAATCGTTGAAATCTCGCTGCGTCTCAAGTTCTCGCGTCCATTGCGCCTTGCAATCCAAATCACAGCCAAACTCTGGCAGCAATTTCCCAGCCTGCTGGCACAGCCTCCCAGCCAGGCCTATGCCCAGCTCAAGGATGCTCCAACTGCCGCATTGTACGCACTCTATCTCCTCATCCCAACCGCCGAAGGTCGCGCCTTGTTGCACCATTGCCAAACCGAATGGCAACATATCCAACCCTTCACAACCGCAGCTCAACTCCAGGCTCTGGGATTGCCCCCCGGCCCGCGCTACACCGCCATTCTGAATACACTGCGCAACGCACATCTGGATGGCGTCCTTCACAGCCAGGCCGATGAAGAAGCCCTCCTACAAACCTTGTTAACCGATTCAGCATCGTATGGAAACACCCCACCCAACCTCTCTTCGCGCCCCAGCCTGGACTGAGCAAGTCATCATCCGCCAGGTCACCCGGGCTGACCTGCCCTCTCTGGAATGGGAAGGCGAATACACACACTTTCGCCATCTTTACAGCCAGGCATTTGAGCGTTCACGAATTGGTCTCAGCCGTCTCTGGCTGGCCGAACTGCCCGGAAAAAGAATTATTGGGCAGGCCTTCATTCAGCTCAATTGCGATTATCCCGAGCTTGCCAATGGCTACGACCGGGCCTATTTTTACGGTTTTCGCGTTCGCCCAGCCTACCGAAATTGCGGCATTGGCAGTCAAATTCTGCACACAATCGAAAGTGACCTGATTGCCAACCATTTCTGTTGGTTAACCCTCAATGTTGCTCAAATTAACACCGCCGCCTACCGCTTATATCAACGGCTTGGCTTTCATTGCGTTGGTGAAGACCCGGGTATCTGGTCCTACATAGATGAACATGGAAAACATCACAACATGCAAGAACCAGCCTGGCGTATGGAAAAACAAATCAAGCAGTGCTAATTGCCACCTTGTAACACCTGGAACAATTCTTCACCATGCAGCCCCTGCGCCAACGCTTGTCGTGCAGTATCCGCCTCAAAATGCACCCACAAGCCATCTTTCAACAGGTCTGGGCCAAAGAACACATCCACAATCCCCAGGCGCTTTGGATAGCTTCCATCTGGAGCGTCAATTAAAACCGGCAAGACCTGTGCCAGCAAATCCCCCATCCCCTGCGCATCATTAAAATCCTGCCAATCAATGACCAGCCGCAGGTCAATACTCATCACCCCAAACGAACGCACCCCCCCACCTGCAACCACACAATCTTCGCCAAAAGCTCGCACATCAACCTTGACATGCCCAAAACCGGCATCCTCCAGACGCGCCTGCGCCGTCTCGGTCTCCTCAGGCAAAGCGCGCGTTGCCCACATAAACGCGCAAGGTGTGCGCAGATCATCCGTCGGGGTAAGCGTGATGCCTGGCGTTGAGGTCGGCATAACCTGAGGAGGCAGTAAAACGCAACCCGCCAAAAAGACCAACACGCCCAAGACAGTCAACAACCGCAGATACATCTCAGGGCATGGGCGTCGAGTCAGGTAACCAGGAGCGCGGCTGTGCAGCTGGCGAAGTTGGAGTCCAGATTGGCGGCAATTGTTTGGGGGTCGGTGTTGCGGTTGGCAAAACCAGGGGCGGCGGCAGAGTTGGCGGCTTGAATGGATTCAGCGTTGAATTGGGATTGCTGAAAATAGAAAGCAGCACAATTGCCACCACCACCGTTGCCACCAACACAACAATCGTCAAAATGTTTAGCAAATCATCTCGCTTCATTTTGTCCACTCATCCTTAAATTGATTCTACATTGAGTATACTAAAAGTCATTCAACTGTCAAGAAAATCCAGCCCTCAATCTTTCCTTATGGTATAATAGGCCTGTTTGCCAACAAGTTTTCGCGGGAAACTTTTGACAAACAGACAATCCTCATTTAAAATAAGATTTCGGCTTAATCACCATCTTCCTATAGAAGGGTCCTTTCATGAAAGAGTATACCTCCGAGTCCATCCGTAACGTTGCCCTCGCCGGTCACGGCAGCTCTGGCAAAACCATGCTGGCGGAAGCCTTGTTGCACTTCACCGGCGCCACCACCCGCCTCGGCAAAATCGAAGACGGCACCACCGCCTCAGATTATGACGAAGAAGAAGTTCGACGTGGCATTTCCCTGTACACCACCGTCATCCCTGTCGAGTACAAGAATGTCAAAATTAACCTACTCGACACCCCCGGGTACAATGACTTTATTGGCGAAGTCATCTCTGCCCTCCGTGTGGCTGATGGCGCCATCCTGCTGGTGGACTCAGTAGCTGGCCTTGAAGTTGGCACCGAGATTGCCTGGAGCTATTGCGATCGCTTCAAACTGCCCCGGTTGATGATCATCAACAAAATGGAACGCGAAAACGCCAACTTCCAGAAGGCGCTTGCTTCCATTCAGGAATACAACAGCGAAGTACGTTTGCTGCCCATTCAGCTCCCCTGGGGTGAAAAATCGGCCTTCCAAGGCGTGATTGACCTGCTTACCATGAAAGCCTATAAGGGAGATGGCAAAACCATTGTTGATATCCCCGCCGAATACAAAGCCGCAGCTGAAGAAGCGCACCTGAAGCTCGTTGAAGCCGCAGCTGAAGGCGAAGATGCACTGATGGAAAAGTATTTTGAGGCCGGTGAATTAGACACAGAAGAAATTCTCCGCGGCCTGCGCAGTGTCATGCGCTCCGGCTCCTTCATCCCCGTCCTGGTTTCTGCTGGCGCTTCCGAAATTGGTCTGCAACCCCTGCTGGATGCCATCCTCGCCCTGCTGCCCTCCCCCGCCGAAACCAGCACCATCACCGTCACCGGCAAAGATGGCGAGCAAACCATCTCCGCTTCCGATTCTGGCCCATTGGTCGCCTATGTTTGGAAAACAACTGCTGATCCCTTTGTTGGCAAGCAAACCTTCTTCCGCGTCTATTCTGGCGTCTTCACCTCCGACACTCGGGTTTGGAACTCTGCCAAGAACATCGAAGAGCGAATCGGCACAGTCAGCATTCCGCGCGGCAAAGAAACCATCACCGCCAAAATTATCCACACCGGCGATATTGGCATCGTTCCCAAACTCTCTGAAACCGCAACCGGCAACACACTCTGCGACCGCACCCATGCTGCCACACTGCCCATCCCCGAATATCCCAACGCACTCTACCGCGTGGCCGTCTCTCCCAAAACGCAGGCCGACTCAGCCAAAATCAGCCCTTCCCTCACCCGTCTCTGCGAAGAAGACATGACGCTCTCCTGGTATATGGATCCGGCCACAGGGCAAACCATTCTGCAAGGCATGGGCGATCAGCACATCGAAGTCGTCATCCGCCGCGCCGAAAGCCGTTTGCAGGTTGGCCTGACAACCGAAGAACCAAGAGTCTCCTATAAAGAAACGATCACCCGCAAGGGCGAAGCCACCTACCGCCACAAGAAACAAACCGGTGGCTCGGGTCAATTTGGTGAAGTGGCTCTGCGCGTTGAATCCATCGCCGATAAAGATTTTGAGTTCTCCTGGGATGTTTTTGGTGGCGCCATCTCGCAAAGCTACGCAAACTCCATCACCAAAGGCATTCAAAGCGTGATGAAAGAAGGCGTCCTGGCAGGGTATCCTGTCTTTGGCGTCAAAGTCTCAGTCTATGACGGTAAAGAACACCCGGTTGACTCAAAACCCGTTGCCTTTGAAATTGCCGGGCGCGAGGCCTTCAAGCTGGCATTCAAAGATGCTGGCCCTGTGCTACTTGAACCAATCATGCTTGTGCGCGTGACCGTTCCCGAGGCAAACATGGGCGACGTGATGGGCGACATGAACACCCGCCGGGCACGCATTCAGGGCATGGAAACCGAACATGGTCGCTCCATTGTCACTGCCCATGTCCCGCTAGCCGAAATGTTGCGCTACACCACGCAACTCCGTTCCATCACCGGTGGGCGCGGCATCTTTAGCATGGAATTTGACCATTATGAGGTTGTTCCCCCCCATCTAACTGCCGATATCGTTGCCGCCCATCAGAAAGAACTGGCGGCTCGCAAGGAAGAAGAATAAATCTTCTCCTCAATCCAATCTTCGCCCGCTGCTCTGGCAGCGGGCGATTGGTTTAAGAACTTTTTGGTATAATCGAACCATGCTCGATGACCCACACTTTCTCGAAAAAACATGGGATGCCATTCTTTCGCGCCAAGAAGCACAAATTTGCGCTGCCTTTTCTGGCCTTCTGCCTGCCGAGCAACAAACTGTGCGCACCCACCTGCGCCGCATGGTCACAGAACCCGGCTGGCACCTGGAACAGCGCCGCTCGGCACAAATTGCCCTCAACATCCTGCACCGGGCCTTCCCCTCGCTGTAATGTCCTACCCCGCCGCCCGCCCCCTCCTGATTGTCCTCTTCCTGGCTGCACTCCTGCTTGCTCTGACAACGGGCTTACATGCCATTACCCAAAACAACCCTTTGGGGGCCGATTTTTACACTTTTTGGGTTGCTGGACGGGCTGCATTACAAGGCCAAAACCCCTACAGCGCCGAAGTCACCCTGCAAAGCCAAATCGGAATCCTTGGGCGCCCGGCCCGCCCTGGCGAAGATCAACTTGCCTTTGCCTACCCACCTTATAGCCTGCTTGTCCTCCTGCCTGTCCTCTGGCTGCCATTCGATTGGGCACAGGCCGCCTGGCTTGCAACACTGCTAATTGCCGTACTGGTTATCTGGCGTATCAGTTTCCGCAACGCTCCAACCTGGCTAATCATTTCTTTCCTCTTCTTTTACCCCGTCAGCTTTGGGCTTTTACTGGGTAATTTTTCCATCCCAATCAGCCTCATCCTGCTCACCTTTTACCGCTTCTGTGTGGAAAAAACACCCTCACACAATACGCAAATTGCTTTTGGCCTGCTGCTGGGTTGGATCACCATCAAACCTCAATTCGTCTGGGCCTTCTTGCTCTTGATTCTCTTATTTGCCATGCAGCGCAAATATACCCCTCTATTGCTAAGCCTGCCTATCAGCGTTCTGTTATGGGCCGGGCTGGGCTGGTTACTGGCTCCAGGCTGGCCCATGCAATGGGCCACGCGCATCATCGAATACGCGGCCTATGTGCAAAGTCAGCCTGTCATCACCCTGGCGTTTCCGTTTCTACCATCTGTTCTGCGCAGCACCCTGCTCATTGGCAGCGCCCTGGCGGCCATCCTGCTCAGTATCCGGTTAATGCATTCCTTCTCTCAGCAAAGGGGCTCCCTATTGCTCCTCTTCTCATGGGCTGGGTTAATCACATTCCTCTTTCACCCACATGGCATGGCCTACGAACAAAACGCCTTTCTGCTGCCCTTTGCACTGTGGGGCGTCAGCACCCTGCGCTCACACCCCCAACAGCGCATCTGGTGGTGGGCAATGCTGGCCTGCACCTGGCTGGCTTTCATCCTTGGCCTCTCCTATCCCCCGGCTGATGTCTGGCCGATTTTTCTCTACCTGGGTTGGTGGATATGGCTATTTCGTCGTCGCTAGCCCGCCGCATGGAAGAAGCCCTGGCACGCCATCCACGCTGGCGCGCCATCGTGCTGATTGTCTTCTTCCTCCTCCTGCTCACGCTCTTTGCCAGTCTGATTCACCTCACTCTGCGCCAAAACACCATTGGCATGGATTATTATACGTTCTGGCTGGCTGGGCAGCGCGTCCTGGAGAGGCAAAACCCCTACGATGAAACCGTCGCCATCCAGAGTCAGTTAGGCATCATGCGCCGCCTGGCAGGGCCGCAAGACGATCAAATGGGGTTTGCCTACCCTCCCTATGCGCTGCTGCCCACCCTGCCATTTGCCTATCTTCCCTTCGACTGGGCGCAAGCCTTCTGGCTGGCATTTTGCTTCCTGACGCTCGTCAGTGCGCTCTATGCCGCACAACCTGCCCGTGCCACGCGGCTGATGGTGATTGTCCTGACTTTCTTCCCGGTCACCTTTGGCCTGCTGCTGGGAAACTTCGTCATCCCAATTGGCGCCCTGCTTTTGCTGCTTCTTGCCCGTCTCGTCCTGTATGCAGAACGCCAAACCAGTTTGCAAATTATGTTTGGCGCCCTGCTCGCATGGACAACCATCAAGCCACAATTCGTCATCCTCTACCTGATCTTCCTCGCCTTTTTTGCCATTCAACAACGGCTCTGGCCTTTCATCATCAGTTTCGTGCTATCCACCCTGGGGCTGGGGCTGATTTCCTTCATCCTGGTACCCGGCTGGCCGGCACTGTGGCTCAACCGCCTGACGCTCTATGCCGGCTACATGCAAACTTACCCCATGGCAATCTTTTTGCTGCGCAGCTTTCTTCCACCGCTGGCAGCCAGCCTGCTTGCCACAGCACTGCTTCTGCTTAGTCTTTGGGTGGGCTACCACCTTTGGCAACGTTGGCAACAAAACAAGCTCCCCCTTCCGCTCCTCCTTGCCTGGCTAGGGCTATGTGCCTATCTGCTGCACCCTCGCAATGTTGCCTATGCGCAAATCGCATTCCTCCTACCCTTCTTCTACTGGCTACTCAACCGTCCCAGCTGGCAGCAACACCCCATTCCAACCCTGCTACTCATTGGCATCCCCGGCTCATGGGCCGTTTTTGCCCTGGCAAAACTCCTCCCAGCACCCAACCTAGCCGATGAACTCCGCCTGGCGCTCTATGCCGCCTGGTGTCTCTGGCTTTTTATCCCCCAACAGGAAGACCGCCATGCAACTTGAAGAACTAACCCAGGCCATGCAGACTTTTGTCACCGCAAAAGGCTGGTACCAACCCAACAGCGCTCGCCCACAAACCCCACGCAACATTGCCATCTCACTTAACCTGGAAGCAGGTGAGGTGCTGGAACATTTTCAGTGGAGCGAAGCACCAACAGACCGCCAAGCCCTGGCAGGTGAACTGGCCGACGTCGCTCTCTATCTTCTACAATTGGCACACCTCTCTGACATCAATCTGGAACAGGCGATTCTTGAAAAGCTGCAAAAAAACTACCAACGCGAGTGGGATTCTGCGGTAAAATAACCGGAATGAATGTCACCATTTTTGGCAGTGCCGATCCCAAACCTGGCAGCTCAGCCTATCAACAAGCCTGGCTGTTGGGAAAGCTGCTTGCCCAGGCCGGCCATGTTGTCCTCACTGGCGGCTACATCGGCACCATGGAGGCCATCTCGCGCGGCGCTGCAGAAGCTGGCGGGCATGTCATTGGCGTGACCTGCGAGGAAATTGAACGCTGGCGCCCCGTGAGGCCCAATCCCTGGGTCAAAGAAGAGTGGCGCTGTCAAACCCTTAACGAACGCCTCGACACCCTCATCACCTGCGGTGAGGCAACCCTGGCTCTACCTGGTGGTGTTGGCACCCTGACCGAAATTGCCCTCACCTGGAATCGGCTGGTCATTGCATCCATTGCCCCCCGCCCAATTGTACTGATTGGCCCCAGCTGGCGCTCAACCTTCACTGCCTTCATCCAGGCAACGCCCACCCTCTCCCCCCAAACTCAACAATGGCTGCACTATGTTGCAACCGTTGAAGAAGCAGCCGCAACCATCACCCAAGCCTCTTAACACATCTTTCATCTTATTTCACTCAGGAACTTAAACCATGGCCGAAGAAAAACTCCCCTCTCGATCCGAAAACTATTCCGAATGGTATAACCAACTCATCCAACGCGCCGAACTAGCCGATTACGCCCCGGTGCGCGGCTGCATGGTTGTGCGCCCATATGGCTGGGCACTCTGGGAAAACATTCAACAATCGCTTGATTGGCGTTTCAAATCCACTGGGCATGTCAATGCCGCCTTTCCGCTTTTCATCCCCATGTCCTTCCTTGAAAAAGAAAAGGAACACGTGGAAGGTTTTTCCCCCGAATTAGCCGTTGTGACAATTGGCGGCGGCGAAAAACTGGAAGAACCGCTCGTTGTGCGCCCAACCTCTGAAACAATCATCGGCTATATGTATTCCAAGTGGATCAAATCCTATCGCGACCTACCCATCCTGATTAATCAGTGGGGCAATGTCGTCCGCTGGGAAATGCGCACAAGGCTCTTCCTCCGCACACTGGAATTTTACTGGCAAGAAGGCCACACCGCCCACGCAACCGCCGAAGAAGCACGAGAAGAAACCCTGCGTATGCTCAAAATTTATACCGATTTTGCAGTAGATGACGCTGCCATTCCAGTCGTTCCAGGTCGCAAAAGCAGCACCGAAAAGTTTGCCGGCGCCGTTGATTCGTACACCATTGAGGCCATGATGGGCGATACCCGCGCCCTGCAAGCCGGCACATCACACTTCCTCGGCCAAAACTTTGCCAAAGCCTTTGATATTCAATATCTAGACCCTAACAATCAGCTCCAATACTGCTGGACAACCTCATGGGGAGTCTCAACCCGCATGATTGGCGCCATCATCATGACGCATGGTGACGACCAGGGCCTTGTTCTACCGCCGCGCCTCGCTCCCCATCAAATCGTCATCGTTCCCATTTTTCGCAACGACGAAGAACGCGCCAAAGTCATGCCGGTCGTTGCACATCTGCAACAGGAATTGGGCGCATCGTTCCGTGTCAAAGTGGATGACCGCACCGAAGTTACCCCTGGCTTCAAGTTCAATGATTGGGAAATGCGCGGCGTTCCTGTACGTCTGGAAGTTGGCCCGAAAGACGTGGAGAAAGGCAGTGTCATGGCTGCCCGACGCGACAAACCCGGACGCGAAGGCAAGACCATTCTCTCACAAGAACAAATTGTTGGACAACTCGCCGAGCTTCTCACCGACATTCACGCCAGCTTGTATGAGCGCGCCGAAGCCTTCCGCGACCAAAACACCCATCACCCCAAAGACTATGCCGAGTTCAAGGAAGTGGTACAAAATGGCTGGGCGCTCTCCTGGTGGTGCGGTAACCCCGAATGCGAGTCACACATCAAGGAAGACACCAAAGCGACCACGCGTTGTATTCCGCTTGACCAATCCGAGGGCAGTGGCCGGTGCATTTACTGCGGCGAACCGGCACGCGAAAAAGCCTACTTCGCCCGCGCCTACTAACCCAAGCCAATGCCGGCCATTCAGCTCAACCGCCTGAAGGCCCAATTGGATCAGCTTGCCTGGCTCTATACCCGCCCGGCAGAATTTTGTCGCTCGCTCAACGACTTGCTTGAACGCTGCGCCGACCCGACCTATCGCCCTGGACAGGCAATTGCTGCACCAGCCCTCACCCCGGCCTATCGCATCCCGCCCCTTGTCATGCGGCAGATGGAGATTGCACTCACCGGCTGGGGCGAACAAAACCCCGACGCCGCCCTGGCAACTATCGAGGCGCTCTGGTCACAAACATACCTGGAACCGCGCCTCCTGGCCGCCTTTGCGCTCGGTCAACTTCCCGTCCAACCGCCCGACCCAATTCTCAGCCGGCTGCGCAGTTGGATCCCTCAGGAGGGTGAGCCTGCGCTGCAAACTGCATTGCTTGAACGCGGCAGCCTCCGCATGCGCCGTGAGATGCCCAATCCCTGGCTGGCCCTGCTCAACGATTGGATCATCAACCCGCCAACGCAGTCTCTGGCGTTGCGCGCTTTTCCGCCGCTCGCCCGCGACCCCGAATTCATCAATCTGCCGGCCGTCTATTCCTTGCTTGGTCAGGTACTGCCACAAAGCCTCCCCGAACTTCATAACGACCTGGTAAATGCCTTATTGGCCCTCTTTCAACGCGCCCCCGGCGAAACAAGCTACCTTCTGCGCCAGACTCTCGCCTCGCACCCCACCACCAACTTGCAGCGCCTGACACGTCGCCTGCTGCCCGAACTGCCGCCCAACACCCAAAGCAGCCTGCGCCCCTTCCTCACCACAGCGGGAAATTGACCTCATGTCACCCCATCTTTCTCGCCGCTCGCTCCATCTCATCCTCAACGTCTATCTGGCGCTTTACCTGGTACTGGGTCTCAACACACAGCTAACCCTCTTTCTCAGTGCGCCCAACCTGTTCTTCGATTTTGACATTTACCAAACAGCCCTTCAAGCTGTACGGTCGGGCCTCAACCCCTATCAAGCCACATTGACGCCCGGCTCATCCTTCGTCTACCCACTACCCGCATTGTTGTTCATTGAGCCCTTTGCCAACATCAACGCCCGCAGCTTGCAACTATCCGCCGTCCTGGCTGCTAACCTGGGGCTGCTCCTGCTCATCCTGCGCCAAATTGTCCGGCAATACCACATCCCAACCCAACACCTGCCAACCCTCACCTTGCTGGCGCTTGGTTTTGCTCCTTTTCTGGAGTTGCAACAAGCCGGGCAAATCAACCTCCTGCCAGCCCTCGGCATGACCCTGCTCTTTTTGTGGACAGAAGAAGGCAACGAACGCCCATTGCCAGCGGCCCTTGCCATCAGCGTTGCCATTCTCACCAAAATCACCCCGCTTTACCTGCTCATCTTACCCATGCGCCAAAAGCGCTGGCGGCTGCTCATCAGCATCGCGGCATGTTGCATTCTGCTCTGCCTGCTGGCAGGTCTACGCTACGGGTTTCAGCCCTATCTGCAATATCCCATTGCCCTGCAAAGCCTGTTGAGCTATGCCCCTCCCGCCGATTGGAATGCCCAAGGCCTGGGCAGCAAACTGACCTTCTTCAGCCAGGCCTTCTTATCCCTCGACCTGACAGCATCCACAGCTCTCATTCAACGTGCCGCCATCCTCTTCCTGCTTGGCTGCACGCTCTTCAGCGCCTGGCTCACCCGCCCCAACCAACCCCGTCAACCGCTCTTCATCATCACCACCTTCGCCATGACCCTCTCCCCCGGTGTCATCTGGTATCATCACTATGTCTTCCTCCTCGCACCACTGCTCCTCTGGGCCGCCTGGCAACGCTTCGACCGGCGCCTGGTTGCCTGGTTACTCTTTGGCCTCTTCCTCATCCAAACCGACCGCTGGATGCTGACCGGCGGGCTGCTCATTCACATCTTTGGCTACCTTTCGATTGCTGCCCTGCTACATCAGCAGTGGAAACAACGCACCCACCCATCAAACAGCACAAAAACTGTGGTATAATTCGCCCATGGACTCGACCTGCCGGCGGCCACCGCTGCCTGCATGGAGACCTGCCAAAATTCTTGAGAAAGGAGAATGCAGACGTCATGCCTCTTGCAAAGGAAGTCAAAACGCAATTGATCGAGGATTACCACCGTCACGAAACGGACACCGGTTCTCCCGAAGTTCAAATTGCCATCCTGACCAAGCGTATCCAGCAGCTCACCACACATCTACGCGGCAACAAACACGATGAAAGCTCGCGCCGTGGTTTGCTCAAGCTCGTTGGACAGCGCCGCCGCCTTTTGGCCTACCTACGCCGCACCGACTACGGTCGTTTCGTCGCCCTGGCCGAACGGCTTGGACTGCGCCAGCGCAGCTAATTCCTCTCGTTCCAACGCTGTCCGGTGAGGTTCACCGGGCAGCGTCCAATCCTTTCCTTTGCCCATGGTTGGGAATTGAAAATTGTTGAGAAAGTCCCCGTCTCGCCGATTTTCAGTCCCTAACCGGGCAAGGGATGAAAGTTCAAGGGAGTATTATGAAACCCCAATCCCATACCTATACGACCACAATTGGTGGCCGTACTTTCACCTACGAAACTGGCAAGCTCGCTGGTCAGGCAGGCGGTTCTGTTACCTGCCGCGTGGGTGATTCAATCGTCTTCGCTGCCGCAACCATGTCTGAAACCGCGCGCGAAAATATTGACTTTTTGCCCCTCAGTGTGGAATATGAAGAGCGCCTCTATGCCGGCGGACGAATCCCCGGCTCGTTCTTCCGCCGCGAAGGGCGCCCCGGCGAAGATGCCATCCTGGTTGCTCGCCTCACCGACCGTCCCATCCGCCCATTGTTCGACAAGAACATGCGCAATGATATCCAGGTCATCCTCTTCTCACTTTCTGCCGATGGCGAAAACCCGCTCGATATCCTTGCTATCAATGCCGCCTCCGGCGCACTGATGATTTCGGATATTCCCTGGGGCGGCCCAATTGCCGGCATCCGCGTTGCACGCATTGACGGACAATTCGTCGCCAACCCCACCTTTGAGCAAATGGAGCTTTCTGACCTCGACCTGCGCATGGCTGGCACGCGGGAGGCCATTTTGATGGTTGAATGCGGCGCCAATGAAATCCCCGAAAGTGACATGCTTCAGGCACTACTCTTTGGTCACCAGACCATGCAGCCACTCATTGACCTGCAAGAGCAAATGGCCGCCGAAATTGGCAAGGCCAAGCGCCCCATCATCACCACCCCGCTCGACACAGCTCTGATTGAGAAGATCGCTCAGCGGATTGCCCCCGAACTCGAAGCCGCCCTTGATGCCCCCCACACCAAAGCCGAACTCTACGGCCAAATTGACGCGTTGCAAAGCCAATTGCTGGCTGAAATGCAGCCCGCCGACGCCCCAGCCGATGTCACCCTCCCCAGCTCAGAGGCCATCAAACAAGCCTTTGGGGAGGTGGAAAAAATGGTTGTGCGTCGCCGCATCCTCGAACGCGGCCTGCGCCCCGATGGCCGCTCGCTGACCGAAATTCGCCCCATCTGGTGCGAAGTAAACGTCAGCCCGCGCGCCCATGGTTCTGGCCTCTTCACGCGCGGCGAAACCCAGGTTCTCACCATGGCAACCCTCGGCACCCCCAGCGAAGCGCAGGAACTGGATAACCTCACACCAGTAGAAAGCAAACGCTACATCCATCATTACAACTTCCCGCCCTATTGCACCGGCGAAGTCAAGCCGCTGCGCGGCCAATCACGCCGCGAAGTTGGGCATGGCGCCCTGGCCGAGCGCGCCCTTGTGCCGGTTATCCCGCCCCTCTCCGAGTTCCCCTACACCCTGCGCCTGGTCTCTGAAGTGCTGTCTTCCAATGGCTCTTCTTCCATGGGCTCCGTGTGCGGCTCAACCCTCGCCCTCATGGATACTGGCGTACCGATTAAGGCCCCCGTCAGCGGTGTAGCAATGGGGCTGATCAAAGAAGGCGATACAGCCGTCATTCTGACCGACATCCAGGGCATGGAAGATCACCTCGGCGATATGGATTTCAAAGTTGCTGGCACAACCGCCGGAATCACCGCCCTGCAAATGGATATCAAGATCAAAGGCATCACCGCTGAACTGATGTCCAAAGCACTCGAACAGGCCCGGCAGGCGCGCCTTTCCATTCTCGACCAAATGCTGAGCATCATCCCCACGCCGCGTCCCGAGTTGAAGCCCCACGTCCCGCGCATCACCGTCATCAAAATCCCTGTGGATAAAATTGGCGCCATCATTGGCCCTGGCGGCAAGAACATCCGCGCCCTGCAAGAAGAAACCGGCGCCAAGATTGACATTGAAGAAGATGGCTCGGTCTACATCTCCGCAGTGGATGCTGCAAGTGCTGATGCCGCCCGCGAACGCATTGAAGGAGTTGTCGAAGTGCCCGTGCTTGGCCGAATCTACACCGGCAAGGTTGTGCGCATTGCTGATTTCGGCGCTTTCGTCGAAATCCTGCCCGGCACCGATGGCATGGTGCACATCTCACAACTCGACAGCGAACGGGTTGAATCGGTTGAAGATGTGGTCAAGATGGGAGATGAAATCTCCGTCATGGTTACTGACATTGATGGCAATGGCAAGATTCGCCTCTCACGTCAGGCCGTTTTGGAAGGCTGGACACTGGAAGAAGCCCAGGAACGTGATCGTGGCCCACGCGGCGGCGGTCGGCCTGGTGGTGGTCGCCCTGGCGGCGGCGGTGGACGCCCTGGTGGTGGTCGCCCCGGTGGCAATCGCGACCGCGATCACCGCTCCGGCGGACGACACTAAGCTCGCTTTCATTCGCCGGATGTGCCTTGCACATCCGGCGAGTTGTTCACAATGAATCTCCCACCCACCGCTTCTCCCGCACCCCACAAACCAGTTGCTGACCTGCCCTGGCTGGGTCTGGCATTGCTAGCCATCCTTGCCATTGCCCTGCTCTTGCCAGTGCTGCCGAATGACTTCTGGTGGTACCTGCGTCTGGGAGAAGATATTCTCCACCAGGCTCAACTGCCCTCGATCGAAACCTATAGCCTCCCAGCCTATGGACAAAGCGCCAACAACCCGGCCTGGCTCTCTGCCTTGCTCTTTGCACTCATCCATCGCACCACCCACCTGACCGGCATCGTCTTGCTGCGCGGCCTGACCATCGGCAGCCTGTATGCGCTCTTGTGGTTGGCATGCCGCCAAAATGGTGCTCGGCCCTGGCTGGCAACCCTGCTCACCCTGCTCGCTGCCCTGGCCGGGGCAAACAATTGGGCTATTCGCCCTCAGCTTTTTGCCTATCCGCTCTTCGGCCTCACGCTCTGGCTGCTGCTTAGCCAGCAAAAATCTCCCAGTCGGCATATCTTCTGGCTCGTCCCCCTGGCATTGCTTTGGGCCAATTTGCACAGTTCCTTTCTGCTGCTGTTCCTGCTCGGCGGATTGGCGCTCATCAGCACCCCAGCTAGCGCCCGGCTCTCCCTGCTGCTAGCCCTCTTGGCCGCCGCCCTGGCCGTTTGCATCAATCCGCGCGGCCCCATCCTCTGGCTAGAGGCCGTGCGCTTCCCCAACCTCTCGGCCAATCTTTTCAGCCGTGAATGGGCTGCCCCAAGCAACACAGGCTGGCAAATGAACCTCTTCTTTGGCTGGTTGCTGCTCATGGCTCCCCTGGCTGCCTTTTCGAGCCGCCGCGCCTCGCTTTCGCAATGGAGTTGGATGGTAGCACTTGGCTGGCTGGCTCTGAGCGGCACGCGCTACGTCATCTGGAGCTTGTTATTGATGGCACTGCTCAGCGCCCGCTTGCTAAGCGCCTGGCTGCCCCAACCCGAAACGCCCCCCACCCCACGCCGTCTGCGTCGCCTTAACCTGGCCCTGCTGATCATCTTCATCACCCTGCCACTCAGTTTACTGCCCGGCGTGCGTCAAAACTGGTGGAAAGATGCCCCACCTGTCCTATCCAGCAATACCCCCATTACTGCCACAACCTGGCTAAAACAGCACCCCGAACTTCCTGGCCCACTGTGGAATGATTACGTTTTTGGCAGCTACCTGATCTATGCCCTACCAGAACGTCCCGTGTGGATTGATACCCGTTTTCACCTCTACTCACCCGAACACTGGCAAGACTACCTCTCAATCAGCAACGCCGAAGCCGGATGGCAAGCAAAACTCCAGGATAGCCAGGCAAAGATTCTGCTCCTCGACCCGCACACACAGCCGCTCCTCGACCAGGTCCTCTCCACCAGCGCCGAATGGTGCAGCGCCTACCGAGACGAAGACGCGGTTGTTTATTTGCCCAACGGCTCCTGCGGCGGCAAATAAGGCATTTCTGGCCCATCCACTTTCAACAATTCCGCCAAAGCACTGCGCATCGCCACCCGATCATCCCAGGCATATTCTGTGCTACCAAAACACAGAGATTGCTCATGCCCCTTGCCACAAGCCACAACCAGATCCCCCGGCCCAGCCATTTGCACCGCACGCCGAATGGCCTCGCGCCGATCGCCCACGCGCCAAAAATTCTTCCCTTCCACGCCACCTGCCGCCTGCGCTGCAGCGGCCATTTCTTCCAGAATAGCACCCAGCGACTCGCTGCGCGGGTCTTCAGCAGTCAGAATCGTATAATCGGCCAGACGAATTGAAACATCAGCCATCATGCGCCGCTTGGCTCGGTCACGCAGCCCTGCCGATCCAAACACGGCAATCAGGCGCCCGTTCGTCAAAGGTCGCAGCGCCTCTAACGCCCGCTTTAAAGCATTGGGCGTGTGTGCAAAATCCACCACAGCCGTAAACGCCTGCCCAAGGTCAATTCTTTCCATCCGCCCCGGCACCCCCATCAACGCGGCCGCCCCATCAGCCGCCGCCTGCGAATCCATTCCCAGCCCCAACACCGCCGCCGAAAACGCTGCCAGCAAATTAGAAACATTAAATTCCCCCACCAAGTTGCTACGCAAAGCCTGCCGAAAGCCCGGCCCACAAACAACCATCCGCATCCCGCGCGGTGAAAATTCCAGCTCTTCCACCCGCACATCCGCATCCATTGCACGAACGGCATAGCAAACCACCCGTCCACTGCTCACGGATGCAAGATAGTCAAACGAACTGTCCTCACGGTTCAACACAGCCAGGCGCGGGTTTCCCTGCAATTTGGTCTGCGTCTCTCCCAACAGGCGGAACAACCGCCCCTTTGCCTCACGATAGGCCTCATAACTACCATGATAATCCAGATGCTCATGCGTGACATTGGTCACCACTGCCACATCAAACTCGCACGCCCCAATCCGTTGCTGCGCCAGGCCATGCGAAGTAGCCTCAAGCACCACATGTGTCAACCCGGCCTCCACCATTTGTGCCAGGTAACGCTGCACATCCGGCGCTTCTGGTGTCGTCACATGAAACCCGGTATCCAGTTCCTGTTCGCCAATCACCGCACTGACAGTTGAGACCAGACCAGCCCGCAATCCCGCTGCCAGCATCATACGATGTAGAATTGTTGAAGTTGTCGTCTTGCCATCCGTGCCAGTTACACCAATCACAGTCAGTCGCCGCGCTGGATCGTCATACAACGCGGCCGAAAGCTCTGCCAGAGCCCAACGGCCATCCTCGACCTGTAAGTAAGGCACAGCCAGCGCCCCAAAATCCTCCAGCGCCTGGCTGCCAACCACTGCCGCCGCACCTCGTGCTACAGCCATTGGGATAAACCGATGCCCATCCACACTCCCCCCGCTCAGCGCAACAAACAAATCTCCGGGCTGCACCGTGCGCGAATCCAGCGTCACACCACTCACCCGCCCATCCAGTTCGCCAGTCACCCTCACCCGGCCTGCCAACCGCCCCACCAACTCCCTCAAAGGCTTGCTATATTTCATCTCTTCCTTCCTCTGCAAAAGTAATCCTATTTTAACCCCAAAATTGCCTTTACTCCATTTTGGGACCTATTTTGACGGTTTCGCAACACAGCAAAAGCCCCGTCTGAACAACCAGGCGGGGCTTTTCATTTGAGCCACAAACAATCAATGCAGGGTTTGGCGCAATGCTTGCAGTTTGCCAGCCACCGAGCCATCCACCACCCGGTCACCCAAACGCACCACCACCCCGCCCAAAATGGAGGGGTCCACACGGAAGGAAACTTCAGCTCCGCTTTCCAGGCGCAAATCCTTGCGCACTGTCTCGCGCTCACTCTCCGTCAATGGCAGGGCGCTCACCACTTCGGCAGTCTGCCCGGTCAGTGTTTCACCTTCCAGAACAATCACCTTGCCACCGCGCACGCCAGAGAAAAACTCATCCAGCAAAGCATGTTGCCGCTTTTCATCCAGGGTTTCACTGACCAGTTTCTGCGTTGCAGCCATGGCCAACACAATGACCTGATTTCGCAACTCGCCCAGAATGCGCGTCCGTTCCTCATTTACCTCTGCCAACGCTTCTTCGCGCGCCCTTGCAACATCTTTCTCGGCTGCGGATTTAATTTCCAGCGCCACGCCCTCGGCCCGCTCAGAAGCCTCGCGCATCACCTGCGCTGCCTTGCCCTGTGCTTCCGCTACAATCCGCTGCGCTTCCTGTTCCGCATTGGCACGCGCCTCCGCTGCAATCCGAGCATCCTCAACGCCCTGTGCAATGGCCTGCCGCCGCTTCTCCAGCAGCGCAACCAATGGCACATACACCCATGCCCGCAGCGTGATGAACACAATTCCAAAGGCAATGATCTGCCCCAACAAGAATCCCAGGTTTAGCCCTAGCTTTTCCAATGTCGCCTCCTTTTTATGCTAGACAACAAACATCAGCAAGAACGCAATCACCAAACAATAAATTGCAATCGCTTCGGAGAAGGCAATCCCCAAAATCATATTGGTCAAAAGATTGCCATACGAATCAGGGTTACGCGCCATGCCTTCCAGCGCGCCTTGCACGCTCAGGCCGATCCCAACCCCAGCACCCGCTGCGCCAATCATGGCAAGACCTGCCCCAATGAATTTTGCCGCCTGTACAATATCGCCTTCCATGGAACCTTCCTCCTCATATCCTCAAAAATGGTTAGAATTTTTACTCGTGATGCTCTTCGTCGCCATGCCCTTGCGTAGCCTGCGCCATGAACACCATCGTCAACATACCAAATACAAATGCCTGAATCAAGCCAATGAAAAACTCAAACATCACAATCATTGCCGGCAAGATGGAATTAAGCACCGGCAAAAAGATCAACGAACCAACCAGCGCCACCAAAACCATCCCGGCGAACATATTGCCAAACAACCGGAATGCAAACGATAAAATCTTCGAAAACTCAGAAATCAGTTCCAGCAACCCAACCAGAAAGTCCATCGCCCCAAAGAAGGGTTTCTTAAACAAGTTGCGGACATTGAAGAACTTGAGCAAATAGCTCAACTTCTGCGCCCGAAAGCCAATGAATTGTGTTGCAACCACCGCGATCAATGCCAATGCTGCGGTAAAGTTCAAGTCTGTCGAAAGCGCACGGAAGAAGGGCGTCACCACATAGCCTTCTCCGTGTGCCTCTGCTGCCAGCAAAGCATATACATTGCCAAATAACAAGGTCGTCTCGTGACCTTCTGCCGAATGGTGCAGAAGGCCAATCGTCTCAAACCCTGGCAGCAGTTTCACCAAATTGACAATCAGGACATAAATGAAAATCGTCGCGAACCAGGGAAAAACAACCCCTGCCCACTTCTTGCCAACCGTATTTTCATTCAGGTTATATAAAACCTCAATTCCTGCTTCCATCACCCCGGCAATGCCCTTTGGCACCAGGCCGCCGGTGCGGGTTGCCTGCCGCACAGCAAATGCCAACAAAAGGATGATCAGCAAGGTTAAAATCAGGGTTGGGAACGTATTGGGAATATACATCTCCCCCAACGGCGTTTGGAAAGGCTTGCTCAGCGCTTCGGGTGCCACCTGAATGTGTGGCCGCACCGGCACAAACGCCGGAATGCTGAAGCTCAATCCATACGTCAGAAAGCCCAAGAGGATGAACCCCAAAACCCACCAGCGATGCACCGGGCGTCGTTTAACAGTTTGTTCCAATGCCTGCCTCCTCAATTTTCTTTCTTACCAGAACCGGCTTTAATGCGCGAAACAGCTGCCCGCGCCACGAAAAACATCACCACCAGCGAAACCGGAATGCTTACAATTAACAGCCCCAGGGTAAAGGCCGGTTTCGATCCAAAACGCTGATCCAACCACAGCCCGCCGCCCAGCGCCAGGCCAATGATGAACAAAGTCAAACATCCCACCTGCCCAGCCAACACAGCCAGTCCCAGGTTAACGACCTTCTGGCGTGAAGAGGGGGAAGAAGAAGTTGGTTCGCTCATGCTAGAAAATTATATCATAGCCCAAAAAGTCAAGTCAATCACAAGAAACAAGGTCTTTCGTCCTGTTCTAGAAGAACATCGTCGCCACACGCTCAGCCCAGGTATACCAGGGCGCATAGAACACACCCAGGGTCACAATCCCCAGTCCGCACACCATCAGCGCCACTTTCCACGGCCAGGAAATGTGCAGTTTTTGCCCATGCGCCATCGGCTCCTGATAAATGCGACGCAAAAGGTTCAGGTAGTAATACAAAGCCAGCACAGAAGTCAACACACCGACCATCGCCAGCCACCACAACCCGGCCTCCACCGCAGCCCCAAACACAAGCAACTTGCCAAAAAAACCTGCAAAGGGCGGCACCCCGCCCAGCGAAAGCAGCGCCATCAGCATCAGCAGCGCCAGGCGCGGCGAACGGCGGCTCAAGCCATCATAGGCGCTCAAGTCATTCGATCCCAATGACTGCCCCACCACATGCACCACACCAAACGCGGCCAGGTTGGTCACCAGATAGCCCATCAAATAATACACCACGCCACTCGTCCCCAGCTGCGAATCGGCAGCCACCCCCACCAGCATATAGCCCGCCTGTGCAATCGAAGAATAAGCCAGCAGGCGTTTAACATTCTTTTGCGCCAGCGCCAGCAAGTTGCCTGCCAACATGCTGGCCAGTGCAAGCACCACAATCGCCACCGTCCACACCGGCCCAGCCTGCGGGAACAACACCGTCATCACCCGCAACAACACCACAAACCCTGCCGCTTTAGAGGCCGTTGAAAGGAAGCCCGCCACCTGTGTTGGCGAACCCTCATATACATCCGGTGCCCAGAAATGGAAAGGCACCGCCGAAATCTTAAACCCAAACCCGGCCAACACCAAAATCACCGCAAACAACGCCGGCAGCAACGCCCCCGGCTGCTCTTGCAAGCGCTCCAGCATCCCATACAGGCGTGTCGTCCCACTCAACCCATACAGCAGGCTAAAGCCATACAACATCACTGCCGAGGTCAGCCCGCCAAACAGCAAGTACTTAATCCCGGCCTCAACCGAACGGGCGCTGCTGGTGTAGAACCCGGCCAACACATACAACGGAATGGAAGCCGTCTCAATTGCCAGGAACAGCATCATCACGTCCGCCGCCCCAGCCATCAGGCTCATCCCCAGTGTACTGACCAAGAGCAACACAAAAAACTCGCCGCGCACACAAAGCGCCTCATCCCCCATCACCAGCAAAGAAGTCAGCAAAGCGCCACTCAAGAACAACATTCGGAACACAAATGCCGCCGCATCCAGGCGCAGCATCCCGCCAAAAATGAGCTGCGGCTCAGCGCCCGGCAAGGCAAAGATCAGGCTCAAAACCATCACCAGCCCCGTGCCAACTGCTGTATACAAAGCCAGCCGCCCACAGCGCCGGTCACGCCAGACCAGATCCAGCACCAGCGCCACAATCACAAGCACCAACAGACCCAGTTCCGGCAAAATTGCCAAAAGCATTTCTGGATTGAATGTTGTTGTCATTGACCGCCTCCCAGAATCGTCAACACCGCCTGCGCACCCGATTGCACCCAGGGCGTCATCAGTGCCGGGAACCATCCCAGCCCAATCATCATCACGACCAGAATCGCAATCACTACCTTATCCATCCAGGAAACATCCTCAATGCGCCTCGGCCCAGCCTTGCGACCGCCGCTTTCTGGCTGCTCCAGCGCAGCGGGAATCTCGCCAAAGAACACCCGGCGCACAACCAGCAAGATGTAGCCAGAGGTAATCAAAATTCCGAATGCCGCAACAATCGCTGCCACTGGCTCCACCCGCCACACCCCCATAAAGATTGGGAACTCGGCCACAAAGCCCGAAAAACCCGGCATGCCCATCGAGACCAAACCACCCACAATAAAGCCAACCGCCGCCCAGGGCATGCGCTGCACCAACCCGCCCAAGCGCGAGATGTCGCGCTCATGCGTGCGGTCGTACACCATCCCAACCACAGCAAAGAAGAGTGCCGTCATCACCCCATGCGAGAACATCTGCATCCCGGCTCCCAACAAACCCTCGGCATTTAACGTCGCAAACCCCATCAACACCAGCCCCATGTGCGAAACCGAGGAGAAGCCAATCACATATTTAAAGTCTTTTTGAATCAGTGCAATCAGAGCTCCATAGATGACATTGATGGTTCCCAGCAGCAAAATCAACCATGCCCAATGCCGCGCCCCCTCTGGCAGCAATTCAATCGCCACCCGCAGCGCCGCAAAGGCCCCCACCTTCATCTCCACACCAGCCAACAACATCGAAATGGCGGTTGGCGCTGCCACGTGTCCATCAGGTGCCCAACTATGCAACGGGAAGATGCCGCTCAACAGTGCAAACCCGATGAACAAAAACGGAAACCAAAAATACTGAAAATGGGTCGCCAACCCAACCTGCTGCAATTCCAGCAGGTCGAATGTGCGCAGCCCGCTGCCAAAATAAACGGCCAACGCAGCCACGAGCGAGACAACGGACCCCAAAAAGAGATAGAGCGTCAGTTTCATCCCGCCATAATTGCGCGTCTTGGGTGATCCCCACAAGACGATCATCAAATACTTTGGAAAAACTGCCAGTTCAAAAAAGAAGAAGAGCTGGAAGAGGTCGAGCGAGGCAAAAACACCCTGCACGCTTGCCACCAGAAACATGAAGAACGAAAAGAACTCGCGCGGGCGATCTTCCACCCGCCACGAAACCAGCACCCCACTCAGCGCCACCACACCACCCAGCAACAGCAACGGCAGGCTCATGCCATCCGCTCCAACGTGATAGCCAATCCCCAGCGCCGGCAGCCAGGGCATACGCTCCTGAAACTGATAACCGCCGGCCTGCACATCATACCCCCAATAGGCCACCAGCGCAAGCAGCAGCGTCAACAAGGCACCCATCAGCGCCAGCCCACGCATCCAGCCACGCCAACCCTCTGGCAGCGCCAGAATCAACACCCCAGCCAACAAGGGGATAAAAATGATGAGGCTCAACAATGGAAACGTCATCGCTTACCTCTCAAAACCAGAATCCAACGGCCCGGTTGATCATCTCCAGCAGCCAGGCCGGCCAAACACCCAGCGCCAACATCAGCGCCATCAGCGGCGCAATCACCAGCAGTTCACGCCGGTTCATATCCTTCAGCTTGCCAATCCAACGTTCATTCAAAGGCCCTTGCAGCACCTTTTGCAGAACCTTCAACAAATAGGCGCCGGTAAAGAACAGCCCCATCAGACTGATCGCCGTCGCCGCCATCCATAAAGGCCAGGCCCCGCGCACAATCAAAAACTCGGCCACAAACCCGCTCAGCCCCGGCAACCCCAGGGCAGCCATGGTTGTAAACAACAGCACCGAGCCATACACCGGCAGCGCCGCATACAAGCCGCCAAAGTCATCCAGGTTGCGCGTATGGGTGCGCTCATACAGCACCCCCACCAGAAAGAACATCCCGGCCGCACTCAACCCATGGCTAAACATCTGCATCACCGCCCCATTCAAGGCCAGGTTCGCACTCATCACATCCAACGCACTATTGGTTGCTCGGGCCGCGGCTGCCACCCCCAGCACAACAAAGCCCATGTGATTAATGGAGGAATAGGCAACCAGGCGCTTGAAATCTCGCTGCCCAAACGCCCCCAAAGCGCCAAAGACGATCGCTGCCGCCGCCAACCCCGCCAACCAACCAGAAAATTGCTGCGCCTCTACCGGATAGAGCGGCAAGACCAGGCGCAAAAAGCCATAGGCACCAAGCTTGAGCAACACCCCGGCCAGAATCATCGAACCAGCGGTCGGCGCCTCGGTATGGGCATCGGGCAGCCAGGTGTGGAAGGGCCACACCGGCACTTTGACTGCAAACGCTACCACAAACGCCCAGAATGCCACCGCCTTCACCGTTTCCACACTCCAACGCAATGGAAGGTTGAGTGTCGTCAGCCCCGGCCAGATGCGGTATAACTCAGTCAAATCAAACGTTCCCGTTGCCGCACCCATCAGTTGCGTCGCCAGCAACAATCCCAACGAACCGCCAATGGTGAACAGCATAAACTTCAACGAAGCATAATTTCGGTTCTTGCCGCCCCACTGCTGAATGATAAAGTACATCGGAACCAGACCCACTTCCCAAAAAACGAAGAACAGAAGCAAGTCCAGCGCCAAAAAGACGCCCAACATCCCCGTCTCCAACAGCAAGAACAGGAATAGATATGGCTTCAACCGCTCCTGAATGGGAAAAGAGGCCAGCAATGCCAGCGGCGTCAGCAACGTGGTCAACAACACCATTGGCAGCGAAATTCCATCCATGCCCAAATGATACGAGGCATTCAGCGCCGCATACCACTGCACCTTCTCTTCAAACTGAAAACCACTCAATGGTTGAAACTGCGTCCAGGCATAGATTGTCAACCCCAATGGCAGCAGACTGCTCAACAGCGCAAACCAACGCAACAGCGCCGGACGGCTCTTGGGCAACAACAACAGCACAAGCGCTGCCACTGTCGGCGAGAACAAAATCCACGTCAAAAGATGATTCTGCATTCCTGCCTCCCTGCCGCGCCTAGAATACCACCACCAGAATAAAGACCAGCCCGGCAGCCAGCAAACCAATCACAGCCATCAACATATATTTTTGCTCATGGCCATCCTGCAAGGGCGAAAGCACCACCCCCAGCCAGCGCGAGCCGCGCCCCACCCCATCTCCAGCTGCGTTGACAACGGGCAAGTCGAACCAGCGCCGCAGCGCCTCTCCCAACCAGACCCCCAAACGGGCCAGGCCGTGCAGAATACCATCCAGCACACGCCGATCCATCCAATCCGAAACCAGCGTTTCAGCCAGCCAACGCGCCGGACGAATAAACAACCGTTCATACGCCTGATCCACATAATACTTGTTCTTCAGCAGCGTATAAACAGGGCCCAAAACCTTCGCCAAAGGATCAGCAGCACCAACCGCCTGCCGACGATAGACCAACCACCCCAGCAACAGCCCGCCCAGCGAAACCCCCAACGAAGTGAACAACGGAACCAGGCTATGTGCAGCTTCATGCTCATCGGCATGACCAGCCACAAAATCGCCAAACCAGTTGGGAATCAGCCCGCCCAGGCCCGGAAAGCCCGCTGGAATGCCAGCCCAGCCTGCCGCCACTGCAAACACCGCCAGCACCACCAGCGGCACGGTCATCTCCCAGCGCGACTCGTGCGCATGATCTGCCGCCTTGCTGCGCGGCGACCCAAAGAAGGTCAACGTAACCTGCCGCGCCGTGTAAAAGGCCGTCAACAGCGCCGCCAACGCCAGCACCGCAAACACCGCTCCAAAGCCACCGTTGAAGGCCGCGCTCAAAATTTCATCCTTCGACCAAAAACCCGCTGTCAAAAGCGGCGCCCCCGCCAGCGAAAGCCCCCCCAACAAAAACGCCACAAATGTCACCGGCATCTTCTTACGCAGCCCGCCCATCTTGTGCATATCCTGCACATCGTCATGTGCGCCGCTATGCAACGCCCCATGCTCCATACCGTGAATGACTGAGCCAGAGCCAAGAAAAAGGAGCGCCTTGAAAAAAGCATGGGTCACCAGGTGAAAAACTGCTGCCGCATACGCCCCAATTCCCAGCGCAGCAATCATATATCCCAGCTGTGAAATGGTTGAATAGGCCAGTACCCGTTTAATATCATCCTGTGCCAGGGCAATTGTCGCCGCAAACAGCGCCGTCCCAGCCCCAATGACCGCCATCACCATCATGGTTGGCGTCAAGGCCAGGCCCGGCTCCCAACCTGCTGCAACCAGCGGGAAGAAGCGCGCCGCCAGATATACACCCGCCGAAACCATCGTTGCGGCATGGATCATCGCTGAAACCGGTGTTGGCCCTTCCATTGCATCTGGCAGCCAGACATGCAGCGGGAACTGCGCCGACTTGCCCACCACACCCAGGAAGAGCAACAGTCCCACCAACCCGGCCCACGAAAGCCCCAAAACCGGCGAAACCTGCTCCGCCAGGCCAGCAAGCACCGCCGGACTGCGCAAGATGTCAAAACTCAAGCTACCCGTCAGGGAATAGAGGATTGCCATGCCCAACAGCAAGAACATGTCGCCAACTCGCGTCGTCAGAAAGGCCTTGATTGCCGCAGCCCGTGCCGAAGGTTTGGCATACCAAAAGCCAATCAACAAGTAAGAGCACAGCCCCATCACCTCCCAGCCGATGAACAACGTCAGCAGATTATCGCTCACCACCAACAAATACATTGCAAAAGCAAACAGGCTAATGAGCGCAAAGAAACGGGCATACATTGGCTCAAGCGAAGGCACATGCTGCTTACGTCCATCTGCCCCTTTAACCAGCGCCCCATGCGGCGGCAGGCCAGGACGATCCTCACTGCCGCGCTTGGCCCCAAAATTGTGATAGCCAACGCTGTAGATGAAAATCATCAACACCGTCCAGGCAACAAAAAACAGCGTCACCGCCGCCAGCGGGTCCATTTGCACGCCAATCGCCAGCCAGGTTGGCCCAGTTGGCAACCAGGCAACCCAGCTGCCCAGTGGATGCTCAGCCAGGTGTTCCGCCGTCACAGCCCGCCAAAAGACCAGCATACTTCCCAACCAGGAAAGCCCTGCCGCACCAATCGCCAGCCCATGGCTCAGCCGATTGTTGCGATGACTGAACAGCACAATCACCGCAAAGGCCAGCAGCGGCGGCAAAGGCAAAAGCCACAGCAAAATGTTCACCCAATCGCTCATCATCGCCTACCCCTTCAACAAATCCATGTCGTTTGCCACCGCCGTATGCAAGCGGCGGTAGGCCGAAAGAATCAATGCCAGTCCAACGGCCGTTTCCGCTGCCGCCACCACAAACACAATTGCCGCAAAGGTCAATCCATCCAATTGCGCAGCCCCCGTCTGCTGCACCCAGTAATGCCAGAAAGCCATCAAGTTGACAATTACCGAGTTGAGCATCAATTCCACCCCAATCAAAATGCCAATTGCGTTCTTGCGTGTCAGAGCCGTAAACAGCCCTACCATAAACAGCGCCGCCGAAAAAATCAGATACCAGCCCAAAGGAATCATGCCCGTCCTCCCGTCCGTCCCATCGCCAGGTAGATGGCCGCCACCAGCGCCGCCAACAGCAGCACCGAAGCCACCTCAAACGGAATGAGATACTGCGCCGGATCCACCAACGCCAGCCCCCAGGCTGCCATACCCTCAGCCTCTGCCGGTAATTCCTGCAACAACACCTGAAACCCCGTCCAGCGGTTCAGGATGACCAGCGACACAGCAAACAAACCACCCGCTGCCAACCCGGATAGCCACCACCAGCGGTGATGCGCTGCACCATTCTCCTCTGTCAGGCCACGCGTCAGCATCACCGCAAACAAAATCAGGATAGCAATGGCCCCAATATAAACCAGCACCTGCACCACCGCGAAGAAACTGGCCTGCAAGGTTGCCAGCAAGACCGCCACCCCCAAAAGCGTCAACACCAGCCACAAAGCAGCATGCATGGTGCGCTTTGCTGATGCCACAAATCCAGCCGAGGCCAGTGTCACCCCTGCCACCAACAAAAAGATGATTTGCAACGCGCTCATTCCAGCCCTCCTTGTTGTGGGCGCGCCACCGGACGGCGCACACTCGTCACTTCAGGCCGCACCCGCCGCCGGTCATAGCGCAGCAGCAGCCAATTGACCACCCACAGCACCACCCCGTTCAGCAACACCAAAACCGCCACCCGCCAGCCCAGCGCCAGCCCCACCAGCAATTTGTTCGCCAGCGCCGTTACCAGCAGCACCACCAACGAAAGCGGTGTCAGCACCTTCCAATTCAAATCCATCATTTGATCCATACGAAAGCGCGGCAGCGACCCACGCATCAACACGGTCACAAAATACACCAGCCCGGTCTTGATAAAGTAATAGAAAAAGCCCAGAATTGGGAACTGCTCAGCCCCCGGCCCACGCCAGCCACCCAAAAACAAGGTTGCAAACAACAAGGCCGCCGTAAACGCATGTAAAAACTCTCCAACGAAGAACATGCCAAACTTCAAACCCGAGTATTCAATATTGAAGCCCGAAACCAGTTCCGACTCTGCTTCCACCAAATCAAATGGCGAGCGCCCCACCTCCGCAATCGAGGCAATGAAGAAAATCAGCGCCGCCGCCGGAGAAATCAGCACATACCAGACCTCTTGCTGCCGCACAATCTCATTCAAGCTCAAAGACCCGGCCATCATCACCGGCACCAACAGCGCCACCACCATCGGCGTCGCATAGGAAATCATCTGTCCCACCGCCCGAAAAGCCCCTAGCAGCGCATATTTGTTGTTAGAACCCCACCCCGCCATAACAATTGCCAGTTCACCCATTGCCCCCACCGCAATCACAAACAACAACCCCACATTCAAATCCGCCCCATAGAACGTGATGCTGAAGGGAAGCACCGCCCAAACCACCAGCACCGAGGCGACCGAAAGAATCGGCGCCAGGTTATAGGGCAGCCAATCCACGCCCAGGGGCGTGACATATTCCTTGGTGAAAATCTTAAGCATATCCGCAATGGACTGAAAAATTCCCCATGGCCCAACCCGATTCGGCCCCAGGCGGTCCTGAATCCGGCCAATCACCTTGCGTTCAAACCAGATTAGCAACGTCACAAACAACATGGCCCCGGTTGCCAGTACAAACGCCCCCAGCACAAAGCCAATCACCTGTGCCACACCCGGCTCCAGCCCCCAGCTCAACAGCAGCCCGTTGAACCAGGCCGTCAGAAAGCCAATCGGATCCTTCAAAAAGTCCCAAAAACCCATTTCAGCCTCCCTGACCTCATACCCATTCCAGTGCGCCCTTGCGCCAGGCATAAACGAGCCCACCCAGCAAAATCAATACAAACAATGCCGCCTCCAACACACCAAAGAGCGTCATTTGATTGTAGGCCACTGCCCAGGGATAGAGCAGCACGGTTTCAATATCAAATACAAGGAAAATCAGCCCAAAGATGTAGTACTGCACCTTGAACTGCACCCGCGCCTCCCCCACTGTTTCCATTCCGCATTCATAAATCGCCTGCTTGGCCGGATTCGGCTTCTTGGGCGATAAAATTCCGGCAATGGTGATGGCCGCCGCCGGCAGGAAAAGCGCCACCAGAAAGAAAACACCCACGTACAGCCAATCGCTCAACATAGACACCTCTCACCCAACCAATGGAGGAATGATTTGCATTGCCTGCGCAACACATGATTAATTGTATCATAACTTCGCCAAACCAAAATCCGATAAACCGGATATTTTTGGCATTATTTTCGCCCGCACTCACCCAAAAACGGGCGCCCCAGCGGATGCGCCCGTTTTCCATACCTGCATTTCAGCTCTCAGTTCAGCGTTCCACCAGGCTCAGCTCCAGCCCACCCGCTTCACAGGCCGACTGAACAGCCTCGCGCACCGTCCCATCCGGCAGCGGAAAGCCCGCCCGCTCCACCCAGAAGATCTGCTCGCCAGCCGGCAGTTGCGCCAGTGCATCTTGCAGTGCGGTCAGCGAGACAGTAGCTGCCCGCACCTCATCCTCCGTTTTCTCACGATTGGTGCCAATCAACAAGGCAAACTGCCAATCAGCACCTTCCTGCCAGCTATACAGCTCATAGCCCTTCATTGCCAGGCCAGGCACGAATTCAGCCTCGCTCTGTACCGCATCCCGACCCGCATCACTCTTTGGCGCACAGCCAGCCAGCAACAACAGTCCAGCCACGAAAATCACCAGCATACTCTTCTTCATGTCAAACTACCTCCGTTTTAATGGTTTGTTCACTGCAACCCATAGGTCAGGCTGACCTCGGCCCGTACTGCCACCTGTCCCAGGCTCACCGGGCCCAAATCCTCACCATTGCCACCGTTTGCCCCAGACGGGGCAACGTTCTGAACCGTGTTTTGCGTCCACAAATTGGAACTGCGCCCATACCACCAGCCCGAGTAATAGGACCAGGTGTTTTCCTGAATGTGCAGCACACAGCCCACATCTGCCCCAGCAGCATCAGCCAGGGCCTGTGCCTTCTCCGCTGCCGCCTGCACCGCCAGTTGACGCGCCTGATCGCGGTAGGTGCGCAGGTCGCTGACGTAAAACTCCACATTCGCGACCTGATTGGCCCCAGCATTCAGCGCGGCCGCCACAACCGCATTCGTTTTGCTCACATCGCGCAGTGTCACCGCAACCGTGTTGCTGATGCGATAGCCCTTGAATTTCAAAGCGCCATAATCTTCATAGACCGGCTGCACCACATACCAATCGGTTGCAATGTCCTTGTCCTCAATTCCCTGATCTTTCAGCGCCTTGCGGATAGCGGCCATGACCCGCGAATTGCTCTGCTCCACCTCGTAGACGGTCAATCCATTCGTTTCAATTCCAAGCTGAATCAGGGCCCGGTCCGGCGGCACATTCAACAGCGCCGCCCCACTGACCTGCACCGAACGGCTTGCATCACAGGCCACCGAAGGCGTCACCTGAGCACGCACGGACGGAATCGTTCCGCCCCACCCTACCAGTACCAGCAGCAACGCCGTCACCAGAACTGCATTCAACCAAACTGAAATTGTTTTCATCATCCTTCACTCCTGATTTGAATTTCCCCCATCCTACCCTGTTGCCAAGTCAGGTTTGCGGCAGAACTGTGTCAATCTGCGACTTTTGGCAGCCAAAAGCGCATTGTTGTGCCATGCCCAGGCGCGCTGAGCGCCTCAATCTGCCCACCCTGCGCCAGCACCAACGAACGGACAATTGCCAACCCCAACCCCGTCCCACCGGTCTGCCGGGTGCGTGAACCATCCACACGGTAAAAGCGCTCAAAGACCAATGGCAGGTGCTGTGCGTCAATTCCCGGCCCATCATCCTGAACCGCAAACCAGACTCGCTCTGCCTCGCCCCACATTCGCACCTGCACCACCGAACCTGCCGGTGCATAGCGCAGGGCATTATCGAGCAAATTATCCAGCACCTGCGCCAGCCGATCCACATCGGCCCAGACCCAAAGTTCAGCCTCCGCTGACACAGCAATGCTGACGCCGCGCGCCGCGGCCAATTTGCGCAGCCCCTCGGCGCGCCTCTGCGCCACCTGCCCGGCATTCAGCCGCTCACAATCGAGGTGCAAATTGCCCGCCCCGGCCCGTGTCAACACCAACAATTCATTCACCATGCGAATCAACCGCTCCGTTTCGGCCTGCATGCCGCGCAACAACGGCCCACGTCCCTCCACATCGTCCAGAGCGCCATCCTCCAGCGTTTCCACCGTTCCCTTAATGACCGTCAAGGGCGTGCGCAGTTCGTGCGAAACATCGGCAATGAAGGCGTTTTTGGCCTGTTCCGCCTGTTGCAAGCGTGCCATCATCGCATTGAAGGCCTGTGCAAGGCGCTGCCCCTCAGCAAATCCGGCCTCCGTCAGAACAGCGTGTTGCAAATTACCGGCCTGCACCGCCTCTGCCGCTACTGTCACCTCCTCCACCGGGCGCGCAATTCGCCCGGCAAGCAGCACACCCGCCGCCCCGGCCAGGAGCGCAGCAAACAGGCCAGCCGCCCCAAGCTGAACAACCGTCCTCCATGGCAGCCCGCCAGCAGGCAAAGGCATCGCCAGATAGACAACCCCGCCCAGCTCCCCGCTCTCATCCAGCACAGGCGCAGCAGCATACACCACCCGCCGCCCATCCACCCGCCGCACCGCCGTCGCCGCCTGCCCCTGCAAGGCGCTTGCCACCTCCGCACGCAGGCGCAATTCCGCCGCGCTGACCCACTGCGCTTGCTCCGCCGCCGGCACCGGCAGCAATTCATCCTGCATGGTCAGCAAGTTCAGCATCACGCCACCACTTTCATCCAACAGTCGGGCATGAATTCCCGGCAGTGCGTTGGCCGTCTGCACATAACCCTGCGACAGATCAATGGCCTCCTGTGTCAGCCCGCTCGCCGCCAGGCTGCGCGCCTGTGCCAGCAGGTTTTCGGCCTGCGTAGTGCGATACATCGCCTCGACCGCTGCCCAACTCAGCCCGCCTGCCAACAACATCCCCAGCAGCAGCACCGCCAAAAAGCTCAGACCCAATCGCAGCCTTAAGGTGTGCGTCCTCATCCTTTCCCCTCCAGACGGTAGCCCAGCCCGCGCACCGCCTCGATGCAATCGGCCTCCGCAGCCGCGGCACGCAGCCGGGCGCGCAAGCGCTTCACCGCGCTATCTACGGCGCGCGTATCTCCGGCAAAATCGTAGCCCCACACCTGCTCCAACAGCCGCTCGCGGGTGAGCACCCGCCCAGCGTTGCGCAGCAAGCATTCCAGCAAATCAAATTCCAGGCGCGTCAGCGGCAATTCCTGCTCGGCAACCCGCGCCTTGCGAGCTTCCAGGTCGAGGAGGATGCCGTGCGGCCCACACAGCAATCCGCCACCCACCCCTGCTGCTGCCGTTTCTGCGGTACGACGCAGCACCGCCTTGATGCGCGCCAGCAACTCGCGCACACTGAACGGTTTGCAAACGTAATCATCCGCCCCCACTTCCAGCCCCACCACGCGGTCCACCTCCTCGCCGCGCGCCGTAATCATGATGATTGGCACCACACTGACCTTGCGCAGCGCCCGGCACACCTCCAGCCCATCCGGCTCCGGAATCATCCAATCGAGCAAAATCAGGTCAGGCGCTTTTTCCAATGCCAGGCGCAGGGCCGTGCGCCCATCCGCCGCCACCAACGCCTCATACCCCGCCTTGCGCAGGTTATAAACCAGCAAATCGGTCACAGCTGCTTCATCATCCACTACCAAAACGCGTGTCATAGCAGCAGCATATCACAAGATCGTGTCAAAATTGTGTCAGGCAACCCGCCGTGCCGCGATCCATTCGTTCAGCACCTCATCCAGGATCGTTAAAGGCAGGGAGCCATTCTTCAACACCACATCGTGGAATTCGCGCAGCGAGAAGCGCTGCCCGAGCGCATCCATTGCCCGTTGCCGCAATTCCAGCAGCTTGAACATGCCAATCTTATAGGCGCAAGCCTGCCCCGGCATAACAATGTAGCGCTCAATTTCACTCACTACGCTTTCGCGTTCCTGTGCTGAATGGGCCGCCATATATTCAATCGCTTCTTCACGCGTCCAGCGCTTGTAGTGAAGCCCCGTATCCACCACCAGGCGCACTGCCCGGAAAAGTTCCGCATCCAGCCGCCCCAGGTCGCTGTAGGGATCCTCGGCATACAGACCCATCTCGGCTGCCAGGCGTTCGGCATACAGCGCCCAGCCCTCAGCATAGGCCGTGAAAGGCAACATGCGCCGGAAGAACGGCAAGCCCTTCATCTCCTGTGCAATCGCAATCTGGAAATGATGGCCGGGAACGCCCTCATGATAGGCAAGGGTTTTCATGCCAAACTTGTGTACTTCGTTCATATCGCGCAAATTGGCAAAGAAGACGCCCGGTCGTCCGCCGCCCAACGCCCCCATCTGATAATAGGCCCCGGCCGAGGTCTTCTCGCGGAATTCCGGCACGCGCTCCACCTTCAAACCGGCTTTAGGTCGCACAGCAAAATAGGGCGCA
The DNA here is from genome assembly GCA_964453115.1 of uncultured Anaerolinea sp. Taxonomy (GTDB): domain Bacteria; phylum Chloroflexota; class Anaerolineae; order Anaerolineales; family Anaerolineaceae; genus JAIWNK01. Next base: position 73,716 of record CAYVRT010000001.1, on the reverse strand, counting down.
AGCGCTGCATTCATCTCATCCAAAATGCGCTGATAGTCCGTCAGTGCTGCCGTCCGGCCTTCATCCGTGTTTGGGTAGAGGAAGCGCGGGTCTTTGCCCAATTCGTTCAGCCGCCGGGCCGGGTTTTCCACCCTGCCCTCACCCAGGCGCTCAAAAATCACCCGCATCTCCCCCTCAATCCGTGCCACCTCCGCCAGCCCCATTTCATGCACCTGCTGCGGCGTATAATCCGTTGTTGTGTTGCTGCGCAGGCAATAGGCATAATAGGCATCGCCCTCCGGCAGCTTCCAGACCCCATCTTCGTCGCTCGCCTTGCCCTCCAGGGCCGTAAAATAGTCAATCAGCTGCTGATAGGCCGGGTAAACACTGCGTTCAATCTCCGCCGCCGCATCGTTCAGCAGCTGCTGCCGCGTCCCCTCGTTCAGCTTCAGCTTGGCAAGCTTTTCGGCAAAGACGGTGTAGAGCGGGTTCTGCTCCGCCGGCGGGGCAATGAAAGCCGTCATCTCATCCAGCACACGGCGAATAACAAAGCGCGGCGGAAGGCAGCCCTTCTGCTCGCGCAAGCGCAACCCTTCCAGCACCTGACCAAACTTGACCCCAAACTTGCTCAGCCGCCGAATGTAATTGCGCGCTTCCTGTTTGCTCACCAGCGGATGCATCGTCATCATAAAGCTCGGCAGTTCGGATTGAATCCCAAACATCTGATTAACCGGATAATCGTGATGACGGAAGCGCTCGCCCTCGACAATATCCACAAGAAAAGCCTCCATTACCGCAGTTGAAATCTGCACCGGGCGCGCCATGCGGTGCCGGTCATAGCTGCGCAACAACCCCAGGTCACGGCGGATGAAGGCAAACATTTTATCCTGAAAGGCCTCCGAGGCATCAGACAGTTTGGCGTTATGCCCATGCAGGCCAATCTTTTCCAGGATACCAATCATGGTCAGCAGTTCCGGGCCTTTGAGCAGGAACTTGAGAAAAGTACGCAGGAACAGGCCCTGCACCGTCCAGGGGCGGCCCCAAATCAGGCTCACCAACCATGCCGCCGCCACCAAAAGCACCACCGCCGCAATCAGCCAACCAATCATCGCCATGCCTCCATCCAACATTTTCATCATTGTACACCATCTGCGCCCACCTGTCATCGCAAACCGAGACCGGTGTCACCTGTCGTAGCGAACAACCGCAATCGTACGGGCGTCCCAATGGGACGCCCGTACCGATGCCGGGGGTAGGCATGTCGCTGACCGCACCGGCAACAGGGTTCGCCGACTCACTTCACCACATTCGCCGGCGGCTGCTTCTTCCACTTCAAAGTCACAGTGAAATTCGCCTCAACCCCCACCTCAGCCACAGCAAAATTACCCACCTTGCCAGTTGTCACCAACCCAAAACTAACTTCCGTCTCATCCGCTTCCAGGTCCTTCAAGCGTTCGCGCAATTGCAAACCAGCCCGACGCACCCCTTCCAGCGCCGTGCCAAAATTCTTTTCGCTGGTCAGTTTGTTCAGTGTATCCTCATTGCCAGCCAGGAAACTGCCATTTCCTTTGGTTGGCTGCATCACCAAAATCGTCACCCCATCGTCCAACTCATACTCAATATATGTTGACATTTTCTACTCCTTTTCAAGTAATTTTTTCTTCTGCAAACCGTCAGCATCGCTTACCAGAGTGCAGAATCCTTCCTGCTTCTATTCGGCTTCCAAAAGCCCGGATTGGGAGGCGCTGACAATAATTTTGGCCGCGCCCTCACTCGATTGAGTGAAAGGTTTACTGCCAGGCCGTCATGAAAGTCATGGGAAAACAGCCGAAACCCGTTGTTGTTGTTGAAGTTTACGGATGCGTTCCTGTTCCGAATCGCGCAACGGACATTCCTTTCATTGTTGTTCCAGGAGCCGTTTTGCTTCCCAACCCCATTGCGCTGGCTTTTCAGCCAGTTGCAATCGTTCGTTTCCATCCGCCCAGCAGACGACCAATTTCGGTCAGCTGCTGAGCAGCATGTTCATACTGCCCAGAACTGATTAATCCCAAATCCAGGCAAAGGCGAATATGCGTCCGCACCTTATCCAACTCACAATCCGCAGCCACCAAACTGGGAAGAGATGGTTGAACATGCGATGCCTCAATCAACAATCCCTGAAATCGTAGCACCTCCTTTTGCAAAGCTGCCGCCAACACAAACCGCTGCTGACGTGGAAACTTAACCGTTAACGGCAATAACCAGGCCACAAAATCGTATGTCTTGCTAAAAATCGGCGATTCCTTCACTGCCCCACCCCGCCCGGCAGCACCACTCGCGAAAGAATCGCCCGCCGCAATCCATAGGTTTGTCCAAATTGGACATGTGCCACCCAACCGCGCACCGCTGCATGGAGCCGGTGCAACTCCATCTGCCCAGCCTCCACCTGCTTTCTTAGCAACGCAAACCGACGTTGAAAAGCAATTCCATTGCGCCGTTTCAACCGCAATCGGTCCGGGTACACTCGCCAACCCAAAAATGGAATCCCTGTTCGCGTTGGAAATACGGACGCCTTCGATTCATGAAGCTTCAAACGCAACCCGGCAGCAAATTGAATGATTGCTTGCCGCCATTCATGTAACACCTGTTTCTCTTCCGCAAACAATAAAAAGTCATCCACATACCGCACATACCCACGACATCGCAATTGACGTTTAACAAACTGATCCAGATCATTGAGATACACATTCGCCCAAAACTGGCTGGTTAAATTTCCAATCGGCAAACCACAAGGCCGCAATCCAGCCAGCAAATCATCGCCCGGAAAGAAAAACGGTTCATGATCTTCAGTATGAATCCCCACTCCACTATCTACGATTGTATCCATCAACGACAGCACCTTTTGATCAGCTATCACCCGTCGAAATGTCGTCTTCAACAACGCATGATCTACGCTGGGAAAAAAATGGCGCAAATCACACTGCAAGACATACCCAAAACGCCTCGAAAGCTGCTGTGCGCGAAGAATGGCAGCATGAGTGCCTTTTTGCTTTCGGCAGGCATAACTATCATAAATAAAGCGCCGCTCCCAAATCGGCTCAATCACCCGGCACAAAGCATGATGCACAACCCGATCGCGAAACGGAGCAGCCGAAATCCGGCGGCGTTTGGGGTCATGGATATAAAAATGAGTATATTGCCCAGGCACATAGATCTGTTGACGCAATTCTTGCTGCAATTGCAACAAATTGGCTTCCAGGTCATATTCAAAACTGGCAACCGCAATCGAGCGGCGCTTGCCGCGTGCCGCCGACCAAAAGGCCTGGCGCAAATTTTCAAAATCGGTCACTGTTTCATATAAATGCTTGAAAGTCTTCATCCAAACCTCACATTACAGTTTTTTTGGCTGGGGGCTTCGCCCCCAGACCCCCACAGAATTCAGAAGAGCAGAAAGCAGCTCTCAGTCTTCAGCATCCAGAAATATGTCAGGGGAAAACAGCCGAAACCCGCGGTAGTCGTAGAAGTTTACGGATGCGTCCCTGCCCCGAAACGCGCAACGGACATCCCTTCCATCGAGGTTCCAGGAGCCGCCACGCAGGACGCGATAACCGCGCCCATAATCAGACGATGCATCCACAGCCCCATCCTCGTACGGCACATAGAAGCTGCTCGTCCACTCCCAAACATTCCCGACAAAATCATATCCACCATCAGGTGAACGCCCTTCATCGAACATACCAACCGGTGTTGTCACCCATATTTGGCTCTCAGAACTGTTACAGCACCCTGAATCAAATTTTGGTCCCCACGGATAGGCTCGTCCATCCTGCCCGCGAGCAGCGCGCTCCCAGTGTTCTTCATCCGGCAGGCAAAAGCTGCGTCCAATGATGGCTGAAAGCCAATTGCAATAGGCTTCCGCCTCATGCGCATTCACCCCCACCACCGGACGGGCCGGCGAAGAAAGGGCCGGGTCTTCCCAAAACGCCGGACGATCAAACGGGCGGCTAAAGAGCTGTTCCGCCCGCTGACGGGCCTCTTCCTCGCTCACCGGTTGCAGCTCGCGCCAAAAATTGAATGTACCCGGGTTCCAGTTCCTCTCCTTCGCCAACCGACCCAGGTCTTGCTGCCGCACCCAGCGCCAGTATTCCAACCAGCGCTCAATCGCAGCCGCATGTGCCTGTGCCCCGCCCTGCCGCCAGGCCCAGCCCTCATCGCTCCACCAGCGCCGCTGCTGATAGCCCTCCGCCCGCACAAAGCAGGAAAACTCGGCGTTCGTCACCGGATAGCGCCCCATCCAAAAGGCCGGCAGTGGCCGCTTGCGGCGGCTTGTGTATTCATCAGCATAGGATCCAACATCTTTGTTTGAGCTACCAAACCAGAATTCACCGGCTGCAATCGGTTGCATCTTGGGCAACACCGCCCAAACCGTTTGTCCCTCAAATGCAAACGGCTGCGGCTGCAAATCCGGATGTCCCAATTCGCCCAAAGCCAGTCCAGCTTCGATGCGCGCCGGCAAATTGGCCTTGCGGCTGCGCTGTCGTTCCAGCAAGGCGTCCTGCAACGCCCGCTTCAAATCGGGCAGGGCTTCGGCGCCATATTCGGCCAGGCAGCGCCCGGCCAGCGGCAGGTTTTCAGCCATCACCGCCCGAATCAAGCGCTCGGCATCCTCGCCCGCCTGTGCAGCTGCCATGCAAGTCGTTTGCTCCCAATCCGTTGTTGGTGCAACCGGCAATGCTTGCCCCGAACGGGGTGTAACCGTGCCCTGCCAATCTACCCGCCAGAACTTGCTCAGTGCTTCACGGGTGCGAAAACGTCGCAGCAATTCCCGGCCAGCCAACATTTCCTGCAAGAGCTGATGCCGAAAAGCCATCATGCCATCTTTTTTTTCCTCCATCAGCCCGGCACACAAAAGCAACTCTTTCAATAGCTTGCGGCTAAGGTACGATTGATCGCGCGTGCTGCGCTCGAACAGTTCCATCCCAAAGCCCGTGCCTTCTCCCTGTTCCTGCACGGCAAAGGCCAGGCGGTCCAATTCCTCTCCTGCCTCACGAAGAATCAGTTCGCGTTGCGCCTCATCCAGGACATGACGTGTATCATGGAATTCGTGTTCCAGCCGCCCATTCACCATTCCGCTCAGCAATTGCCCCCGGTTGACCAGCAGCGTCTGCCCCTTGTTCAGGCGCTCCACCAACAGCGAAAGCATAAATGGGTTATCCACCAGGCGCTGGAACCGATCCCCGCCGCTGCGCAACTGTCGTTCAAAGTCTGGCCACTGCTGCTTGGTCCAATCCTCACCAAACCGCAACACCAGGTAACGCCGCACAGCTGCCTCATCCAGTCGCGCCACATGCACCTCCGGCAAACCCAGCCCAGTTGCATAGTCTGCTCGGCGACAGGTGAAGATGGCCCAATTGCCAGGCGAAAGGTTCTTTGCCCAGGTTGCCCAACGGTCAAGGCGTATGCCGCGATCCTCCACCGGCATTTGATTCAGCCCATCCAACAAGAAACAAACCTGTCCGCGGGCGCGCAATTGATCGTAATTCAACAAGGGGCAGTGCTCCTGCCACTTCTTCCGCACAAAGGCCTCAGGATCGGCATCATTCTCACGAAATTCAAACAAATCCACATAAAAAGGTAGTTTGCTGCCCGGTTGCAGCGGACGCACCATGCGCTGTCGGGCAAGGTCCATTGCCAGGCGACGCAGGGTTGTCGTCTTACCGCCCCCCGGATCACCCAAAATGACCAGGCGCTGCTTGGAATGCCTGAATAGCGCATCGCGCAAATCATTCAGCGGCAACCCCGAAGCACCAATATGGTCGTCATTTCGGTCAGTCATACGCAATGCTGGGGTTAAGTGACCCGCCAGCGCCAGGTAATTCTGATTCCATTCTGCATACGCTTCATTCAGTAAAAACGTATACAGATAGAGCTGCTCATCCTCCACTCCTTGCACCTGCAACGCCCACTCAGAAGTGCTTTGCGGCAACGGCCAATAACACCCCTGATCGGTTTTCAACCAGATAGGCCGCACCTGTCCCATCGGTGCTTGTCCTAAAGGACACAACGCCTGCTCACTGACTTCACCAAGATTGCGCAATGCCAGCAATTTGAATGTCTGCTCCATCCAGTCTTGCAAAATCTCGCTTGTTTCCGGAAGGGGTAAAAGATTCAGTTCGGGCCAATGCTCCTTTAACACGCGCGTTGCTCGGGCGAAGCCCAAACGCTGCCGTTCGCGATCCTGCCCCTCATACACCATACCAATCACCCGCCCCGAAAGGACATCCAGCAGCGGCGCACCGCTTAAGCCACGCTCCAATTGCCCGCCATCAAACTGCCAGATACGCCCACCCGACACTGTTCCAGCCAGGCTGCCCTGCATCCACTGCTCGCCATATAAAGCGCCCGCCGGATAACCAACCGTAGCAACCGCTCGTCCGGGTTGCGCCGGCCCGTCTGCCAGAGGCGCAGCCACAGCCCGGCCCAAGTCGCCCTCCCAGGATAAGAAAGCCAGGTCATCTTCGTTGGACCAACCAGCTTCCAATACCCGCGCCGAACACCTCGTCTGCAGTTCGCCAAACCAGGCCAGGCCAACAACCTGCCCGGCTGTTGCACCAGCTGCCCGCACAACATGCGCACACGTCACCCCCAATTGCGGACCAAGCACAAATCCTGTGCCAGCTGGGCTGCCATCTGGCTTAAAAATCTTCAGCACACTATCTTGCACATAATAGACCACCGGCCACCCCATCGCATTCAGATTTGCGTATAAGTATACATCAAAACAATTTTAAATTTTTATGCTACAATTACCCAAACGATTTCTTTTGGAGGTTGCCCCCTGAACACGCTCGAACTTGCCCGTCACATCGTCACCTTTCTCGAAGACAAAAAAGCCGAAGACATTGTCTTGCTGGATATTCACGGCCTGAGCGATATTGCCGATTATTTTGTCATCTGCTCGACAACCAGCGAGCGCATGTTGCAAAGCCTGAGCGACGCACTGAGCGAGCATCTCAAACTGCAACATGCCATCCCCTCCCGCAGCGAGGGTCTGACCGGCAGCGGCTGGACCGTGCTGGATGTGGGCCCCATTCTGGTGCACCTCTTCTCCCCCGACCAACGCGACTACTACCGGCTGGAAGACCTGTGGCACAAGGGCAAGGTGCTCGTCCGCCTGCAATAAACGGGCGCCTCTTCTCATTTCTTTCCACAGAAGGAGGGTGCATGATGCCCCGTCGCCTGTTCTTCTTCTGCCTGCTGCTTGGCAGTGCTTTGCTGTTTCTGACGGCCTGTGCGGCAACGCCCACCCCGCTTCCCACCCCCAGCGCCGAGTCGCGCGCCCTCCTGCTCCAAAAGGGCGACCTGTTCTCAACCGCGGCCGAGTGTGCCTTCTGTCACACAGGCCTGCAAGATGAAAGCGACGCCGACGTCTCGCTCGATACAGCCTGGCGCGCCTCGCTCATGGCACATGCCGCCCGTGACCCCTATTATCGCGCCTCCGTCCAGCACGAAGTGCAGCAGCACCCACAGCACAGCACCATCATTCAGGAGAAATGCGCCACCTGCCATGTCCCAATGGCCCATTTCAGCGCCCGCGCCGAGGCCGCACCCAGTGTGCTGTTTGGCGAGGGCTTCTTCAACCCGGCCCACCCGCAACACAACCTGGCACTGGATGGCGTCTCCTGCACTGTTTGCCATCAAATCCAGGCCCAAAACCTCGGTCAGCCGCAAAGTTTCAGCGGCGGCTTTACCATTGCCGCACAGGAGCGCCTGGCCTATGGGCCTTTCCCGGTTGAGCCGGGCAACGCCACCGTGATGCAAAGCGTCTCCGGCTATCAGCCCCTCCAGGCAGAACATATCCGCCAATCAGAAGTCTGCGCCACCTGCCACAACCTGTACACACCGACGATTGAAAACGATGGACAGCTCAGCACGCAGCTCTTCCCCGAACAAACCCCGCACCTGGAGTGGTTGCACAGCCAGTATCCCGCCACAGATAGCTGCCAGAGCTGCCACATGCCGCCCGCCCAGGGTGCGGTGCGGCTGGCCAACACCGGCGGCACACCCCAAGCACCCTTCAGCCAGCATACCTTCATTGGCGGCAATCAGTACATGCTCGCCCTGTTGACTGAGAATGCGGATGCGCTCGGCATTACCGCCAGCGACGCCCAACTGCAAACCAATCGGCAGCTCACCCTTGCCCAGCTGCAACAGCAGACTGCCACCTTGCAGCTTGATGGTGCATGGCAAGCCGAAACCCTGATTGTCACCGTCACCGTTCAGCCGCTCACCGGACACAAATTCCCCACCAGTTTCCCCTCACGCCGCGCCTGGCTGCACCTGACAGTACGCGCCGCCGATGGACAGGTGATTTTTGAATCCGGTAACTGGGATGTGCAGGGGGCGATTCAGGGCAACGCCAATGACCAGGATGCAGCGCAGTATGAGCCGCATTACACCACCATCACCGCCCCTGACCAGGTACAAATTTACGAGGCCATCATCGGCGACCCGGATGGTGCGGTCACAACCACCTTGCTGCGCGCCGATCGCTACCTGAAGGATAACCGACTGCTGCCCAACGGCTTCGACAAGGTCACCGTCCCGCCCGATATTGCCGTCTATGGCGAGGCAGCTAACGACCCCGACTTCAGCGCCGGTGCCGATACCCTCACCTACCGCATCGCGGCTCCAGACAACGGCCCGTACACGGTTGAGGTGCAATTGCTCTATCAATCCATTGGCTACCGCTGGGCCGAAAACCTGCGTCAGCCGCAAAGCCCGGAAGGACAAACCTTCCTCACCCTGATTGGCAACACGCCCAACCAGCCAACGCCGATTGCCGACGCTTCCCTGACCCTTTCGCGCTAGGCGCCCGGCTTATTTGAGCGTCTTGAGGAAGCTGACCACCTGCCAGATTTGTTCCTCGCTCAGCACTGCTTTGTGCGGCGGCATGGAGGAATTGAAGGGCGCCATCGCTCCACCTTCCGCAATCCGCCAGTACAGGTAAGCATCGTCATTTTCCGCCACCACCTCGCGCAGGTGCGCCGGTTTGGGGTTCAACGAGGCAGCCGCCGGCCCATCCCCGGCGCCCATCTCACCATGACATGCCGCGCAGCGCTCAACGTAGATGACCTGTCCAGCCGCCTCTACCTCCGCACCGGAAAGCGGGTTGGTCTTGCTGGCATACGCATCGGGCAGCGCCGGAGCAGTGCTGGTTTCTTCCGCACCACCACCACATGCCACAAGCAAGAACGCCGCAACCATCCCCACCAAAACAATCCACCACACCCTGTTCTTCATCATCTCTCTCCCAAAAAAATAGAAATGCCTTGCACCAAATGCCAGCATACATCTATAGACTAAAAATGTCAAGGTTATCCCGTTTTACAGCCCATATCAGGATATTTGTCACTTATCATCTCATCTTGCGTCCAGTATCTTATAGAAAATCTTTATCAGCTTTAGAGGTGTCTATGTTTCGCATTAGCCGACGATTGGATTATGGAATTCAAATGATGATTCTGCTGGCCCAACAACCAGACAAAAAACCACAGCCAACCGCCATACTGGCTGAAAAGCTCGACATTCCGCTCCCTTTCCTGCATCAAATCGGCCACACGCTGATGCAAATCGGCATGATCAAGTCCCAGCCCGGCCCACACGGCGGTTTGCGGCTCAATCAATCGCCGTCCGATATTACCGTCCTGCGGATTGCCGAAGCACTCGAAGGGCAATTATCGGTCAATTCCTGCGTCAATTGTGAGGGCAGCTGCCCCAAAGAAACGCAATGCGCACAGCTGATGCTCTGGCGCGACTTGCAACAGAGCATTACCCAAACCCTCTCCCAAATCACCCTGGCAGACCTGGCAGCGCAGCAACAGAACCTGGAAACCCCGCTCGCCATGCCGCAACGCGTTGCCCGCTCCCGCTAAGTGCGCAAGGCAGCCAGCACTTCCTGGCTGTGACCATCCGGCTTAACGTTCTCAAAGACGCGCAGCACCTGTCCATCTTCACCAATCAAAAACGTCGTGCGCAGCACGCCGTCATATTCGCGTCCCATAAACTTCTTGCGTCCCCACACTCCATAGGCCAGGCAAACGCTGTGATCCGCATCCGAAAGCAAGAGGAAGGGTAATTCGTACTTGCTGCGAAACTTTGCATGGGCGCGCACCCCATCTGGGCTGATACCGAGAATCACCGCCCCTGCCTCAGCATAGGCACTGTAATCATCTCGAAAACTACAGGCCTCCGTCGTGCAGCCGGGCGTATCGTCCTTGGGATAAAAATATAACACAACCCGCTTACCGCGGAAATCGGACAGACGATGAACGACCCCATCCGCATCGGAAAGGGCAAAATCGGGCGCTATTGTATCAGCAGAAACTGGCATTGCAACCTCTCTTTAATTGTTAATTTTGCTCAGTATACTCATTTCCAACCGGCCTGCAACAGCGTTTGTACAAGCCTGAAGGTGTTTTCACATCATCTCGCCCATGATGCGCACATCATAGCCAGGCAATGCCGAAACCGCCTGCCGGAACGCGGCATCCTGCGTCAGGTCAAAGAGCGGCTGCAAAAGGCGTTCCGTCTCCTCATCCGCCAACGGGATAATCAGTTCGTAACGCTCCTGGAAGAGCGGCAGGAAATCCAGCTCCAGCGCCTGCGCGGCTGCCATCACCCCCAGCCCACAATCGGCCCGTCCCGAGGCAATCGCCGCCGCCACCGCCAAATGTGTATACTCCTCCTGTTCATAGCCACGCACCTGCTGCGGCAACAGGTGCAGCTGCTGCAAATGATAGTCCAGCAGGACGCGCGTCCCGGCCCCCCGCTGCCGATTGATGAAGCGCACATCCGCCCGCACCAGGTCGGCCAAACCACCAATCCGCCTTGGATTGCCTGCGGCAACCATCAACCCCTGCTCACGCCCCACCCACCCCATCCGCCGCACCATCACGCCGGGAAGGTATTGCTCAACATAGGAGCGGTTATACTCGCCGGTCTGCGGGTCGAGCAAATGCGCCCCGGCCAAATGTGCCTCGCCGCGCCGCAATGCCACCAGCCCGCCCAGGCTGCCCACATTGGCCGAAACCAGGCGTCGTTGCCGCAGTTCCAAAAACTGCGCCAGCAAGTCCAGCGTCAGGTCGTGCGAGCCAATCGCAAAAATGGTGCGTTCCAACTCGGCCGGGTTGCGATAGAGGCGCACGCGCACGCTTGCCCCGGCATCCAGGCCCTGTTCACCGCGCGGCACCACCACAATCCCATCCGCCCGCACCAGCGAAGTAATCACCCCCGCCCCGCGCGAGAGCGGAGCAGCCACCAATCGTTCGCCCACCCGTCCCGCCACCACACGCACAAAATCATCATCCCCGGCCGGCGAAACCAGCTTGCGCGTCAATTGCGCCTCCACCTCGTAGAATTGCTGCGCCCGTCGGCCCTGCCAGGCAGCCAACAACGGCTCAACGAAAATCTCATTCGTCAACGCCGCCGAAACCGGATAGCCCGGCACACCAACAATCACCGCCCAGCCCGGCGCCTGTTTGCGCGCTGCCACCCCCAAAATGACCGGATGCCCCGGACGAACCGCCACGCCATGCACCAGCAAGCGGCCAACCGTTTCCACCACACAGGCCGAGAAATCTTCCGCCCCCGCCGAAGAGCCAGCATTCAGCAACACCAGGTCGTTCTCTTCCACAGCCTGCTGCACAGCATCCACAATCGCTTCCAGCTGATCTGGCACAATCGCATAGCGAACCACCTCGCCGCCCCAGGCACGCACCTGCGCCGCCAACACAACCGAATTGTATTCAATGATCTCACCAGCACGAACAGCCTGCCCAATTGGCACCAGTTCCGTCCCGGTTGGAATAACTGCCACGCGTGGGCGACGGGCAACCTGCAAGCCGCTTTGTCCACTTGCTGCCAGGGCGCCCAAATCTACCGCCCGCAACACCTGCCCAGCCGGCAACACCAGCTGGGTTGCCACCAGGTCTTCGCCCATTGGGCGGACATGGCTCCAGGGCGTCAGCGCGGCCCGCAGCCGAATGCTGTTCGGGCTGCGCGGCGTTGGTGAGGGCTGCCCGGTTTCATCGAGCGCCTCGACCTGCTCAATTGGCACAACCGCATTGGCCCACAACGGCAGGGCATCGCCCGTATCCACATACGCCGCCTCACCGCCCAGGTGCAACGTCACCGGCTGCATCGTCGAGGCGCCATCCGTCTGTTCGGCCCGCAGTGCAAATCCATCCATCGCCGAAGCGTGGTAATGCGGCGAACACATTCGCGCCCACACCGCCTCTGCCAGCACCCGACCCAGTGCGTGTTCATCCAGGGCAATTTCCTCAACCCCCAACAGCCCATCCAGCCCAATGGACTTCAACTCGTCCCACAAGCGCACCTGCGCCTCAGTCAACGGAATATCTTTTAAATAAACACTCATCGTCTTCGGCTCCTCAAATCAACAGCACATCCACCATTGTCCCAGCTTCCAGCCCGGTTGCGTCGGCTGGAATGCGCACCAGTCCATCGGCCTGTCCCAGGGTAAAGATTAAATTGCTCTTGAAGAAAATCGGGTCAACCAGTTCGCCTTGCAGCCGCGCCGGCACGTAGTCTTCTCGTCCAGCCTGTGAAGCAATGTTCAGCGTCAGGCATGCCCGGCGCTGCGGCCAGAGCTGTGACGCCATGCCCAACAGTCGCTGCACCAGCGGGGCAACAAACAGCCGGGCAATGACCAGCGCACTGACCGGATTGCCCGGCAGGCCAATGATGGGCTGCCCATCGCAAACAGCCAGGATGGTCGGCTTGCCGGGGCGCACATTGACCCCATGCACCAGCACCCCCGGACGGCCCGCCCGGTCAATCACATCCGCCGTCAGATCGCGCGTGCTGGCAGAAGAGCCGGCCGTGATAATGACCGCATCATTCTCGGCCCGCGCCTGTTGGAGTGCCGCCTCAAGCGCCTCGGCCCGGTCCGGCACAATGGGATACTCCCGCGCCATGCCACCAAATTGTTCCACCAGCGCCGCCAGCGCGCCGGTGTTCAGGTCGCGCACCTGCCCCGGCAACGGGCGCTGCATGGGCGGAATCACTTCATCACCGGTTGAAAGAATGCCAAACGTTGGCCGGCGCGCCACGGCCACCTGCAACTGCCCCAACGCCAACAGCCCGCCCAATTGTGCGGCGCGCAGCAAGGTTCCGGCCCGCAGCACACAATCGCCGGGGCGCACATCCTCGCCAATCTGCAAAGTATTCTCACCCACCCCCACCGCCCGCAACACTTCCACCTCAGCATGGCGCGCCGGCTGCGTATATTCCAGCATCACCACCGCATCCGCCCCTGCCGGCAACATGCCGCCAGTGTGAATCAATGCTGCCTGCCCACTGTTGAGGGCAAACCCCGGCGCAGCGCCCATTGGCACCTCGCCCACCAGTTGCACATAGGCTGGCAGGCTATCACTTGCCCCAAACGTATCGCCCGCCCGTACAGCATAGCCATCCACCGAGCTGCGCGCAAAGGCTGGCAACGCTTCCTCAGAGAGCAAATCCTGTGCCAGCACCCGACCCAGCGCAGCGCGGGTTGGCAACCATTCCACCCCAACCCGCACAGATGGCAGTTGCCCAAAGAACAGTTCACTCGCCTCGTCCGGCAAACGCAATTTCAAAAATTCAGCCATCATTTTCACCCTGTCCAAGATGCAAAAGCCAACAAATAGGCCGTGATGAACGTCGTAGCTGCCGCCGTCAGGCGCAGCAACCGCCAACGCGTGGGCGCACCCTGAGCCATTTGCACCATCTGCCACAGCTGATACAACCCCACCGGCAACGTCAAAAACCCGGGCCAGGCCAGGGCGCGCGGCATGCCCATCGCCGCCGCAATGCCCAACAACAAATAGGCAAACAAGACCAGGACGTTGTGCAGCACCATACCGCGCGCCCAGCCCATCCGCACCAGCAGCGTACGCCGCCCGGCGCGCAGGTCAGCAGCATAAGTTTCCAGCAAATCCACCAGGCGCAACGCCAGGAACAAAGCCGTCACCGGAAAGGTCAACATCGGCAACAGGCGATGCACCTCGCCCGTCTGCAAGACAAAGGCAAGGGCAGGGGCAACATTGGTCAGCAAAACTGCCTCCGCCAGTTCGCCATAGCCAGAATAGACCAGTCGCAGCGGAGGCGAGCCATAGAAGAACGACAACAAGAACCCCAACCCCAAGAACAAAAGCGGCACCGGCTGCAAATGTCCCCGCACAAATAGAAGCCCGGTCAGCGCCGCCCCCACCGCCAGGGTCAGCAAAGCCGCCAAGAGCAACGAGCGCCGCCTTGCACCCGGACGCTCCTCATCATAAAACGCCCGCAGATACCCGCTGCTCAGCAGCCACATCCAAACGCACCCCAGGCCAAGCAAAGCTGTCCCCCAATCCAGCGCCCGCGCCAGAAAAACCGCCGCCCCCATCCCCAGCGCGTAGAGCAGCGCCGCCCCGGCCAACAGCCCCGGGCGCGCCAGATGCCAAAACATTTCCCCGACAGGTTGCACGTCTTTGCTCATTCTTTCACTCCTGTCCTCATGTTAACTGATATCCCCCATCCACGGCAATCGTTTGTCCAGTGATTTCGCTTGCCCGCAACAAAAACAAGGCCGCTTCCGTCACGGCCCGAAGATCCGTCTGCCGCTGCAAAGGCAGACGCGCCACCAGGCGTTGCCACTCCTCCACCGGCATGTCATCCCCCGGCAACACCAGCCCCGGTGCAATGGCATTGACGCGAATCTGCGGTGCCAGACTGCGCGCCAGGACGCGCGTCAAGGCCTCCAGGGCTGCCTTACTGACGGTATACGCCGCATAGCGGCTCCATGCCCGTCCCGCACCCGCGTCACTGATATTGAGAATCAGCCCGCCTTCCGACATTCTCTGCGCCGCCTGCTGCGCACAAAGCCAGGCAGCCCGCACATTCAGTTCAAACGTCTCATCCCAGGCTGCCACATCCAGGCTGCGCACATCCCCGGCGCGCATCACCGCCGCCGAATTGACCAACACAGACAACCGCCAACCGTCATCATCCAGCGCAGCAAACATAGCCTGCACCGCCGCCGGGTCGCGTAAATCTGCCTTGAGCGGTAGCACCGGCACACCCAACGCCTCAATTTCAGCCGCAGTGCGCGCGGCCTGACGCTGCGAACGATGAAAATGCAACCCAATCGCATATCCCTGCCCGGCCAAAGCCAGTGCCAGAGCGCGCCCCAGACGCACCGCCGCACCTGTTACCAACGCCATTTGCATCGGCAACCTCACCGCCGAAAGAAATTGGAAAGGAAAAACCAGACATTGGCCGGACGCTCGGCCAAACGACGCATAAAATACGGATACCAGTGCGTGCCATATGGCACATACACCCGCACCGGATATCCGTCCCGCGCCAATTCCTGCTGTAAATCGCGCCGAATGCCATACAGCATCTGAAATTCAAGCGCCATCTTTGGCAAGCCGGCCTGCTCGGCTGCCTGTTGCGCAAAACGCAACCGCCATTCATCATGGCTGGCAATCGCTGGAATTGGCGGCCTGCGCCCATCCGCACTACGTTGCGGCGCTCCAGCCCGCTGTGCGCCAGCAATCAAAGCCTGCGTCAGCCGGTCAAAGGCCGCATCCACATCGGCCTTGCGCGGATAAGCCACCTGCGGCGGCTCACGATAGGCACCCTTCACCAACCGCACCGGCACCCCTTCGGCCATCAAGGCCTGCACATCCGCCTCACTGCGATACAAATAGGCCTGAATCACAATTCCAAATGCAAAGCCCTGCTCGCGCAGCCAACGCAGCAAAGTCAGCGTCTGCTCGGTCAGGGAGGAATCTTCCATATCAATGCGGATAAAAATGCCGAGTCGTTGCGCCTCATTGGCTATGCGCAGCAAACTCCGGCGACACAATTCCTCATCCAGCTTCAAACCCAGCTGCGTCAGCTTAATCGAAACATTTGCCTGCACGCCCGCAGCATCAATCGCACGCAAAACCGTTAACACATCTTCACTCGCCTGCTGCGCCTCCGCCGCACTGCTCGTGTTTTCACCCAAATGATCCAATGTCGCCGTTATCCCCTGTGCATTCAATTCACTCACGGCCTGCACCGCCTGCGCAGCTGTTTCACCAGCCACAAAACGTTGCGCCGCCCGCCAGGCAAATCCCCACCGGCTGATCAACCGCTGCGCCCAGGCAGCCTTTGAAAGGGACAAAAAAATGGTTCGGAGCATGTTAACCTCTACTTGATTCTAACATAAGCCCACTATTTCCACCCCGTTTTTTCATTTCTAGGATAAAATTTAACTATGAGACCTCCGCTCGTTGAGCGCTTTTTACATTCCCGTTGGCGCAATGTCATTCTAACCCTGGTTGGGGGGGGAGGACTGTATTTGATTGTGGCCCTCATCCAAAAACGCACCCAACAACAGGCCACCCTCTGCCTGGACATCTTGTTTTGCCTGGGCGGCTTCATTCTTTGGATGTTGTTCTTTTCCCAATTTGTTGTCCCACTGCGCACAGTTGGCGACCGGTTCAATATCTTTGGACGCATGTTGCTCTACACCGCGCAAATGCATGGTCCAGCTGTCTATGTCGAGAATGGAAAGATTCGCCAGCGCGAAGAAGAGATGCTGCGCCGCGGCCCGGGCATCATCGTTCTCGATAGCGCCAGTGCCGCCTTGCTGCGCACCGATGTGCGCGTCACCCGCTCGGTTGGCCCCGGCGTTTCCTTTATGAGCTGGCAAGAGCGCATTGCTGGCGCAGTGGATTTGCACTACCAGAAGCAATTCATTGGCCCCTGGGAAAGCGACGATGTCTTCAGCCCGCAAAAACCCGGTGAACCCGAAAAGTCCTTTACCGAGCGCAGCAAACGCCGCCAAATGACCAGCGGCCTGACCCGTGACCACATTGAAGTGGTACCAAACATCTGGGTAAAATTCAAAATTGATGCCAACCCCGGTCAAGGCCTGACCCAATTTGGCTACCGCGCCGAGCCAGTCGAGCGCGCCGTCCTCTCACGCAACATTGACCTGAACGAAGCCGCCGACTCGCCCAACCGCATCACCGACTGGAACTGGGTGCCTGCCTACCTGGCAGTTGATATCTGGCGCGAACTGGTTGCAAAATTCACCCTCACCGAGCTATTTTCCCCACATCCCCTGGCACGCAACGGCATTACAGCCATTGCCGGCATCCTGCGCGAACGCCTGACCCAACCCCAGGCCCGCATCCTGGATGGCTTCGGTCAGCCCGTCCTGGATGCCAACCGGCAACCCATCACTGCCGCCAGCCTGGAATATGAAATTCTGCAACGGCGCGGCATCAAAGTCTATCTGTGCGCCATTTTCACCCCGCGCATGAATGACGAAATTGAAACCGCCCTGGTCAATAACTGGGCAACCTCCTGGCTTGACCGGGCCAGTGCCGAACGAGAATTAATCCAACAGCAGCGCGCCAATCAGGCCCAGGAAGGCCGCCTGCGCGCCGCCGAAGATTACGTCGAATCCGTTGCCAGCAATGTATCCGAAACCTGCAACAGCGGCCTCATCACCCCCTCAGCTTCCCAAATTCTCGATTCCCTGCTGCGCGGCAATCTCGATTTGTTTAACCGCTTTCCGCAGCTCAAAACAAATGCCCAGAACATGAGCCTGCAGGAAGGCCTGGAACAATTGCGCGAATGGCTGCGGAGGAACGCATGACCACCTCACAGCGCTCCACACCCCCTTTCTTTCCGCTTGGCATTTTGCAAAGCATTGTTGGCTTCATCAATTTCCTCTTTAACACCATCTTCCGCATCAGCATTGGCATGGGGCTGTTTCGTCTGTTCTTCTTCACACTTGCCCTGCTCAGCGCAATCGTCCTCATCACCTGGCGGGCCGAGCTGGTCAGAACCAATCTCCCCGCAGCCCAGGCCCTCATCGAAGTCATCCGAGACCCCTTTGCTCATGTCACCTGGAAGGTCATCCCACCCCTGCTGGTCTTCTTCCTACCGCTCTGGTTGACGTTCCAAATCTGCGCCATCTACATTCAAGATATTTACGAGTTGGATGATGTTGGCCTGGCGCAACGCTTTGTCAGCATTTGCGCATTTGGATTCCCATTTGAGGTCATGCGCATTGAAGAAGGCCGCGTGCGCCCCGAGGACAAAAGAACGACCCTCTTCCAAATTGGTGGGCCCGGCTTCATCACCGTCGCCATGGAAAATGTCGCCGTCTTTGAACACCCCGATGGCCGCCCCGACCAACGCGGCCCAACCAGCCGCAATTTTCTCGGCATCCCGGATCTCAATGTCGAAGTGTTGGATGGCTTTGAACGCCTGCGCTCGATCATTGACCTGCGTGACCAAAAATGGAAATTTGAAGTCAATGCCCGCTCACTGGACGGCATCCCTGTCTATGCGCGCGACATGCAGTTCTTGCTCAGCGTTCGCCGCCGGCCCTTCTTCCGCATGCCACCCACCGGTGAACGGCGGCACGAACAACCCTATTCCTACAACTGGCGCGCCATTGATTACCTCGCCTTCCAGCAAGATGGCTCACCGCTCGATCAGGTCATCATGGGCAATGTGCGCATGGAAATTCGAAGCTTCGTTGAAAGTCACCCGCTCAGCGAATTCCTCTCCGCCATTGAACAGCCCGATTTCGACCGCCTGACTCAGCGTCCTGATTATCAGCAACAATCCGACACAACCCTACCCTCCCCTCAAATCAATTTTGTCCCCCGTCCCGACATTACCAAACAATTTCTGGATTTTTCACGCGCCTTTTCGCGCGGCATGCGCAGCAGCGGCGTCCATGTCGAATGGGTCAATGTTGGCATGTGGCGCTTCCCCAAAGAAATCATCCCCTCCCAGCACATCAGAGCCTGGCAACTAACACTTGAAAATGGCCGCATCGGCAGCGGCTGGGCGCTCAACCAGGTTTTCCAAAAAAGCCGCATGGAAGAATTGTGCCGAATGGCTGAAGAAGTGCTGATTGAATTTACCACCCTGAACAAAAAAGGTATCGAAGGCGAAGACCTGCTCTATAAGCTGATTTCCAGCTATTATGCCCGTCTGCGAATCACCTACGACCGCCTCACCGAACGCCTCAACAACAAAACATTGCCAGATGACGAAAAGGCCTCGCTGCAAGCCCGGGTTCAAAGCCTGCGCGAGGCATTGGAATGCATTCAGCGCTACCAAGTAGATTACGCCCGTCGCCGAGGGATTACCATCCTATGAAATCCATTCTCCCCCCCAACTGGGTCCTGTTGCCCGAAGTCGCTGCTGCCCTGAGTGAAGACCGTCCAATCGTTGCCCTGGAATCGGCTGTCATCACGCACGGTCTGCCTCACCCACATAACCTGACCCTGGCACGTGAACTGGAGCAAGAAGTACGCGCTCAGGGCGCCCTGCCCGCCACCATCGGTCTGTTGCAAGGGTGCGTCCACATTGGCCTCAATGAAGAAGAACTGCAAACCCTGGCCCATTCACCAGCGCCACGCAAAATTAGCCGGCGCGATTTTGGCATTGCTGCGGCAAATGGACTGGATGGCGGCACAACCGTCGCCGGCACCCTGATTGCAGCCCGCACCGCTGGCGTGCGCGTTTTTGCCACCGGCGGCATTGGCGGCGTGCATCGCGGCAGCAATTTTGATATTTCTGCCGATCTGCCGGAACTGAGCCGCTCGCCGCTCATTGTCGTCTGTGCTGGCGCCAAATCCATCCTCGACCTGCCCGCCACCCTCGAATACCTCGAAACCCAGGGCGTGCCGGTTATCGGCTACCAAACCGAGACCTTCCCCGCCTTCTATGCCGCCAGCAGCGGCCTGCCGGTAGATGCCTGCATCGAAAGCCCAACCCAGGCTGCCGCCATTGCCCGCGCCCATTGGCAGCAAGGCATCCAAAGCGCACTGCTTGTTGTCACCCCACCCCCGGCTGAAGCCGCCCTGCCCGCCGCAGAAATTGAAGCCATCATTGCCCTGGCGCTCAGCGAGGCCGCAGCCCAGGGTGTGCATGGGGCCGCTGTCACCCCCTTCCTGCTCAGCCGCGTCGGAAAACTCAGCCATGGCAACAGCATGCAGGCCAATTTAGCCCTGCTGCGCAACAATGCTCGCCTGGCGGCCCAAATTGCGCTGGCGCTCAGCGCCTAAGTATTCGGCGTCCGGGTCACCGTTGGCGGCAATGGCGTTTGGCTTGGCACCCGCGTGCGCGTTGGCGTATCCGTCCAGGTTGGACGGGGCGTACGCGTCACTGTTGGCGTCTCACTCGGCACGCGGGTACGCGTCGGTGATGGCGTAGGCGTCAGAGTTGGCGGCACCGTATTCGTCACTGTCGGCGAAACTGTCGCCGTTGGCACCGGTGTCGGCGGGTCGCCCGTCACCGTGAAACGCCCCGATTGATACCACACCAGGCCAACAAAAATTTGCACCTCATACTCGCCCGCTTGCCAGCGATCCGCTGAAGGCTCGCACTCTGTATACCCATAGCCGCCCGTCCCACCGTTCCAGGCCAGCGTCTCAAAACAAACCAAATCCCAATCTGTCACGCGGTACCATAATGCCGTCCACTGCGCCCCAGGCGTCATGTTGTTATAGCTAAAACTGGCATATAGTTTTCCAACCGGATTTGAAAATTCATTACCCGGGTTAATCGGCAAAAAGTCGCTATCCAATCCCTTGGAAAAACCCAATGGGCTGAAAATGGCTTCCGGCCCCGGGGTTGTCGTGCTGAGGAATTGCATCTGCACCGCCGGCGGCACAGCGGGAGTTGGCGTAATGGAAGGGGTTTCGGTAATCGTCGGCGTCAGGGTAATGGTAGGTGTCTGGCTAATGGTGGGCGTCAAAGTAATGGTTGAGGTGAGCGTAATGGTTGGCGAAGGTGGAAAAACGCGATAAACCATTGGCTCAGCATAGCGATTGATCGAGAAAGCAACAGCCGTCAGAATAACTGCCAACAAAATCAACCGCCAGCCGCGCACAATCAACGTCCTTCGCTTGCGGAAGAAGGACAGACGCTGCCCGGCTTTAATCGAACGCACTCCCAACCAAAAGCTGAGAATGATACCCAGAACAGCCAGAAAAAAAACCAAACCTACAGCAGTTTGAATGTCAAGCTGCATTGCATCACATCACTCATAAAAGAATACCTGGATTATAGCATCGAAATCGTCACTTTTGATGTAAAATTATAAACGAGTTTACTACACAGGATTCATCATGCCACTTTCAATTGGTGATTTGCTCAACAACCGCTATCGCATTCAATCCATCCTCGGTCAGGGGGGCATGGGTGCTGTTTATCACGCATTCGACGAGAACCTGCACATGTATGTCGCCGTGAAGGAGAATCTCTTCCTCAGCGACGAATACAGCCGCCAATTCCAGCGTGAAGCCAGCATCCTCGCCAATTTGCGTCATCCCAACCTGCCGCGCGTCATTGATTACTTTGTTATCCGTGAGCAAGGCCAGTATTTGATTATGGATTACATCCAGGGCGAGGATTTAAGGCATCGTCTCGAACGCAGTCAGCAAATTCCAGAAACGGAAGCTGTTGCGATGGGAATTGCCATTTGTGATGCACTCACCTACCTGCACAGCATGATTCCACCCGTCATTCACCGCGACCTGAAGCCCGGCAACATCCGCATCTCACCCAAGGGCGAACTCTACCTGGTAGATTTTGGCCTGGCAAAACTGCTCAGCGGCAACCAAACCACCTCAACCGGGGCGCGCGCCATGACCCCCGGCTATTCTCCGCCCGAACAATATGGCACCGCCCCGACCGACTCGCGCACCGACATCTATTCGCTTGGTGCAACCCTCTATGCCGCCATCACCGGCACCATCCCAGAAGATGGATTGGCACGCGCAACCGGCAAAGCCAAGCTAACCCCCTTGCGCCGTCTGCGGCCCAGCATTAGCAAGCCCATTGCCCTGGTCATTGAACGCTCCATGGAAATTGAGCCAGAAGACCGCTTCCAGAACGCCGAGGCCTTCAAACAAGCCCTGCTGGATGCCAGCGGAATTCAGCTCATCCCCGGCGAACGAATTACCATCTCCCCCGCGCCCAGCAATGAAGCAACCCCGGCTAGCAGTTCCATGCTACAAGACCCCAATCCCAGCAAAGGGCGCGGCTATACCGAGCCAATTGGCAGCCGCCCCGCCGGACGGCCTTCGCTCCTACGCTGGCTATGGGTCGCCCTCCCCACCTTTCTGGTTGCTCTAATTGCCGGCTTCTTCATCCTCAATCCATCACTTGCCATGCTCAGCGGCGCCGCACTCACTCCCAGCCAAACGGCACTCCCAGCCACGCACACAACCATCCCCACCCGCACCCCACGCATTGTTCCCAGTGCTACCCAACGTCAGCTCTTACCAACCTCCGGCCCAACCCAAATCAGTGAAACCCTGCCTTCTCCTGCAACCCTTGCCCCCACCCAACAGGGCGGCGGTAAAGGCCAAATTGCCTTTGCCTCCGATCGCAATGGCATGATGCAGCTCTGGCTCAGCAATGCAAATGGCAGCAACCTGACCCAGTTAACCAACGAAATGAATGGCGCCTGTCAGCCTGCCTGGTCGCCCGATGGACAACGCCTGGCCTTCATCTCGCCTTGCACACAAAAAGAAGCCTACGATTATTCCGGCGCCCGCATCTATCTTCTGGATATGAAAACCCGTGCCATTGAGCCGCTTGGCGTTCCGGCAGACCCAGCCGGCGACTTTGACCCTGCCTTTTCGCCCGATGGCAAAAAAATTGCTTTCACCTCCTTGCGCAATGGGCTGCGCGCCAACATTTACATCTTTGACCTCCAAAGCCAGGAACTGCGCAATATCTCCGAAAACAAAGTCGGTGAGCGACAACCGGCCTGGTCAACCGACGGTCAGCAAATTGTATACGTCAAAGATAGCAAGCCCAACGAACTCTGGACAGTCAACGTTTTTGGCGAGCCAAAGCCACAGCGCTTCATCAGTTCCCCCGAACACATCTACAGCCGCCCAACCTGGTCAAATGATGATCGTCAAATCTTCTTCATCAAAATTGCCCTTTCAACCGGGTTTCCGCGCGTTTACAGCCTGCGCTACGAAAGCCGCAACCTGAACAATGCCGAAATTCGCATCCCGCGCGCCGAACCCAACCCACCACTCGGTGCCATGGCAAGCATCGCCATCTCACCCGATGGATCCTGGTTTGCATTTGAGGGCTGGAAGGATGATCAAAACCACAACATCTACCTGATGACCTCCAGCGGGTTAAACTCAACCCCACTCCTTGATGAACCCTCTTTCGAGTTTGGCCCAGCCTGGAGACCTTAAGAGGCGCCCATGCCGCTCAGCATTGGTGAACTGCTCAACAATCGCTACCGCATTTCCAGCATCATTGCCCAAGGCGGCATGGGGGCCGTCTATCAGGCGCAAGATGAAGTACTGGGCGTGCTGGTTGCCGTCAAAGAGAACCTGTTTTCCAGCGAAGAAGCTGCCCGTCAATTCCGCCGCGAGGCCACCATCCTTGCCAATGTCCGTCATCCCAACTTGCCGCGCGTCACCGATCACTTCCTGCTGCATGGCTCCAATCAATACCTGGTAATGGATTTTATTGAGGGCGAAGACCTCAAACAACGCATCAACCGCCTCGGTAACCTGCCAGAAGAAGAAGTCTTGCTCATTGGTGCCGCCATTTGCGACGCACTCAACTACCTGCACACCCTCACCCCACCGGTTATCCATCGCGACATTAAACCCGGCAACATCAAAATCACTCCACAGGGACAGGTCTTTCTGGTAGATTTTGGGCTTGCAAAACAATCTCATGCTGGGCAGGTCACCACCATTGGTGCACAAGGCCTCACCCCCGGCTATGCTTCGCCCGAGCAATATGGCCAGGGCACCGATGCACGCTCCGACATCTATTCCCTCGGCGCCACCCTCTACCATGCCCTGACAGGCAAAACGCCTGAAGATGGCCTGAGCCGCGCAATGGGCAGTGCACAGCTCACCCCACTGCGCCAGCATCAGCCCGCTCTATCCATGCACATTGCAGCTGTGATCGAAAAATCGCTCGAAGTTGATGCCAATCTGCGCTATCATACGGCCCAGGCATTCAAAGAAGCCTTGCTCACCAGCAGCAGCATACGCCGAAAGGCCAGGCAGCCCGGCGGCGCCCATATTCAACCCGCCCCCGCCACCCTCCCCATCACCGCCACCATCCTTTCCCGCCCAGCTTCCAACCCCGCCGTACCAGCTGCTGCGCCCACCCGTCCCACTCCTGCTGCACCTGTCACACCCCCACCCACCAGCGCCCACCCTCGTCGTTTTCCCTGGCTGTGGGTCATTGTGCCCATCTTGCTTGGCGGTTTGCTGCTCACCGGTCTCATTGTCCTCCTTCCCAGCACCCTGGCTGCGCCCTCTGCCACCCCCACCCTGACGCCCTCCGCAACCCCCACCCTCCCCACCCTCCCCACCCCGCCCCCCGAACCATCCGCAACGGCCCCATTGCCCACCAAGAAACCGCCCACACCCTTGCCCGCCACCCCCACCAGCGCAGCCCAGCCCACCACACCCATCACACTCAACACGCCCATCGGCGGAAGCAACTGGATCGCCTTTGCTTCTGATCGCAGCGGCATTTTCCAAATTTGGGTCATGCAAAGCGATGGCAGCAATCTGCGCCAGGTCACCGACCTGATTGATGGTGCCTGTCAACCCGATTGGTCACCAGATGGACAACGACTGGTATTCACCTCCCCCTGCAACCGCCGTCAGGATAGCTACCGCAATTCCAGCCTTTACCTGATCAACCTGGATGGCAGCGGCTTAACCCCACTTGTCTCCATGCCGGGTGGTGATTATGACCCGGCCTGGTCACCGGATGGCAAAACCATTGCCTTCACCTCGTTACGGGATGGCAATTCCCCCCACATCTATCTCTACGACCTGTCTTCTAACCAGGTACAGCGGCTCACCTCCCCCAACAGCAGCGATCGCCGCGCCGCCTGGTCACCAGATGGCACACAAATTGCTTGCGAAAGCACTGCCCTCGGCAAACCTCAAATTTGGGTCATGAAGGCCAATGGAAGCGAGCGACGTGAGTTCTCCATCCTTGATGAACAGCCCGATTATGCGCCAACCTGGTCACGCGATGCGAATGTCATCTATTACAGCCAGGGCAGTTCGCTGTCCTACATCATCGCCCGCCGCACCAATCAGCCCGGTGCCAATGAAGTGCGGATTGGTGAACGAGTCAAGACTGTGTTGAACATCTCCCCCGCCCCCGATGACTTTTGGCTGGTCTTTGAAAGCTGGAGCGACGGGAATCACGACATCTTCATCATGAGCCGCACTGGTGCAAATCTAACCCGACTGACGAATGAGCCAGGCATGGATCTTGATCCAGTTTGGCAGCCCGTTCCCTAGCCCTGCAATTGCGCTGCGTACTCATCTGCAAATAATGCCGGAGTCCCGCCCGTGTGCCAGAACAAGACTCGTTCCTTGGGCCGAAAAGCGCCGGCCCGAATAAGGCCAATCAATCCAGCAGCAGCCCGCCCAGTATAAACCGGGTCCAGAAACAGGCCCTCGTGTTTTGCAAACAAATGAATGGCCTCCTTTTCCGGCTCATCCAGCACCCCATAGCCTGCGCCCAAGAAGCCATCTTCCACCAGCACATCTTGCGCCACAATTGAAAACGGCTCCCCCAGCCGCTCCGCTGCCTGCGTTGCAAGTTCTGCCACCCGGGCAGAGAGTTCCGCCTGCGTGTGATCAATACTGATCCCCAAAACCCGCCCCGACCACTGGGCGCGCTTCGCCCCTAACACCAGGCCTGCCTGCGTTCCCCCCGAAGATGATGCAATCACAATTGCATCCATCTCCATCTTCTGCGCCAAAAATTCATCAAAAGCCAGTGAATAGCCCAGTGCGCCAACTGGTGTTGAGGCACCCAAAGGAATCAGAAAAGGCCGCGCGCCATCGGCCCAGGCCTGTTCAAACACCATCTGCAAAGTTTGCTCACGCTCAGTGCGCGTCGTCCACACCACCTCAGCCCCCAGCAATTGATCCAGCAAAAAATTGCCATTTGCCTGTTTGGATGGCTGCCCGGAAAGAACCAGAATACAGCGCATTCCCAGTCGCGCCGCCATCGCCGCCGTCTGCCGGCAGTGATTGGATTGTGCCGCACCAACCGTGATGAGCGTGCGCGCTCCATTGGCAAGCGCTTCAGCCAGGACAAATTCAAGTTTTCGGGCCTTATTCCCACCCATCGCCACCCCGGTTTGATCATCTCGTTTGACAAACAATTGCGGCCCACCCAACACAGCGCTCAAATTCGGCAACGCCTCAATGGCTGTTGGCAAATGTGCAAAACGAATTCTCGGCATGTTCATCCAGAAACCTCCTGGCGCGTGCGCGCCTTGCCCCGCCGTCGCATCCAATCCAAAATCCTCGGCAAGACCGACATAGAAAGTTGATAGAGCAATGGTTGCGGCACATAATCCCATGCACCCAAACCACGAACGACCACACCACCCAATCCTTCTTTGAAGCGAAACACCCCCCACATCGAATCGCTTTCAGCAAACACCTCCGGCGCGCCCCACAAATCGTATACCTTGCAACCCCGACTGTGTGCCAGACGCATGGCTTCCCACTGCAAGAGATAATTTGGCATCTTTTCGCGGTGATCTGCGCCTGACATACCATAAAAATACCAGGCCCGCCCGGCAAACCAGAAAACCCAGACTGCCGCAACCGCCTGACCCTCTACCTCAGCAATCAGCGGAGCGGCCATTCCACCCGCCATAAACAAAGCCCACACCTGCCGATAATAATGCTCCGGACGAATCACAAATCCATCCCGCACCGATGTTTCAGCATACAGCCGGTATAGCAACCCAAAATCCGCCTCGTCCCCCATCCGCACCGTCACGCCCTTGCGCTGCGCCAGGCGCAGGTTATAGCGTGCCTTTTGCTTCATACGTGCCAGCCAGTCCTCCTCACTACCACTCAAATCCAGCAACACCGTGTTGCGAAATTGAATTTGCTCCGCAGAAAAACGCCAGCCACGCTGCCCCAAATCTGCCTCTATCTCCAGGCCCTCTAGCAGGTCTGCGCCCCCCAGATCCCCTTTTCCCACCCACACCTCCGGGTCGAGCTTGAGAAAGATGGCCCGTGCCTGCCGCGCCAAACGCTGAAGATCATCCAGCACCTGCGCCCGCAGCGCGACATTCTCCCAATCCAAAAGCGGCCCACGCGGCACATAAAAAACACACCAGCCCAAAGCAACAACTCGACGAAGCACCAACGCCGCCGCCCGAGTCTGCCCATCTGCCTCCAGCCAGGCCCAGCGCTGCGCCGTCCAACCTGTTTCCTGCTTCACCGCAGCCCATTCATTCGTCTGCAAGAAATGTGCCCCGGGCAATTCTGCAATCCGCTCATTCCAGCCCTGCACCGGAACCTGCTGCATCACCAGGCTCATTTTTGCCCCTCCTTGCTGCGCTGCCACGCCAAAATCATCTGCCGATGTCCAGCGCCAGCCAATGATTCCGGCAACTGTTGCGCGTCAAAAAACGCCAATGCATCTGTCTCATCGCTGTTACGCAACTGCCCTGCCAGCACCTGACAGGCATACACCACCAGCAAACCAGCCCCACGCGGGTCATCATCAAAATATAACACATCCAGCAACAGCCCAGCCCGCACCTGCAAACCGGTTTCTTCATAAGCCTCACGCTCCGCCGCCTGAGCAGGTGATTCATCCACCTCCACATACCCGGCTGGCAAATACCAACAGCCGCGCCAGGGATCGTAACTGCGACGTGCCAGCAGCAGCCGTCCATCCACTTCCACCAATGCCGCCGCCCCAACTTTCAATTGCGCATAATAAACCCACCCACACGTCAAACAGCGCCAATGCCCCCGCCCATCCGAAATCGGCTGCAAAATCGAGCCGCATTCCATACAATAACGCGTCATCTCACACCGCCCGGCCCTTGCGCCGCGCATACCAGGCATAGAAACGATACAATAACGGCTGATACACCCAATCCCAGGCCATCACCCGGCGCAATCTTCCCCCAAAACCACGCTTAAAACGGTACACCCCCCAAAGGCCATCACTACGTTGCGTAAAACCAGCCTCCAATTCTTCCTCCCCAGCGTCCGGCACCCCCCACAAATCATATTCCCGGCAACCCTGCTTCGCCGCCCAGCGCATCGCCTCCCACTGCAACAAATAGGTTGGCATTCGGTTTCGTTCCTCATCATTAGAAGCGCCATAGAAATACCAGGCCCGCGCTCCTTGCCAAAAGATCATCACCGCCGCCAAGGGACGCCCCTCAAACTCCGCCTGCAACAAAACGGCCCGCCCCTGCCGCACAAACCCTTCATAGGCGCGCTGATAATAAGCCAGCGAATGTACGCCAAACCCATCCCGGCTACCTGTCACCTGCATCAGCGCATGAAAAGTCGCCACATCCTCAACAGGGCGCACAGTCACCCCTTTGCGCTCTGCCAGGCGAATATTGTAACGCGTCTTCGGCTTCATCCGCTCCAGCCAGGCATCCTCATCGCCCTCCAGTGAAAGCACCACAGTACGTTGCGGCTGAATGCTGGCCGCCGGAAGAAACCCCGACCAGCGCTCTGCAACGTTGAGCGGGTCATCCTCCCAGGCATCCGGCTCCACCTTAAGAAAAATGACCCTTCGCCGCCGGCAAGCGGCATGAATTTCCGGCCAAAGCGCAGTCCAATCCTCGCCCACCGGACCCCTGGCCAGATACGCCATCCCCAACCCTGGCAAAAAATAGCGAAACAAAAGCTGCGCCCCAGCCTTGCCAGCCTGCACATGCTCCACCTGCCAACCAAATGCCGACTTCAAGTCCCCCCATGCTGCACTTTGCAGCACATGTGCCTGCGGAAAATCAACCAGCAGGTCATCCCATTCATCACGCGTCAATGCAGCCATCATTCAATCGCCGTCATATCAGGGGGCGGTGTACTGCGCACCTGCGCCCCAGGAATCAAAACATCCAACAAGGCAATAATCTCAGCGCTATTTCCTGCCAGCGCCAATTGCCTCAGCTGCTCAACCGCCTCTTCCAATGCTTGTCCCTGCAAAGCCGGTTGATCTTGCAAATGATAAATATCCGGGTGTTCTGTATTGGCGAACTGATGTCCCTCTTCAAACAGGTCCTCGCTTAGCTTCTCGCCTGGACGAATGCCAGTGAAAACAATTTCAATATCGCGCCCTGGTTCCAGACCGGAAAGGCGAATCAAATCCTCCGCCAGGTCAAGAATACGCACCTGCTGCCCCATATTGAGAACAAAGGTCTCGCCCCCCTTGCCCAACCCGGCAGCTTGCAAAACCAGGTTTGATGCCTCCGGAATGGTCATAAAGAAGCGCCGCATATCCGGATGTGTAATGGTAATCGGCCCCCCGCGCGCAATTTGCCGTTTGAAAATCGGCACCACACTGCCCCGGCTGCCCAGCACATTTCCAAAGCGCACCACCGAAAAAGCGCGCCCCGAGCGCACCGCCGCATCCAGCACAATCATCTCTGCCATGCGCTTGGTTGCGCCCATCACATTCACCGGCAAAATTGCCTTATCGGTCGAAATCATCACCAGCCGTTCCACAGCATATTCCAGCGCTACCTGCACCAGGTTACGCGTCCCCAACACATTGTTGGTGACAGCCTCGGTGACATTAATTTCCATGAGCGGCACGTGTTTGTGCGCTGCCGCATGAAAAACCACCTGTGGCCTGGAATCGCGAAAAACAGATTGCAAGCGCGGCAAATCGCGCACATCCGCAATCACTGGGCGCATGAGCTGTGAAGGAAACGAATCGCGCAAATCCAATAGCGCCTCAAAAATGCTGTTCTCCCCATGCCCGAGTAGAATCAATTCACTGGGCCCCCAACGCGCAATTTGCCGGCACAATTCACGTCCAATGGAACCACCCGCCCCACTCACCAGCACAACCCGCCCGGTCAGGGTTGCTCCCACCAGGTCATCCAGCATTCGAGTCGGTTGACGGCGCAACAAGTCGGTAATATCCACCTCGCGCAATCGGCTAACACTCACCTTCCCGCCCAAAAGTTCATAAATCCCTGGCATGGTACGGAACGGCACGCCTTTCAATCGGCAAACATCGCTCACCAAACGCACCACCCGCCCAGGCGACGAGGGGATAGCAATCACCACCTCTTCAATATGCAACCGGTCAATGACATGCGAGAGGTCGTTCAATCGCCCAACCACCGGCACACCATAAATCTGCTGTCGAAGTTTAGTCGGGTTATCATCCAGAAACCCGACAGGGGTCATGTTCAATTGCGGGTTTTTTTGCAATTCGCGCACCACCAGCGCACCAGCATCTCCAGCGCCAATCACCAACAATCGCCGCGAGCGTACCGCTCCGCCGCCCTGATTATGCGCCCGCGCTTCCGCCAGCATCCGCAAACTAAAACGCAGCCCACCCACAAACAAAACCGATAACATCCAGTCAATCACCAAGACAGTACGCGGGAAGCCATTGAAAGCCCCCAGTGAAAACAACCCTATCATCCCCAAAAACATCAGAATCGAAGCCGTTGTTACAGCGGTCGCAATCAGCGTCAGTTCGCGCGTACTTGCATATACCCATAAACGCCGATACAGCCCAAAGTTATAATACACCAGAGGCTTAATCAACAATGCCAATGCCGCCATCCAATATGCTGAGGGTTGATAGTCCAGGAATTTTTCCCCCAGTTCCAAGCGCAAGGCATAGCTAAAAAAGACACTGGCAATAATCAATACCAGATCGCCAATCAGGATATAGCGATTGCGAATGTTGGGTTTCTTCATCGCTTCATCGGCCCTTCAGCCCAATCACAGAACCAATCGTGCGCAGCAAAATAGAAATATCTAGCCACAAGCTTCGGTGTTTGATGTAATACAAATCATATTCGAGCTTAACTGCATTTTGCTCAGCATTCGAGGCATATCCATAATTAACCTGCGCCCAGCCCGTCACTCCAGGGCGCACAAACAATCGCGCCCGGTAGAAGGGGATCTTCTCCTGCAACATCAGCACCAATTCAGGACGCTCGGCGCGCGGCCCAACCAGGCTCATATCCCCACGCAACACATTGATGAATTGTGGCAACTCATCCAAATGGCTCTTGCGCAAAAAGCGCCCCACCCGTGTCACCCGTTCATCATGTTCTGTTGCAGGACGGGCGCGACCATCTTTTTCGGCATCCTGCCTCATACTGCGAAACTTAATAATCCGATAGGGCTTCCCATTCCGTCCCAGGCGCTCCTGTCCATAAAAAATCGGCCATCCCGAATCAAGCAACGTCAATAGCGCAATCAATGGTGTCACCATTAACATAATAAACACGCCCACCAGTGCCCCAACAATATCCAGCAAACGGATCAATACATCGCTCAGCCCCCCCATCCGGGCCTGATCCACCAACGAACGCAACACCCAATCCGATTGCAACAGGAAAATAGGCACCCGGCCCAACATTTCTTCATAGAGTGTTGGCATGGTTGTAATTTGAATGCCACTTTCTGCTGCCTCTAACAAGGCTGAAAACATCTTCGGATTCATATCCCCCGAAATTGCGAACACCAGGTCGGTCACCTTCTGTTCACGAATGATGCGCATCAGGTCATCAGCCCCACCCAATATCAAATACCCTTCCAGCGTTTGCCCAATCTTATCCGGGCTATCATCTAGCAACCCCACCAGGTAAAAAGGCGGCGGCCACAACCCTTTAACAATTTCCACCAGCCGCGCCCCAGACCGCCCCGCGCCAACAATCAAAACCCGGCGCATAAACGAAGGGGAGGTAAACACAGCAATGTAAAACAATCGCCACAGCAAAGTAAGCAGGTAGCTAGCAACAATGAAAATCGCCACCCCGCGCCGCGGCAGGGAATCGGGTGCCGATGTAAAGTAAACAAACAAATACAAAACAAAGGATGCCAATGCAGCCAATGTCAGGTCACGCATGGTTTGTTGACGATTCGCCGCACGCGGCACCTCATACAATTCAATCATCATCAATAACCAGGGAATTGGCAACAAATAAAACCAAAACGGCACGCGCTCCGTCAAAAAGTTGAGCGAGAACCGAAAGTATTCTTCGTTTGAAGAAGACCACAGAAACAAAGACAGCAGAAGTGCCAGAGAAACCGCAAACAAATCTCCAACAAAGAGGATAATCTTCCGCTCACGTGGCTTTAACCGCCACAATGGTTTTTGAAACGACGAATATGCAGCCATTCAGCACCATCCAGTCAGGATTGATTAAAAAGCGATCGGAACGCGCTCCACAAAAAACCGCTACCCCAGCAAAAATGCATGGTTGCAATTGCCAGAGCAATGCCCGGCGCCAATCGCACATCACCGCGGCGCACTGCCGTTGGAATGCTGCCCGCCAGCAAAATCAGCCCATAAATGCCCAACCCCAATACCAACACCAGGCGCGCCAACCACCAAAACACAGCCATCAAAGCCAGCGCCGTCACGCCCAATACAAAAACCGGTGGCAAGGCCTGCCGCCAGCGCAATGTCCTGGGATAGCGGCGCAGCATCTGCCACTTCCAAAAGCCATACCGCCGATATTGCCTTGCCAAGCCGCCCAACGTGCTGCGCGCAAAATAGGTTGAGCGAATCTCGGGGTCAAGATACACTCGCCCACCACTTTGCCGAATGCGAGCATTCAGTTCATAATCTTCGTTTGAAAGCAAGGTCTCATCAAAGCCACCCAACCTGTCAAACAATTCGCGCCGATATGCCCCAAATGGCACCGTATCCACCAGACCGGCAGGACTGTTGAAACGGTAACGCGCATCCCCAACCCCCAAAGGATGCGCCGCAGCAGCAGCAATCGCGCACGCCATCCAACCTGACCCGCCCGGCTCAATCTGCCATACCCCACCTACATTATCGCCCTTATCAGCCAGCAACCCGGCCACACACTGCGCCACATACGTCCTGCCCGGCACCGAATGCGCGTCCAGGCGGACAATGACCTCACCGCGAGCAGCCTTCAGCGCCACATTCAGTGCAGCAGGAATATGCCGCTGCGGGTTATCCACCACCCGCACCACCAACTGCAAATGCGCAGCCTGAAAATCGGCAACTACTTGACGGGTAGCATCGGTCGAAAAACCATCCGCCACAATTACTTCCATATCCACCAAGGGGTAGGTTTGTTCCACCAACGCCTTCAGAAGCAAAGCAATCGTTTTTTCCTCATTAAAGCAAGGTACAATCACCGATACAAAGGTCATTTCAAGATTTTTTTCCTCGATCACAGGCTTGTTGGAAAGGCAATTTTACAACGAATGTGCAGCCCTGCCCAGGGCTACTGGAGACAGTTAAATCCCCTCCATGGGCACGACAAATCTGCCTTGCAATGGGTAACCCCAGGCCAACCCCACTCCGACCACCGCGACGTGAACGATCTGCTTGATAAAATCGTTCAAAGATGCGTTCTTGTTCTTCCGGTGCAATCCCCGGCCCACCATCCACCACCTGCACCAACAGCCAACCCTGCGTTTGCTGTTCCGCAACCAGAAGAACCCGCCCACCCGGCGGAGTGTAACGCAGAGCATTATCCAACAGGTTCGAGAAAACCTGTACCAATCGGTCCCAATCCCCCATCAAATCAGGCAGGTCCGAGACCATCAGCTCAATTTGCACCTGCCCAGCTTGTGCTTGCAGGGAAAACTTCTGCCCAACCTGCGCCAGCAAATCCGCCACAACAACAGGCTGCCTGCGCATCTCCGCCGTTCCACTTTCCAAGCGGGCCAAAACCAGTAATTCCAGCACCAGGCGATTCATCCGTTCTGCTTCCTGATGCATAACCTGTGCCGCCTCTTGCACCTGCTGCGGCGTTTGCACCGTCCCATCCAGAACTGCCTGCGCAAAACCCTGAATGGAAGTCAGGGGGGTTTTCAGCTCATGCGTCACATTTGCCAGAAAATCACGCTGCGATTGCTGCCCTGCCTGCACCTTGCGGCTCATTTGATTAAAAGCAACAGCCAGTTGCTGCACCTCGCGCGGCCCAGAGGCAACCACTTGCGGATATTCACCCTGTGCTACACGCTGCGCCCCCTCAACTAAGTCTTGCAATGGACGCGTAATCCAATTTCCCAATGTCAGGCTCAAGACCAGCGCCAGAGCAAGCGCAATCATCGCAGCCCAAACCAGGGGCGTGATAATCTCATTTCGCACCAGGGCGCGTAAGGCCAAGTTGGGACGCGGCGTCAACACAAGCAAAAAACTGCCATCTTCCAACGGCTGCAAACTGTAAATCCACATTTTTTCTTGCCGGTCGAGCATCACTCCCACCTGAGCAGGCGTCTCTTCACTCACCAAACGACGCAAACGACGCAGCCCCAATGCCCCCATCTTTCCTGCGCCACTATCAAACAGCAAATCTCCCTCATCACTCAACCAGACCAGGCGCTCCGACGAGGAACGGGCAACCATGTTCAGCGCTGCCAATCGCTCCGACGAATTTTGCAAAGTATTCAACGGCACAATCAGCCGTCTTTCCACCACCCGCACCTGTGCCAATGCTTGTGGATAAAATAATGCGTTACGCTGAATGGAAGCCAACAACCCCCAAAAAACAACCACTAACAACACCCCGGCCAACAGGGCATATCCCAGCCACAACCGCCCGCGCAGCGAATTCATCCGTTCACCACCAGCTTATATCCCACCCCTGTGACTGTCTCAATTTGCACCCGCCCGCCGCTCAATTTGCGCCGCAACTGCGCCACATGCACATCCACCGTGCGCGTTTGCCCAAAAAAATCATAGCCCCAGGCTTGCTGCAACAGAGTCTCACGCTCAAACACGCGCCCCGGCTGACGAGCAAAAACCAGAAGCAAATCAAATTCCTGTGTGCGCAAGTTTAACAAACGCCCGGCACAACGCACCTCGCGCCCCGACACATCCACTTCCAGGTCTCCAACACGCACCATGGCTTCCGCCACACTTGCAGATTGCGCGCTCACTGCCCGACGCAAAATTGCTTTCACCCGCGCCACAAGTTCGCGTGGATTAAATGGCTTGGTCAAATAATCATCTGCGCCAAGTTCCAGCCCAACAATCCGATCCACATCCTCATCGCGCGCCGTAACCATCATCACCGGCACCATATGACCGGCTGCCCGAAGTCTCCGGCACACTTCCAGACCATCCACTCCGGGCAACATCACATCCAAAACAACAAAATCCGGTTGCAGACGCTCAATCTCAGCCAGTGCCACCTCACCATTGCTGGCTGTCGCAACACGAAAGCCCTCCCGTTCAAGGTAAAGGCGCTGCAAGGCAACAATATTGGCCTCATCGTCCACCAACAGGATCAGTTCGTCTCTCATGGCGAAAAATAGAAATCAGTCTTTTTTCTCGTGACAGCAGCAAGAATCGGTTTCACCTTCCTCACAGTCGCACTCGCACTCACACTCGCAGTCCTCATCGCAAGTGCAGCGGTCAATTGCCACTGCCTCAATTTCAACCAAACCACCCTTGGGTAAGGCAGCTACCTGAACAGCCGAACGAGCTGGCGGATTTTCCTTAAAAAACTCGGCATAAATGGCATTCATGGCCGCAAAATCGCCCATATCCTTCAAGAAAACGGTCGTCTTGACCACATCATCCAGTGTCAAACCTGCCGCTTCAACCACAGCTTGCAAATTCTTCAGCACCTGCCGGGTTTCCGCCTCAATCCCACCGTCAACCATTGTCCCCGTCTTTGGATCCAGACCAATCTGCCCGGAGGTGTAAACAAAATCTCCCACCCGCACAGCAATAGAGTAGGGGCCAATGGCACGCGGCGCATTGTCGGTTTGCACAATTTGCTTTTCAAGACAGCAGCTACAACTCATGTGAACCTCGCTTCAAAAAACAGGATGAGGATATGCAACGCACATCCTCATCCATTATACCCGCATTAGCATCAACCGTGCGGATTAGTAATGCAGTGTCTCCACTTTCTCCACAACCCGCTTGCGGAAGACCCAATAGGTCCAGGCCTGATAGGCCAGCATTACCGGCACAAAGATTGCCGCAACGATTGTCATTGTCCGCAAGGTTAGCGGCCCCGAAGCACTGTTTTGAATCGTCAAGTCATACATTGGATCAATGCTAGAAACCAGCACACGCGGGTAAAGCTGCAAGAAAACGGTCGCTGTCGCCAAAAGAACTGCCAGCGCAGTCATTGCAAAGGCCCATCCATCTCGCTTCTGCCGCAGGAACCAGCCCGCCGCGAGCAACGGCAATGCCGCAAGGATAGTCATGGCACCGAAACGGATGCTCATTTTTTCAATAATATCCGTAAAGGCATACGTCGAGGCAACAAATGCAACCACCACCAGCACAGTTGGCAGCCACAAGCGCTGCGCCCAGCGCCGCGCCTGCGCTTGCAAATCATCGCTTGTTTTCAGCGAGAGGAAGATGGCACCATGGAACGTGAACCCCAGCAGCGAAACCAGCCCGCCCAACAGTCCGTAAAAATTGAGCAAGTCAAGGAAACTGCCGGTATACTGAAAATTAGCACCGATCGGAACACCACGCACAAAATTTGCAAACGCCACGCCCCATAGCAACGCTGGCAGCGCGCTACCAATGAAAATGCACCAATCCCACAGGCTACGCCAGCGCGGGTTTTCATCCTTGCTCCGAAACTCAAATGCCACACCGCGCAAGATCAGTGCAATCAACATCAGGAACAGCGCCAGGTAAAAACCGCTGAACAACGTTGCATACCAGTGTGGAAAAGCCGCAAATGTTGCCCCACCCGCTGTCAACAGCCAAACCTCGTTTGCATCCCAGTGCGGCCCAACCGTGTTGATGATCGCCCGCCGGCGCAAGTCATTCTTCCCCAGGAAAGGCAGCAAGATCCCTACCCCCATATCGAAGCCTTCCAATACAAAATAGCCGATATACAGCACTGCAATCAAAACGAACCACAAGATATTCAGCGTCATGGCGCCCTCCCTATTCCCAATAAGCCTGTTCGGTTGAGTGCTTGGCCGGTTTGGCCGCCGGCCCAGCCTTGGCGTACTTGCTCAGCAAATACACATCTGCCACCATCAGCAAACCATAGACCAGGGTAAAACCAATCAGCGAAGTCAACACCAACCCCGGTGTCAGATTCGGTGAAAAGGCATCTGCCGTCTTCAGCTTGCCATATACCACCCACGGCTGTCGTCCAAGCTCGGTCAAAATCCATCCGGTCGAATTGGCAAGATAAGGCAGCACAATCGCCAGCGGCATCCATCTCAAAATCTTCAAATTCTCCACCGGTCGTTTCTGGATCATTCGCAGCAACACAAAGCCTGCCAGGAAAAGCATCAAGAACCCAGACCCAACCATAATACGGAAGGTCCAATAACTAACCATAATCGGCGGAATGTAATTTCCTGGTCCATGCTTCAGTTCAAATTGCTGCTGCAAATCGTTAATCCCCATCACCTCGCCATCCAGACGGCTATAAGCCATCAGACTCAGCAAATAGGGCAACCGCAGCGCCACCAGGTCGCGCTTGTTTTCCTGATCCGTAATCGTGAACACCGAAAATGAGGCCGGGTCTTCCGTCTCCCACAGCGCCTCAGCAGCTGCCATCTTCATCGGCTGCGTTTTCACCATATGCTGGGCCTGACTATGCCCAACCAGAACAACCAACACAATGGATACCGCACCATACAACGCCGCCAAACGAAAAGAGCGCCCAAACACATCGGCATGTTTCTTGCGCAGCAAGTGATAGGCACTAATCCCCAAGACGAAGAAAGCCGCCGTCACAAACCCCGAAAACACAACGTGCGGAAACTGCACCCACACATTCGAATTACCAACCAGCGCCCAAAAGTCATTTAGCACCAGGCGGCCATTCTCTTCCACATAGCCCACCGGCTGCTGCATAAACGAATTGGCAATCAAAATCCACAATGCGGACAAATTCGAACCAATTGCCACCAGCCAGATTGCCGCTGCATGAACGCGCTTGGAGACTTTATCCCAGCCAAATAACCACACCCCCAAAAAGGTTGATTCCAGGAAAAAGGCCAGCAATGCCTCAATAGCGAGCGGTGCACCAAAAATATCCCCCACATAGCGCGAATATTCCGACCAGTTCATCCCAAACTGAAATTCCTGTACAATGCCCGTCACAACACCCATTGCAAAGTTGATTACAAACAGCTTGCCCCAAAATTTGGTCATCCGTTTGTAAACCTCTTGGCCGGTGCGGACGTAGAGCGTCTCGAGGATTGCCACAAACACCGAAAGCCCCAGGGTGAGCGGCACAAAGAAAAAGTGATAGACCGTTGTGATGGCAAATTGCCACCGTGAGAGGATTAAGACCCAATTTTCCATACCTTCACTCCTCAAAACAAAAAGTTGGGACAGCCCGCCAATCTACCTTTATTGTATCTTATTCAGCCAACACCGGCAAGGCTATCCAAAATGTACTACCTTCTCCGGGGTGGCTTTCAGCCCAAATCCGCCCCGAGTGTGCTTCCACTAAATGTCGGGCAATGGAAAGCCCCAGCCCCGTCCCTCCTCCAGAACGTGCCTTATCCGCCTTATAGAACCGCTCAAAAATACGTTCCACTGCCTCAGGTGGAATGCCCACCCCCGTATCCCGCACAGCAATCAGCAGTCGTCCCTGTTCAGCGGCCAGTTTCACCAGTATCTTGCCGCCTGGCGGTGTAAATTTGATTGCATTGTGCAGCAAATTGACCAACACCTGCTCCATCCGCTCACGGTCTACCCACACCTGTGGCAACCCTTCGGGACAATCCAACCGCAATTCTAACCCGGCGCGTTCCGCTTGCAGTTTCATCCGCTCCACAGCCGGGCCAATCAATTCAGCAGCAGCCATCCAACGCCGCTCCAGCGGAACCCGCCCCGACTCAATGCGCGAGAGTTCCAGCAATTCACGCACCATCTGTGTCAAATTATCAATTTCATGATCCATCTGCTGCAAAAATCGCTTGGCCGCTGGCGGGTCTTCCAATGCTCCCTCTTGCAGAGTCTCGGCCAAAGCCTTCAAAGAGGCCAAAGGCGTGCGCAGTTCATGTGACACATTGCTAACAAAATCCCGCCGTACTGTCTCAAGCCGGCGCAAACGAGTCAGGTCGTGCAGCACCAGCAACGTTTCCCCTGGAACTGTTGGAGCCAGCGAAGCGCCTGCCGCCTGAATGAATTGCCGTTCCGGGCCAATTTCAAAAACAGCGCTTTGCGGCTCATGGCTTTGCGTACATTTGCGCCATAATTCAACAAACTGATGGTTGCGAACCACCGTCACCAGCGAAGCGCCCAAAGCCTGCCCTTCCTCGACACCAAACAGCCTTTCTGCTGCCGGGTTGAGTAACCTCACCCGCCCATCCTCATCCACAATCAAAATCGCATCGCTCATATTTGCCAGCACAGCTGCAAGTTTGCCGCGCTCGGCGCGCAAATCATCAATTTGCCGATTTAACTGGTCGGTCAAATGCTCAAATGCCCGGCTAAGACGGCCAATTTCATCCTGACGAATGGCCGGGGCCAGGCTCAGCGTCTCGCCGGGCCGCAAACCTTGCACACTCCGTGTCAATTGACGCAAAGGTTGCGTCGTCTGCCGGGTAATTAAAAATGCCAGCAGCACAGCCAATAGCAATGCCACGCCACTCGCCCCCCAAACTGCCCCACGCAGTAATTGCATCTCCTGCTCCAACGCCTTCAATGGTACTGCAAGTCGCGCCACACCCAATACCCGTCCATCCACCCAAATTGGCGCCGCACCATACATCAAATTTGTGCGCAATGTGCTACTGTACCGTGTATCAGCATACTCACTGCCCAGCACTGCCTGCTGAAACTCTGGTCGGCTGCTATGATTCTCCATCTGAGAATATGCATAATCTGACTCGCCAATCACCACCCCATCCGGCAGGATAATTGTTGCCCGCGCTTGCACGACCCTGGCATATGAATCCGCCAGCGCGTCCACCTGTGAATAAGGCGGGCCAGCCTGCAAAACCGGCGAAATCTGCTCAGCCAGTGCGCGTGCCTCGGCCAGCAAACGCGTCCGTGTGCTATCCAGATAAGTTTTCTGCAAAAAGTTAACCACATATAGGCTCAAACCACCCAAAACAAGCACCAGCAACACAATATATGGCAAAGCAATGTTCCAAAAAAGAGACCGACGCATGGCAATCTCCTATCCCTCGAAACGGTACCCCGCCCCCCGCACAGTTACAAGCCGGGATGGGTTCGCAGGGTCTTCTTCAAGTTTCTCGCGCAGCCAGCGCACATGCACATCCACTGTGCGGCTATCCCCAACATATTCCCACCCCCACACCCGTTCCAGAATAAATTCACGCGACAACACCTGCCGACGATGCTCGGCAAAGAACAACAACAAATCATATTCCTTGGGCCTCAGCACAATTGCCTGACCATTCAGCCGCACCTCATGACGCACTTCATCAACCACCAAATTACCAAACACCCGCTGTCCACCCATTTGCTGCTGCCCATCCGCCTGAGCAGTCTCCTCGCGCATCATGCGCACACGTCGCAACATGGCTTTCACGCGCGCCAACAACTCGCGCATCGAGAATGGCTTGGTCAAATAATCATCGGCCCCCACTTCCAACCCAACCACCCGATCAATTTCATCATCGCGAGCCGTCAGCATCAAAATGGGTAAATTCATCTCCTGACGCAACACCCGACAAACCTCAAAGCCATCCATGCCCGGCAGCATAATATCCAAAATCATTAAATCTGGCTGACGCTCACGCACTGCCTTGAGGGCCGTTAGCCCATCCCCCACCACTTCCACCTCATACCCCTGACGCTGCAATGTGTAGGCCAGAGTCTCCTGCAACGCCAGTTCGTCATCCACAACCAGAATTCGCTCTGTCATTCTTACACACCTTTCTTTTCACACAAACTTTGCAAATAATCGGAAAACTGAAGGGCAATCTGTCGTCGGTCCAGGTGCTGCTGAATATAACGGCGCCCGGCCAACCCCATGATGCGCGCCTGCTGCGCATCGGCGGCCAACGCCAAAGCAGCCTGAGCCAATGCCATTGGATTGCCAGGTTCAACAAACAGCCCCGCCCCGGCATCTTCCACCACCTGCCTTGCCACACCATCAATTGCCATCAATACCGGTCGGCCTGCCGCCATATAATCAAAAACCTTGTTCGGATACGTTGTGCAATACAGGTCAAGCGGCTTCAAAATCGCCAGCCCCGCATCCGCGCCAGCCAAAACACCAGCCATCTCCTGCTTTGAGACCGGGGGTAAGAACAACACATTCTGCAACCCCATCGCCTGTGCCTGCGCTTGCAGCTTCTTCTTCTCCTTACCATCTCCCACCAAAACAAAACAGATTTCCGGCTTTCCTTTCAAAAACTCTGCTGCTTGCAACACCACCCCCAAATCGTTGGAAAGCCCATGCGCCCCGGCATACAGAATGACAAAGCGCCCATTCAGCCTATGCGCAGTCCGCCATGCCTCGCTGCGCTCCGCTGGGTCAAACATTTCCGGTGAAGCACCATTCGGCATCAATGCTACCTGCCTGGCACCGCGCTGCTGCACATGCGCCACAAAGCCCGGCGAGTTGACCATGAGCCCATCTGCACTACGATAGAGGAAGCGCTCCAACCACAAAGACATACGAATCAGCAAGCGATTGCGCAGCACCCCCACTCCAATCGCAAATGCGGGCCATAAGTCGCGCACCTCAAAGACAAACTTAGCCCCTTTCAAACGCGCTAGCAGCCAGGCCGTCCACCCCTGAAAAATAGGCGGTGATGTTCCCCAAACCACATCCACCCCCCGAACCCCCACCCCAACCCAAAATGAAGAAAACATAAAGCTCAAAAAACTGACCACGCGATGTACAAAACTACGATGCCAGGCTCGATACGTATATACCCGCAGAATCACAATCCCCGGCGCAGCGTCCTGTCGCTCAACCCAACGCATCCGCTGCGAACGCGCCTCGCCCGTCAAATAACTAACCGGGCTGGCAAGAATGGTCACACGATGCCCACACGCCACCAGTGTGCGCGCCATTTCAATGTGACGCGTGCCACCTGCTTCATCCAGCCCGGCAAATGCCTGATGAATCAATAAGACATGCATTCTTTAATTGTATCATGCTCGCCCCCAAATACATCGCTCAACTTCCCAAATGCCAATGGCTCACCCAGCGCAGCGGCAGCTGCCCGCGCCCATGCCAGCACAACGAGAGCGCAGCTGAACGCTCGCCATAAATACGCGAGACCCAGCCGCGCCGCTCATCCACTTCCCCTCGCCCAATCAACCGTTCACCCGCACGCACCAAATCCACTTCCGGCAATTTGTCCAGGCCTTCCAGCCGCACCCAGAGCCACAAAGGGCCACCATCTGTCATCAGATGCATGGTTTGCGCCTCCATGTGCCAGGGAAAATCTGGCAACAACCAATGCAAGGCCAGGCTGTGTTCCCCACCTCTCAGCGGCAATACATCATCTATCACTTGCCAATCATTCCCACCCAACCATTCCAGTGTACGCACATGCCGCACGCCCAGGCGTTCATATCCACAATGTTCAGCAACCAGACGACGTTCCGTCTGCTCAAGCCAACGCGCCTGATCCCAATCCAACCACAAAAAACGCCCCGCTCGACGCATGGTCTGCTGCCCATCCACCATCAGGCCATTATGAACCTCAACCCCCACCAAACCATTTTGCCAGGGCGGAAGTCCATTGTACAGGTACGTGCCAGGGTCACAGGCCAGGTTCTGACCGTGCCACCACAGTTCAACATGTAGCTGATCGGCATGAGCAGGGCGCGCCGCAAACTTCACTGCCCGCACCGTGGCCCAGCTTTCAGCCCCATTCAATCGTCCCACCCCGGTTAAGCACCTGTCCGCCCCCCATTGTTGAGTCGGACGCGGCAAAGCAAGCCATAACTGTGCCTCATCCCAGATTCCGGGCGCAAACGCCGCTCGCCCAATAAATGCCATCGCCGCTGCCTGTGCCACCGGGCGATAGTCCGCTGCTCCCCCCACCGCCAATGGAAGCACCAATGCCCCATCATTATTACCCAAATTGACTGCCTGTCCACTCTCATCCATGTGCGCCAACAGCCATTGCGCTGCCGCAGATAGCCGCTGACGTGTCTCCGGCTTCCAATGCAGCCCCATCTGCCGCCCCACCGCATCCATCCATAAGGCCTCTTGCAACATCAAGCGATGATAATTGCTGCTTTGCTGTACATAAGTACCATCTTCAGCAATCTGCGTCCGCAATGCGCGCTCGAACCAGGCCCAGCCACGCCGCTGCCAGGCAATTTGCCCCACCCATGCCCCGGCCATGAACAACCCCAATGCCTCACTCAAAGCATGATTGTTATGCTGTGCCTCTGCATAGAACCAGGTCGGCAGAATGCGTTGCGCATGTTGCC
Organism: uncultured Anaerolinea sp.; assembly: GCA_964453115.1. GTDB lineage: Bacteria > Chloroflexota > Anaerolineae > Anaerolineales > Anaerolineaceae > JAIWNK01. Next base: position 30,315 of record CAYVRT010000001.1, on the reverse strand, counting down.
ACACACTCCCGGCAAGTCGCTCCTGCTGCTGAAGAGTTGCAGCCATGCCAAAAACCGAGCCAGCAAACACCAGCGCCACCAGGCGTAGCCCCACCTCCTGCGCCGAAGACCAGTGCGGCCCCAGGTTGCACGGATTTTGCTCCACAAAGACATCAAAATAGCGCCAGAAGGCTGCAAAAAAACGCTCGTCTCTGGTCAACCACCAGGCGCGCGCCAATACCACCGCCCAACCAAAACGGCCAGGCTCCCAAAACCACTTAATATCCTCACCCGCCACCCGATCACCATAATCCAGAGCATGTTGCAATGGCTGCGGCGGCTCCAGGTTCAGTCGGTGTGGCAACCCGCCAAACAAACGTACCTGCCCAGCGACAATTTCCTCTGCCTCTTGCAGCAAAGCGCTACAGCCTTCTTCGCCAAGCACCGCGTGCAATTCTTCTGCTGCAGGCAAGCTGAAAAGCGAATGGGTTGGCAGACCCACCTGCGGCAATGAACGCTTTACCGGCAAGCGAGCGCGCAACCAACCGCTGCGCCGCTGCAACTGATAAAGCGCAAACGCCCCACTTTGCAGCGGCCCCAACTGCCAAAACACCTTCCAGGCCGTTTCAAGCCTGCCCAGAATTGCCACCGATCCCAATCTCCACCCCCTGCCCACTGCGCAACGCCTGCACCGCCGCAAAGCTGGCACGCGTCACGCCCAAAAGCTGTTCATACGCAATGGGCGGCTGTCCACCGTTCTGACAGGCATGCACAAATGCCTGCCATCCAGCCTGATGCCCCTTATCCTGGCGCAATGGGCTGCGCAAGACAGTCCGCTTTCCCTCTCCCACCAACTCCAGGGTACGAAAATCATCCAGCGCCGCCACCCGTCCACCACAAAAAACGTTCAATTGCTCTTTAGGATAGCTCTTATCTCCATTCGCCAGGTACGAAATCGTCGCCAACGATCCATCAGCAAATGCAAAATTCAACACCACATTATCTTCATGATAGCGTGAACCATCCGGCAGGCCCTGCGCCCACACTCGCTGTGGCGCATGCCCCACCAGAAAAGTGGCAAAATCAATAAAATGACAACCTTCGCCAATGATCCGCCCCCCACCTTGTTGCGGATCATGCAACCAATGAGTCAGCGGCAACGGACCAGCATTGACACGATAATCTAGCAACAACGCCTCGGTACGCCCCGCCAAAAAAGAGTGCAATCGTTGTGCGAAAGGCGCAAAGCGCCGATTGAAACCCACCATGAGCAACGGCGCGCCCGGCTTGCCAAGCTCGGCCTCAATTTCGCTTAATTCAGCCTCATTCAGCGCCAACGGCTTTTCGCAAAACACTGCCTTACCCAGGCGCAACGCCCCCAACACCTGCCGGGCATGATGCTGATGCCGGGTCAAAATTGCCACCACCCCCACCTGTTCATCTTCCAGCACCTGTTGCTCGGCAGAGCTTGCATACCGAAAGCCAAAGCGTTGCATGGCATGGCGCGCCGTAACACCCGAAGCACTCGCAATTGCCACCCGTTCCAGCCTGCCAACACGCTGCACCGCTGGCAAGAAAACCGCCGAGGCGTAGTTTCCTGCCCCCAAAACACCCAACCCACCGCGCACTGCTGAAAAATCCGCCTTTTTGAGCAGCGGATTGCTAACCACACGCTGCAAGCAAGCATCGTCCTGCGAGTAGGTCAGCAACACCCCCAGGAACGGCTCAGCCTGCTTGCCTGTAATTACCCGATATGCCTCGACTGCTCGTTCAATAGGAAAACGATGGGTAATCAGCGGGCGCACATCCATGCGATCCTCCGCCATTAATGCCACCACCGCCTCAAAATTACGGCCCTCCGTCCAACGCACATACCCCAACGGATAATCGCGCCCGCGCTCTTCATAATTTGGGTCGTAACGCCCCGGCCCATAAGAACGTGAAATGCGAAAATCAATTTCTTTATCATAATAAGGCTTGCGCGGCAGCCGCAGCCCAACCGCTCCAACCGCCACCACCACCCCACGATCGCGGCAAAGCATTGCCGCCAATTCGACCGGGTCGTTCGCGGGCGTATCGGCGCAAATCAACACAGCATCAAAACCGCAGCCTTGCGAAGCCGCCAAACCAGCCTCCTCTGCTTCACCACGCAGCGCTGCGCTCACCCCAAACTGACGCGCCAGTTCCACCCGCTGCGCCGAAATATCCACCCCAAATACTGAACAGCCCGCTGCCTGCGCCAGCTGCACTGCCAAAAGCCCCAACAACCCCAACCCAATGACCGCCACACGCTCCCCCATTTGCGGGTTTGCCAGCCTGAAACCATGCAAAGCAATAGCCGCCAGGGTAGTAAATGCTCCAGTCTCAAAATCCACCCCGGCTGGCAAATGTGTCACCAATTGCTGCGGCACCACAGCATACTCAGCGTGAACCGCATATCCTCCTCCAGCACAGGCCACACGATCACCCGGCTTAAAGCCATTCACCCCGGTCCCCACCTCAATCACCACCCCTGCCGAAGAATAGCCCAACACCATCGGCTGATCGAGACGGTTAAAAGCCGCAGAAAGCGCCGTTAGCACCCCCTCGCGTCGCGCCTTATCAACTATCTGCCGCACAAGGTCAGGGCGCGAACGCGCCTTGCCCACCAAACTCTTCTCCGCAAATTCCACCACCATCCGCTCTGTGCCAGCCGAGACCAGCGATGCAACAGTGCGCACCAACACCATCCCAGCCCTAACCTGCGGCACTGGCACCTCGGCAACTTCTGTTTGACCATTACGCATAAACTGTAATAATTGTTTCACGGGTTCCTCAAAATGATAGGTGTCGAACCAAAATAGATGCCCCAATTATAGCCCAAGAAAATAAGCTGTGTTATAATCTTTTAATAATCCACTCTATCTTGCGGGAGGAGCATGTGAGCAATTTACGTCTCGAAAAAATGGCACGCACGATTGTGGACTATTCGGTCGCCGTCAAACCGGGTGATCGAGTGGTCATTGAAGCCACCACTGCCGCCGAACCACTTATTGAATACATTTACCGCCGGGTGTTGGAGCGGGGCGGACACCCGCACCTGCTCTTTAGTATGCCAAATCAAGATCGCATCTTCTACCAGGCCGCCAACAACGATCAACTAGATTTTGTTCCCACTTTTCACAAACTGGCTGCCGATCAATTCGATGTCCGCATTCGGCTCTATTCCGAAACGATCCTCAACGCCACAGAAGGTGTTGAGCCAGGACGCATCTCGCGACGAATGAAGGCCATCTCGGCCGCGCAGCAACCCATTCTCGACCGTTCTGCCGCCGGGAAGATGCGTTGGATTAGCACTATGTACCCCACACTTGCCTATGCCGAACAGGCAGGCATGAACCTGGAAGAATATCACGACTTTGCCTTCCGTGCCTGCCACGTAGATGATGACACCCCCGACCCAGTCGCCTTCTGGCGACAGGTGGAAGAAAACCAAAAGCGTTACATTGCGCGCATTGAAGGGCATGACCAGGTGCAACTGCGCGGCCCCAATGTAGACCTGCGCCTCTCCATCAAAGGGCGCAAATTTAATAATTCTTGTGGGCATCACAACCTGCCAGATGGCGAGATTTACACCGGCCCAATTGAAGACTCAGTCAATGGCTGGGTTCGCTTCACTTACCCTGCCGTTTATAACGGCACAATGGTCGAAGGCGTGGAATTGTTTTTTGAAAAAGGGCGCATCTCCAAAGCCACTGCCCGCGCCAATCAGGAATTTCTGATGAAAATGGTGGACACCGATGTTGGCTCGCGCTACCTGGGCGAATTTGCCATTGGCACCAACTTTGAAATCAACCAGTTCACCCGGAATATCCTTTTTGATGAGAAAATTGGTGGCACCTTCCATGTTGCCCTTGGCACCGGTTATCCAGAAACGGGCAGCAAGAATCGCAGCGCGATCCATTGGGACATGATTTGCGACATGCGCACCGATTCAGAAGTTGTTGTAGATGGCGAAGTCTTCTACCGCAACGGTCAGTTCCTCAACTAACTCTTCAACAAAAAAAAGACAGGGCGGGCTGTTCAAGCCCGCCCTGTCTTTTTAACCTTCCAGGATGATCAACGAGCAAGCTCTGATGCACGCGTCTCGCGGATGACAGTCACCTTAATCTGACCAGGGTACTGCATCGTTTCTTCAATCTTCTTAGCAATATCACGCGCCAGGCGAGTCAAAGCCAGATCATCCACATCTTCCGGGCGAACAATGATGCGCACCTCGCGCCCGGCCTGAATGGCGTAACTCTGAGAAACGCCCTTGAAGGAATTGGCAATTTCTTCCAAGGCGCGCAGCCGCTTGATATAGGCTTCCAAATCCTCGCGGCGAGCGCCTGGACGAGCGCCCGAAATCGCATCTGCCGCCTCAACAATCACGGCTTCTACTGTTTCTTGATCCACCTCGTGATGATGCGAGGCGATGGTGTTAACAACCTTCGGGCTAACCCCATAACGCCGAGCAAATTCTGCCCCAATCATTGCATGGGTACCATCCGTATTGTGATCCAATGCCTTGCCAAGGTCATGCAGCAAACCACCGGCGCGTGCCACTTCCACATTAGCGCCCAAATCGGCGGCCAGCACAGCCGAAAGCTTAGCAACCTCAACCGCATGAGCCAATTGATTCTGACCATAGGAGGTGCGGTACTTCAAACGCCCCAATACGCGCACCACTTCCGGGTGCAGCCCCGGAACGCCCGCATCATAAGCAGCCTGCTCACCCGCTTCCACAATTGCCTTATCCACCTCACGCTGCTCTTCGTTCAAAATCTTTTCAATATGCGCAGGGTGAATTCTGCCATCCAAAATCAAGCGCTCCAATGCCCGGCGGGCCACTTCGCGCCGCACTGGATCGAAGCACGAGATTGTTACCGCTTCTGGCGTATCATCCACAATCACATCCACGCCAGCCGCCTGCTCAAAGGCACGAATATTGCGACCATTCCGGCCAACAATGCGCCCCTTCATTTCATCGTTAGGCAGCGAAACCAGTGAAGTTGAAACGGAAGAAACATGATCCGAGGCAACCCGCTGAATTGCATCCGCGATCAGGCTGCGCGCTCGTTTTTCTCCTTCAGCGCGCGCCTCGGCTTCAATCTGCCGAATGATGCGCGCCATATCCGCCCGAGCCTCTTTCTCAGCTTCAGCCAACAGCACCGACCGGGCTTCTTCCTGCGTCATCTGCGCCACGCGCTGCAATTCCTCCATCTTTTGCGCGCCCATCTTTTCAATTTCGTTCACTCGTTTATCCAATGCGCTCTGCCGCTTATTCAGCGTTTGCTCACGCTGCTCGGCGCGTTCAACGCGGTGATCAAGATCTGCACGCCGCTTTTGCAGCCGCTCATCCTCGCGCCCCAATTCAGTCCGCCGCCGGGCAATTTCTTCTTCTGCCTCATGCATCAGTTTCAGCGCCTGATCTTTCGCCTGCAACTCAATCTTGTGCGCATCTTCCTGTGCAATCAGCACAACATTATCCGCCTGTGCCTTTTGCTCAGTGCGAAAACGGTCAAAAAGGTAGCGAGTGAGGAAGTAAACCACCGCCGCTACAACAACCACATCCACAACAACCATCAATGCAATAAGCCATCCATTTCCATTCATTTTCTTTCACGCTCCTCTTCAAATCCTTCACCAGAATCTATCTCCCCGGTCGGATGCAATTCCTGCCACATCTGTTGCACTACCTGTTTCGAAACCTCATAGCCAAAGCCACGGCGGGTCAAAAAACCAGCCAGCCGCGCCCGAAACACATCCAGCGACAAATCGCTGAGCCGCCGGGCCTGCTTTGAGGCTGCTGCATAGGCCAGTTCCTCTTCAGGTGCAACTCCTTCCAGGGCCTGTTCAATTGAGTCTTTTGCGATTCCCTTCCGCCGCAATTCAATCGCCAGTGCGCGTCGCCCACGTGGATGCGAAAGCGAACGACTTTCCACCCAGCGCCGGGCATAATGTTCATCTTGCACCAGTCCTGCTTCGCGCAGCCGCATGAGTACTGCTCCCACAACACTCGCATCAAAACCAGTTTTCTCCAGTCGGCGAGCAATTTCATCCTCACTGCGCTCACGGTAACTGAGCAATTGAATCGCCTTTTGGTAGGCAACCTCAACCGTATCCTGGTCGCGCAAAGCAGTAATTTTTTCCTCTTCCAGCACCTGCCCAACAACCAACCAGGCCGCAACAATGCGCGCCAACCCAAACGCAAAATCCCCATCCAGGTATACATTCACCCGGTTTGGATTGCGTTTTTGGACCTTCAGCGCTGTCACCGTACGTTTCACGTCACCTCATCTATAGCACATTTCAGCCCTAATGCTGTGAGGGACAATTCAGGTGTTTTGCAGTAGCAAAAAAGGTCTTTCGGGGAAACAAAACATCCCCAAAAAGGCTATCTCGGTTTCTCAGACAAACGTTTCTGAATCAGCGCATCCAATGTTAAAAGCCATTTAAACTCGCCTTTCAAAGCGCTTCTTGCTGCTTTCTGAACGTGCTTCTTATAGGGAGTAACCCACACGCTTCAGAAAAATGCCGTTCGGCCAAAATCCTCTTTTACAAACCAAGCTCTCACCAACGATTGAGAGCGAAGCACCTTCAATTGTCCAGGTTCACAACCCGGTGCTGCAATGTTGAACTTGCAGCCAATGAATCACTCAAAAGATAATTTATTATACAACATTTTCAAGCGTTTGCATATACGAAATCAAAGCTTAATTTTTGGGGCGTTCCACATCCCGACCAAAGAAAAGAAAGAACAATGTTCCCAAAACACCAAACCCAAATGCGGTCAAGAAGTTGACCTGTGGCGAAAGAGTCCACAACCACCCAGAGGCAAACGCGGCCAACGAAACAATCACATCCCGCAGCAAATAATACAGGCCAAACATTGCCGCCTTCTGTCCCTCTGGCGCCAAATCCATAATCAGCGCCTTGCGCGTTGGCTCACCAAATTCCTTCAGCCCGCGCACAATAAAAGCCAGCACAAACAACTCAAAGCGATTCGAGAGCATCAACAACAATGGAAATGCAGTAAAGAAGCCAAACGTAATCGCAACAAATGGCTTCTTCGTGCCACGGTCTGCCAGATAGGCAACCGGAATGTAAACCAGCATGGCCGTCACCATTTCAATCGTCGTCAGCAACCCAAATTGCACCGATGAAAGACCATTGTTCTTGATTGCCCAAATCGCCATAAATGCATAGGGTATTTGTTCACTGAAGCGCACCAAAATATCCGAAACCAAAAGCACCCGGAAAGCAGGCGTCATGCGGTGAAGCAACCGCAACGGGTTTGGCTCCGCCTGCGCTGCCCGCGGACGATCTTCAATTAACAATTGCTGCAAAACCAGGGCCAGCAACGCCAACACAAAGGCAACCACAAACGCCAGCCGCACGCCTGCTTCTTCACCTTTCCAGGCAATCAGCAGCCCACCGACAATTGGGCCCAATGCCATCGGCACCCGCCGCACCAACGAATGCAGTGATACGCCCATTGTACGCTTCTTATCCGGCAGCACCTCCGCCACCAGGCTCATCGTTGCTGGCAGCGAAATGGCCGACCAGGAAAGGAACAAAGCTGCTGCTACAATCACCGCCCACCAACTCGGCAACAGAATTACCACCAGGTAGCCGGCCATTGCAATCAGGTTGAAGACAGCCAGCGCACGCTTATACCCCAGCCGGTCACTTAAATAGCCCCCAGGAAAGGAATACAACGCGCTGAGCAAATTATCCATTCCGTTCAAAAAACTGACCGAAAACGCGCCTCCCCCCAATGCCAACAAATAAATTGGCAAAAAGCGCTCGGCCAGGTTCTCGCCCATCCCAACCAGCACCACCATTCCCAACATTGCCACCAGGCTGCGCCGTAGGCCCAAAAAGTCTGCCACTTTACGAGCGGTTGAATCGGCCATCATTGCTCCTTCATCATTGCATATCAAAATGGATTTAATAATACCCGCTTTTGCCAACCTGTAAAGAGAAACTAGAGCAAATTAACCGGGTCTACCTCCACCCGCCAACGTTCACCAAGTGGCAAATGTGGCCTCAACCAATGTGCCGGATTGGGGCCGCGCAGCAGAATTTGCCAGCGATATTTACCATCCAGCCGCTCATAGTAACAAGGCACCGGCCCAATCATCTGTGTTGCCCGCGCCTCACCCTCACTCAACGAGGAGCGCAAGCGCTGCGCCAGTTCCTCAGCCAATTTGCGCACCCGTTCTTCCTGTTCATCCCGGCATTCCAGCCGCAGCAAACGCCCAAACGGCGGATAGCCAATCAATTGCCTCTGCTGCAATTCCCATTCATAAAAGCCGTTCCAATCGTACTGCGCGGCAAACTGAATCGCAGCGTTCTCCGGCTGAAAAGTCTGCAAAAAGACCTGCCCACCCAATGGGCTGCGCCCCGCCCGCCCGGCCACCTGCGTCAGCAATTGAAAGGTGCGCTCGCTTGCCCGAAAATCGGGAAAGCCCAGCCCCACATCCGCCAGAACAACGCCCACCAGAGTGACCAATGGCAAATCCAGGCTCTTCGCCAACATTTGCGTTCCAATGAGCACGTCGGCGCGATGATGCGCAAAATGCGCCAACAGCATATCATGCGCCCCCTTCTGTCGAGCCGTCTCTGCATCCCAACGCAGCGTGCGTGCCGTTGGAAACAAGCGTTGTACCTCAGCTTCCACCTTCTCCACCCCTGCCCCATATTGCCGAATCTGATCACTGTTGCACAACGGACAGCGGCGCGGCATCTGCCGCCGATAATTGCAAGTATGACATTCGAGCGTCTGTCGGCCCTCATGGAACGTCAATGGCAATGTACAGCGCGGGCAACGCACCACACCGCCACAGGCGCGGCAGAAAACATACGTCGCAGATCCGCGCCGGTTAAGAAATAAAATTGCCTGCTGCTGCCGATCCAAAACCTGCGCCAGCGCCGCCTGTAGACCACGGCTGAACATCAACCGGTTACCAGCCTTCAGTTCCTCACGCATATCCACCACCGTCACCGACGGCAACGGCAATGAAGCCGCTCCCTCCCCAATCAAAGCCGGCGCTGCACCCACCAATCCCAATCCGTTCAATTGTGCCTGTACCGCTTGGCGATGTGCGAGCAAACGCAGAGGCAATTTCAGCACCGTCCAGTTCTGCCGCTGCGCTCGATATGCCTGTTCCACCGAAGGTGTCGCCGAACCAAGCACCAGCACAGCCCGATTCAGGCGCGCATAGGCCTCCGCTGCTGCCACAGCATGATAAAACGGCGTTTCACTCTGCGCATATGAGGCATCGTGGCATTCATCCAATACAATCAAGCCCGGGTCAGGCAATGGAGTGAACAATGCACTGCGCGGCCCAATCACCACGGGCAGTTCTCCTCGCCTCGCCCGCCGCCAGGTATCATACCGCTCGCCTGCCGAAAGCCGCGAATGCACCAATCCCACCTGCCCCGGAAAGCGCGCCATAAAGCGCTGCACCGTTTGAGGCGTGAGTGAAATTTCCGGCACCAGCACCAGTGCCTGCCTTCCAAGCCGCAGCGCTTCGCCCACAGCTCGCAAATAAATCTCCGTCTTGCCCGAACCCGTTACACCATGCAGCAAAAACGGCTGCGCCTCCCCGGCACGCAGAGCGACAAAGAGCGCAGCACAAACCGCTTCCTGATCCGGCGTCAGGTTCGGCGGATTACCTTCCGGCGCCACCGTAATGCCATGCAGCGGATCACGCAGCCACTCCTCCTCACTCAAGGTTACCAGCCCCAATTCCTCCAGGCGGCGCAAATCAGCTGCGTTTCCACCACTTTCAGCATAGACCCAACTGACCTGAATTGGCTCAACTTGTCCAGCCAACGCCTGTAAAATGCGCAATCGCCGTTCCAGGGCTGCCCCGGGATTGCTGTTTTGACGCAGCTGATGTTCCGCAATTGCAAGCGCACAAGCCAGGCGTGCCGTGCGCGCCAGGCGCGCTCGCGTCTGTGGCGGCAACAACACCGGCTGATCCGTCACCCAACCATTCCGCAGAACGGCCCGCATGGCCTCTTGCCAGCGCCGGTGTGGTAGCAGCGCATCCAATTGTCGCCCGCGCAATGGCCCACGTTCTTGCAGCAATTGCAAAATCTTGTTCTGCAAGGCTGCCGTCGTCACCTGTGGCAAGATATTCGGCTGCAGGGTATACAACCGGTCAGCATGTTGACCCAGCCCCGGCGGAAGCATCAATTCCACACACAATGCCAATGGCGTCAGGGTCTCCTCTGCCAACCATTGTGCCAGGGCGCGTTGCCCCGCCGTCAACACAGGCTCATCGTCCAGCAGCGCTTCCACTGGGCGTGTTTTCGGCACCTCGGGAAACTGCAATTCTTGCAAAACCACCCCCTGCACACGCTGCCCACCAAGCGGCACCACCACCAAACACCCCGGCCGCACCCGGCCAGAGAGTTCCTCGGTTAGGTGATAATCAAAAACCCCCGTTGCCAGGGGAACATTCACCACCACACGCACATAACCAGGCAAAGCCTACCCCCGCCTCAAGACCAACGCAGCACCATACCCAACCACCGAGGTAGCATCCCCCGTCTCCTCCGCCGAGGTGCTGTAATGCACCCGTTGCACCCCATCGGCCCCCAAACAGCGCGCCGCGTAGAGCATGGCTGCAATGGCACCTGCGCCACAAGCAAAGCCCTTGCCGCTGCGCTCGGCTTCCAGAATCGCCAACGGGTCAAAATCCGCCACCCGGTGCAGCATTTCTTCATCCAATTGTTGAGCAACTGTCAGCGGATAGAAATGGGACAGGTCGCTGCTAGCCACCAACAACACTGGCCCCGACTGACGCACCACAGCAGCAGTTGCCTCACCCAGCGCTTGCAATAAGCCAACATCCAGCGAGCGAACCATCACCGGCAAAAGCCGAAAATCGCCCTTCAATGCACGTTGCAAGAACGGCAATTCAATTTCAAGCGAGTGTTCTTCATCAAAAGCCACCCGGCGCGCAACCGGCTGCCGTCGTTCGGTCAGCTCCCGCTCCAGTTGTTCCAAGGCCAGGCCATCTACCCGCACCTCGCCCAATGGCGTCTGATAAGCGGCATGAGCTGTTGTCAGCAATGCGGCGCGATCCCAGGCATGATAGGGCGAGAAAATTACCACCAATGGCCGCTCCTGACCGCACACAGCCCGAAAAGCATGTGCCGCCGTTCGCCCCGAATAACGATGCCCGGCATGCGGCACCAGCAGCCCCAACACCTCACCTTGCAAATCAGGCACTCTTGCACCCTCCAGCAGCGCATCTACCTGCCGCGCCAAAACATCCGCCTTACCGCTGTACCAGGCACCAGCGATTGGAGAGGGGCGCACAGCTGTAACGGCTGCGGTCATCCACACCTCCGCTCAGGGCAAGTAATCCCAGGGATTAACGTAGGCGTGATCCGTGCGCAATTCAAAATGGAGATGTGGGCCGGTCGAACGTCCTGTACTGCCCATCAGCGCGATCAACTGCCCCTGATACACACTGGCACCACAGGCAACATGAATTTGATCGAGATGCGCATACAACGACTGCCAGCCCGTGCCATGGTCAACCACAACCACATTGCCATAGCCATAATCATTCCAGCCCGAATAAACCACAACGCCACCATCCACAGCATAAATGGGTGACCCCATATCGCCATCCACATCAATGCCATAGTGATTGGTCGCCGGAGAATAATCATAACCAGAAAGAAAGTGATTGGTACTGGGCCACACAAAGGTTCCCTGTCCAATGGCACCATCCGTCACCGTGCCACAATAACCCGGGCCAAGAATCTTAGCCGCAGCCGGGTCGCGGCGGGTGATGCGCGGAGCGCTCCAGGTGATGAAGGTGCGCGTCCCCCCTGGAACAAAAATCTCTGTTCCAGCCGGGATGTTCGGGAAGGCAAAATCACCGATCGTTTCCAGGCTCAGTCCATTGGCCGGCCAATTGATGATTGCTTCTGGTGTCACGCCATAATATTCAGCCACCTTATTCAACCCATCACCATTGTTCCACCGATAGATCAGGCCATTTGTCGGCAGAATTTTGAGCACCTGCCCAGGCTGCAAGAAGTGCGGGTTATCGGCCAGCACATCATAATTTCCAAACAGAATCGTCTCTGGCTTCAGGCCAAAACGCTCAGCAATGCCAAAAATTGTATCGCCTTGCTGAACCACATATTCGTCAATCTCATAACGCGGCTTGGCTGGCAAAGTTGTGTGCAACACAGCCCGGCGTGGAATGCCCCCCCCCACCGCCGCAAAGCGCATTGGCAAAGCAGGCAAGGGTTGAGCCGTTGGTGTTGCCTGAAGCATCGTCACCGGTGCCACTGCACCCTCCAGGCTTTTGGCGCTCGCATCAAACCCACCCTTCAAGTAAAATGTACTCATGACCCAGATGACAAGCAGAATCAACGAAATCGAAACCAACCCTGCCCCCACACGCAGCGCCGTTTCGCCCAGGCCTAGCCGAACCAGGCCCTCCCAAATTTGTGTCAAACTCCGCCCCTGTTTGTCTTCCGCTATCATCCCATCGGCAGACAACAAACCATCCGATTTCGATGACGAATCATTCTCCATTTTTCAATCCTCTGGCTTTCATCATAACACAAGCCCAAACAGCGGTCAAGCGCGTTTCTGCGCAATCGCCGCGCCTATGATATAATCGCAGCATTCATGGAAAACGCGCGCCCCATTCCTTCTATGCTAAGCAATCGGTACCAGATCCAACACCCCCTGGGAACCGGCGGCATGGCGGTTGTTTACCAGGCAAAAGACCTGATGCTTGAGCGCCCGGTTGCGATCAAACTCCTGCGACAGGATTACTCAAACCACCCCGCCTTCCGCGAACATTTTCGTCAGGAAGCGCGCGCCGTCGCCAACCTCAGCCACCCCAACATTGTCACCGTGCATGATTTTGGTTTGGATAACGGCTGGCTCTTCCTTGTTATGGAATACGTTCCCGGCGCAAACCTCAAATCCATTTTGCGGCAGCGCGGCCGGCTGGAAATTCTGGAGGCTGTTTCACTGCTTGTGCAGGCCTGCGCTGGGGTAGGGTACGCCCATCGCGCCGGGCTAATCCACTGCGACATCAAGCCGCACAACATGCTTGTCACCCCCGATCAGCGCCTCAAAGTGACCGATTTTGGGATTGCCCGTGCCCTGGCCTCCATTCAACCCGATGAGAAACATGATGTTGTCTGGGGATCTCCCGCTTACCTCTCACCAGAACAGGCTGCCGGGCAGGCACCTTCCCCAGCATCCGATGTCTACTCACTTGGCGTTGTCCTCTATGAAGCTCTCACCGGGCAACTTCCATTCCAATCCGCCGACCCCGCCGAACTCATCCGCCTGCATCGCGATGCCCAGCCCGTCCCACCCGCCCGCCTCAATCCGCAAATTCCTCAGCCACTGGAACAAATTGTGCTGAAGATTTTATCCAAAGAACCCTCGGCGCGTTACCGAACTGCCGATCAGATGGGCCGCGTCCTCGAAGCCATCGGTCAACAGCTGCAAACCACCCAAACCAACCTGCGCCCCGAAGTGCCCTCGGCCTCCCCGCACCCGATGCCTGCCTCCACCCCTGTTCCCTCGCGCCCCACCCCTGCTTCAGCCCCCATTCCATCACAACCCATCCAAATTGCCCCCCAAGAAGAAAACGCACTTCTGCCCTCCATTGATTGGCTGAGCATCCTGCTTGGACTGCTGGCATTGCTGGCGGTTGGCGGTCTAATTCCCTTCTGGCTCTACGTCTGGCTATCACTGAATTCTGTTTCCTGACCATGTCCATCCTTCTCTCTGCCTCCCTCCTCTCCGCCGATTTTGCCAATCTTGGTGATCAAATTGCCCAGGTGCAGGCTGCCGGCTGTGATTGGCTGCATGTAGATGTCATGGATGGGCATTTCGTCCCCAACATCACCATGGGGCCGTTCCTGGTTGCCACCTGCCGCCGCCTCACCCCCCTGCCGCTCGATGTGCATTTGATGATTGAACAACCCGAGCGGCACATTGAAGCTTTCGCCCAGGCAGGAGCCACGCTCCTCTCCATCCACATTGAAAACAACCCCAACATCCATCGCACCTTGCAGGCTATCCACACCCTGGGCTGCAAAGCCGGCATCGTCCTCAACCCTGGAACCCCGGCCTCAGCCATTGAAGCTGTCCTACCCTGGGTAGACCTGGTGCTGGTCATGACCGTCAACCCCGGTTTCTCCGGACAGCCACATCTCGCCGAAATGAGCCAAAAAATTGCCCGAATCCGGCACATGCTGGATGAACAATCTTCCCCCGCTCTCGTTCAGGTAGATGGCGGCATCACTGCTCAAACCTTACCGGCCTGCCAACAAGCCGGGGCAAACGTTTTTGTTGCTGCCACTGCCATTTTCCATCACCCGCAAGGGATTGCTGCCGGGGTAAAGGCCCTGCGCAGCGCTGCACCTTAAAACAAAAATCACGGCTGGCGCCGCGATTCTTGTATCATCATTCGCTGTGCGTTTATGCCGTCTTCGCCATCGTCCGAATGCATTTGGCGCACAAAACCTTATGAACCTTGCGGCCACTTTCCATCACCAACACCCGCTGCAAATTGGGGCGAAAAGTCCGGTTGGTCGCCCGCTGCGAAAAGCTGCGGTTATGTCCAAAGGTTGTCGTCTTGCCACACATTTCACACTTCGCCATCTCTTAGTTCCTTTCCAACTTCAAATGCTTAATGCTGCACCCTTGCGTAACAGCAAGGTCAAATTTTACTACAGAGTGCAACTTTTTACAAGAAAGACGGTTAATAAATAAGGTGAAACCATGAAAGAAATGTCTAATCCGCTGGGTAATATCTACGTCTCACAAAGAGCCATTGCCACCATCGCTGCACAATCAGCCATTGGCTGCTACGGGGTTGTTGGCCTGGCCGCCAAAAACCTCGCCGATGAAGTGGCCCAAACCCTGGTGAAAGACCCAACCAAGGGCGTTGAGCTACACTTTGATGGCCGCAGCATCGGCATTGATCTTTATCTGATCATCGAATATGGAATGCGCATCACAACCGTTGCCAGCAGCGTTGTTGATACCGTACGCTATCAAATTGAAAAGGCCACCAGCCTGCCCGTTAAATATGTCAATGTCCATGTGCGCGGTCTACGGATTAGCGACACCGACTAGAAGCCCTTATCTTTATTATCGTCAGGAGTCCCATGAGCAATTCATCCGAAACTCAGAATGCCACTCTTACGCGTATTGATGGTCAAGACCTGAAGGCGCTTGTTGAAGCTGGCATGGCCTGGCTGAAGGTTAATCAGCAAATGGTCAATGCTTTGAATGTTTTCCCCGTCCCAGATGGTGATACCGGCACCAATATGCTGCTCACCATGCAGGCTGCTTATAGTGAAATCGCCCAATCCGGCGAGCGCAATGTTGGCAAAATGGCCCATGCCGTCGCTCAGGGTGCGCTGATGGGCGCACGCGGCAACTCAGGCGTCATCCTTTCGCAGCTTTGGCGCGGCTTTGCCCGCTCACTGGATAGCATGGAGACCATGGATGCTGCCATGCTGGTGCGCGCCCTGGCCGAAAGTCGCAATACGGCCTACAAAGGCGTTGTGCGCCCGGTCGAAGGCACAATTCTAACCGTTGCCAAAGAAATGGCAGCTGCCGCCGAACAGGAACTGCCGCGCAGCACCTCGCTCCTCGACCTGTTCGAGCGCATCGTCACCGCCGCCGACTCCGCCGTCAAACACACCCCCGAACTGCTCCCCATCCTCAAACAGGCAGGCGTTGTCGATTCAGGCGGCAAAGGCCTGTTCATCATCCTTGAAGGCATGTTGCGACAGCTCAAAGGCCAGCCACTTGAAGGCACCGTCACCGTTCAACCCCTGGCTGCCATGCAGCTTGAAGAAACCATGGAGGCTGTTGAACCCGGTCAAGATTTTGAAATCGTGGTAGATTTTCGTCCGCATCAAATGCTCGACCTGGAAAAATTCTACGCCGAGCTTTCTGAAATGGGCACCTCCATCCAGGTTGGCGAAGGAGATGGCATGTACCGCATGCACATCCACGTCCCAACCGAAAACCGCTACCTGCCAATTGATTACACCATGCAGCTTGGCACCGTCACCAAAGTTGCTATCGAAAACCTGCTCGCCCAAATGGAAGGGGCAGAAAACAAAGCACAGCTCACCCTGCGACCGATTGAGCCTGGCCAGGTTGCCGTCGTTGCCGTTGCACCCGGGCAGGGCATTGCCCGCATCTTTGCCAGCCTGGGAGTCGCCGCAATTGTGGAAGGCGGACAAACGATGAACCCCAGCACCGAGCAAATTTTAGCCTCATTTGAGAATCTGCCAACCGATCAAATTATCATCCTACCAAATAACAAGAACATTGTCATGGCAGCCCAATCTGCCGCCGGCATGACAGTTAAAAAAGTGGCTGTTGTTCCCAGCCGCAGCGTGCCGCAGGGCCTTTCAGCCATGCTGCGCATGGAACCAGGCGGAAATTTTGATGCCGTTGTGCAGGAAATGAATCAGGCCCTTGGTGATGTTGAAACCGGCGAAATCACCATTGCCACCCGCTCAATTGAAATCAATGGCGTCAAGGTCAACAACGGCGAAGTGATTGCCCTGCTCAATGGACAATTGATTGAATCAACAGATTCGATTGAAGATGCCTGCTTACAATTGCTGGAAAAAGCCGACACGGCCTCGCGCGAACGAATCACCTTCTTCTCCGGACAAAACATCACCAAAGAAGAGATCAACCACATCGTAGAACAAGTACGCTCCGCCTATCCCGACCACGAAATTGAGCTACATGAAGGCGGTCAGCCACACTATCAATTCATCATCTCCATCGAATAGCGACCATGCTTTCTTCCTGCATCCTCACCGACAGTTCAGCACAGTTCCCGCAGGCCATCTTTCCTGGAAAAGAACTGGTACGCGTCACGCCACTCGACATTCAGATTGACGACCAGATCTACCCAGAAGGCAAAGACGTAAAAACAGCGCGCATGCCACCCAGCCTCATCTCCACCTTCCACCCCCGGCTGGTTGCGCCCTCAGCCGGAAAGCTCCACGAGGTCTTTACCAACCTGATCCAAAACTACGATCAGGTGCTGGTAATTTTTCTCTCCGATCAACTCAGCACACTCTACCACGAGGCTGAGCAAGCCATTGCCCCTTTGCAAACCCACAGCAATATCGTCCTGATCAACAGCCAGAATATCTCGGTCGGATTAGGCATCCTCGTCCAGCTTGCTGCCGGCCTGCTTGAGCAAGGCGCCTCACTCTCCGAAGCCGAACGACAGGTGCGCCGTCTCATCCCACACACCTACACCTTGCTCTGCCCGCCTGGACTCACCTATCTGCACCGGGCCGGAATCCTCGACCATGCCCAGGCTGCGATAGGTGAAATGCTCAACCTGTACCCACTCTTCACCATCGAAGAAGGCAGCCTGACGCCCATTGAAAAGGTGCGCAACTATCGCGGCGTAATGGATTTCTTTCAGGAATTTCTAGGAGAATTTGATGCCTTGCGCCAAATCGCCTTTCTGCAAGGAGCGCCCAACCTGCTCCAGGAAAGCCGTCTCCTGCGCCAATTTGCACAGGAAAACTATCCTCAAACCCACTACAGCGAACATACCATCAATCCTTTTCTGGCAGCGCTGATTGGCCCGCGCTGCATGGGCATGGTCGCTGCCGAAGACATCCCGCTTCATTAAACCCAAACTGCGATACAATCATCCTATGCGTTCACCGACCGAAAAACTACAAAAATTCTTCCAACTGGAAAAAGACCGCGGGTTTGACAACCGCGCTGTCGTTGGCGGTCTGGATAAAATCCTGCCCGCCTGGCAAAAAGAAGCCCAAAGCGCTGGCCTGCCAGATGAATTCATCCAACAAGTCACCGAACAATTGCAAGTCTACCCCGAGCTGGATGCCAGCCAGCGGCAAAGCACCCTCGCTCAACTCCTGGAACAAATTGGGCAGCTCCCACCCACCACGCAAGCCGACCCAAGCCCGGCAACGCAGCGCCAACACCCACCCACCCCCATGCCAGCCGCCCCGCCAGAGCCCCTTCCCGCCCATCGAACTGCCCAAACAGCACAAACTGCACCCGGACTGGGCCTGCAAGCCCCGCTCACCGTTTTACCCGGCGTTGGTCAACGCTATGCCCAAACCCTGCACACCCTTGGCCTCTCCACCCTACAAGACCTGCTCTACTATTTCCCGCGTCGCTACGATGATTATAGTCAGCTCAAAACCATCAACCGCATCAACTACGGCGAAGAACTGACCCTGGTTGCCGCTGTCGTCAACACCTTCACGCGTCAGGCACGCGGTGGACAGATGCAAATCGTCGAAAGCGTTGTCACCGATGGCACAGGTTCCCTGCGCATCACCTGGTTCAACCAGCCCTGGGTTGCCAGCCGCCTCACCCCAGGAACGCAAATTGTTGTCTCTGGAAAGGTGGATATTTATTTGGGCCGCCTGGTGATGAACAACCCGGAATGGGAAGCTCTCGAAACCGAACACCTGCACACCAATCGCATTGTTCCTGTCTACCCACTCACGGCCGGCATCACCCAACGCTGGCTAAGGCGCGTCATGTTCCAAACCATCAGCCATTGGGCAACTCGCCTTCCAGACCCATTGCCCGAATCCATCCGCCGCCAGGCCAACCTCATGCCGCTTGGCCCCGCCTTGCTTCAAGCCCACTTTCCCGATTCGTTCGAACAACTCAAAGCAGCCCGTCACCGACTGGCATTTGATGAAATCTTCCTCCTCCAGCTGGGCGTCCTGCGCCAAAAGCGCAACTGGCAGGCCAACACCGCCCGCCGTTACCCGGTTGAGGATTCCTGGCTAGAAGCCCAACTTGCCCGCCTGCCCTACCAGCTCACCCAGGCACAGCAGCGCGCCCTGCAAGAAATTCGCCACGACCTGACCTCCGGCCAACCAATGAATCGCCTGCTGCAAGGCGATGTTGGCTCCGGAAAAACCGTCATCGCCGCCCTTGCTGCCGCCCTGATTGCCCAAGCGGGCGCCCAGGCAGCTTTCATTGCCCCCACCAGCATCCTTGCCGAACAACATTACCAGGGCCTGCTGCGCCTGCTCTGCAACCCGGAAGACCCGAACGCCCCCTTCCAGCCCGAACAAATTCGCCTGCTACTTGGCAGCACCCCCGAAAGCGAGCGAGAAACCCTGCGTGCTGGGCTGTTGGATGGCAGCATCCGCCTGCTCATTGGCACACACGCCCTCCTGGAAGGCCCAATTGAATTTCAGGATTTGCAGCTTGCCATCATTGATGAACAACACCGTTTTGGGGTTGGACAACGCGCCATTCTGCGCCAAAAAGGGCAAAACCCTCACCTGCTGGTCATGACCGCCACCCCCATTCCCCGCTCCCTGGCCCTCACCCTGTATGGTGACCTGGATCTCTCCGTCCTGGATGAGATGCCGCCAGGTCGTCAACCCGTTGAAACACACGTCCTGCGCCCAGCCGAACGTGAAAGCGCCTATCAGGCCATTCGCGGCCAGATTGAAAAAGGCCACCAGGCCTTCATCATCTATCCCCTCATCGAACAAGGCAACAACGAAGACCTGCGCGCAGCCGTTGAAGAACACCGCCGCCTGCAAGAAGAGGTCTTCCCCACCCGAAAAATTGGCCTGCTGCATGGTCGCATGAAACAAGAAGAAAAAGAAACCACCATGCAACGCTTCCACGCAGGTGAATATCAAATCCTCGTCTCCACCACTGTCGTCGAGGTCGGCGTAGATGTTCCCAACGCCACCATCCTCTTGATTGAAGGTGCCAACCGCTTCGGTCTGGCACAGCTTCATCAATTGCGCGGGCGCGTTGGACGCAGCGACCTGCTCTCTTACTGTCTGCTCATCCCAGACCGGGATGATAATGTTGAGAACGAGCGCCTTGAAGCAATGGAACACAGCAATGATGGCTTTGTCCTTGCCCAATTCGACCTCGAGCAGCGCGGCCCAGGCGATTTTCTCGGCACGCGCCAATCGGGCATGGCGGAGTTGAAAATGGCAAACCTGAGCGACCTGCCATTGATTGAAACCGCTCGCCGCCTGGCCTGCGCCCTCTTTGAACAAGACCCAACCTTCAGCAACCCCGAAAATCTGCCCCTGTTCGAAAAACTGCGCCTGTTTTGGCGTGACGGAAGAGGAGATATCAGTTAGAATAATACTATGGTACGCGCACTCTTTCCCGGAACATTTGACCCGATTCATTACGGACACATAGATATTGCCCGTCGTGCAGCACGCTTGTTTGATGAGGTTGTTGTTGCAGTCTACGACCGCCCACTTAAGAATTTGCTCTTTGCCCCTGAAGAACGCATCCACCTTGTGCGTCAGGCGTTTGTCACCGATGGCAATATCCAGGTCGTTGGCTACAGCGGCCTGACCGTTTCCTTTGCCTGCGCCATTCAGGCCCAGGTGATTGTACGCGGGCTGCGCGTTTTTTCCGATTTCGAGCAGGAATTCCGCATCGCACTTGCCAATCACCGTCTCCAACCCCAAATTGAGGTTGTTGCCCTCATCACCAGCGAGGAACACACCTTTCTCTCCTCCACCACCGTGCGCGAAATTGCCTCCCTGGGAGGTGATATTTCCAGCATGGTGCCGCCCCATGTCGCCGAAGCGCTAAACAGCCGCTTTTCCGAGCTAAGCGAATCGCAGCAGCATACCCACATGACCTCCCTGCGCGACTGATGGCACAATTCTTGCAACCCTTGCTTCTAGGAGAATAAGTATGGACATTTTACATCTTGTAGATCGCCTGGAAGAACTGCTCAACGAGAGCCGTCCCGTCTGGTTCACGCACAGTGTCCTGGTAGATGAAGACCGCATGCTCGACCTGATTGACCAGATGCGCGTCTCCATTCCCGACGAAATCAAAAAAGCGCAGCAAATTTTGGCTCAAAAGGACCGCATCCTTGCCCAGGCCCAGGAAGAAGCCAATCGCACCATCCAACTGGCGCGCGAAAAAGGCGAACAAATGGTGCAAAACGATGCAATCGTCACCCAGGCCCAGCAAGAAGCACAGCACATCCGCCTGGAAGCCGAAGCCACAGCCGAACAAACCCGTCGCGAAGCTGATGAGTATATCTTGCAAACACTCACCAACATGGAAATGGAAATGGACCGCCTGCTAACCCAGGTGCGCAACGGCATCCGCGCTGTGCAAAGCAGCCCACGCTCGGATTAATCCTCTTCGCTTTCTTCTTCTTGCGCCTGCTCTTTGCGCCGCCGCTCGGCCAACAGTCGGGCTACTTTGGGTGTTTGTTCCGGCATAGGGTGTAATGCCAGGTCCAATACTTGATCCATGTTCGTCACCGGCACAATCCGCAAATCCGTCCGCACCCGCTTGGGAACATCTACCAGGTCCTTCATGTTCCGCTCCGGCAGCAACACCGTCTTCAGCCCAGCGCGATGCGCCGCAAGCACCTTCTCGCGCACCCCACCAACCGGCAAGACCCGACCGCGCAACGTAATCTCCCCTGTCATGCCCACTTCTTTATACACCTTGCGCTCAGTAAAAGCCGAAATCAAAGCCGTTGCAATTGTAATCCCCGCGCTGGGGCCATCCTTTGGAATGGCACCTTCCGGAATGTGCACGTGAATATCCAGCTGCTCAAAGGCGGCCGAGTCAATCCCCAGCACCTGCGAGCGTGATTTCATATAAGAAAGCGCAGCTTGTGCCGATTCCTGCATCACATCGCCAATTTGCCCGGTAATTTGCACATTGCCCTTGCCCTCCATAATCAGCACCTCAACCGGCATAATATCGCCGCCACTTTCCGTCCAGGCCATTGCAGTTGCCACCCCCACCTCATCCTGCCGCTCTGCCTCGGTCATGAAAAACTCTGGCGGGCCAAGAAACTTTTCCACCACAGCTGGCGTCAATCGGCGGATGACGTGCTTCTTATGCTCTGCCTTCTGACGTGCCACTTTGCGGAACATTCGTCCAATCTCACGTTCCAGATTGCGCACCCCAGCCTCATAGGTATACTCGCGCACCAATCGCCGCACCGTCGCATCCAAAAACTCCACCTCCCCCTCTTCCAGCCCAGATTCTTCCATCTGACGCGGAATCAAGAAGCGCCGCGCAATCTCCAGCTTTTCTTCCTCAATATATCCCGGGAACTCAATCACCTCCATCCGATCGAGCAACGCAGAGGGAATGCTGCCCAACGAATTTGCCGTCGTGATGAACATCACCCGAGAAAGGTCATACGCCACCTCGAGATAGTGATCTGAAAATGCATTGTTCTGCTCCGGGTCCAACACCTCCAAAAGCGCTGCGCCCGGGTCACCACGAAAATCCGCTCCCAACTTATCAATCTCATCCAGCATAAAAAGTGGGTTGACCGTCCCCGCCCGGCGCATCGTTTGTAAAATGCGTCCCGGCAGTGCGCCAATGTAGGTGCGGCGATGTCCACGAATTTCAGCCTCATCCCGCACCCCGCCCAGCGAAAGGCGCACAAATTTGCGCCCCAATGCCTCAGCAATCGAGCGCCCCAACGAAGTCTTCCCAGTTCCAGGCGGCCCAGCAAAGCATAAAATCGGCTGTCGGCTGCGCTTTGGCTTCAGGCTGCGCACCGCAATATATTCCAGAATGCGGTCTTTGGCGCGCCCCAGTCCATAATGATACTGATCCAGCACCTGCGCCGCGTGCCGAACATCCAGGTTATCCTCTGTCTGCTGCTGCCAGGGCATTTCCAGCAACCAATCCAGATAGGTGCGTAACATGCCCACTTCGGGCGAGATGGATTGCATCTGTGCCAGGCGCTCCACCTCCTTGCGCGCCACCGCCTTCACCTCATCCGGCGCAGCCAGTTCCTCAATCTTTTTGCGCAGCTCATTCAATTCCTGCATCCAAATATCGCCATCCCCCAACTCGGTTTGGATCGCCTTCATCTGCTCGCGCAGATAAAACTCTCGCTGCGAACGATCCACCTCACTTTGCACCCGAGTTTGAATCTCATCCTCCAGCTGTAGCACATCCAGCTCCTGCGCCAACAGCCAGTTCACACGCTTCAGGCGTTCAGTTGGGCTGGGAATTTGCAACAATGTCAGCCGCTCGCTAAACGGCAAAGAAATCGCCGTCCCAATCATATCTGCCAACCAGCCTGGCTCTTGAATATTCAACGAAAAGAGATGCGCCTCATCTGGCAAACTGCGATCCAACTGCACACAGCGCTCAAAGAAATCGCGCGCCGTGCGCATCAGTGCATCCACCTGCCGCCCCACCCGCGTCGACTCCACCACCACCCGCGCCCGGGCGCGGTAATACGGTTCCGTCTGCGTAAATTCCACCAGTTCCACCCGCCGCCGCCCCTGAATCAGCGTTGAATTACTGCCATCTTGCATATTCAAAATTCGCCCGGAAGAAACCTCAACCCCCATCGAGAAGAAATCGCCCGCCTGCGGCACTTCCAGTTCAGGGTCATGCACCACCAGGGCAATCAATGTCTCATCATTATATTGTGCTTCCTGAAGTGCCAGCAAGTTCAATTCATCATTGATAAAAATGGGTGCCACCATGCGCGGCAACACCAGTGTATCGCGCAAAATCAGCACCGCCGCCTCAATAATCCCATCCTCATCCGGGCTTTGATCCGGCACCTGATACAGCTCCTCGGTACGTTGCTGCAAGGCAGATAAATATTCCTCGTCATTCTCTCCACGTCGTGACCAAAAATTATCTCTCATCATTCTTCTCCCAAAATCGGTTGTCTGCTTTGCCAGGCGTGCCAGGCATCCGCCACGAGGAAGATGCTGCCCGTCACCAGCAACACAGCGTTTTGTTCTTCTGCCCAGTGCAGGCCCAACGCCAGGGCCTGTGCCACATCCAATCGGGCCTGTGCCGGGCGTCCAAAGCGATGCGCCAGTGCCACCAATTCCTCAACCGGCATGGCGCGCTGCGTTCCAGCCTGCGCAGCCACCAGGCGGCTAACGCGCGGCATCAGTTCAGCAAACATACCAGGCACATCCTTATCCGCCGAAACACCAAACACCAGCACCACCGGGCGCGCCGGGAAATAGTCATCCAATGCCAGGCGCAAACGCAACGCCGAGTCGCGGTTATGCGCCGAATCAATCACCACGGGCGGCTCACGGCGCAGCAATTCAAAGCGCCCCGGCCAGCATGCCGCCGCAAAGCCATCCGCAATCGCCGCATCCGTCACCCGTAGCCCTTGTTCAGCTGCCACGCACAATGCCGCATAGGCCGTTGCCGCATTCTGCACCTGATGCTCCCCCAAAAGCGCCAGGCGCAGTGTCAATGGCTGCCAGTTGCCCTGCCCCTCCAAAAATGCGTCCATCCGCTCTTGCTGTTCGGCATGCCAAACATACAGGCTCTGCCCATCCAACGAACGCTGCTCTGCCCGCCCCGCAAAGCACACCTCGCGCCCCACCAACGTTAGCGCGGCGTCGCGCTGCACTGCAATCGCCTCAATTGCCTCGAGGGCCTCTTCCTTCTGCGGCGAAACCACCACAGGCCGTCCTGGCTTGATGATTCCCGCCTTCTCCCCCGCAATTGCCGTCAGGCTATGCCCCAGGACATTCATATGATCATATGAAACCGAGGTAATGACCGAAACCAGCGGCTCAACCACATTCGTCGCATCCAGCCGCCCACCCAGCCCCACCTCAATCACCGCCACATCCACCGCCTGCCGAGCAAAATATAAAAACGCCGCTGCGGTCGTCAATTCAAACTTGGTAATCTGCCCAATTTCCTCAGCCAGCGGTCGCAATTCCATCACCAGTTCAGCCAATTCCGTAGAAGAAATCATCTGCCGATTGACCTGAATGCGCTCGCCATAGGTGAGGAGATGCGGTGAGGTATACAGCCCCACCCGGTAACCAGCAGCCTGAAGACCAGCAGCAATCAATACAGAAGTTGAGCCTTTGCCCTTTGTCCCCGCCACATGAATCACAGCACAGGCGCGCTGTGGCTCGCCACACGCGGTCAACAAAGCCCGCATCCGCGAGAGGTCAAATTTTTCCTCGCTAAAACGCAGGTTGCGCATCAAGCTATAATCCGTTAAACTATGTAAGTATTCCAGGGCTGCCTGGGTTTCCTCAATATTCATCATTTGACCTTCATTGCACTCCAATACACGACCAAGCATTTTACCATATTCTACCCGCCTTTCCAAAAAATGTCCCTCGGCCTGCTCACCCTCCACTTCCTCTTACCCGGTTGCACTTCGCTCAAAGCCAAGCGCAGCCGCCTCAAGCCCATCCTGGCCCGGCTGCATCGCCAATTTAACCTCTCTGCCGCCGAGGTGAAATTACAAGACCATTGGCATGAAACCATCATTGCCTGTGCCCTGGTCAGCAATGACCCAACCTTCACGCGCCGCGCCCTGCAACAGGCCATGGAAGACACCTTGCAAGCCTGGCCCGACCTGACCCTCCTCAACCATCACCTTGAACTGCTCTAACCCGAAGGACCCCCCCCATGAACCTGCATTTGCACAATAAAATTGCCCTTGTCACCGGTGCGAGCCGCGGCCTGGGTTTTGCCGTTGCCCGCCTGCTAGCCCACGAAGGCGCTCAAGTCGCCATCAACAGCCGCAACCCCGAGGCACTCCAAAAAGCACTCCACACCTTGCAACAAGAAAGCAACACCGCCTGTTGCGGTTTTGCCGCCGACATCAGCGACCCTGCCACTCCCGAACGGTTGATTGCCCAAACCATTGAACGCTTCGGCGGGCTGGATTTACTGGTTGCCAATGCAGGCGGGCCACCAGCCGGCTCGTTTGAAAGCTTTGACGATGCCGCCTGGCAAAAAGCCTTTGAAACTAACCTGATGAGCAACGTCCGTCTGATCCGCGCCGCACTGCCCCACCTGCGAAAATCTTCCTGTGCCAGCGTCCTCACCATCACCTCCTACTCCGTCAAGCAGCCCATCCCTAACCTGGTGCTTTCCAACAGCTTGCGCGCCGCCACTGTTGGGCTGACCAAAACCCTGGCCCTGGAACTGGGCAATCAAGGCATCCGCTGCAACTCCATCCTGCCCGCCTGGACAGAAACCGAGCGCGTTACCGAACTGATGCAACATCGCGCCGACCTTAACCACACCACGATTGAAGAAGAAATCCGCAAACAGGCCAAAGATAGCCCCCTGGGGCGGCTGGGCAAACCAGAAGAATTTGCCGCGGCTGCCGTCTTCCTCCTCTCGCCACTTGCTGCCTACATCACCGGCGTCATGCTCAGCATAGATGGTGGAATGTACAAAGGCACAATCTGAGCATTCCCCGCCAAAATCGGGTACAATAGCTCCAAAATTTTTATCGTCTGGAGCGAAATGAGCCTATCTGCGCAAGCAATTCAAACCCGCCTCGAGCGCATCCTGCCCCGCGTTGCCAAACCAGGCCGCTACGTTGGCGGAGAACAAAATCAGGTTGTCAAAGACTGGTCAAACATTCCCACCCGTGTGGCACTGGCCTTCCCGGATATCTACGACATTGGCCTGCCCAACCTGGGGCTCGCCATCCTCTACCAAGCACTCAATGCCCGCCCCGATGTGCTGGCTGAACGTGTCTACCTGCCCTGGGTAGATATGGAAACCTTCCTGCGCCAGGAACAAATCCCGCTCTTCTCACTCGAAACCCGTCACGCCATCGCCGATTTTGATATTCTCGGCCTCACCCTGCCCTACGAAACCCTCTACACCAATGCCCTCAATCTGCTCGACCTTGCCGGCCTGCCCCTGCACAGCGCCCAGCGCGACGAGCAGCACCCCCTGGTGATTGCCGGCGGTCATGCCGCCTATAACCCGGAACCAATGGCCGATTTCATAGACGCCTTTGTGATTGGCGAAGGAGAAGAAGTCATTCACGAAATTGTAGATGTCTACGCCGAATGGAAAGCCCAATCCGGCAGCCGCCCCGCCCTGCTGCGCAGCCTGGCGCGTTTGCCTGGCCTGTACATTCCCAGCTTCTACACCCCACGCTACACCCCCACCGGCACAATTGCCGCCATTGAAGCCAATCAACCCGACACCCCAACCCAGGTCACCAAACGCATCGTCGCGCAACTTCCGCCCCCTCCCACACGGTTCATTGTCCCCTCCATCGAGGTCGTCCACAATCGTGTCTCGGTCGAAATCATGCGCGGCTGCACCCGCGGCTGCCGCTTCTGCCATGCTGGATTCGTCAACCGTCCAGTGCGCGAACGGCCCGTCTCACAAATCGTCGCCGCCATTGAAACCGCCCTGCAACAAACCGGCTTTGAGGAAATTGCCCTCCTTTCGCTCTCGTCTTCTGACTATACGAATATTCTTGAACTGGTAGATGCCGTCTCGGCCATTGAAGGGCAGCACCTAGTCATCTCCCTCCCTTCTCTACGAATTGAGTCCTTTT
Organism: uncultured Anaerolinea sp.; assembly: GCA_964453115.1. Lineage (GTDB taxonomy): Bacteria > Chloroflexota > Anaerolineae > Anaerolineales > Anaerolineaceae > JAIWNK01. The sequence goes on along the minus strand of CAYVRT010000001.1, from coordinate 2,938 downwards.
CTGTGGATCTGATGGAAAAATTGCGCGGCGCACGTCAGGGCGGTTTCACCCTCGCCCCCGAAGCTGCCACCGAGCGCATGCGGCAGATTATCAACAAACCCATCCAAACCGAACAACTCCTTGAAACTGCTCGCGCCATCTACAGCCGCGGCTGGCCAACCCTCAAACTCTACTTCATGATCGGTCATCCATCCGAAACACTGGAAGACGTGCGCGCAATTGCCAATCTCTGCAAACAAGTCATCGCCGAGGGCCGCCGCATCCTGGGCCGTCGTGCCGCCCTTCATGCAGGCGTCAGCACCTTTGTCCCCAAGCCACACACCCCCTTCCAATGGGCGCCCTGCGACACCCCCGCCCAAATTGAAGCCAAGCAACAACTGCTACGCAACGAATTGCGAGGCCCCGGACTGAAGATGACCTGGACCTCCCCCGCCGAAACCATGCTTGAAGCCTGGCTCTCGCGCGGTGACCGCCGCCTGGGCCAGGTCATCGAGCTTGCCTGGCGCGCTGGTGCCCGCTTCGATGCCTGGCAAGACCAGTTCAACCCCCAGGCCTGGCAATCCGCCTTCCAGCAAACCGGCCTCGACCCGGCTTTCTATACGCATCGTGTGCGCAGCGAAGATGAAATCTTCCCCTGGGATGTCATCGCACCCGGCGTGCGCAAATCCTATCTGCTGGAAGAATACCGCTCCAGTCAGTGCGAGGAAACCCGCCCCGACTGTCGCGAACAGTGCTTTGCCTGCGGAATTTTACCCACCTTCAATAGCCTGCGCCGTGCTAACCCCGGCCCGCTCTGGAAGTGTCCCGACATAGCCCCACACGCTGCCGCGGAGGCGCAACCATGAACCGCATTCGCATCCTGTACGCCAAAACTGAAGCCCTGCGCTACACCGGCAACCTGGATATGCAAAAAGTTTGGGAGCGCACCCTGCGCCGTGCCCGCCTGCCAATCGCCTACTCGCAGGGTTTTCACCCACAGGCGCGCATTCAACAGGCCTGCCCTTTGCCGCTTGGCCTGCTCAGCCGTCACGAGGTGTTGGATTTCTGGCTGGAATGTGATGCTGACCCCGAAGAAGTACGCACCGCCCTCCAGCCAACCTTACCGCCCGGCATCACCCTGCAAAAGGTTGAAATCGTCCCGCTCAATGCGCCTGCCCTGCAAACCCAGGGCGAATCGGCCCTCTACCACATTCTACTTCTCGACCCCATCTCGCCCGAAGACCTGCTGCGCCGCTGCCAGGATTGCCTTGCTGCCACCAGCCTGCCGCGTCAACGCCGCGACAAACAATATGACCTGCGCCCATTGATTCTGGAGCTCTGCCCTCTGCCCGAAAGCACCGCCCAGTCCCCGCTCCTGCACCTGCGCCTGACAGCCCGCGAGGCAGCAACCGGACGCCCCGATGAAGTGTTACTTGCCCTCGGATTGGATCCCAGTGCAGCGCGCATCGAACGCATCGAACTCCGCTTTCGTGAGGAAATTCAATGACCGAATTTTGCATTAATTATTCTGTCCCGGCAGGTGAACTATACCAACAGGGACAAATTCCGCTTGACCGCTTCAAACTGCCTGATTGGCCCGAGCTAATCGCCCATTTCTTCCATTCTGGCTACCCCTTCTACGTCCATTTTTCGCTTAACCTTGGTTGCGGAACCTTGCTCAACACCAATTGGAAGCAAGTCGAAAGCCTGCTGCACCAGGGCGCTGCGCCCTACGTCAACCTGCACCTCAACGCCCCAGCAGATCTTGACCCACAAGATCGCGGCGCAGTTGAGCGTTACCGCACCCAGGCCCTGGCCGAAGTGCGCCAAATCGTGCAGCATTTCGGTACCGAAAATGTTGTTTGCGAAAACTGCCCGCTGATTGGCGACAAGGACCATAACCGGGCCGCAATTGACCCTCAATTCATCACTCAGTTAATTCTCGAAAGCGGCTGCGGCTTCCTGTTCGACTACAGTCACGCCCGCCTATCTGCCCGAGCCCTGGGCATGGACGAGGATGATTACATCGCCCGGCTGCCTTTCCAACGCTTGCGCGAATTGCACATTACCGGCATCCGCACCCATCAGGGCCATGAGGAAGATCATTTTGAATTAAACGAAAGCGACTGGGTCAAAATGGATTGGTTACAAGCGCAAATTGAAACCGGTCAATGGCCGCGCCCACAAATTGTTGCCTTTGAATATGGCGGCATGGGTCCTGTCTTTGAATTTCGCACCGAACGCGCAGCCATTGCCGCGCAAACCCCTCGCCTGCACCAGCTTTTCTCCCGACCGGAATAAATCACCCGGCACACAATGTTACTTTTAAGAGGGCCACAAGCCCTCTTTTTGCTTCGCACTATTTGCTTCCAATACTGTTATCAGGGTTGCAGAAAATTATGAAGCATCTCTTGACGTTCCGCTTCCGATCGTGTATGATTTTTCTTGGGAGTCAAGGTTTTCTTTTTTTCGATTTGGTTACCTAAGGATACCAGAATCCCCTCTCTTTTACACAATTTTCAGTATACTGCCGATGGGGTGGTATGTCAAGAGTTGTGTAAAATCTTGGGGGCACGGTTTTCCTCTTTGGGCATAGAAATGCGCCTGAATTTCAGACTGCGAGTGATAGCAAAAAACATGAGCAGGCAGCTATTCTCATTACGAAAAGCGGCCGCCATTTTGTGAGTGCGCTTTTTGACATCACAGAACAAACGCTCAATCACATTGCTGGTACGGATGGTTTTCCAATGCTCTTTGGGGAAATCGTAAAATGAGAGCAAAGCATCCTGGTCGCGTTTGAGACATTCAATGGCTGAAGGATAGGCTCTGGCAAATTTCTCGCAAAAAGCAGCCAGTGCCTGCTCGGCTTTCTCATGACTATCCTGATAGAATATTCCCTTCAGTTCCGGCTCCACCTCCGCATGTTGTTTTTCAGGAATGTACCCAAGCACATTCTCCA